>DATJUA010000001.1:0-11285 GCA_035502815.1 Solirubrobacteraceae bacterium
ACCCGGGGGATGCGCGGTGTGGCGCGCGCGTCCCGTCTGGGGAACGGGATCGTCGAGCTGACCTCGCGCGCGAGCCTGCAAATCCGCGGTCTGGCCGACGGTGCGGTAGCGGCACCGCTGGCGGCGGCCGGGCTACTGCCCTCACCGTCGCACGAGCGCGTCCGGAACATCCTGGCCAGCCCGCTGGCCGGCCCGGCGGTCGACGCCGTGGTCGCGGAGCTGGACGCCCGGCTGTGCGCCGACCCCGAGCTGGTCAACCTTTCCGCCCGGTTCCTGTTCGCCGTCGACGACGGGACGGGCCTGCACGGGCGTGCCGCGGACGTGACGATCATGGTCGGCGGGTCAATCGGCGTCGACGAGGCGTTAGCGGCGGCGCGCCAGGGCCGCCGGATCCCCGGGATCGGGCCCACGCGCCAGGTTCGATTGGGGACCGAGGTTCAGGCCGACGGACGTCGCGCCGCGACCGTGATGCCGCCGCTTGGGCGGATCTCGCCCCGGCAGCTCGACGGGCTCTCCGAGCTCGTGCCGGAGGTGCGGATCGGGGTGGCCCGCACGCTGACCGCGTTCGACGTCGACCCGGCCGCGTTACGCGAGCTCGGGTTCGTCGATGACCCCAACTCGGGATGGTTCGGTCTCACTGCTTGCGCCGGGATGGGCGCCTGCGCCAACGCGCAGAGCGATGTCCGCCGCCACGCCGCCAGCCGGGCGCGCCTGCGGGCGGCGGCCGACCCGCCCGAGCACTATGCCGCCTGTCAGCGCAACTGCGGAGCGGGTAGGCGAGGATGAATTTCTACCTGCGCGACGGCGCCGAGATCTACCGCCAATCGTTCGCCACGATCCGCGCCGAGGCGTCACTCGAGCGCTTCGAACCGTCGCTCGAACGCGTCGTGGTGCGGATGATCCACGCCTGCGGGATGGTCGACCTCGCCGACGACGTCGACACGTCGCCGGGGTTCGCGACGGCCGCGGCGCACGCGCTAATCGCCGGCGCCCCGATTCTGTGCGACACGAACATGGTCGCCTCGGGCGTGACCCGTTCACGCCTGCCCGCCGGCAACGAGGTGAGGTGCCTGCTCTCTGATCCTGGGGTTCCCGAGCTGGCCGCTCGCCTTCAGACGACGCGAACAGCGGCCGCGGTCGAGCTGTGGCGAGATCGACTGGATGGCGCGGTCGTCGTCATCGGCAATGCGCCCACGGCGCTGTTTCGCCTGCTCGAGGTGATCGACACCGGCGCGCCGAGACCGGCGGCGGTGATCGGCGTCCCGGTCGGGTTCGTCGGTGCCGCCGAGTCCAAGGCGGCGCTCGCCTCCTCCGCGCTCGACCACCTGATCGTGCATGGCCGCCGCGGCGGCAGCGCGATCGCCGCCGCAGCCGTCAACGCGATCGCAAGCCCGGTGCAGTGAGCGCGGGGACGCTCTATGGCGTGGGCGTCGGCCCGGGCGATCCCGAGCTGATGACGATCAAGGCGCGAAGGGTGATCGAGACCGCGAACGTGATCGCCTACCCGGGCGCTGAACACGGCCGCAGCGTCGCGCGCCGGATCGCCGAACCGTTCCTGCATCCGGAGCAGATCGAAGTGCCGCTGCGCTACCCGGTCACAACCGGGACGACGGACCATCCGGGCGGGTACGAGGGCGCGATCGGCGATTTCTACGACGCCTGCGCCGAGGAGCTGGCCACGCACCTCGACGCCGGATTCGACGTGGCCGTCCTGTGCGAAGGCGACCCGTTCCTGTACGGCTCCTACATGTACCTCCACGATCGGCTGTCCGCTCGCTACGCCACCGAGGTGATTCCCGGCGTAACCTCGTTCAGCGCTGCCGCCGCGGCCGCGGGCACGCCGCTCGTGCGGCGCGACGACGTCCTCACGATCCTCCCCGGGACGCTATCGGCCGACCTGCTCGCGGCCCGGCTGCGCACGAGCGACGCGGCGGTGGTGATGAAGCTGGGGCGGACGTTCGCGAAGGTGCGCGGCGCTGCGGAGCGCGCCGGCTTGCTCGCCCGCGGGATCTACGTCGAGCGCGCCAGTTCGCCCCAGCAGCGAGTCGCGCCGCTGGCCGAGATCTCCGACCGGGTGCCGTACATGTCGCTTGTGCTGGTGCCGGCGGCGCGCGCGCGGCCGCCGGCCAACGGGGGACCGGGTCGCGTTTCGGTCGTCGGTCTCGGACCGGCCGGACCCGAGTGGCTCACGCCCGAGGCGCAAGCCGAGCTGCGGGAGGCCGATGTGTTGATCGGCTACACGACATACCTCGATCGGGTGCCGGCCCGTTCAGGTCAGCAGCGCCACTCGAGCGATAACCGGGTTGAGCTCGATCGCGCGCGGCACGCGCTCGAGCTCGCGTCCGCCGGCTCGAATGTCGCGGTCGTGTCCTCGGGCGATCCCGGCATCTTTGCCATGGCCTCGGCCGTATTGGAGGCGCTCGAGGAGGATTCGAACGGCCGTGAGATCGAGGTACGCGTCGTACCCGGGCTGTCGGCGATGCAGGCGGCCGCGGCCCGCGTCGGGGCGCCGCTCGGCCACGACTTCTGCGTTATCTCGTTGTCGGACCAGCTGAAGCCGTGGGCGGTGGTCGAGCAGCGGCTGGATGCCGCCGCCGGGGCAGACCTCGCGCTGGCCCTCTACAACCCCGCATCCCGAACGCGTCGCGACCAGCTGGCGCGCGCGGTCGCGGTCGTGGGCCGTCACCGCGACGGACGCACGCCGGTCGTCGTGGCGCGTGCTGTGGGCAGCGCTGAGGAGTCGGTAAGGGTGACCACGCTCGACGCCGTTGACCTCGCCGAGGTGGATATGCGGACCGTGCTGCTGGTTGGCTCCTCGACCACGCGCACCGTTACCACCGGCAGCGGCGCCTCCCGCGTGTATACGCCCCGTCGCTATCCGGCGTGAGCGAGCGACCAGGCAAGCGCCGCGGGAACGTCAGCCACCGTTTCGGTGCCGGCCGGACGAACGGGGCGCCGGACCACGATCACCGGCAAGCGGCGCTGGCGGGCCGCGTCGAGCTTGGCCACCGTGTCCTGGCCACCGCTGTCCTTGGTCACGACAAGGTCGATTCGGTGACGGTCGATCAGCTCGCCCTCGCCGGCGAGCGTGTAGGGCCCGCGGTCGAGCAGCACCTGGCCGGCCGGCGGCAGGGGCGGGTCGGGCGGCTCGACGCAGCGGATCAGGAACCACACGTCGAGGACCTGCGCGAAGGCGCCGAGGCCCTGTCGACCGGTCGTGAGCAGCACCCGCTTTGCCCCGAGCCGGCCGATCGCGGCGGCGGCTCCCTCGAGGCTGTCGACCCAGGTCCAGCGATCGCCGCTGCGCTCGATCCAGCCGGGCCGTTCCAGCCGGAGCAACGGCACGCTCGCGGTGAGGCAGGCACGGGCGGCCGAGGCGGAGATGCGCTCGGCGAACGGATGGGTGGCGTCTATGACCGCGCTCACGCCATGCTCGCCCAGCCATCGGGCGAGTGCGTCGGGCCCGCCGAAGCCGCCGATCCGTACCGCGCCGGGCGGCAGTCGGGGACGCGCGACGCGTCCCGCGAGCGACGAGGTCACCGGTACGCCGCGGTCGTGAAGGTCGGCCGCGAGTGCGCGTGCCTCCGCCGTGCCTCCGAGCACGAGGATCATCGGCGATGAGGCGCGTGCTCGTGGTCGGGATCGGATCCGGAGATCCGCGCCATGTCACGGTGCAGGCAATCGAGGCTTTGAACCGCGCTGCGGTGGTGTTCGAGATCGAGCGCGGAGCCTCGGAGCTCACCTCGGCGCGCGAGGACATCCTCCGTCGCCACGTGACGGGCGATTTCCGGCTGGTGTCGCTGGCCGAGCCGCGCCGGGACCGCGAGTCGCCGGAGTACGCCTCGGCCGTGCATGACTGGCGGTCGCGCCGGGCCGACGTGTGGGAGCGGGCGATCGAGCGGGAGCTCCGGGATGGGGAAGAGGGGGCGTTCCTCGTCTGGGGCGATCCATCGCTGTACGACAGCACGATCGCGGTACTCGACGAGGTTGCCGGTCGAGGCCGAGTCATCTTCACCATCGACGTCGTGCCGGGGATCAGCAGCATCCAGGCGCTGACAGCGCGGCACGGGATCGTCCTGAATCGGGTCGGGGGCGCGGTGCTGATCACGACCGGCCGCCGTCTCAGCGATCACGGTTGGCCGTCCGGCGTGGACGACCTCGTCGTCATGCTCGACGCCGGCGGCGCGTTCCGCCGCGTGCTCGATCACCCGTGCGACATCTACTGGGGTGCCTACCTGGGAACCGCCGACGAGCTGCTGGTCGCCGGACCGCTGCACGAGGTGGCCGACGAGATCGACCGGATCCGCGCTCAGGCGCGGGAGCGCAAGGGATGGATCATGGACTGCTATCTGCTTCGCTCCCGCGCGACCGAGTAGAGGTGACTGTCCCGGAAGCCCGCGGCGGCCAGGGCCGGGCCGACGATGATCGTGGCGGTCCTGCGAACGCCGGCCGCGTTCGTTTCCTCGGCGATCGTCTCGAGCGTGCCGCGGAGAATGCACTCGTCGGCCAGGCTGGCGCGAGCGACGACCGCCGCCGGGCAGTCGGGGCCGTAGGCGTCCTTGAGCGTGGCCGCGATGCGCTCGATTGCCTGCGCGCCGAGGTGGATCACGAGCGTGGCGCCGTGTGCCGCCAACGACTCCAGCTCCTCGCCGGCTGGCATGGCCGACGCGTTGGCGCTGTGCCGGGTGAGGATCACGGTCTGCGCGACCTCGGGGACGGTCAGCTCACGCCGCAGCGCGGCCGCCGCGGCGGCGAACGCCGGAACCCCGGGGGTCAGATCCCACGCTATGCCGAGCCCATCGAGCCGGCGCGCCTGTTCGGCGACGGCGCTGTAGAGCGAAACGTCGCCCGACTGCAGGCGGGCGACATCCTCGCTGCGCTCGTGGGCGGCCTCGAGCTCTGCGACGATCGCGTCGAGATCGAGGTGCTGGGTGTCGATCAGTCGAGCTCCGGCGGGTGCCTGTGCGACGACGTCCGGCGAGACCAGCGCACCGGCGTATACGCATACGGGGCAGCTTGCGATCAGGCGCTGCCCGCGCACGGTGATCAGGTCGGCCGCGCCGGGGCCCGCGCCGATGAAGTGGACGGTCATCGCTTCGCGCAGCTCCACTGCACGATCGCAAGCGCCGGTCTCCAGGCGGTCAGGCGGCCGATCGGCTCGGCGTGGGCGACCTCGATGCGGACGAGCTCGCCGCCGTGGGCTTCCCGGGCGGCGATCAGCATCGCCTCGCCCTCGAGCGTGACTGCGTTGGCCACGATCCGACCGCCGCTTTCAAGCGCCTCCCAGCAGCGGCTGAGCAGCCCGGAGTCCGCGAGTCCGCCGCCGATGAAGATCGCGGCAGGGGAGCTCAAGCCCGCGAGTGCTTCCGGCGCCTCCCCGGTCACGATCTCCAGCGTCGGGACGCCCAGCGTCGCGGCGTTACGAGCGATCCGCTCGGCCCGGTCGGGACGCTGCTCGATGGCAATCGCGCGCGCGGTCGGCTCGGCGCGGAGCCATTCGATCGCGATCGACCCGCTTCCGGCGCCGACGTCCCACAGCACCCCGCCCGGAGAGGGGGCCAGCGCCGCCAGTGTTGCCGCGCGTACGTGTCGCTTGGTCAGCGCGCCGTCGCTCTCGTAGGCGTCGTCGGGCAGGCCGGGCACGAGCGGGAGCAGCGGCGCACGGGGGTCCCGGACGCATTCGATCGCGACGGCGTGGAGGGGGTCAGCCGTGCGCTCGCCCCACGCGTCAGCGGTCGACTCTACGACGGCCTCTTCAGGGCCGCCGAGCTGCGCCAGTACGACGAATCGGCTGGCGCCGTATCCGGCCTCGCGGACGAGCCGGGCGATCGCGGCCGCGCCGCCGGATCCGGTCGCGTAGACGACGATCCGGCGCCCCGGCTGGATCACGCGCGCGAGGACCGCGGAAGCGTGCGCGACGGCGCTGACCAGCTCGACGTCAGCCTCGGCCCAGCCGAGGCGGGCGCACGCGAGCGCGAACGCGGACGGATGGCTGATCACCGACAGGCGGCCTGGCCGGATCCGGCGGGCCAGCGTCGCGCCAATCCCGTGCAGCATCGGGTCGCCGCTCGCGAGCACCGCGACGTTGCGATCGCCGTTGGCGGCGGCCAGCTCGTCAATCAGTGGCGCGAGGGGGGACGGGAGCGTTCGCCTTCTCGCCGCGCCCTCCGGGAGCGTCGCGAGCTGACGGCGCGAGCCGATCACCTCGTCGGCGGACAAGATCGCCGCTCGGGCTCGCTCACTCAGGCCGGACCAGCCGTCGGCGCCGATCCCGACGACGGTGATCACGCGAGCGCCTCCTGGAGCGCGTTCACGAGCCGGGCGTTGGCCTCGGGCCCGCGGGCGGTGATCCGGATGTGGCCTTGCTCGAGGCCGGGGAACGACGACGCCGGCCGCACCGCGACCGCGTCCCGGTGGAGCGCTCCGACCACGCGCGGTCCGTCGGGCACCTCGATCAGGCAGAAGTTCGCCGCCGACGGCCACACGCGCAGGCCGGCGATCGTCTCGAGACGTTCCACCAGGTCGAGCCGCTCGGCCACCGCCCGCTCGGCGAGTGCCGCGAGTTCCGCCGGGTGTGCGGCGGCGGCGGTGAGCGCGGTCAGCGCGAGTGCATTGGCCGACCACGGTGGGCGCGCGTCCCGCAGTCGTGCCGCCAGCGCGGACGGCGCGAGCGCGTAGCCGACCCGCAATCCGGGCACGGACAGGACCTTCGTGAGGCTGCGGATGACGATCACGTCGTCGAGTCGCTCGCCGGCAAGCGACCCGGCCTGACTCGGGACCATGTCCATGAACGACTCGTCGATGACCAGCACGCGTCCCGGCCGCCGCAGCGCGAGCAGTGAATGGGCCGGGTCGAGCGTCCAGGACGGATTGACGACGATCACCAGGTCGGCGCTGTCGGGCACCGCGCGTGGATCGAGCGCGAACTGGTCCTCCGGCTCCCGGAGGACTCTGACGACGGGAATCCCGTGCACGTGCAACGCCGCTTCCGCCTCGGTGAAGCCGGGGTGCACGCACGCGGCCAGGCGCGGGCGCAGAGACGGCCCGAGCAGCCATAGCGCCTCGGCGGCGCCGTTGGTGACGACGATCTCATCCGGATCGCGGCCGTGGCGGGCCGCGGTCACGTTTCGCGCCTGGGTGTCGTCCGGGTAACGCTCCGCGTCGGTGTCGAGCGCGGCGATGAGCGCTTCCCGGAGCCAGCCCGGGGGTCCGCCCGACATGACGTTGACCGCGTGGTCGGCCTCGCCGGGGCGAACGTCGCGATCGCCGTGATGCCTGAGGGACGGGTCCGGGCCCGGGGCGGAAGAGTGCAGGGTGATGGCACGTCCGGCGAGCACGAACTCGACCCTGTCCGCCGCCGCCGATAGGCGCTGCGCGGCCGCCCCGAGCGCTTCGATCCAGTCCTGAGACACTCGATCCAGCGGAAGCAGGCCTAGCCCGGCTTCCTCAGCCACGACGATGACCTGATCGTGC
The DNA here is from genome assembly GCA_035502815.1 of Solirubrobacteraceae bacterium. Lineage (GTDB taxonomy): Bacteria > Actinomycetota > Thermoleophilia > Solirubrobacterales > Solirubrobacteraceae > Palsa-465. Next base: position 7,474 of record DATJUA010000001.1, read on the forward strand.
GCCGCCGCGGCGATCAGCGGGCCAATCCACTCCGGTCGCGGCGTGGCGAGCCAGACGCCCAGCCCGTCGATCAGTGTGCACCCGCCCGCGAGCACCGAGTCGGCGAGTGAGTCTCCGGCATCGACGCTCTCCCAGTAGGTGGGGCGGCGGGCGACGTGCGTTGCGATGCGGTCCGCCATCGACCCGTCGGCGTCGATCGCGGTCGCCACGTAGCGGACCGGCAAGCCGGTCGCGAGCGCCAGCCGCTCGGCGTGGACGCTCTTACCTGAGCGGGTGCCACCGATCACGACGGTCAGGCTCACGCGGCGGCCGCCTGGGCGAACCGGGTCGGGAGCGCCGGGTGAGCGGCCCAGTGGACGTGCAGGTAGCTCGCCTGAACCGAGCCGGCGGCGATCCCCTCGAGCCGGGTTTTGCCGCGAGCCGACAGCCGCCACGCCGGCGCGCCGTCGGCCCGCACGGAGGAGTAGTGGAACTCGTGGCCGCGGACCTGGTCGCCGGCGGCGAGCCAGGGCGTGTCGGTGGCCGCGGTCGCCTCCCGGTAGCCGATGGTCAGCCGTCCCGCCATCTCGCCGCGGCCGGGGAGAACTCCGCACATCGCATGGCCGTCGAGGTCCTGGAGGAGATACAGCAGTCCGCCGCACTCGGCGAGCACCGGCCGCCCCGCTTTCGCCAGGGTGCGGACCGCGTCCCGCAGCGGCACGTTGGCCGCTAGCTCGGTGCCGAACACCTCGGGGAAGCCGCCGGCCAGGATCAGTCCGCCGATATCGGGAGGCAGCGCCTCGTCGATGGTTGGATCGAATCCGACCAGCTCGGCGCCGGCGACCGCAAGCAGCTCGAGGTTCTCCTGGTAGTGAAACGAGAACGCGGGGCCGCGGGCGATTCCGATCCGCGCGGGCGCCGGCGCGTCCGCCCAGGGGCTCCAGGCCGGTCCGGGCAGCGCGAGGGCGGCGCGGGCGAGACGCTCGACCGCGGCCACGTCGACCGACTCCGCGAGCACCTCGGCCAGCGTGGCAAGGGCCTCGGTCGCGCGCGGCTCGCGCTCGGTGGCGGGGACGAGCCCCAGGTGGCGCTCGGGCGCCACGATCCGTTCGTCCCGGCGAAGCGCGCCAAGGACCGGGATTCCGAGCGGTGCGACCGCTTCGCGCAGCAGCTCGCCGTGGGCGTCGGAGCCGACCCGGTTGAAGATCACGCCGGCGACGTTCACCTCGGGGTCGAAGCTGACGAAGCCGTGGACGATCGCCGCCGCCGAGCGAGCCATCGCCGAGGCATCGATGACGAGCAGCACGGGCGCTTGGAGGAGCTTGGCGACATGCGCGGTCGACGCGAGCTCGCCTTGACCGGAGGCTCCGTCGAACAACCCCATCACGCCCTCGATGACCGCGATGTCGGCGCCGGCGGCGCCGTGCCGGAAAAGCGGAGCGATCAGCTCCGCGCCGCTCAGGAACGCGTCCAGGTTGCGGCCCGGCCGACCCGACGCGAGCGCGTGATAGCTCGGGTCGATGAAGTCGGGGCCGACCTTGAAGCCCTGCACGGTGTGTCCCCGAGCTCGTAGGGCGCCGATCAGGCCGCTGGCCACGGTCGTCTTGCCCGCCCCCGAGCTGGTTGCACCGATCACGACGCGCGGGATCATCAAGTGACCTCGTCTACCACTCGATGCCCTGCTGGGCCCGGATCCCGCTGTCCATCGGGTGCTTGACCTTGGTGACCTCGGAGACCAGGTCGGCCAGCTCGACGAGCTGCGGCGCCGCGTCGCGGCCGGTGATTATCACGTGCTGGAACCCCGGCCGCCCGCGGATCGTCCTCACCACATCAGACACGTCGATCCAGCCCCACTTGATCGGATAGGTGATCTCGTCGAGTAACAGGAACTCGTAGCGCTCCTGCGCGATCGCCCGCTTGACCCCGGCCCAGCCCTCGCGGGCCAGGTCGGCCGACTCGTCCAGATCCTTGGACAGCCACGACCAGCCGTCGCCCATCTTCTCCCAGTCGATCCCGCCGAGCGCCGCCGCGGCCTTCGCCTCGCCGACCTTCCACTTGCCCGACTTGACGAATTGGAACACCCCGCAGCGGTAACCGCGCGCCCAGGAGCGCATCAGCATTCCGAACGCGGATGTGCTCTTGCCCTTGCCGTGCCCGGTCAGCACGATCACCAGCGGCCGGTCGCGCGGCTTCCGACGCTTCGGGTCGGCGCTGCCGATGTCCTCGCTCATGCGGCCCTCAGCGTGTGCAGCCCGGCTCCCGCCGCTTGCGCTAATTCACCCGTCAGCCCGACCCGCACCGGTCCGTCCTCGGTATCGATCACCTGAACGGCATCGGCGGTGCGTCCGAGCGACGCGGCGGCGGTCCGCACGGCGCGGCCGGGGTCACTGACCCGCCCGTCGGTGAGGACGATCGCGATCGCGCGCCGGCGCGGATCGCGCGATCGCTCGCGCCGGATCATCGCCTCGGCCGCCCGGAGCCCCTCGGCCAGCGGCGTGCGCCCGCCCGTCGGGAGCGTCGTCAGCTGTGCGGCGGCGCGCTCGAGCGGCGCGCCCGGCGTAACCAGCACCTCGGCGGCGGCGTCGCGGAAGGCGATCACCCCGACCCGGTCGCGACGGGCGTACGCATCGCGCAACAGGTCGAGCAGGGCTCCCTTGACCCGAGCGGCGCGGCGCCGCGCTCCCATCGAGCCGCTGGCATCGATCACGAGGCAGAGGAACGCTCCCTCGCGGCCTGCCCGCACGTGCTCACGCACCTCATGCGGGCCCGCTCCGAGCAGGCGGGCACGCAACGTCGAGACGACCGCCAGGTCCTCGGAGTTCCTTGCGGCTGGACGGCTGTCGATCGCGCCGGCATCGGCGCCCGCGCCGCGCGACCGCCGGCCCGACGGACCGGCGCCCCGTCCGGGGAGCGACACCGCCTGAGGTGGCAAGCCGGCGGCTGCCGGCGGATCGACCCGTTCGGGAGCGAGGCCGCCGTCGGGCGGCGGATCATCATCCTCGGGCGGCTGGCCATCGCAGGGAGGCGCCTCGGGCGGGTCGTCAAGGGCGCGCGCAAGACGGTCCTCGTCGGGTGTGTCCGACTGGAGCGGATCGCTCCGGCGCCGGTGAAACAGGGCCAGCTCGGCGGCACGTCGTACGTGTCCTTCGTCGACCTCATCCGCGCCGTCGAGCGCGGCCAGCGCTCGGGCTGCGGTCGCCGTGACGATGTCGCCGCGCACGCCATCGACGTTGAGGGCGGCGCAGGCACCCGTGATCCGCATCAGCTCCCGCTCTGGCAGCCGGACCGCCCCGAGGTGTTCGCGGGCCGCTCGCAGGCGATCGGCCAGCTCGAATTCGGCCGCGCGCCAATCGGCGACGAAGCCGTCCGGGTCGGCCTCGAACCGCAGCCGTCGTCGCACGATCTCGGCCCGCACGGTTGGCTCGGTCGGTGTCGTCACCTCGACCCCCAGCCCGAACCGGTCCAATAGCTGCGGTCGCAGGTCGCCCTCCTCCACGTTCATGGTTCCGACCAGGATGAACCGGGCCGACTGCGTAACCGAGACCGCCTCGCGCTCGACCCGGACCACGCCGGTGGCGGCGGCGTCGAGCATCGCGTCGACGAGATGGTCGGGGAGCAGGTTCACCTCGTCCACGTAGAGGATCCCGCCGTCGGCGCGGTGCAGCAGTCCCGCCTCGACACGGTGCTCGCCCGCCAGTGCCTCTCGCAGATCGAGCGATCCCACGAGCCGGTCGAGCGTCGCGCCGAGCGGCAGCTCCACCAGCGGCGCAGGCGCGAGCAGCGAGCCAAGTCCGCGGACGGCGGTCGTCTTCGCCGTCCCGCGCTGGCCGCGC
>DATJUA010000002.1:0-20636 GCA_035502815.1 Solirubrobacteraceae bacterium
GGGCCGCTTCCGGGCCGGCGACGCGGTCGGCTACATCGAGGAGGAGATCGTCGCCTGGGGCAGGCCGCGCGAGGCGTTGCGCGAGGTGCTCGAGCAGCTCGCGCACGACGCCGAGCTGATCACCTGCCTGCGGGGCGCCGATGCACCGCTGGACGACGGGACGGTGCAGGCACTGGCCCACGGAGATGTCGAATTCGAGCTATCCGACGGAGGCCAGCAAGGTCAGTGGTGGCTCCTGTCGGCCGAATAGCGGACGCGCCCCGGTCGTCGAAGTCGTCGTGCGTAAGTAGCGCCTCGAGCTCCCCGGGCGCGAGCGGATGGGCGAGCAGGAAGCCCTGAACGCGTTCGCATTCGAGCGTCCGGAGCGCGATCAGCTGCTCCTCGTTCTCGACTCCCTCGGCGGTGACCGTGCACCCGAGCGCGCGGGCGAGGCCGATCAGCGATGAGACGATGGCCTGATCGCGCGAATCCTCGGCCAGCCCGGAGACGAAGCTGCGGTCGATCTTGATCGCGTCCACCGGATGCTCCTTTAGCCAGGAGAGCGAGGAGAATCCGGTACCGAAGTCGTCGAGTACGATGCGGATCCCGGCCGACTCGAGCTCGCGCAGGGTCCGCGCCGCGATCGTGTCGGCGCGCACCAGGGCGGTCTCGGTGATCTCGAGGGTCAGCTGATCGGACGGCCACTGGGCATGGGCCAGCGTCTGCGCAACCGACCTGGCGAACCCGGGGTGCGAGAGCTGGTCGGCGGACACGTTGACCGACAGCTCGACCGCACGGCCGACCCGCGCCACCATCTGGCTCATCGTCTCGCAGCTCTCGCGCAGCACCCAGGCGCCGATCGGCACGATCAGGCCGGAGTCCTCCGCCACCGGGATGAACTCGGCCGGCGACACCGAACCGAGCTCGGGGCTATTCCAGCGGAGCAGCGCCTCGACGCCCACCAGCTCCACGCCGTCCAGGTCGAACACCGGCTGGAACGCGATCGCGAGCTCGCCTCGCTTCTCCGCGCCTCGCAGCTCGCGAACCAGAGCCAGGCGCCGGCCCTCGTGGCTGCGCCGGCCACCGCCGAAGAACGACAGGCGATCTCGGCCCGAGCGCTTGGCCTCGTACATCGCGCTGTCGGCTTGGCGGAGCGCCTCGCGGGCGTCGGACTGGGCATCGGTCAGGAGCGTGATCCCGATGCTGGCGGTGACAACGGTCGTGTCGATGCCGGGAAGCGGACGCGAGATCGCCTCGAGCAGACGGAAGCCCAGGCTGGCCGCCTGGGCTTCATCGGCCATGTCCTCGGCCACCACGACGAACTCGTCTCCGCCGAAGCGCCCGACGAAGTCGCTCCCGCGGACGGCGGTGGTGAGTCGCTCGCCGACCTCGCGGATCATCTCGTCGGCGTGGTCGTGACCGAGCGTGTCGTTGAGTGTCTTGAGCCCGTCCAGATCGATGAACAGCACTGCGGCGGCGGAACCGGATTCGGATTCCGCCCGGCCCTGCGCCCGCTCCGCGCGGACGATCGCATCGTCGATCATCTCGAAGATGGCCGTGCGGTTGGGCAGTCCGGTCAGTCCGTCGTGTCGGGCATCGTAGATCAACTGCTCGAGCGCGCGGTGGCGCTCGATCGCGATTCCGGCCAGTCGCGCTCCGTCCTCCATCAACGTGATGTGTTCGGGCAGCGGGGCGCGCGCCTGCGCTCCGTACAGGGCGAGCGTGCCGAGCACCTCCCCGGATGACGACTTGATCGGCATCGACCAGCAGTGACGGAGGCCCACACCGAGGACGAAGTCCCGGATCGGCGCCCACCTGGGGTCTTCTGCGATGTCCTGCGAGATTGTCAGTTGCCCCGACCAGGCCGCCGAGCCGCACGCGCCGACATTGGGACCAATCACGACGCCGTCGATCGCCGCCAGGTAGTGGGGCGGAAGCGACGGCGCCGCACCGGGTCGCAGGACCCCGGCGGCGTGATCGAGCAGCACGACACAGGGGATCAACGACGGATCGTGGCGCTCGATCCCCTCGGTGAGCTCGACCAGGACTTCCCGGAGCGGAGCCCCGCTCGCGATCAATTCGTGCACGCGGTGCTGGGAGCCGACGAGCTCGTGGAAGCGCTGGGCCTCGTAGCTGGCCAGCCGCAGGCGGATCTCGGTAGCGACCGCCGCCGCCACGTCCTCGAGCACCCGCCTGTCGCGTTCCTCCCAGGCCCGAGGCACGGCGTCAGCCACGCCGAGCGTGCACAGCACGTGACCATCGATCACGACCGGTGCCTCGAGGTAGGAAGGCAAGCCGGAGGGCCAGGAGAGCGCCTCGATCTTGCCGGTGAGGAACCGTTCGAGTGTCTCGCCGGGGGGCAGCACGGCCTGTTGCGGCTCGGCGACGTCGGCGACGCTGAGACCCTTGACGTGATTCCGATCGCCCGCCGCGACCGACAGGGCCGCGACCGACGAGCCGGTGTCGCGTCGTAGGGCGGTCGTCCAACGGCCGAGCTCCGGACCGAGGTCGGCATCGAGCAGCCCGCTGCGCGCGAGCAGTCCGAGCCGGACCTGCTCGCGAGGGTCCTGCGTTGCGCTGGGATTGGGGGCGGTGTGAGTCACGGAACAGTGTCGGCGGCCGCTGCGCCGGCGCCTTGGATTGCCCCTGGTCGGTGGCGGCTGCGGTCGCGCCTTGGGCGGCACGACCGGGTTAACCTCGTTCGCGTCCGCGCATACGTTGATCATGCGGCGGTCTCCTCGACGAATCTCCCACTTGCCCGCCCGATGGTCGCCACCGCATTCGCGAGCCCCGTTCCGATCGCTGAGCTCGATCTGCGGGATGCGCCGGTCCGCTATCCACGGCCTTCGAAGCTGAGTGGCGAACTGAGGCTCGAGGGGGCCAAGGCGCAGCGGGGCGCGGATGCGCTCGGACTGCACACCGTCGCGGATCTGCTGATGCACCTGCCGCGCGATCGGCGCGAGGCGCGGGCGGTCGCTGAGCTCGTCCCCGGCGACAGCGCGACCGTGGTGGTACAGGTCAAGAGCATCGCGTCGCGATCGGTCCGCCGGCGTGGGATGCGCCCGCTGGTCGAGGCGACGGTCGCGGATGAGAGCGGCGCGATGAAGGCGACGTTCTTCAACCAGCCCTGGCTCGAGCAGCGCTATCCAGTCGGGACGCGGCTCGCGCTGCACGGCAAGTTCGAGGGCCGCCGGGGGAGCGGGGTGGGTGGCAGCTTCCGCGTCCAGGCTCACGCGCGGACGTCGGACGCGGTGAGCGGCGACGGCGCCGTGGCGCACTATCCGGCCACCGAGGGCCTGTCCTCGACCCAGATCCTCGCGCTCGTGCGCGAGCATCGCCGCGCCTTCGATGAGGTGCTCGAGCCGCTCCCGGCGCGGGTCCGAGAGCGGGAGCGATTGCCCGATCGAGCCGGCGCGCTGCTGGGGGCGCATTTCGGCGACTCCGACCCGGCGATGGAGCTCGCGCGCCAGCGCCTGGCCTTCGACGAGCTGCTTCTGGTTCAGCTCGCGTTGCTGCGCCGGCGGCTACAGCGCCGGTCGTCCAGCAGCGCCCCAGTGCTGGACGTGGACCGGGAGTTGACCGCACGCTGGCTGGAGACGATGCTGCCTTTCCGGCTCACGGGCGACCAGCAGGCGGCACTCGCGGCGGTCGACCGCGATCTCGCTCGGCCCCAGCCGATGCAACGACTCCTGATGGGCGAGGTCGGCTCTGGGAAGACCGTGGTCGCGCTGTACACGCTGCTACGCGCGGTCGAGCACGGCTACCAGGGCGCGCTGATGGCACCCACCGAGACGCTGGCCGAGCAGCACTTCGCGACGATCCAGAAACTCATGCCTGGCGCGGTGGTGCCCATCGGGCTGCTCACCGGGTCGACCCCGGCGCGCAGGCGTGGGGATCTGCTCGGCAAGCTGTCGACCGGCGAGCTGCCGCTGATCGTGGGGACGCACGCCCTGATCGAGGATGCGGTCTGCTTCGCGCGGCTCGGCGTCGTGGTGGTCGACGAGCAACACCGCTTCGGGGTCCGCCAGCGCGCTGCCCTGGATGCGAAGTCCACGGGCGATGAGCGTGCGCACGTGCTCCACCTGACCGCCACGCCGATCCCGCGGACGCTGGCGCTGTCCAATCACGGCGATCTGGACTACACGGTGTTGCGCGACCTCCCGGCCGGACGGCGCCCGATCAAGACCTTCCTGTGCTCCACCGAGCGCGAGCGCGGGCGTGCGTATCGCCGGATTCGCGAGGAGCTCGGGGCCGGCCGTCAGGCGTTCGTGGTCTGTCCGCTCGTCGCCGAGTCAGACGTGCTCCAGGCCCGGGCGGCCACGGCCGAGTTCGAGCGGCTGCGTGCCGGGGAGCTGCGCGACTTCCGGGTCGTGCTGATGCATGGGCAGATGGCGACGGGGGCCAAGCAGGAGGCGATGGCGGCGTTCGCGTCGGGCGAGGCCGACGTGCTCGTGGCCACGTCGGTGATCGAGGTCGGAATCGACGTGCCGAACGCCACCGTGATGCTCGTCGAGGACGCCGACCGCTACGGCATCTCACAGCTTCACCAGCTGCGGGGTCGGATTGGGCGAGGGACGCACGACTCGATCTGCCTCCTGTTCGGCTCCAAGGAGTCGCCGCGTCTGCGCGCCCTCGCCGAGCACATCGACGGTTTCAGGCTGGCCGAGATCGACCTCGAGCTGCGCGGGGAGGGGGAGCTGGTCGGCACCCGCCAGCACGGTGAGGCGATCTACCGGGTCGCCGAGCTTCCGCGCGACTCCGAGCTGCTGGAGCGGGCGAGGCGCTACGCCGAGGAGGTTGTCGCGCAGGATCCCGAGCTCGCGGGCGCCGAGCACGCCCTGCTGGCCGATGCGCTCATGAGCGTGTTCGGTGCGGAGGCGCTGGCTCCGATCCGGGCCTAGGGTTCGCCGGTGCGCGTGGTCGCGGGGCGATTTGGCGGTCGTTCATTGGTTGCTCCCCGGGGTCGGGCCACCCGGCCCACGTCGGACCGTGTCCGCGAGGCGCTGTTCTCGATCCTGGGGGATTTCGTCGCCCGGGCCCGGGTGCTCGACCTGTTCGCCGGGTCGGGCGCCCTGGGGATCGAAGCTCTGTCGCGGGGGGCCTCCGAAGCGGTGCTGGTCGACTCTTCGGCGACCGCGGTGGCCGCCATCCGGCGCAACCTGGCGACTGTCGGCGCCGAGGCCGAGGTGCGGCGCCAGGACGCCCTCGCGTACCTCAGAGGAGCACCTCGCGACGCTCGTCAATACGATTTGGTCTTCCTCGATCCCCCATATCGGCACGCGAGCGCCCTCGGGCGGGAGCTTTCGGTAGCGCTTGCTGCGTTGCTTGCCCCCGAAGCGCGGGTAGTGGCCGAGAGCGACCGGCGAGCGCCCCTCGAGCTCGATCTGGAACTGCTCGACGAGCGCCGCTACGGCGACACCCTGATCCGAATCCATGGCCCCCGATAACCGCATCGCGCTTTGTCCCGGCACGTTCGACCCCGTCACCAACGGGCATCTCGACGTGATCACGCGGACCTCGGCGATGTACGACCAGGTGATCGTGGCCGTCGTGAACCTGCCGTGGCGCAAGGGCTCGACGGTGTTCAGCACCGACGAGCGCGTGGGGTTCCTGACGCGTGCCACGCGGGATCTCCCGAACGTCACCGTCGAGCCGTTCAGCACGTTGCTCGTCGACTTCGCACGCCAGCGCGGCGCGATGGCGATCGTCAAGGGGCTACGCGCGATCTCCGACTTCGAGTACGAGCTCGAGATGAATCAGCTCAACCGCCGGCAGGACCCGGAGATCGAGTCCGTTTACCTGATGGCGTCCGCCAAGTACAGTTTCCTGAGCTCGAGCGGCATCAAGGAACTTGCCACCTTCGGCGGGGAGATCGACGATCTGGTCCCTGCAGACGTGGCCGAAGCCTTGAAGGATCGGCTCGGCCGCTAACGAAACAGAGGTTCTTAAAGATGGATGTCTTAGTACTGATCGACAAGCTGGACGATCTCGTCCACAACGCACGGGCGGTGCCGTTGACCGATCAGGTGCGGGTCGACAAGGAGGAGATCTACGACATCCTCGACCAGATGCGCGCCACGATCCCCGAGGAGATCAAGCAGGCCAGGTGGATCGTCAAGGAGCGCCAGGAGATGCTGGCCGAGGCCAAGCGCGAGGCCGAGCGGATCGTCAAGGAGGCTCGCGAGCGCCAGGAGCGGATGGTCTCCGAGGAGGAGATCACCAAGCAGGCCGAGCGGGGCGCCGAGGACATCATCGAGGACGCGCGGGCCCGTGAGCGCGAGATCCGGCTGGGCGCCGAGGACTACGCCGACGAGATCCTGAACACGCTCGAGGTGAATCTGTCCAAGTTCATCGCGGCGGTCCGGCGAGGCCGGGAGCGGCTCGCCGGCAAGGAAGAGCCCGCCGAAGTCTCTTAGCTTGCCGCTCGCGCGGCGATGCAGGCGCTGATCATCCAGCACGATCTGAACGGGCCGGCGGGACACGTCATCGACTGGCTGGCGGCGCGCGGAGCAGATCAGGACGTCTGGCTGATCGGGCGCGACTCGGCCGGTGCGCGCGACCCCCTGACGTATGACCTGATCGTCTCGCTCGGGTCAGAGCACGCTGCATATGACGACGCGCTGCCGTGGCTGGAGGGCGAGCTCGGGCTGCTGCGGGCAGCCTTTGATGGCGACGTGCCCGTGCTCGGCATCTGCTTCGGCGGTCAGCTGCTGGCCAGGGCGCTGGGCGGACGTGCGATGCGCGGCCCCCACGCGGAGATCGGCTGGGTGGCGATCTGCCCGCGCGACCCGGCATTTCTCCCCGCCGGTCCATGGCTGCAGTGGCACTACGACACGTTCACGCCGCCCCCTGGTGCCGTGCTCCTGGCCGAGAGCCCGGCCGCGCCGCAGGCGTACACGATCGGGTTGAGCCTTGGCCTCCAGTTCCACCCGGAGGTGACGCCGGACATCGTCGGCGACTGGGTCGCCGGCGGCTCCGCTCAGCTTCTCCGCGCCGGCCTGGACGGCGAGCGCCTGATGGCCGAGACGCGTGAGCGTGATGCGGAGAACCGCGCTCGTGCGTGGCGTCTGCTCGACCTGTTTCAGGAACGCGTCGCGGCGGCTCAGCGAATCTCGAAGCCGGTGAGACCTTCCGGCTCCTCGTCGCGCACGTCGACGCTCTGGACCTCTGCCTGAGGCGGGCCGGTCTCGGCGTAGCGGACAAGCTGCTCGACGTCGTAGGGCTTGCCCTCGAACACCGCCTCGACCGTGCCGTCGACCCGGTTGCGCACCCACCCGGCGACGTCACGGGCATGGGCTCGCTGCCGAATCGAGTCGCGGAAGAACACGCCCTGAACCCGCCCGCGGATGACCACCCGGCGGCGTACCCGATCGTCGGCCATTGCAACGATTCTTGCAACAAAAGGTCTGCGTGAGCGGGCGAAACGTTCCGTCCGAGGGCCGCGCCATCCTGGATGGTCCTATGAATGCCCTGTGGTTGCTGATCGGTTTGGTCGCCGGCGCCGGCGTGGTGCTCGTCGCGGTCCGTCCGCGGCTGCGCTCGCTCTCGCGCGAGGCGGCGCGAGCCGTCGAGCTCGACCGCGAGCTCGTCCGGGCGCGCGCGGAGGTCGAGCACGAGCGGGCCGTGTCGGCCGAGCGGCTGGCGGCGATCAACGACGCACAGGAGCGTCTGTCGGCGTCGTTCAAGGCGCTGAGCGCCGATGCGCTTCAGGCGAGCATGGCGCAGCTGTCCGAGCTGGCCCGGGCCCAGCTACGCGAGGTCCAGACTGAGGCGAAGGGAGACCTGGACAAGCGCCAGCAGGCCGTCGAGCAGCTGGTGGCGCCGTTGCGCGAGCAGCTCGGGCGGGTCGACACGCAGCTCCTCAAGCTCGACCAGGAGCGGCGGGAGTCGCGCGGGCGCCTGGAGGCGCAGTTGAAGACGCTGGCCGACACCGGTGAGCGGCTGCGCACCGAGACGGGCGCGCTGGTGACCGCGCTGCGCAAGCCCAACGCCCGCGGCCAGTGGGGCCAGATGCAGCTGCGCAACGTGGTCGAGCTCGCGGGGATGGTTCGTTACTGCGACTTCCTCGAGCAGACCCCGGTGGCGGGGGAGGAGTCGACGCTGCGGCCCGATCTGGTCGTCAGCCTGCCGGGCGGCAAGCACGTCGTGGTCGACGCGAAGGCGCCGCTCCAGGGCGTGCTCGACGCCTACCAGGCGCGCGACGAGGAGGAGCGCCAACGCCACCTGCGCGACCACGCCCGGCTGCTGCGCCGGCATGTCAAGGCGCTGGCTGATAAGGCCTACTGGGCCGGCCTCGACTCGGCGCCCGACATCGTCGTGATGTTCCTGCCGGGCGAGCACCTGTACGGCGCGGCGCTCGAGTCCGACCCGGCGCTGATCGAGGACGCGATGGCCCGGCGGGTGCTGATCGCCACGCCGACCACGCTGCTGGCCATGCTGCGCGCGGTCGCCTACGGCTGGCAGCAGGAGCGGGTGGCCGAGTCCGCCCAGGCCATCTCGGAGCTCGGCCGCGAGCTGCACGGGCGTTTGGTCAAGCTCTCGAACTTGCTCGGCACGCTCGGGACGCGCCTGAACAGCACGGTGCGGGCCTACAACGAGGCCGTCGGGTCCTACGAGGCGCGGGTGTTGCCGGCGGCGCGCCGGTTCGAGGACCACGGGTCGGTGGCGGGCGGACGCGAGCTGGGCGAGCTCGAGCACGTCACGGTCAATGCCCGGACGGTCCGCGTGGCTGAACTGGAAGCTGGCGAGGGTGGCGCCGGGGCGGCGGAGCGGGTGCCCGAGCAGCTCACCATGCGGCGGCTGCGGGCGGCCGACTAGCCGCGGCTGTCGCCGGCCGACCAGGCTCCCGCGTACGCTCTCTTCATGGCCAAGACGGTGGTGGTGCTCGGAGCGCGGAACTTGGGTGGCGCGATCATCGATCACTTCCTGGCCAACGGCTGGAACGCGGCCGGGGTCGCCCGCAGCGAGGACACGCTGGTTCGGGTCCGGGAGCGTGGCGCGCTGGCCGTCGGGGCCGACGCCTCCGATCCGGCGGAGCTCGGCAAAGCGCTCGCGACGGCACGCGAGCAGCTCGGGTCGGTGGATGCTGTCGTGAACGCGGTCACCGCGGCCCGCCCGACGGGTCCCGGGCCGTTCGGCGGAGGCGCGCTCGCGGAGGCGGATCTAGACGCGTTCCGCGGCTGGACGGTGGCGGTCGCCGAGCAGGCGTTCGTTTTTCTCTCGACGAGCCTGGTCGCGGTCCGTCAGAGCGGCGGCGGTGCGCTGATCCAGATCACCGGCGGATCGTCCCGGCGCGCCATGCCCGGCCGCGGGCTGTGGGCCGCCGGCGCATTCGCCACGCGCGCGCTGGTCCAGGCCGCCGCACAGGAGCTGCGCGGCGAGGGCATCCACGTGGCGCTGCTCGCCGTCGACGCGACGATCGAATCGCCCAAGACCGCGGCGTTTACCCAGGGACAGCCCACCGATGCTCTGGCCGACATGGCCGAGGTGGCCAGCGCGGTGCACTTCCTCGTCGAGCAGGGCGCCCGCGCGTACAGCCACGAGCTCACGGTGACGCCCGCCGGCGAGCGCTGGGTGCCCTGACCGGCGCAGGTAACCGAGCGTCTCGCGCAGTTGTCACCGACCTGTTGACTGGGACGGTGTTCAGCCCGGGCCGGTGACTGGGGCGGTGTTCAGCCCGGGCCGGTGACTGGGGCGGTATTCAGCCCGGGCCGGCGCCGGCTCGGCCGCGTTCCTCCCACCACCGCCGCAGATCCTCCCGCTGGTGAGGAAGCGGATCGGCCGAGGGCTTGCGCTCCCTGACGTAGTCGAGCGCTTCGTCGATGTCGCGCCCCGTGCGCAGCGCGATCACGCCGGCGGCGACCGCGGCCGAGCGCTGCCAGCCGGCACGGCAGTGCAGGTACGTGCGCGAACCTTCGTCGAGCCACGCGTTCACCTCCCGTACCGCGCCTTCCAGCGTCTCGGGCGGAAGGCCTCCGTAGTCGGACAGGCTGAGGCGGTGCTCCTCGATCTGAGCCGCCGCCAGCGCGCGCCCGACCAGGCTCCGTTCCCCCGGCCGGTACTCGATGTCCTCGGTGAGGTTGAGCACGCGGCGGACGCCCAGCCGCGCGAGCGCGTCGACGTCGTCCTGATCGAGCGGGTACGCGCCGACGAGCAGGTCGTCCAGCACGTCGGCGAAACCGTATGAGCGAAACCACCGGGACAGGCCTCAATGATCGCGGCTACATCGGCCGGGAAGACGCCGAGCGGGCAGCTGTTTGCCGGACGTTAAGCTCGTTCTCATGTCCCCGCTACGCACCGACACATTCGATCTGGGTGGCCTTCGCCTCACCTCCGGCGAGGGCCGCCGACTCGACCTGCACGTCGGGATCGAGCCCTTCTCGCTCGCCGGTCAGTCCTACGACGTGGCGCCGAACCCCGTTCCGATGCGGCTCGACATCTCGCGGACGACGGGAGACGGCTACGCGCTGCGGCTGCGCTTCGAGGCCTCGTTGACGGGACCGTGCATGCGCTGCCTCGAGCCGGCCGCGCCGACCTTCACGGTCGACGCCCGAGAGGTCTCGCAACCGTCGGAAGCGCGCGCGTCGCACGTTCCCGGACCCGTCCGCGGCCGGAGCAGGCACGAGGACGACGCGCGCGACGAGCTCACGTCGCCGTACGTCGAGGATGGCGTGCTCGATCTGCGCGCGTGGGCGCGGGACGCGCTCGCCTTGAGCGTGCCGGCGAACCTCCTGTGCCGGGACGATTGCGCCGGCCTGTGCCCGGTGTGCGGCGTGGATCTGAACGAGGCGGGCCCCGATCACGGCCACGAGCGCGCGCCCGATCCCCGGTGGGCCGTGCTCTCAGAGCTTCACTTCGAATGACCGCGCCTACCCCAGGCGCGGGCTTCTAGCGTCTGCGTGGCGGCTACACTGCCGCCATGGCCGTCCCCAAGCAGAAGCAGTCCCATGCCCGGACCACGCAGCGTCGCGCGCAGCACAAGATCACTGCGCCGACGTACAACGCGTGTCCCACATGCCACAGCCCGCGCCTCCCGCACCGCGTCTGCCCCGTCTGCGGCAGCTACAAGGGGCGCGAGGTGATCGCCCCGGACCGCGACGAACCGCTCGCTTAGGCTCCTACCGTGATCACCGTCGCCGTTGACGCCGGCGGAGCGGATCTCGGTCCCCGGGAGGTGGCGTCGGGCGCTGCCCGCGCGGCTGCCGCCGGAACCCGCGTTCTGCTGTTCGGCGCGGCCAGCGAAATCGGTGCCGTGCCGGACGGGGTCGAGGTCATCGACGCGCCGGTCTCGATCGCCAAGAAGGCCGATCCCGCCTACGCCGTGCGCACCACCCCCGAGGCGTCGATCGTCCAGGCCACCCGCGCTGTGGCCGACGGGCGCGCGCAGGCGTTCGTCTCGGGAGGGTCGACCGGGCCGGCGCTGGCCGCCGCGCTGTTCAACCTCCGCCGTGACCGCGGCGTGTACCGGCCGGCGCTCGCCCTTCCGCTGCCCAACCCGGGGAAGTCGCCCGTCCTGCTGCTCGACGTGGGTGCCAACGCGGTCTGCCGCCCCGAGCACCTCGTTCAGTTCGCCCACATGGGCTCGGCCTTCGCGCAGGCCGTGATGGGCGTGGCGTCTCCTCGCGTCGCGCTGCTGTCCAACGGCGAGGAGCCCGGTAAGGGGACCCCCGACCTGATCAGCGTGCATGAGCAGCTCGCCGGCGCGCGCGGCGCCGGCCTGAATTTCATCGGCAACGTCGAGGGAACGCAGGTGCCCGAGGGCGCGGCGGACGTGGTCGTGATGGACGGGTTCACCGGCAACATCGCCCTGAAGCTGATGGAGGGAGTGTCGAGCCGGACGCTGCGCCTCGTCAGCGATGCCGGCGAGACCTCTTCGCGCGGCCGCCTCGGCAACCGGCTGATCGCCCCTTCCGTGCAGCGCCTGCGCGACGAGATCGACCCCGAGGGCCAGGGGGGCGCTTACATGCTCGGGCTGCGCCAGCTCGGCGTGGTGGCCCATGGACGGTTCAGCGCTCATGGCTTCGCGCGGGCGATCGAAGTCGCGGCGCGCGGCGTGCAGCAGGACGTGATTGGGCGTACGCGGACCGCGCTCGAGCAGGCCGGCGCGCTGCGCCCGCCTCGCGGCGAAACGACGGGGCGGGTGGGGGCCCAGCCTCAAGAGCCGTCCGCCCCGTCCGAAACGACGGCTACCGTACCGATGTCGTGACCCGCGAAGAGATCTTCCAGGTGATCCGGGGCCACCTCGCGGATGAGCTCGAGGTCGATCCCGAGACGATCTCCGAGCAAACGCGCTTCAGGGAGGACCTCGAGGCCGACTCGCTGGACCTGTACACGCTCGTCCAGGAGCTCGAGGACACCTACGGCGCGCGGATCTCGGACGAGCAGGCGGCGAAGATCCAGACCGTCGGACAGGCCGTGGAGTTCGTGCTCGACATGACCGGGGGCGGGGCGCAGGCGTCGGCTCCGGCGAGCGCAGGCCGCGATGCTGAGTGAGTGCGATCCAAGTTCAACGTCAGGGTGACCCCGCCGCGCTGCTGCGAGGGCTTCTCGACGAGCTGCCCGAGGATCTGGCCCGGCCTGCTTTCACCCACGCGTCGTGGACGACCCGGCGCTCGGACTCCTACGAGCGCCTGGCCTTTCTCGGTGACAGCGTGCTGTCGCTGGCGGTCACTTCGCATCTGTATCCCCGCCTCGAGGCTGATCGCTTCGGCCCCGGCAGGTTGACCAAGATCCGCGCCCAGGCGGTCTCCGGTCGCTCATGTCGCGCGGTGGCCGAACGACTCGGCGTGCCCGAGCGGCTGCGAGCGGCGGCTCCGGCCGCCGCGGCCTCGACGGTTCCGGCTCTGATTTCGACCGAGCGGGTGCTCGCGTCCGTGATCGAGGCGGTGATCGGCGCGTGCTTTCTCGCGTTCGGCTATGAGCGGACGACCGGGGCGGTGGTCGCGGCGTTCTCCCCCGAGATCGAGGACGCCCTCGAGAATCCGGTCGACTTCAAGTCCGCCCTGCAGGAGCGACTGGCGCGGAAGGGCGCACTCGTGACCTACGACGTCGTCGACGAGGAGGGACCGCCTCACGACCGGGTGTTCTCGGTGAGCGCCACGATCGGCGGGGTCGAGGTCGGCCGCGGACGGGGCCGGAGCAAGAAGGACGCCGAGCAGGAGGCCGCCCAGGTTGCCCTGGAGGCATTGGAGTGAGCATCCCCCCGGGGACTCCGCATTAATTCGCCATGTATCTGAGATCGATCATCCTGAAGGGCTTCAAGTCGTTCCCCGACCGCACCCGGCTCGAGTTCGGTCCCGGCGTCAGCGTGATCGTCGGACCGAACGGGTCCGGTAAGTCGAACATCACCGACGCGGTGCTGTGGGCGCTCGGCGAGCAATCCCCGCTCGCGGTTCGGGGCCAGTCGATGCAGGACGTGATCTTCGGCGGGGCTCCGGGCCGCCAGGCCGCCCGCACCGCCGAGGTCGAGTTGGTGCTCGACGACAGCGAGGGGACGCTCGGCCTGGGCGTGCCCGAGGTATCGATCGTCCGGCGCCTCGATCGCGGTGGCGAGGGCGAGTACCGCCTGGCCGGCGCCCGGTGCCGCCTGGTCGACGTGATCGAGGTCCTGTCCGACACCGGCCTGGGCAAGGAGATGCACTCGGTCATCTCGCAGGGAAGGGTGGAGTCGATCGTGACCTCCAAGCCCCGCGACCGTCGGATGTTGATCGAGGAGGCGGCCGGGCTCGGCAAGCACCGTAAGCGGCGGCGGCGCGCGCAGCTCAAGCTCGCGCGGACCCAGGAGAACCTCGACCGGGCTCTCGACGTGGAGCGCGAAGCGCGCTCACGCCTGCGGCCGCTCAAGCGCCAGGCCGAAGCGGCCGAGCTGCACGCCCGCCTCGAGCGCCAGACCCTCGAGGCGCGGTGGGAGCTGTCCCGCGACGACCTGCGAATTCACGAAGCGGAACTGGCCGTCGCGCAGACCGCGGCGACGGACGCCCGGGCCCGGCGCCAGGAGGTCGAGCGCGCGCTGAGCGCCGTGCGGACTCGCCGGGAGGCGGCCGAGGAGGCGCTGGCCCGGCGCAGCGCGCACCGCGAGGAGCTCTCGCGGCGCTGCTTCGTCGCCCAGTCCGCGGCCGAGCGAGTCGGCTATCGCGCCGAGGCGGCCAAGTCGGCCAGGCGCGACGTCGAGGAGCGGCTGCGCCGGCGGGAGGAGCTCCTGGCCCAGCTCGAGGGGGCTGCCCAGGACGAACGCCCCGACCCCGAGGCCGACGCGCGCATCGCCGAGCTCGAGCAGGAGCTGGCCCGGCTCGAGCGCGACCGCGAGGCAGAGCTTGCGCGCCAGCTCGCCGAGCTCGAGGCCGAGCTCGCCGGCGCCGGCGCCGCCGTCCGCGATCAGGCCGAGGCCGTCGATCAGGCGCGTGCGGCGCGCGAACGCGCGCAGGAGGATCTCGAACGCCACCGCGGCGAGCTGCGCGAAGCCGAGCGCGCCGTCGAGGCGGCCCGGCGGGAGGCCGCGCGCGTGGGCGGCGAGCTGGCCGCCTGCAATCAGTTCTTGCGCAGCCAGACGATCGCGCCGGGAGGAGCCACCGTGCTGGCCGACCAGCTCGAGGTCGACCCGGGCTACGAGCTCGCGGTGGCCGCCGCCCTCGACGGTCGCCTGCGCGCGGCCGTGCTGGCCGATCGCGCCGCGGCGGCCGCGCTGCTCGACCGCGCCGGCTCGGACGGCGGCCGCGCTCTCGTCTTCGACGGCAACGACGGCACCGACGGCACGGACGGCACGGACGGCACCGACGGCACGGACGGCACCGACGGCACGGACGG
Source organism: Solirubrobacteraceae bacterium (assembly GCA_035502815.1). Classification (GTDB taxonomy): domain Bacteria; phylum Actinomycetota; class Thermoleophilia; order Solirubrobacterales; family Solirubrobacteraceae; genus Palsa-465. Next base: position 14,782 of record DATJUA010000002.1, read on the forward strand.
CTCGATGCTCTCGCAGGCCACGCCCGCGCCCGTGCCCGGCGCCGAGCCGCTCGCGCGCCACGTGCACGGACCGGCCGAGCCGGCGTCGCTGGCGCGGCGGCTGCTCAGGGAGGCCTGGGTGGTCGCGAGCCTCGAACAAATCCCGGCCGGCTTCAACGGGGTCGCCGTGACCAAGGCGGGCCGGGTGTGGTCTTCGGCGACGCTTGAGCTTCGCCAGGCGCCGGCGGTCGGCGAGGAGCGCGTGCTCGCCGAGCGCAACCGCCGCGAGACGCTCGTGCGCGCAAGCGAAGCGGCCGTGCGGGCGGAGGAAACCGCCAAGCGGGCGCTCGAGCGCGTGACCGGGGCGATCGCGACAGCCGACGCGCAGTCCGCGCGGATGATCGACGCGCATCGCGCCGCGCTGGGCCAGCGCGATGAACTCGCCGAACGAGAGCGCCGTCTTCGGGCCACGATCGAGCGGCGGCGTGCCGCGCCCGACGACGGACCCCAAGCCGGGCGTCGGATGCAGGTGACGGCCGAGCTGTCGGCCGCCCGCGCCGAACGAGCGCGGGTCGAGCGCGACCGAGCCGATCGGCAGGCCCGGCTCGAGCGACTCCGGGCGGCGGCCGAGCGAGACCGCGCGCTGATTCCCAGCGTGCAGGCGCTGACCGGCGCGCTCGAACAGGTGGCGGCCGCGATCGCGGGACGCCGGACCCAGTTCGAGGCGGCGCTCCAGGCGGACCGCGAGGCGGGGGAGCACGTCGCGGCCGAGCTCAAGGAGTGCGCCACCGAGGAGGCGGCGGTGCACACGGGGCTGCACCAGGCCGGGGAGCAGGTGACCCAGAGCGAGGTCCGGCTCGAGCGCGTGCGCGATCGTCTCGACGGCTGCCGGCGCGAGCTCGGACAGCTGGCAGGCCGCCTCGAGCTCGAAGCCGGCCCGGCCGAGGCTCCGCTGCACGAGGAGGAGCGCGAGGCGCTGCGCACCCGGATCGAGCGGCTGGCCCGCCGCCGTGAGCAGCTCGGGCCGGTCAACCCGCTCGCCCAGACCGAGTACGAGGAGGCCCTGGCCCACGTCGAGGAGCTCGAGCACCAGCGCGAGGACCTCGAAACGGCGCTGCGTGAGCTGAACAAGCTGATCGCCGACACCGACCGCCAGATCCGGGAGGCCTTCGAGCAGACGTTCGAGGCGGCCGCCCGCAACTTCGAGCAGGTGGCGACCCGGCTGTTCCCGGGCGGTCGCGGCAGGCTGCGACTGGTCACCGAGCACGAGGGCGCGCCGGGTGGGCGGGCCCCGATCCTCGGCGGTGGGCCGGTGCCTCCGAACGGCAAGCCGGAAAGCGACGAGGGGGAAGAGGGCGATCAGGACACGGCCGCGCCCGAAGAACAGGAGGAAGAGGATCTGCTCGGGGTCGAGATCGAGATCACGCCCGCGGGAAAGGACATGAAGCGCTTGACGCTCCTGTCCGGCGGCGAGAAGTCGATGACCGCGCTGGCTTTCCTGTTCGCCGTGTTCCTCGCCCGTCCGTGCCCGTTCTACATCCTCGACGAGGTCGAGGCCGCGCTCGACGATCTCAATATCGACCGCTTCCTCGAGCTGCTGCGCTCGTACTCGAGTCACGCCCAGTTCATCGTGGTCACCCATCAGAAGCGCACGATGGAGGCCGCCGACTCCCTGTACGGCGTGTCGATGAGCGCCGACGGGATCTCCAAGGTCATCTCGCGCCGGCTGCCGACGGCGCAGGAACAGGCCGCCTAGCTCTCGGCCCGCCTAGCCTTCATGCCCATGGCCCGCGACTGGCGCGACCTGTTCATCGTCGACGGCGCTCTGCCGGGCGGGCCGGATCCAATTTCCGAGGCCGCCCCGGAGACGCAGGAGCGGCGGCGTGGCATGTTCCGCCGGCTGCGCGAGAACCTGCGCAAGACGCGCCAGGCACTCACCTCGGAGATCCAGGCCACGCTGTTCGAGGATCTGAGCGAAGAGACCTGGGAGCGACTCGAGGAGGCGCTGATCTACGCCGACGTCGGGGCCGGCACGACGGCGCGGGTGGTCGGGGAGCTCGAGCGCGAGGCGACCGCGGGGAGCATCACCGGCGGGGAGGCCCTGACCGAGCGGCTGACCGAACTGCTGGCCGACATCGCGCGCTCGGACGATGACCGGATCGATCTGCGGCCCCACCCGGCCGTGATCCTCGTGGCCGGCGTCAACGGCACGGGCAAGACCACGACGATCGGCAAGCTCGCCTGGCATCTACGGAACGAGCTCGACAAGACGGTGATCGTGGCGGCCGGCGACACGTTCCGGGCGGCCGGTGTTGAGCAGCTCGAGCTGTGGGCTCAGCGCGCCGGCGTCGGGTTCGTCAAGGGCCCGCCCGACGCCGATCCAGGCGCGGTCGCTTACGACGCGGTCGCCGCGGGTCTCCGCGACGGCGCCGACGTGGTGATCGTCGATACGGCGGGGCGCCTGCACACCCAGGATGACCTGATGGCCGAGCTGGCGAAGGTCAAGCGGGTGATCGCCAAGCAGATCCCGGACGCGCCACACGAGACGCTGCTCACCGTCGACGCCACCACGGGGCAGAACGGCCTGCGCCAGGCGCGCCTGTTCTCGGAGGTCGTGGACGTCAGCGGCCTGGTTCTCACCAAGCTGGACGGCACGGCCAAAGGCGGGATCGTGCTGGCCATCGCCCACGAGCTCGGCATTCCGGTCAAGCTGATCGGGATCGGCGAGCAGCTCGAGGATCTGCGCCCGTTCGACGCGACGGATTTCGCCCGCGCCCTGGTCGGCGCCAACTGACCGCGTCCGGACGGGGTACGCGGCCCCACGGACGCCGAGCGCAGCGAGGCCCATTACAGGCAGTACGCTGAAGTTCGGCATGTTTGACTCACTCGCCGAGAAGCTTCAAGCCACTTTGTCCGACGTCCGCGGGCGCGGAACGCTGACCGAGGACGACGTTAACGCGGCGATGCGCGAGATCCGCCTCGCGCTGCTCGAGGCGGACGTGAACTTCAAGGTCGTCAAGAGCTTCACGAGCGCGGTCAAGGAGCGCGCCCTCGGCGCCGACGTGATCGGCAAGCTGAACCCCGGCCAGCAGGTGGTCAAGATCGTCTCGGACGAGCTGACCGAGCTGATGGGCGGCGCGGCCGGCGACATCTCGTTCTCGTCGCGGCCGCCGACGGTCGTGCTGATGGCGGGGCTCCAGGGATCGGGCAAGACGACCGCCACGGCCAAGCTCGCCCGGTACCTGCGCGAGCAGCACGGCTCCTCGGTGGCGGTGGCGGCGTGCGACGTATATCGCCCGGCGGCGGTTGATCAGCTGATCAAGGTCGGGCACCAGGCCGGCGCGACCGTGTACGAGCAGGGCACCGATCAGGATCCGGTCAAGATCGCCGCGTGGGCGCGGGACCGCGCGCAGACCGAGGGCAAGGACGTGCTGATCATCGACACCAGCGGCCGCCTACACGTCGACCAGGAGCTGATGGCCGAGCTGGCCAACATCAAGAAGGCGGTCAAGCCCCACGACGTGCTGCTCGTGGTCGACGCGATGACCGGCCAGGACGCGGTCAACGTTGCCGAGCAGTTCGCCGAGGTGGTCCAGTTCGACGGGGTCGTGATGACCAAGCTCGACGGCGATGCCCGCGGCGGCGCTGCCCTGTCGGTCAAGGCGATCACTGGCAAGCCGATCCTGTTCGCCTCGACCGGCGAGAAGCTCGACCAGTTCGAGCGCTTCCATCCCGACCGGATGGCCCAGCGGATCCTCGGGATGGGCGACATGATGACCCTGATCGAGAAGGCCGAGTCGGCCTACGACGAGGAGCGGGCCGCCGAGCTCGAGCGCAAGCTGCGCAAGTCGGAGTTCGGCCTGGACGACTTCCTGGAACAGATGCGCCAGATCCGCCGCCTCGGTCCGCTCCAGTCGCTGATCGGAATGATCCCGGGGATGGGCAAGGAGCTGCGCGGCGTCAAGGTCGACGAGCGCGAGTTCGACCGGATCCAGGCCATCATCCTGTCGATGACCCCGCAGGAGCGCCGCCATCCGGAGCTGATCAAGGGCTCGCGCCGGTTGCGCATCGCCAAGGGGTCGGGGACCAACGTGCAGGCGGTCAAGCAGCTGATCAAGCAGTTCGAGCAGATGCGCAAGGTGATGCGCTCGGTGGCGCAGGGCCGGATGCCAGATCTGGGCGCGCTCATGCGCCAGGCACGCTAACCTCGTCGACGGATATGTCAGTACGACTTCGACTCACGCGCATCGGTTCGCGCAAGAACCCCATCTGGCGGGTGGTGGTCGCCGACCAGCGCGCCAAGCGCGACGGACGGGTGATCGAGATCGTCGGGCACTACAACGCGCAGACCAACCCGTCGACGATCGTGCTCGACGAGGAGCGCATTCGCGACTGGCTCGCGCGCGGCGCTCAGCCCAGCGGCACGGTCTCCAAGCTGCTGCGGACTCAGGGCATCCAGTAGCCGGCACGACATGACGAAGGACTTGCTCGAGTACCTGGCGCGGGGGCTGGTCGAGGATCCCGACCAGGTCCGTGTCAACCAGGTCGAGGAGGACGACGGCGCAATCGTGCTCGAGCTGTCGGTCGCTGACGACGACTACGGCAACGTGATCGGCCGCGGCGGCCGCACGGCCGCGGCGCTGCGCACGGTGGTCAAGACCGCGGCGACCAAGGACAAGCGCCGCGTGTTCGTCGACATCGTCGACGCCTGAGGTCCGGCGCTCATGGACTGGCTTCGCGCCGGCCGCGTCGGGCGTCCGCACGGGCTCGACGGCAGCTTTCACGTCACGCGGCCCAGCGGGCAGCTGCTCCAGAACGCGCAGACCGTGATGGTCGATGACCGCGAGCTCGAGATCACCAGGCGGGCCGGAACGCCCCAGCGGCTGATCCTGCGGCTCGAAGCCCACGAGAGTCGCGAGGACGCCGAGGCCCTGCGTGGCAAGGACCTGCTCGTGGCGCGGGTCGAGGCGCCCGAGCTCGGACCCGACGAATGGTGGGAGGAGGATCTCGTCGGTTGCTCGGTGCACGACGGCGACCGCGTCGTGGGGAGGGTGCGTGCGCTCGTCGAGCTGCCCTCGTGCGAGATGCTCGAGGTGGACCGCGCCGAGGGGGGCGAGCTGCTCGTTCCACTGGTCAGCGACGCGGTGCGCGAGGTCGATCTCGAGCGACGGGCGATCGACATCGATCTGCGCTTCCTCGGCGAGGATTAGCCGGTGGAGATCGACGTCTTCACGCTGTTCCCCGAGGCATTCGCGTGGTTCGAGCGCCAGCGTCACGTGGCCAATGCGCTGGGCGCCGGCCACCGTCTCGAGTACGTCAACTATCGGGACCACACTCCGCTGAGTGCCGGCCAGGTCGATGACACGCCGTTCGGCGGCGGCGCCGGGATGGTGCTCCGGGTGGACGTGGTCGACGCGGCGCTCCGGGCGCGCTACGGCTGCGATCCCGTGACGCTGCGAACGCGCCGTCGCGTGATCGCGCTGACGCCCGGCGGGCGCTTGCTCGACGATGCGGTGGTGGATCAGTTGGCCGCGGAGGAGGCGCTAACGCTCCTGTCCGGACGCTACGAGGGTTTCGATCAGCGGATCGTCGATCACTTCGCCTCCGACGAGGTGTCGATCGGGCGTTATGTGCTGGCGGGCGGCGAGCTGGCCGCGATGGTGCTGTGCGACGCCGTGCTCCGCAAGCTGCCGGGCGCGCTGGGCGACCCGCGCTCGGCGCTCGAGGAGTCGTTCAGCCCCGCGCTCGGCGGCGCGCCCGAGTATCCGCACTACACCCGTCCCGCCGAGTACCGCGGCTGGGCGGTTCCGGACGTGCTGCTGTCGGGGCATCACGCCCGGATCAAGGAGTGGCGCCTTCAGCAGAGCGCGGCAAGG
>DATJUA010000003.1:0-7392 GCA_035502815.1 Solirubrobacteraceae bacterium
CGTGGGCCGCCTGCGGCGGCCTGCACGCCGCGCGCGCGGAACCGAAGGCGCTTCGCTTGCGAAGCGGGGATACGAGCCGCGCCCGGAACGGGCTTAGACCGCAGACATCGAAGGCGATCCGGCAACCGGGCGGACGTTCCAGACCGGGGATGGGTGCTGGGGCATAGAAGGGGCACGAGCGACGCGCGAATCCCGCGACGCCATGTCCCAACAGCGATCACAACGCCCAGCGTGGGCGAGTCGCCTCCCGAGCACCGGGGGTTTTTGCCATACCCCATGCTTACAGCGGAGCCTTGCTCGTCACGGCGGTCGGTACACCCCGCCAGGCCAGTCCGCCTCGTCAGGACCTGCACCCGGCCTATGACCGGCCGGAGATCCCTGCTGATCGGAGAGGCGCCCACGCCGCCACCGGCACGGCGCTCGGACGCTGCGATGGCCGCTCGGCGCTGGACACCGAGGCTCGCTCGGTCCGCACGATGACCACGAACCTCCGGCGAAGAGCCGGACCCTAGTCGCCGGCTCCTTCCAGGCGGAGATAGGATTTCACACCGTTGCGCTCATTGCCGCCGGCCAAGGTGGCGTCGCCGCCTACGCCCACACCGGCAGCAGCGCGTGGTAGCCATGCCGCTTCAGCGAGTTTCACCTTCCGTCAACCGCCGGCGCCGGCGCAGCCTGGCGGCCAGAAATGCCGATAGCATCCCTGACCGCCGACCGCGCCGAGAAGCGTTAGAACGGGACCTCCGCGTCACCGCCTTCGCGGGCCGCATTTCCTCCGCCGGCGCGGCCCGCCGCAGCACCGGCCTGCTCATTGCCGTTTCCCCTGGGGCTACTCAGCAGCACGATACGGCCGTCGAACGCGCCAAGCGTGATTTCGGTGGTATAGCGCTTCACGCCGTCATTATCCGTCCACTCGCGGGTGTGCAGAGCGCCTTCGACGTACACCTTGTCGCCTTTGCGCACATACTGCTCGACGATTTCGGAGAGGTTCTCGTTGAACACGACGATGCGGTGCCATTCGGTACGCTCGACGCGCTCGCCCGAGCGCCGATCGGTCCAGTTCTCGTTGGTGGCAAGCGAGAAGACAGCGATCTTGCTGCCGCTCTGCGTGGTCCGGATGTCCGGGTCCTGTCCCAGATTGCCGATCAGCGTCACGCGATTGAGTGATGCAGCCATCGTTCGGTTCCTTTCCTGTTCACCACCAGGGGAGCTGTCCGACCCTTGCCGTCCGCGTCCCTCGTGTGCGGCCGAGAGGAACCGGCTGAGCGGCCGGGTCATGGCTGAGGGCGCTCGCGCCCGAACCGCGTAGCGGCGTGAAGCGGCCTTGACCCGACCGCCCGGCCGGTTCAGGACGCACAGCAGCGAGGGCGCGGATGGCAAGGCCGGCAGCCGGAAACCTTCACCTTGTTGTGGGTTTTCGTTGTTCCATGTCAGAGCGCGTTCTGGATAATTCATCATTCTCTGTTCGCCGGTGACTTTCGTTCAATTCTGCAGCGGCTCGAGATGGCAGTTCCTGCCATTCGTTCGCGCGGGGGCCGACATGCCCTCGAGAGAACGCGAGGATGAGTCCTGGGCCCCCTCCCCTGCCCCGCATCGACGCCCCCCGAACGGAATCACCACCCCGAATTCCGCCTCGAACGCGGCGGCCGGGTCGTCTTCGCCAACGGCGGCCGACGCCTCGCCATCGGCGACCGCCGCAAGCTCGGCCTCGAGCCGAGCGAGCTGCTCCTCCTTGGATTTGAGCTCCGCTTCGAGCTCGAACGGCTGCCCAATACGAGGCTGGTAGTCGGCAAGTGCCCGCTTCGCCCCTTCCAGCTTGATCTCAAATTCGGAGTGCTCCTGCGAAAACCGATCGAGCGCAGATTCGAGACGAGCAATCACTCCCAGCGCCGTTGGCTCGTCAGGCACCTCGATACGCTGACGATGGCTGTGACGGTGGAGGATCAACAGGGTCTTCACCGGTCGCTGGTGAAGATCACGCACAGCGGCGACCGACACGGCGAATCCCCCGATCTCGCCGATCGGGTCCGCGTTCCGGTCCCAGGCGGCCTCGGCGATCAGCCTGAGCAACGTGCCGCCGGCGGCCTTGCGCTCGGTGAAGCATCGGTCGCCGAGCATCATCCGGAAGGCGTCGCCACGCGTCGGCACCAGGCGGGCAAGATCCTGCGTGATCGCCGCGATCCGCTCCTCGGCATGGCCGATCATATTCCGGGCGTCGGCCACGGTGCGGCGGATCATCAGCTGGTTGTCGATGTGCGCGGCACGCAGGCGCTCGAGGCGCGCGATCTCGGCGTCGAGGCCAGCTTTCTGCATCAGCCGCTGGTCGCCCGAGGCGATCGCTTTGGCCAGGGCGAACTGGTTGGCCTGGCTGCCGGCGTCCTCGAGGCGACGGATCGAACGGTCGCCGGAGAGCGCCGCCTCGATAAAGCGTTGCTTGCGCTCGTTCGCCTGCCACATTGTCGCGTCCATGCTGGTGAGCGTGGCGTAGGCGTAGATCTCGACCTCCGGGTTCTGGTTGCCCTGGCGTACGATCCGGCCCTCGCGCTGCTCGATGTCGGAGGGAAGCCATGGCACGTCGAGGTGGTGCAGAGCCTTCAGGCGCTGCTGGACGTTGACGCCGGTGCCCATGGTGGCGGTCGAGCCAATCAGGATCCGGATGCGGCCGGCGTTGAAGTCAGCGTAGAGCGCCTGCTTCTGGGTCGTCTTCTTGTAGTCCTGCATGAAGGCGATCTCAGATGCGGCGATGCCGCGGCGGACCAGCTCGTCCTTGATCCACCGATAGGCCGAGAATCCGCGCGCAACCTCGGCGTTGAGGGTGCCGAGGTCGGAGAAGACGAGCTGGCCGGCGCCGCGCAATGTGTAGGGTACGCCCTCCTGGGCGTGAAAGATCGTCGTGCTCGTACCACGGTGGATCGCTTCCACGCGATCGATCAACAGATTGAGCTTGCTGCGGGGATCGCTCGGCAGGTTCGGGGCCACGAAGCGGGGGTCGAGCGCGGCGTGGCGGCCGTCGGTGATGACCGAGAGCAAAATGTCGTCGCCCTTGGCGGGCCTGCCGCGCCGCGCCTCGATCTGGCGGATCCTCTGGTCAAGGACGCGCTGATAGGCCCGGAACGCCGGCGTGGCTTCCGCCGTGACGAGCTGGCGCTTGCCGCCAGCAATATCGGGCAACTTGAGATGACGGCGGAGATCGTCCTTCAGGACGACGTCGGCAAAGGTACGGAAGACGTCGATCAACTCCGGAACGTTGACGAACTCGGAGAACCGCGTAACCGGCTTGTAGAGCCCCGAAGGCTGGAGCTCGAGCTCGGTCCGGGACTCCCCGAAGTTCGCGGCCCAGGCATCGAAGGTGTGGATAGCCCGCTCCCGCAAGAGATCAGGAGCGAAGAAGCGCTGCAGCGTGAACAGCTCGCCCATCGTGTTGGTGATCGGTGTGCCACTTGCCATGATCAGGGCACGGCCGGGATTGACCGTCTCGACGAAGCGGGCCTTGACGTAGAGGTCCCAGGCGCGTTGCGAGCCGCTGGGATCCACGCCCTTGAGCGTGCCCATGTTGGTGGCGAAGGTGAGCTTGCGGAACTCGTGCGCCTCGTCGACGATCAGCTGGTCGACGCCGATCTCGCCGAGGGTCAGGAGGTCGTCCTTGTCGGTTTCGAGGGCCTCGAGCTGTTGCTCGAAGCCTTCCTTGATCCGCTCGATCCGCTTGCGGGCGATCCGGTCGTCCGCGTCCACGGTCTCCAGCAGCTCGCCCAGGCTCTCCAATTCCGAGCGGATCATGTCCCGCTCAAAGGCGCGAGCGACCGGGATAAAGCGGAAGGCCGAGTGGGTAATGACGATACAGTCCCACTCGGCGGTGGCCGCCCGCGCGAGAAACCGCTGGCGCCTTGCCTTGGCGAAGCTCACTTCGTCGGCGACGAGGATGCGCGCGGTCGGGTAGAGCTGGAGGAACTCGCGGCTGGCCTGGGCAAGGCAGTGGCCGGGCACCACCATCATCGCCTTGGTGATCAGACCGAGGCGCTTCTGCTCCATCACGGCGGCGGCCATGGAATAGGTCTTGCCGGCGCCGACGGCGTGGGCGATGCACGTGGCACCGGCCGCGACGATCCGCCAGATCACCCGCTTCTGGTGCGGGTAGAAATCGAGAACGGCGCACGCCCCGGGAAGCCGGAGGTGCGAACCGTCGAAGTGCCGGGGAACCAGATTGTTGAACCGGGCATTGTAGATCGCGGCGAGGCGCTCGGCCCGCGAGGGATCGGTCCAGATCCAGTTCTGAAACGCGGCTTTGATGGCGACGAGCTTCTCCTTGGCAGCCTCGGTCTCTTCCGCGTTGAGCTCGCGCCGCTCATGGCCATCCTCGGTCCAGACGTCCCAGATTTGTGGGATATGCGCGTTCAGGGCGTCGTCGAGCAGCTCGCCGGCATGCCGGCGCGAGGTACCCCATGTCGTGTGGCAGGCTGCGACGCCGGCGAAAGCGCTCGTATCGACGGACCAGTGACCGATCTCCGGGATGTGCCGAATCTGCGTCGCGACGCCGATCACCTCCTGGGCGAAGGTCTCGACGACGTCCACGGGGATCCAGGGAGCGCCAAGCCGCGCCGTGATCTCGGACGGCTTGAGATCGACCGGCTGGGCAGCACGGAGCGCCTCGACGTTGGGCTCGAACCGTGGATCGCTCGCCGCGGCTTCCTCGGCCCGCACCAGCTTCTCCCGGACCTTGCCGGAAAGGTACGCATCGGCGGTCTCCCAGCGCCCGGTCGCGGGATCGAGATATGCCAGACCCAGAAGCTCGGCAGCGACTTCCGACCTCGGCCGCGCCAGGAGCTCGGCGATGTGGTCGAGATCGACCTGGCCGGACTCGTGCAGGCACACCGAAAGCGCATCGGAAGCTGTGACGACGGTCGGCTGCGACGGCGGGTGGATGACCCGTCGATCGAAGATCGGGCCTCGGGACGCCTTGCCGGTGTCGGGATCGTACTCCTCGATCGACGCGACCAGCCAAACGTCGGGGTCGTCAGCGAAGATCGCGAGATTCGGCCGACGCACAATCTCGTGCGACTCGCCGGTGTTCCGGTCGGTGATGGTGACGACCTTGGTGCGGTTGATTGGCCCGTAGCTCTGAACGAAGCTTGCGTACGCCCGGCACAACCGGCTCTGCGCCTCGTGCCAGGGCTGAGCCGCCTCCTGCGCGCGGAGAACGTCGCGCACCGCGTCGCGGACCGGGATCAGCGCGTGGATCACCTCGGCATGCTGCCGAGGGATCCCCTCCCCTTTTCCGCACTTGATCGTGATGGCGACCGGGACGCCGCTCACGATCTGATTCAGGTGGCCGCCGATGACGATGTACGAGCCCTCGCGGATCGTCGCACCGTCGGCAACAGTGCCCATCTCGGACGCGGCGGAGTCGGAGTTCACCTGGGAATCGTCCAAGGGAGAAGCCGACGTGTGGATGCCCTTGGGAAGACGGGCGATGCGCTCGCCAAGCGCCGCCTCGAGGGCGGGACCGATCTCGCCGGCACAGGTGTAGACCGGGCCGAACGCGCTGCTCGTCCGTTCGTGACGGCCAAGCACCATCGACGGATGATCGAGGAAGTAGCGGTTGATCGCGATCGAAGGCTCGCCGTCCTCCGTCTCGGGCAGGACCTCCGCGGTTTCGAGGAAGTCGGGCCCGGCCGGCTCGGCGCCGGGATCGCGCCCCCGGAAGAAGAGCAGATCGACCACGACGTCGGTGCCGGCCTCGGCGCGCATGGCGCCCGCCGGAAGTCGGATGGCGCCGACGAGGTCAGCCCGCTCCCGGAAATACGCCCGCGCCGTCTGATCGGCCTTGTCCATCGTCCAGCGGCTGACGACGAACGCGCCAATTCCGCCGGGCCGGAGGTTGGCGAGCGAGCGGGCGATGAACGCGTCGTGCAGCGAGAGCGAAAGGCACCCGCTGGCCTCGGGCACGCGCACCGTGCGATCGGAGAACGGGGGATTGCCGATCACGAGGTCGAAGCGACCGGTGAGCTTCGCCTTGGTGAAGTCCTCGGCGCGGATCGCGCTGTCGGGATAGAGAAGCCCGGCGATCTTCGCTGTGATCGCATCGGCCTCGATGCCGGTGTAGTGGCACCGGCCGCGCAGCGCCTCCGGCTCGAGGGCGATGAAGAGGCCCGTGCCGCACCCGGGCTCAAGCACACGCCCGCCGGCAAACCCGAACCCGGTGACTGCCCTCCAGAGGGCGCGGACGAGGTATTCCGGGGTGTAGTGCGCGTACTGCGTGGCACGGGCCAGGCCCGCGAGCTCCGCCGCCGACACGAGCTCCTCGAGCCTCGCGCCAACCGTCTCCCAGCCGGCCCGGAACGCGCTGCCGGCGCGGCGGAACACCGACTGCGCAAGCTCGCTGCTGCTGAACGCGCAGAACCTGATGAGACTCGCCTGCTCCTCCAGCGTCGCGGTGCGCCGCTCGGCCTCGATCTTCCCGGCGATTCGGATTGCCTCGATGTTGTCCAGCGCCCGGTGCTTCCAGCCCTGCGCAAGCCCGCGATCGCCGGTAAGCCGGAACGGGACGCCGGACGGTTGGGGAGAGCCCGGCGGACAAGAGATCTGGGGTGGTGGATAGGAGGTGCCGTCGCTCGGCCCGGTCGGCGGGTCCCTCATAGGGATTCTGACGAAGGCGGCGGGCGCAACATCGGCAGGCGTGAGCGTGGTGCTGGCGAACAGGTCCAGGCTCATCTGGCCCGGTTGGGCAGAAGGAGCTCTACTCATCGACGAGTGTCCTTGGCTGAAACGCGAAGCGCCGCCTCGAGGGCGGCGCTTGCGGGGTGGTGATGAATTCGATGTGGGGTTGACGAGGTCCGGCTGGCCGGCTCGCTAACGCATCAGGCGGCGTTCAGCTGCGGATCGCCGGGGTCGGCCGCGTCCGAGGATGCGTTTCCCACACCACCCCCCTCGTCGCCTTTCACGCTTGCGGCGTATTCGGGGTGGAAGCCGAGCAGGTAGTCGGCGATGCGCTGCGCGTCGGCAGCGGCGCGGAAGATGGCGCGTTTGTCCTGCCGCAGGGCGCCGAGCCAGTTGTCGATGTAGCTGGCGTGGTTGGCGTAATCGACCGTAAGGCCAAGCGTGCTGCAGATCATCGTGGCGGCGATCTCAACCCGGAGTTCTTCGATCGCATATCGTTCGGTTCCAAAGCCTCCGGAAAGATCCCGATCGAGTCGGCCTTTGGTTCCCGCCCAATGCGCAGCCTCATGCATTGCCGTGGCCGCCCACCCGTCGGCTTGCGCAAAGGCGTGCGCCGGCGGCAGCACGATGACATCGCGGGCAGGGTCGTAGAATGCACGGTTGCCGCCGGTTCGAATATCCGCGCCGCTGTTCGCAAGGATCGTTTGCACCGCGTTCGGGCGTTGCCACGGCAGCGCGTCC
>DATJUA010000004.1:0-29969 GCA_035502815.1 Solirubrobacteraceae bacterium
CGAGGATCCGGGCTGGGCGAGACCTCCTCGGCCATCTCGATCAGCTCGTCGGTGGTCTTCCCGCGCGCCGACAGCACGGCCACGACGCGCTTGCCGGCCTCGCGCTTGTCGACGATCCGCCGGGCCGCCCGCTTGATCCGCTCCGCGTCGGCCACCGAGGTGCCGCCGAATTTCATGACGATGGTGTCCGGCACGAGACGAAGAGTACGGGGTGCGCGGCGGGGCGTACTCGAGGTCGCCGGCGGGCGCATCGGGAAGACGTTTTGTATGGATCGTCGATACCGAATGGTATGGTCTGTCGATACATGCCAGTGAACCCATTCGTTTGGACGCAGCCGCTCGAGGACCCGGCCAAGATTGTCGGCATGGACATCTTCGCCCGAGACGTTGCCCTCATTCTCAAAGGCAAGACGAACGTCGCCATCTTTGGGCCGCGGGACACCGGTAAGACGTCGTTCACCACCCAACTAGCCAGCGAGCTGGCGCTCGAGCATGACGGGGACACGCCACCTCACGCGGTAGTCCGGATCAACCTCCAGCGCGCCTTCAGCATTCCGGCGTTCAACGCCTGCGTTCACGACGCGCTCCTCGCCAACCCTGACAGGCGGATCCGACGCGAAGCGCGCAAGCAACTGGCAGTTCTCGAGAAGGAGATCGGCTTTGACATCAAGGTGATCAAGGGTGCCGTGCGACGCTCCGGCGTGACCCCGGAGCAGGATGCCGAGGCCCTCCACGCGCAGCTCGCCAGCATCCCGCGCTTGGCTGAGCATGTCGTCGTGATCTTCGACGAGTTCCAGCGACTCAACCGTTGTCCGGAGGAGCCGCTCTCGTTGATCCGTTCAGCTCTGATGAGCTCCGGCGCCTCGAACGTCTCGCTGCTTTTCACGGGCAGTATCCGGGAAGCGCTGAAAATGATGCTCGACAAGAGCGATGAGCCGATCTTCGACGAGGCGCATCAGATGCAGCTTCCGGAGATCGACCGGGCCGAGTTCTTCGAATACCTCGACTACAGCTTCGAGTCGACCGGGAAGCCGGCGGCCGAGCCGGCGCTCGACCACCTCCTCAACCTGACGCGCTGCCATCCGAAGCGAACGCAGCAGCTGGCATGGGCTACTTGGCGCTCGGCGAGGCCCTCGGCAGAGCCTCTCGACGTAGGTGTCGTCGAGGCCGCGCACGAGGAGATGCTGTCCGGCCAGGAGGCCAGCGAGTTCGCGGCCATGCTGGCGACGCTCGGCTCAGGCGGCGGCCCAGAGACCAACGAGGAACGCGCCCTATTCTTGCTCGCCGAGCGCGGCGGCCGGAACCCCACTAGCCGCGAACACGTCGCGCTGTATGGGTTCACCAACCATACGATGATCGTCCCCGCGTTCGAGCGCCTCCGACGGCGCGGCCTCGTCGACCGCCACCGCACTGAATGGAGGATCGTCGATCCCCTGCTGGCGGCGTGGCTACAACGCAACTCGCCCTTCGCGGGGCTCTGGGACGACGAGCCCTGAGGAAGGATATGTATTGCTGAGCCAGCCAAAAATGTATGCCTTACCCATACACCCGAGATGGAAGCTCATATCGCATTCGGTATATTTGCGCGGTGAAGCCCGGACAAATCATCCGCCGGCGCCGGCTCGCCAACGGGCTTACCCAGCAGCAGCTCGCGATTCGAGCCGGGTCCACGCAGGCCGCTATCAGCCGTCTCGAGCGCGGGGAGATCTCTCCTACTTTCCACACCTTCGAGCAGCTGCTGGCGGTGATGGGCGAAGAGGCCGAGCTGTCCGTGCAGCGCTCAGGACCGGACTACGACCGCGCCCGCATGCGGTCGCTTCGCGCCCGTCCGCCGGCCGAGCGCCTCGCCCAGGCAATCGGCTGGAACCTGCTGGCAGGACGCTTCGCGCATGAAGGGCAACGGGCACGCGGTTCAGGCGACTCGCTGGGAGCGGATGCGTCTGAGCCCGCGGCTGCCGACTCGTGACCCGGAGCGACCTGCTCGCGCTTACCGAGCCTTGATGGATCGCGAGGCGGCGCTACACCGCCCGCCGGCCGGCCAGCGCTCGCCCGAGCGTCAGCTCGTCGGCGTACTCGAGGTCGGCGCCCACCGGGAGACCACTGGCAAGGCGGGTGACGGAGATGTCGCGGTCGAGCTCGCGGATGCCAGCGGCGATGTGCATGGCGGTCGCCTCGCCGGTCGTGGTCGGGTTCGTGGCGATCACGACCTCGCGTACGCCGGCGTTCGTGACTCGGGCGTACAGCTCGGCGATCTTGAGATCCTCCGGATCGACCCCGTCGATCGGCGACAGCGCCCCGCCCAGCACGTGGTAACGGCCCCGGAACTCGTGCGTGCGCTCGATCGAGATCACGTCCGACGGCTCCTCGACCACGCAGATCACGTCGGACTCCCGCCGCTCGTCGGCGCAGATCCGGCAGCTCGGCCCGTCGGCGAGGTTGAAGCAGGTCTCGCACAGCCCGATCCGCTCCTTGACCTCCGTGATCGCCCGGGCCAGGGCCAGCGCCTCCTCATCTGAGGCGCGTAGCAGGTGGAAGGTGAGCCGCTGTGCGGTCCGACCGCCGATGCCGGGCAGCTTCGAGAGCTCGGTAATCAGCCGTTGTACGGGCGGGGCGTAGACGCTCACGTGTTCTTTTACAGTCCCGGCAGCCCAAGGCCGCCGAGCCCGCCGGTCAGTCCGCCGGTGATCCCGCCGAGCTTGGCCGAGGCGAGCTCCTGGGCCGAGCGCAGCGCCTCGTTGGTCGCCGCCAGGACCAGGTCCTGGAGCATGTCGACGTCCTCGGGGTCAACCGCCTCGGGGTCGATCGCGATCGACTTCACGACCAGGTCGCCCGTGACCTTGACCGTGACCATCCCCCCGCCGGCGGAGGCCTCCACGACCTCGTCCTTGAGCGACTCCTGCGCGGCGAGCATGTCCTGCTGCATCTTCTGGGCCTGCTTGAGGATCTGCTGCATATTCGGTTGGGGCATATTCAGCTCCGGTCATCTGGGTCTGGGTCGTCGAGGATCTCCTCGGCGTCAAATTCCTCCACGAAGCGTTGCACGAGCTTGTCGTCACTCAGCGTCTCCGGCGCGACGACCTCCAGCTCACGAAGCTCGTACCGGGGAACGAGCTGCCGGCCGCTGAGCATCCTCACGGTGTCGGCCACCAGCCGGCGATGCTCGTCCTGCTCCGCCTTGCGCTTGTTGAACTCGGATCCGACCGGAAAAGCAACCACCAGCTCGTGCTCGGACACGTCCACCGGCCGGGCCACGGCCAGAACGTGCGCAAGCATGGCGTTACCTTCCTTGATCTGGTCGACGACCGCAGGCCAGAGCTCGCTGACGTTGCTCAGCTCGGCGGGTGTTAGAGCGGAGTCGCTGCCCGACGCGGCGCCCCGATGCGATTCGGTCGTCGCGCCGCGATCGGCTCGTGGATGGTCGGCCTGCGGCTCCGGCGCCTGGGCGGCGCGGAGGCCGGCGCCGCTGGGGCGGGCGGGGACGGCATTCTGCTCGAGGCGCTCGATCCGCGACATCAACGCCGCCATCGAGGGATCGACCTCGGGCGCGGCCGCCTTGACGAGCACCAGCTCGAGCTGAATCCGGGCCTGGGCGCCGTTGGCGGTCGCCTCGAGTGCGGCCGAGACCAGGTCGAGCAGGCGAACCGCGTCGGTGGCGGACAGCGCCGTGGCCTGCTCGGCCAGGCGGATGTCGCGTTCCGGGGTGACCTGCAGTTCGGGCGGCACGTCGCCCAGCACCTGGACCGCGAGCAGCTCGCGTCCGTGGACCTCGAGATCACGCAGGAGCTGGCCGGCGTCCCGGCCCGAGTCGGCCAGTTTGGCCGCCGCCCGGAGCGCTCGCGCCGGGTCACCGGCGACGATCGCGTCGACGGCCTCGAACAGCTGCTCGGCATCCGCCACCCCGAGCACGGCGAGCACATCCGCCGACTCGATCGGCCGCCCCCCGGCGTAGGTGACCAGCTGCTCGAGCGTGCCCAGGGCGTCGCGGAAGCTTCCGGTCGCGTGGCGGGCGATCAGCGCGATCGCACCTTTGTCGACGTCGATGCTCTCCTGCCCGGCGACCCGCTGCAGGACGGTCGCCACCTGCTCGACTGCGGGGCGACCGAAGTCGAATCTGTGGCAGCGATCGACCACGGTCGGGAGCACCTTCTGGGCCTCCGTCGTGGCCAGCACGAAGATGGTGCGCGGAGGCGGCTCCTCGAGCGTTTTCAGGAACGCGTTCCAGGCCTGTGGCGAGAGCATGTGCGCCTCGTCCAGGATGTAGACCTTGTGGCGCCCGGACACGGGGGCGTAGGCCACCTTCTCGCGCAGGTCGCGGATGTCGTCGACCGAGTTGTTGGAGGCGGCGTCCATCTCGATGACATCGAGCGAGGTGGCGTTGGCGATCGCCACGCACGAGTCGCAGGTCCCGCACGGGGTGGTGGTGGGACCGCTCGCACAGTTCAGGCAGGCGGCCAGGATCTTGGCCATGCTCGTCTTGCCGGTGCCGCGGGAGCCGACGAACAGGTACGCGTGGTGGACCTGGCCCTGCTCGACCGCGTTCTGGAGCGTGCGGACCACGTGCTCCTGGCCGACCACGTCGGCGAAGGTGCGGGGGCGGTGGCGACGGTAGAGCGAGGGACCGGTGGACACGGATAACCGAGTCTAGTGACGCGTGCGGTTAGCCAGCCGGCGGCCGTTATATGGGTGGATATGTTCGAAAAATGGGTCACGGTCCGGGGTTCTGGGGAGACGCCACGCCGTCGTTACAGCCTGCCGAAACCTGTCGTCTTTGCCTTGCTGCCGTTGTTCCGCTACTCCGACTGGCGGGATGCCTGGATCCTCCGTGTCGTCGGCGAGCGCTACGGCCCCGTCGTCCGGATGCCCCCCGGCCAGCACATCGCCCTGCACGTGCAAGTGGTGCCGGAGAGCTGGAAGGTCCGGCCGCGGTGGCCTACCGCGCTTCGAGTACCCACGCCGGCGCTCGTGGCGGGCGCGCTCGCCATCGCGGCGGTGTTCGGCTTCTTCATCGCCAGGTCGGCATCCGGCGCCAGCCCGGCCCCGTCGCTCGGGAGCCCGACCTCGGCCGGAGCGATCGAGGCCTCGCTTCCGGATGGCTGGCGCCCGCAACCGGCTCTCGCGCTGTCGCGGCTCGGACTCCTCGCCGGGACCGGCGTGGCGTCCGGCGGTCGTTCGATCGTCGTCGGGACGGCCGCGACGACCGATGCCAGCCTGCTGCCCGCGGCCATCCTGCGCGCGGTTCGAGGGGCCCCCTCGGCCGAGCTGATCACGCTCCGAGGAACCACCTTCTATCGGTACGCCGACCTGGCACTTCGCGGCACCACGGGCTCCGTAACGGTCTACGCGACGCCGACGACGAGCGGGACCGTCCTGGCGGTGTGTCGTACGCCCAGTCCAGATGCGGGCTTCGCGAGCACCTGCCAGCAGGTCGTGCGGTCGCTCCGGCTGCGGTCGGGGTCCCTCGCGCCCGGATTGGTCCCGGCCTACGCTGCAACGCTGCGCGCGGTGATCGACAGCCTCAACGTGGCTCGCGCGGAATGGGGCTCGCAGCTGAGCGCGGCCCCGACCGCCGGCGATCAGGCGAGCGCCGCCGCCCGGCTATCAGCCGGCTACGACGAGGCCTCGGCGGGACTGAGCGGGCAGAATCCGGGTGCTGCCCGGTCGGATAACGATGCCCTGGTCGCGGCACTTCGAATGGACGCGGATGCGTACAGCGCGCTCGCCCGCGCCGCGGCCGGCCGGCGGGTCGGCGAGTACCGGACCGATACCGCCGCCATCGCACGCACCAACGAC
Source organism: Solirubrobacteraceae bacterium (assembly GCA_035502815.1). GTDB lineage: Bacteria > Actinomycetota > Thermoleophilia > Solirubrobacterales > Solirubrobacteraceae > Palsa-465. Next base: position 5,791 of record DATJUA010000004.1, read on the forward strand.
GGCCTGACGGCGGCCCTGGCCGCCCTCGGGTCCTTCGGTTACCGCACGCGCTGACGCCGCGAGCGGGCGGTTTATCCGTGACCGCTGCTCGTCCCGCTGCTGCCGGACCCGCCGGCTGTCCCGCTCGAGACGCCCGTTCGGCTCGCAGAAGGCGAGGGGCGGGACGGCGCGGACGCGGCGGGTGCGCTTGGCCGGGGCGGCGGTGGGCTGGACTGCGCCGGCGCCCGGGACTGCACCTGGGGTGCGCCCGAGGCGGCCGGGCTGGAGACCGTTTGTGCGGTCGGCGTCGCCGCGCCGCCGGCGGACGAACCGCCGCCTGCGGACGAAGCGGTGTCGGCGGACGAAGCGACGTCGGCGGCGCCCGAGGTCGGCCCCCGGGCTGACGATGTCGTTGCGCGGCGGTCCCGCGCGTGCGAGGGCGACGCGACGCGGTGACGACCGCGGGGCGTCACCCGGGCGCGGTCGCGGGAAACCTTCCGGGGCAGCCTCAGGGCCGGCACTGACGCGACCGGCGCCAGCTCGGACACCTCCAGCCGGCTCGCGCTACCCACGGCAGTGACCAGACGGGGGGCCGGCGCGGGGACCTTCGTCACCCACCCGGCGACGAACGCCAGGAGGAAGGCAGTTGCCGCCAGGCCGACTGCGACTGCTTTCGGTGTTGGTCTGGTCCGCGAAGCGCGCATGGTTGCTCACGCGATTAACGAGCGCGCGGGCGCGTTTATTCAACGCGGGCAGGTCCAGAACGAACACGCCCGTTCGCAGGTCCGTTCAGGACTAGCCATGCCCCTTTCCGGAAGAAACCTCAGCTCGCCCCTAGCCTCGTGTGCGGCGTTGCTCGCGACGTTGCTGAGCTGGTGGCTGCTCGCCGGCGTCTCGCAGGCCGCCGCTGCGCCGGCCGCGGTCAGCCCGCCCACGATCTCCGGAACGCCTCAGGTCGGGCAGACGCTGACCGAGCGGCACGCCACCTGGAACTTCACTCCGATCCTGTTCGCCTACCAGTGGGAGACCTGCGACACGGCCGGGCAGAACTGCGAGGCGATCGCGGGCGCGACGGGTCAAACCTACGTGGTGTCGGCGTCGATTCTGGGCGACGTGCTGCGCGTGCAGGAGACGGCCTTCAGCTGGGCAGGGCCCGCTCAGGCCAGCTCTGCCCTCACCGCGACGGTGTCGGCTTCCTCCGCACCGTCCCCGCCCGCGCGGATCGCGAGCACGACGTCGCTGATATCCCTTCAGAGCAGCGCCGTGACGGACCAGACCGTCACGCTGATTGCCACCGTGACCTCGAGCTCGGCTGCTGCCCGACCCTCCGGGACCGTCAACTTCGAGAACGGTGGGAAGCCGATCGGCGGCTGTCAAAACGAGCCGGTGCAGGCGACCGGTCAAAGCGAGACCGTGACCTGCCAGACGTCGTTTGCGGCATCGACTCAGCAGCTGACGGCAGCCTTCACCGCCTCGCCGACGTCGGCCGTCGCCGGATCTCTCAGCGCGCCGGATGCCCTCCCAGTGGCAGCCGATTCGACGACGACGTCGTTGGCCGTCTCGCGCCAGGCGGTGCACGTCCACACGAGCGAGACGTATACGGCGACCGTCCACCCGAGCTACTTCGGACCGACGGAGCCGTCCCAATCCGTGGCGTTCCTCGATGACGGGCAGCCCATCCCGGCGTGCGCGAGCCAACCGCTGACTTGGACCGGAGCGGCCGCGCTCGCAACCTGCACCGTTGCGTACGCCCTCGCCGGGCAACACGAGATCACCGCACGCTACCTCGGCGACGCCAACTTCACCGCGTCGACGTCCTCGCCGGCCGCGCTGGTGGACGCGGTGGTCGGCAGGCTGCATCCGGTCGTCAGCTGGTCGTTCTACTTCGCGCCCGCCTACACCAAGGTGCTCGCGCTCATGGTCGACCACGCCGCGCCCGGCGCCCGCGTCAGCGTGACCTGCATCGGCCGCGGCTGCCCGTCGGCCTCGCGCGCCCGGATTCTCCACGGCTCGGTCGCCGCCGCGGCCAACCTCACGCCGTTGCTCCGTCGCCGGCGGCTAAGTCCCGGGACGGTCGTCGCCGTCACGGTGCAGCGCCCCGGGTGGATCGGCAAGCGCTACTCGTTCAAGATCCGGGCGAGCCATCCGCCTCGTCTCTGGATCACCTGCCAGGCGCCGGGGCTGGCGCCCGGCGTCGGCTGCTGAAAAGCGGACCGTGCACCCTCTGTCGAAGCCGGTACCCGGGGCGCGGCCTCCGTATCGCGACTCCGATCCGGTGCTCCCGCGGCGCCTGAAGGTGGCCGCTTAAGGCTGCTTCCTTCCGGACCTGACCTGGTTCACGGGTCTTCATCGCCAAGGGACCAAACCATCAACGTCGCGCACAGGGCGCAGACCCCGGGGCCTGTGCCCCTCGGGAGGGGATTCAGCCCCGCTAGAGCGGATTGCGGGTACAGGGCACCGCTAGCACCCCGCCTAGCACGGTCCAAAAGAGATCGTAGCGCCAATGCCAGGTTCGGTGGGACCGCCGACGCCGCTATCTTGCTCGCACGATGACACTGCGAACGCGGAGGCTCGACCAGAGATGAACGTCGGGGTGATAGGGCTCGGATACGTGGGGCTGCCGCTGGCGGTCGCGTTCGCCGAGGCCGGCGACGACGTAATCGCGCTCGACGTCGATCCGATCAAGGTTTCCGCGGTCGCCGGCGGCGACTCGTACATCGAGGACATCTCCTCGGAGCGACTTCGCGCTGTGCTGCCCAGAATCCGGGCCACCTACCGGTACGCCGACCTGGCCAAGGCCGACGCCGTCCTGATCTGCGTCCCCACGCCGCTGAACGACAACCGCGAGCCGGACCTCGGGCCCCTCGACGCCGCCGCGAAGTCGCTGGCCCAAGTGCTTCAGCCCGGCCAGCTGATCGTGCTCGAGTCGACCTCCTATCCGGGCACGACGCGCGAGCGGCTCATGCCGCTGCTCGAGTCGACCGGGCTGCGCGTTGGCCCGGACATCAACCTGGCCTTCTCCCCCGAGCGGGTTGATCCGGGACGCACCGACTTCACCCTTGGCAACACTCCTAAGGTGATCGGCGGGATCACGCCGGTCTGCCTCGACCGCGCCGATGAGCTCTATCGCCGAGTCTGCGAGAAGACGGTGAGGGTCTCCACTCCCGAGGCGGCCGAGCTCACCAAGCTGCTCGAGAACATCTTCCGCTCGGTCAACATCGCGCTCGTAAACGAGCTGGCGATGCTCGCCGAGCGCATGGGCATCGACATCTGGGAGGTGGTCGACGCCGCCTCGACGAAGCCCTACGGGTTCATGCGCTTCGAGCCCGGGCCCGGGATGGGCGGCCACTGCCTGCCGGTGGACCCCTTCTACCTCACCTGGCGCGCCCGCCAGTTCCACATGTCGACCGAGTTCATCGAGCTCGCCGGCAAGATCAACCAGCACATGCCCTACCACTGCGCCGAGCGCGTGGAGTGGGCGCTGAATGAGGTGGCCAAGCCAGTCAAGGGCTCGCGGATCCTGATCCTCGGCGCCAGCTACAAGGGCGGAGTCGGCGACATCCGGGAGTCGCCTGCGCTGCGGATTATCGAGGTGCTCACCGGCCGTGGCGGAATCGTCAGCTACCACGACGAGTACGTCCCCTCGTTGCCGGGATCGGGGCTTGAGAGCGTGCCGCTGGACGAAGCGGTGGCCCAGGCTGACGTGGTCGTGCTCGTCACGGCGCACCCCGGTCTCGACTACGGTGAGATCGCCACCCGAAGCGCGCTGTTCATCGACCTGCGCGGGGTCACCCGCGGCCTGCAGGTCGAGAATCTCGTGCGTCTCTGACGATCTCTGACGATTTCTCACGCGCACAGCCGGCACGGATCGGCGTCCGAGGTGTCGGTCGTTGCAGGTTCTGAGCGTCACCTGATGCAAACGCGCTTGCGCTGGGGTGCGCGCTTTGCGGTTGCAAGGCGCTTGCGATAGGTTCCCGCGCCGTCGTCTTCGTGGGGCCTCCAGCAGCGGGTGGCGGAGGCGCAAGCAGCAGTCGCCGGTACCGGACCGAAAGGCGCGAGCCGTCGTGGCCGCCACATCAATGACAGTCGATACGCCCGCCCCTGCCGGTCCCGCCGTCGACGGTGGGCACGCTCCCGATTCGATCGCCGCCACCGCCGATGCCCTCGAGGCGGCGCTCCGCGCCAGGGCGCCGGCTCAGCACGCGGGCACCCCGCTGGTGCGCAAGCTCGCCGCCAACGTCAGCCGTGAGCTCGGTCTGCTCGCAGCCGAGCGGCTCGCCGTCGACGTCTGCGCCCAGGTGCGGGACGTCGGGATGATCGCGTTGCCCGATCCGGTGATCCTGAAGACCGGCCCGCTTACGCCGGGCGACTGGAAGGTGCTGAACCGCCACCCGAAGCTCGGAGCGCAACTGATCCAGTCGTTCCCGACGTTGGTGCCGGCGGCGGCACTCGTGCGAGCCCACCACGAGCGGTGGGACGGCGAGGGATATCCGGACGGGCTGAGCGGCGAGGCCATCCCCCTGCCCAGCCGGATCGTTGCCGTCTGCGATGCGTTCGTGGCGATCGCGACCGACCGCCCGCATCGCCGCGGGATCGGCGCCGAGGGCGCGGTCGAGTACATCCTGGGCGGGCGCGCCGTGCAGTTCGACCCTGGGGCCGTCGATTGCGTGCTCGCCGTCCTCAAGGACAGCGGCCGGTCTCGGCAGCGCGCCGTCGCGAGCCGGCGGCCGCCGACCTCGGGTGGCGCTTCGCCCGCGGCACCCCCCATGCCCGCCGCCGCCCGCGAGCTGCGCACCGCCATCGTCGAGTTCCAGGCCGTTCCGGCGTTCCAGCCAGCGGTCGAGCGGGCGCTGGCCGGCGCGGCCTTTGCCGGACCGCTCGGAGGCACCGACCTGATCAGCGCAATCGAAGGGGACATCGGCGTGACCGTCGCCGTTCTCCGCGCGGCGCAGCAGCGAAGCGATCGTCCGGTGGCCGGCGTGCCGGCGGCGGTGGCCCTTCTCACACCCGAACAGATCTATGACGCAGTCGCCCAGCTGCCAAGCGTGACCTTCCCCTGGCAGACCAAGTTCGAGGCGCTGTTGCTCCGTTGCCTTACCCACGCCCAGGCGGTTGCCCGAGCCGCCGACCGGATCGCGCAGCTGGTCAGGCCGTTTGATCGGGACGAGCTCGTCACCGCGGCGCTACTCCACGACGTCGGCAAGCTCCTCCTGGCGATCGTCTGGCCCGCCTTCGCCGCTGCCACGACCGGCGACGCTCCCGACAATGCCCTGCGTCGCGAACGGCGTGAATTCGGCTTGGATCACGCGGCCCTCGGCGGTTTGCTCATCGAGCGGTGGGGACTTCCCGATGCCCTCACCCGGGCCGTCTCGGGACACCACAGCACGCACGCCTCGCCCGAGGCGGCGCTGATCCGGCTGGCGGACATGGTGGTCCACCACGCTCACGGAGACGCCGTCGACCGAGAGGCGATGTTGCGACTGGCAACCCGCTGCGAGCTCTCCCTAGATGCCCTGCGCGCGATCGTCGTCGGCCTCCCCCACTCCGGCGGCGGCGCTCGCCGGCGCGCCGAGCGCTCACCGCTGTCGACCCGCGAGACCGCGATCCTGAAGCTCCTCGCCACCGGCTCGCGCGGCGCTGCGATCGCGCGCGAGCTTCATCTGACCGAGAGCACCGTGCGCACCCACCTCCACAACATCTACGCCAAGCTCGAGGTCGCCGACCGCGCCCAGGCCGTGCTGCGCGCGACCGAGATGGCCTGGATCTAACCGCGTAGAATCGGCCCGGCGCCGGGCGCGTAGCTCAGTGGGAGAGCGCTCGCTTCACACGCGAGAGGTCGCTGGTTCAAGCCCAGCCGTGCCCATACTAATTTCTCCCTGCAAACCATCAATTTTCCAGAATTGCGGCTTCTGGGCGAGATTTGGAAATGTGGGCGCGGTGGGCCAAACGGTGGGCTAAAACCCCTTGGCAGTGGCCCACACTCGGCGGACATCGGCAGTGGGCCGCGCCGCCGGGTCGACGATCGTCGCCCAACACGAATCGGTCGGGGCGCCCGGTTTGAAATTGCGGTGAAAACGCAGTAGGTAAAGGCGTTTGAGGAGGTTGCATGGGGTCTGCAAGGGGAAAGCCGCGGCCACAACTGCGGGGGTGTTGCACGTGCGCACGTCAAGGCTCTCAAGGTTGACGCTTGGTCCGCCGTGGATACGACGCCCGGTACCAAAGGGTGGCGGGTTCAACCGGGCTCGGTACTACGACAAAACCCGTGGATCTGCGTGTCCGTACCGGGTTCGTGACTGGGGCGGGATCGACACCTATCCCCGACGCTGTACCGTCGTGGAGGTCCGCGAGCTCCCGCGAGGACCCCTATCACCCAACACCCCAATGGGCTGACGCCTACGCAACAGCGTCTGTCTTTCCCGCCTTCCGCGCGTGATTCAGGTTGCTCGTGGCGACGCGCGACGTTCGCGTCGCGAAAGAGGATGTTCGCATCGACCACTCGACGTAGCTCTTATGCATCCGCCCGGATGCAGGTGTCCGTCGACGAGCGTCCGTAGCGCGTGCTACTCGTCCCGACCGGCACTCGTGCCTCGGACATCCGGTTCCCCAGAACAACCAGATCTCTCGCACAGATGCCGGTCACCGCCGGATCGTCCTCACAAACAGAGACGTCCAGTGGCCGGTGACCTGAAGTATGGCCCGTCGTCGTGTTCACGAGGGCCGGATGCGAACGACGCTGTCCTAATCGCCGGCGTGTCTGGGCTTGCTCGGCCTGGTGCGCGACCTGCCCGCAAGACCTGAGGCAGATATCTTGGAACAGTGGCCACTTCGACGTCGACCGTGCTGACGGACCGTTCGCGTCGTTCCTGCCTGTCGGTTCCAGGGCATGCGGCGCGGATGCACGAGAGGGCGCTGGTGACGCCGGCCGACGAAGTCGTGTTCGATCTCGAAGACGCGGTCGCGCCAGGCGCCAAGACGCGAGCGCGGGCGGCGATCTTGGCGACACTCGCCCGCCCGGAATGGGCGGGACGCACCGTTGCGGTGCGTGTCAACCCGAGCGGCTCCCGGGAGTTCGCGGACGATCTTGTGCTGGTCCGTGAGCTGGCCGGCCTTTTGAAGTTGACCGTGGTGGTGCCGAAGGTGCAGTCGCCGCAAGAGCTGGCGATGATCGCCGAGCAGCTCGATTGTGGTGTGGGCTTGCAGGCGTTGATCGAGACGCCTCAGGGGATCGAAGCGGTGGGTGAAATCGCACGGACACAGCCGCGGCTGTGCGCGCTGATCCTCGGGTATGCGGATCTGGCGGCCGCGCTGGGCCGCCGGGGCGCGGAGGGGCGGATCGATCGCTGGCTGTATCACCAGGAGGCTGTGCTGGCGGCAGCGCGGGCCAGCGGGGTGGCGGCGATCGACGGGCCGTTTCTGCAGCTTGGGGATCGCCTCGCGCTGGCGCGGGCTGCGCGCGCGGCCAGGGATCTCGGGTTCGACGGGAAGTGGGCGATCCACCCCGATCAGGTCCCGGTGCTCAACCAGACGTTCGCCGCAAGCGACAGCGAGCTGCGCTGGGCGGGCGCGGTGCAGGCGGCGCTCGACCATGCGGCGCAGACCGGTGACGCGGCTGTCCGGGTCGATGGTGGGATGGTCGATGAGGCGATGCGCGCGCATGCTGAACGGCTTTTGCGGCTGCCGCGCCGGGCGGCCTCGCCGGCTCGGCCGCGCGAGCTGACCGGGCCACCCTATTACGAGGATCTGTCGGTCGGGCAGGCGTTTGCGGCACCGGGCGTGACGATCACCGACGGTCTGGCGGCGCTGCACCAGGCGATCGTGGGCGACCGGCTGCGGCTATCGCTGGACGCGCCACTGTCTCGCGAGGTGACCGGGTCGCCCGCGTTGCTGGCACACCCGCTACTTGTGTGCGACCTAGCGATCGGCCAGTCGACCCCGCCGAGCGGCCGGGTGCTCGGCAACCTGTTCTACCGCGGGCTGGGCGGGCGACCGGTGCAGGTCGGCGCGACGTTGCGGACAACCACGACCGTCGTCGCCAAGCGGCGCGCGAGCGCGCCGGGCCGAGGGATGGTGCTGCTGCGTGTGGTCGCGCGCGATGAGCACGGTCAGGTTGTGCTCGACTTTCACCGCTGTCCGCTGCTACCGACCCGCGGCGAGGATCCCGGTGAGACCGGTGATGACGTCAAGGCGGCCGCGGACACGGCGGCGGAGCGCGACGTGCACGAGCTAGTCCCCTCGGATTGGCGGCTGCAGGCGCTGCGGCGTGATCCGCTTGGACCGTTGTTTCACCAGCTCAAGCCGGGTACAAGCTGGGCTCTCGAACCAGGCGAGACCGTGAGCGGCGCCCCGGAGTTGGCCCGGCTCAGCCTGAACCTGGCGATGACCCACACGGACGCCACGGCAGGCACCCATGGGCGGCGGCTTGTGTACGGGGGCCACGTAATCGGGATCGCCGCCGCGCACCTGACGCGCGTGCTGCCAGACCTGGCCACGATCTTGGCGTGGCGGTCCTGCGACCATCTCGGGCCGACGTTCGAGGGCGAGTTGCTGCACTCGGAGATCGCGCTCGAGGCGCTTGAGCCGCTCGCCGACGGTGGTTTGGTCGAATTGCGAGTGCGGGTCTCGGCCCTGGCCGAGGACGCGGATGAGCCTCGAGCGGTGCTCGACTGGCAGCTGACGGGACTGATGCCATGACCGAACCGGGCATTCTGTCGGGACTGAGGGTCGTCGAGGGATCCGCCTTTGTCGCCGCGCCGCTTGGTGGAATGACGCTCGCGCAGCTCGGCGCTGACGTGATTCGCTTCGACCAGCTTGGCGGCGGACTCGACTACCGCCGCTGGCCGCTCGCCGACAGCGGCGACAGCTTGTTCTGGGCCGGGATGAACAAGGGCAAGCGCTCGCTCGAGGTCGACCTCGGGTCCGAACGAGGCCGCGAGCTCGTTACCGCCTGCATCGCTGCCGCGGGCGCGTTCCTGACGAACTTTCCCGGACGGGGCTGGCTCGCGTACGAGTCGCTGGCCGCCCACCGCGAGGACCTGATCATGGTGCTTTTGACCGGCAATCGCGACGGCACGTCCGAGGTCGACTACACGGTCAACCCCGCGACTGGCTTTCCGTGGGCGACGGGACCGCGCAGCTACGGCGACCCGCTCAACAGCGTCCTGCCGGCGTGGGACATCACGATGGGCGAGATGGCGGCGGTCGGGCTGCTCGCCGCCGAGCGCCACCGAGCCCGCAGCGGCCAGGGCCAGCTCGTGCGGGTCGCGCTGTCCGACGTTGCCTTTGCCGTGGTCGGCCACCTCGGCCGGGCTGCCGGGGCGCAACTCGGGGTCCGCGACACACCGCGGGACGGCAACTATCTCTACGGCGCCTTCGGACACGACTTCGCCACCAGCGACGGCCGGCGAGTGATGATCGTCGCGCTCACGAACCGGCAGTGGAACTCGCTCGTGAAAGTCACGGGCCTGACCACCGCTGTGCAGGCGATCGAGCAGGCAATGCACGTGGATCTGCAGTCGGTCGACGAGCGCTTCCGGCTGCGCGACCTGCTGGCGGGGGTGCTGCGCCCATGGTTCGAAGCCCGGACGCTGAACGAGGTGCGCGCCGCGTTTGAGGGCACTGGCGTGTCATGGGGCGCCTACCAGACCTTTTCCCAGCTCGTGCACGAGGATGCACGTGTGTCAACCGAGAATGAGATGTGGGAGCTGGTCGAGCACCCCGGCGTCGGCAGCTACCTGATGCCCGGCACCCCACTTGACTTTTCGGCGTTCCGCCGTCTGCCCGTCCGCCGCGCACCCCTGCTCGGCGAGCACACCGAGGAGATCCTCGCCGAGCTGCTCGGGCTTACCGCCTCCGAGATTGGCCGACTCGAACGCGACCGGATCGTGCACTGCTCATCCGCCTCTCCAGCCGCGACCATCTCGCGCCAGTAAGCGGCGCGCGTCCGCCCCTCCCCGCTCAACCGGACCCCTTCCCGGTTTGCCGCGGCCCAAGCGCTCAGGTCGCGTGGAGGGTGGCACAACTGGCGTCGAGGACCGTCAGGCGCTGCGCTATGTTCTTGTCAAGGCGATGAAGCTCGCCTTCTGACTGCGCCGAGCGCTGATGGCTTCTACCGACCCCGATGAGGGCCCGAAAGGAGCGGTGAAGCCAGTGAGCGTCAGTCAGGAGAACGTCAACAGCCGGGCGTGGCGTAGCCAATCCGATCCTTCCGAGGGGATGCTCAGCGAGTACCGGCGCCGCAAGCTCCTGCTCGCGGAGCTGATCGGCGGCTCGATGAGCCTCGCGGCCGAGCGCCATCACGAACCCGCCGAGGAGGGCGCGCGCGAGCTTCTCGCTCGCCTGGCCGAGGACCGATTCCAGCTCGCGGTGGTCGGGCAGTTCAGTCGCGGCAAGAGCACGCTGATGAACGCAATCCTCGGAGACTCATACCTTCCGACAGGCGCACTGCCGATGACCGCGGTGATCACCAGCGTCCGTTACGGCTCGCGGCCGCGCGTCATGGTGCGGCGCCGCGGCGCGGGCCGAATCCCCACCGAGGTCTCGCTGGGTGAGTTGGCGCGGTTCGTGGCGCAGGCGAGCAGCGAGCGTGAAGAGCTGCAGGTTGCCTCGGTCGACGTCACCGTGCCGGCCGAGATTCTCCGGCTCGGGTTCCATTTCATCGACACGCCAGGGATCGGCTCCGCAATCGCCGCGAACACCACCACCACCGAGCGATTCCTTCCCGACGCGGACGCGATGATCTTCGTCACGAGTTTCGATGCCGCGCTGGGCGAGGCCGAGTTGGAGTTTCTGCACAAGGTGCGTCGCGATGTCGGGCGCGTGTTCTTCGTCGTCAACAAGCTCGACTTGGTGTCGGCAGATGAGGCGGAGGAGATCGTGCGCTTCGTTCGCCACCGCCTGCCCCGAGATCCCGATCACGGGGAGTTGTCCATCTTCCCGATCTCGGCGCGGGAGGCTCTGCGGGCGAGACTCGAGGGTGACGCCGATCGTCTCGAGGCCAGCGGGCTGCGGGAATTCGAACGCTCGCTGGTGTGCTTCCTGACGAGGGAGAAGTCACGGTCATTTCTGGCGACGATGCGCCGCCGCGCCGAGCGGCTGCTCGCCCGGCAGCGGCTCGGTCTCGAAGTCGGGCGGGCGAACGGACCCCAGGATCCGCCAGCCCGCGAGCGGCTCCTCGAGCGCTTTGAGCACCGAATCGACGAGCTGCTCGACGAGCAGCGACGGATCGCTGAACAACTCCATAACCGGTCGTCGGCCGAGCTTTCCGAGATCCTGGCCGAACGTTTGAGCGGGTGGACCGAGGAGCTTCGCGAACGCCTACGGCGCGAGGTGGACGAGCGGTGGCCCGAGCCGCCCGCGGGCCGCGCCGCGGACGCCTGGTTGCGGCAGTCGACCGTGCAGTTGGAAGCTGCGGGGCCCGCGCTGTGCGTCGGATGGCTGACGCGCCGTCGCGCCGAGACGCGGTCGCTGCTCGTCCAGCTCGCCGGCGGTCAGCTCAGCGAGCTGCACTCGTTGCGAGAGTCTGTCGAGACCATCGCAGCACACACGTTTGGCGCCTCGGCGCCCGAGCCCGGCTCCGACCCGGGCTGGTCGCCAACCAACTTGCCCGAGCTGGCCACCTCAGAGGTTCGACTTTCGCTTCCCATCGACGGCTCGCGCCATCGGCTCCGGCCGCCACGTACGGGGACGGATGCCCGAGCTCGTCTACTCCAGGTGACGGACGCGGCAGCCGTCGCCTTCTGTGAGTCGGCGCGGGCGGCGCTCATGTCGGCCGCCGAACGCTGGGTCGAGCATGTCGCGCTGGGTGTCCGTCGGGAGACGCGCAGCAGCGCTGAGCGCGTCCTCGCGACCGTGCGCGATCCCGCGAGCGACGCGCAAGTCGCGGTCCTCGAGCGCCTTGAGCGCGGACTTGCCGCCTTCGGCGTGGAGCTTTCTGCCTGGTCGCTCCCACCGGTGGACGAATCGATCCCCGAGCCTGCGCCGGAGCGGGCATCAGGCGCTCGTGAGCAACCCGGCCAGTGCGTCGTATGCGCGCGGGTCGCGGACGTGCCTTTTCGCTACATGGCGCGCGCGCAGCGGGAGCTTGCCCGGCGCGAAGAGGAGCGAGAAGCCCACGTACGTTACGGCGGGTTCTGCGCGATGCACACCTGGCAGTACGCCGAGCTCGCCTCCGATGTCGGGATCGCCACGGCATACGCGTCGCTGGCCGAACGGTTCGCGCGGTCGATCACCGCACAGGTCGCGCGGGCCGCCCAGGACGGCGCTCTGCGCGAGGCGCTCTCGAAGCTGGCCCCTGGGCCCGATCGCTGCCCGGCGTGCGCGGCTCTCGTCGACGCGGAGCGCGCCGCTGTCCGCGATCTGATCGACGCGCTGCCCGCTCGCGTAGACGATGAGCCCACGCCCTTCCTGTGTGTGCCACACCTCGCGGCCGTGCTCGCCGCTGACCCGGGCCCGGAGCACGCGGCCAGGCTCGCGGAGCGCCTGGCCCGCACGCTCGTGCGACTGTCCGAGGACATGCGCGCGTACTCGCTCAAGCGCAGATCGCTTCGCGGCCATCTGCTCAGCGAAGAGGAGGACGCCGCGCCTAAACGGGCCATCTCCTATCTCGCCGGACGTCGAGAGCTTGTGCGCCCCTGGCGGCGCACGGACGAGATCGGCTGACGGGCAACAGACGGTGACCGTGGGTGTCCGGCGACGGCGAGTGGGCTTTGACGTCCGAGCCGCAGGGAAGAGTGAACGACAAAGTGGCAGTTGCGCCACTGCATCCGGGGGGACCAAACGATCATGAAGATCCGCCGCGCCAAGCTAGACGTCGACTGGGCACTCGAGGGCCCGGGGATTGTTGCCGTCGCCGAAGCTGTCGACGGTGTACCGGGAGTTGAGGCCGCGAACGTCACGATTACCGAGATCGATGCCGAGACGGTCGGCTCCGATTTGTCCGTTGAGGGCGAGGGCATCGATCTGCAGGCGCTGACGGACGCGATCGAACGGGCGGGTGCGGTCGTGCATAGCATCGATCAACTCGTGATCGGTGACTGGCTCGTGGAGCACGTACCGCGGGCGCGATGAAACAACGACGCGCGGAGGCGCTACTCCCGGTCTCGTTGGGGCTGGCGGACGGGATCCTCAATGCGCTAACGCTCGCGTCGGCCAGCTTGGTCGGGGCCGGCGCGCCGCTCAGCGTCGGACTCGCGCTGCGGATCTCGGTAGCGGCCGTGGTGACGGCCGCCTTCTCGGTGTTCGTTGGCACCTACTCGGAGGCGCGCGGGCGACTGCGGCATGCCTCTCAACAGCTCAGCCTGCCCACTAACCGCAACCTGGCCGCAACCCGACTGGGGCACTATGCGGTCCGGCGCGCCGCCGAGCAGAGCGCGCTCGCGAGCGGCGCGAGCCTGCTCGGAGCCCTTGCGCCCTTGCTGATCGCGGTGGCGCTCCCAGGGCCGACCTGGATCGCCGCGGTGGTCGCGGTCGGCGCCCTCGGCGTCCTCGGAGTCGGACTGGCCGGCGCGGTCGTCGGCAACCGGGCACTATGGGCGCTTGCGCTCGTCCTCGGAGGGTGCGCCGTGACCGCGATCGGCGCTTTGATCAAGATCACCTGAGGCGCGCCTCGCCTCATCACGCAGACCGGAAGCCCCCAACCGGTTTGGTCGAGGGCCAGCGATGAGTCCCGCCCCGAACGCGAGATCGCCCGTACAGGCATCGGTATCCAAGCCGAGCTGAGAGGTTCGGAACGCCACGCTCTCCCGCCTGCCGGCCGGCTCAGCCAGCTGACTGCGCCCGGAAGCGCGCGCGTGCCTCTCGGATGGCTCGCAGCCCCGATTCCCGATTGCCCCATCCGAGCACCTCGGAATGGCGGTTCTGATCCAGATCCTTGTACACCGAGAAGAAGTGCGAGATCTCGGCGCGCAGCTGCGTGGGAAGCTGGTCGACGTCATCGAACTCGTTCCAGCCCGGGTCGTGGCAGGGCACGCACACCACGTGGTCGTCCGGACCTTTCTCGTCCCGCAGCCTGAACAGCCCAATCGTCTTCGCGGGAACGAGGCAACCTGGGAAGGTCGGCTCGGACACGCAGATCAGCACGTCGAGCGGGTCGCCGTCGGGGGCCAGCGTGTCCGGAACGTATCCGTAATCTGTGGGGTACACGACCGAAGCCGAGACGAACCGATCGAGCTTGATGGCGCCGAAACTCGGGTCGAACTCGTACTTGTTGCGGCTCCCCTTCGGGATCTCGACGATGCAGACAAGGACGTCCTCGGTCATGGCTACGTACTTACCCGAGCCGGACCGGGTTAGACGTCGGGCTGGTAAGGCATCGTGAGCAGCCGGACAGGTGGTGCTTTTCGCGTCGAACCGACGCGCGCCCGTGAAGTGCGCGGCTCACATTGATTCGATGAACTCGTCAATCGGGATCGCGCTCAGCGTCTCGTAGCGCGCTGTGCCTCGCGCACCGAGCTCGAGGGACACGCGGGCGATGGTCTTCTCATCCGGTGCCTCGATCACGTTGACGAAGTCGAACTCGCCGAGCGTCGCCCATTGCGCCTTGACGCTCGCGCCCAGCTCCTCTACCTCCCGGTTCACCTCCCTGATTCGGTTTGGGTTGTTCTTGATCGTCTGCACTCCGTCGGCGGTGAGCGTGCAAAGCATTACGTAGATGGGCACGGGCTCCTCCTGGGTCGATGCTCTACTCGAGACGGTCTCACCCTAATTCGTGCTCGGTAGCGGCGCAGCGCGACGCCACACGTCAACTTCGATCTCAAGGCCGACGTCAAGCTGAGCGGCATCTTGAGGCACCGGTCCAATCGTCGCCCCGGGGAGGTATGGTGATTGTTGAGCGCGATGAGGCTCCGCGCGCAACCGCCCTCCGGGCTGATGGCCTCTGCTGTTGGGAGTACGTCGACGGAGGATTTCGATGGAGCCGCTCGATACCCGTGCCGAAGATCGCCCCGGAGCCGATCCGGGACCCGAGAAGGTGGGCGGACGGCCGCCGCGACTGTCCAGGCACTTGAAGTTCGTGCTGATGGTCGGGGCGATGAGCTTCTTCGCCGACTTCACCTACGAGGGCTCGCGAAGCGTCATCGGGCCGTACCTGGGTCTGCTCGGGGTTGGCGCGCTCGGGATTTCCGTGATCACCGGCTTCGGCGAGTTTGTCGGCTATGGGTTGCGGCTGTTCTCGGGTCGCGGCGCGGACCGGACCGGGCTGTACTGGCCGATCACGATCGGCGGCTACATCCTGCAGATGTCGGTGGTGCCGCTGCTCGCCCTCGCCCGGAGCTGGGAGATCGCTGCCCTGTTGATCATCCTCGAGCGGGTCGGGAAGGCGATCCGCAACCCGTCGCGCGACGCCATGCTCTCGCACGCCGCCAAGCGGATGGGTTACGGCTGGGGCTTCGGGGTCCACGAGGCGCTTGATCAGTTCGGGGCGATGTTCGGGCCGCTGCTGGTTGCGCTCATCCTCGCCACCAGCGACCACGACTACAAGACCGCGTTCGCGGCGCTCGCCGTGCCAGCGGCGATCATGCTGTCACTGTTGGCGGTCGCTCGTCGGTTATACCCGCGGCCGCAGGATCTCGAGGCCGGTCCCGCCCACGTGAGCACCGATGGGCTGCCGCGAGCGTTTTGGATTTACCTTGCCGGCGCGGCGCTCGTGGGCGCCGGGTTTGCTGACTTCCCGATCATCGCGTACCACTTCGAGCGCTCGGGAACCGTGGACGCCGCGCTGACCCCGGTGTTCTACGCCGCCGCGATGGCGGTGAGCGGCACGGGATCGCTCGTCTTCGGTCGTTTGTTCGATCGCCACGGGATCGGACTGCTCGTCCCTCTGACGGTCGTGGCCGCCGCCTACGCTCCGCTGGCCTTCCTCGGGGGCTTCTGGGCGAGCCTCGTCGGGGTCTGCCTGTGGGGGCTGGGCATGGGCGTGCACGAGTCGATCATCTCGGCCGCGGTCGCTCCGATGGTCTCTCCGGATCGTCGCGCGTCTGCCTACGGCCTGTTCACCGGCGTCTACGGCATTTCCTGGTTTCTTGGTAGCACCGCGATCGGCGCGTTGTTCGATGTGTCGCTTGGTGCCGTGGTCGCGTTCGCATTGGTCGCCGAGCTCGCCGCAATCCCGCTGATCCTCGCCGTCCGGCGAGCAGCTGCCAGCGCGGGCGTGGCTCACGCCTGCCGACCGGAGAAGGCCGGATGACGAGCGGAAGCTGGCCTTACATGCCGCACCAATGTCCGGAGTGCCTTTACTTTCAGGCGGCATCTCCGCCATTCGTGGACGACTCCGGCTACGAGATACCCGGGTTCTGCCGACACCCACGGATCGGGATGGAACTGTTCCGCCCGCAAAAGCTCAACCTGTCATCCGACCGGTGCCCGCTGTTCCTGCGCCGGTCCGCCCGCGGATCCGATCGCGACTAGCGGGCAGCGGGTCTCCCCCGATCACAACCGACCGCGCCGGACTGTTCTCGGAGCGGACCCGCTCGCGCTCTTAAGCTGCGTTCCCGGCGCCCCGGGCCAGGTACACTCCGTCCAGAAGGCGATGAGGCTCGCCCGATGCGCGCGGTTGCGCTGATGGCCTCTACGACACCGATGTCAGTGGAGGTCTCAAAATGCGCATCTTCGGCAAGCGTGAGCCTGGGTCTGAAGGCGGCCGGACTGGCTGGGACGGCGAGTATGCGATCGAGTTCCGCGACGTCCATAAGTCCTATGGGGGCAACCGCGTGCTGGATGGCACAACGCTGAACGTTCCCGCGGGTCAGATCACGATGCTGATGGGCCCGTCGGGCACCGGCAAGTCGGTGTTCGTCGCCCACGCGATCGGACTCACACGGCCGGACTCGGGCGATGTGCTCGTCGAGGGCGTGTCCGTGCCGGACCTCGAAGGGGATGAGCTACTCGCGCTCCGTAAGGAGAAGTTCGGGGTGCTGTTCCAAGACGGAGCGCTGTTCAGCTCAATGAGCGTGCTCGACAACGTCGCCTTCCCGCTGCGCCAGAACACCGACAAGTCCGAGGAGGAGATCCTCGAGATCGCACACCGGCGACTGGCCGAGGTCGGACTGGGCGGCTCGGGCAGTCTCCGCCCGACTGAGCTTTCGGGCGGGATGCGCAAGCGCGTCGGCTTCGCCCGAGCGCTCGCGATGGAGCCGAGCATCGTGTTCTTCGACGAGCCGGACTCGGGCCTTGACCCTGTGCGCACGGCGCTGCTCTGCGAGCTCATCCAGGAGATCCACGAGGACCAGGGCGGCACCTATGTGCTCGTCACGCACGACATGCTGTCCGCGCGTCGGATCGGGGAACACATCGCGCTGTTGTGGAAGGGAAAAGTCGTCGCCGACGGACCGGCCGACGAGCTGTTCACCTCGGACGACCCGTTCGTGCACCAGTTCCTCCGCGGCGAGAGCCGCGGTCCGCTGGGAATGGACTGAGTACGTGAGGGCTCGGGTGGGACCATCGCCGTCGTGGGCCGCGTTCAGCGCGTGTGATCGAGACGTCCGACATCGTGAACGCCGACCAGTCCGATCTTTCTGTGCCAGCTGAGGTCAGCCTGAGAGTTCGTGGCGAGCTGTCGCCGGTAGCGGAACGAACGAGCCCAACGCGGCCGGCATCGCCCGACGCGCTCAGAGCCCGCCCATGCCCGTGAGGCAGATGCCGTACGTTGGCGATCGCGTCATCATCGTCTTTCTGGGAACGACCATCAGTGGCGTCATCGATCGCGTCGAGGAGGCTGGCCGGCGGGTTGACGTGCTCACCGAGGACGGCGAACCAATCACCTTCACGCTCAGCCGAGCCACGGGACAGTTCGTTGCGAACGCTGGCTCAGGCGGCGCGCGGCTGCTCTTCGACCATCGCCCCTGAGCGCGCTGCCCAGGGCGGCGGAGGGCAGGACGGGAATGATCTCGAAGCTCATCGAAGACCGGCAAGCTTCAAGACCTGGGCGGATCAGCGCCCCGACGGTCGGCTCGCCCGCGTGTCGAGACCGAAGATCGTGAGATTTGAATCGCGAGGAGGTCATACATCCCAGTGAACGAACGCAGAGAGCGCTTGAGGGAGCTCGGCCGCCTCAAGCAGTGCGCGCGCACGCGGGTTGTCCAGTGTCTGCGCTGCCTCCGCCGCAGCAGTTTCGAGTCCGGGGATGGTGAGGCCCGCACGACGAGCTAGCACTGCCGTCTCGATCAGCTCGGCCGCGCACGCCGTGGGTTGAGCCGCCAGAACAAGGCTCCTGGCGGCCTCAATTGCGGCGTCCGGATCCCCCGGTCGTGCCCATGCTTGGGTCTTGAGTACGCGCCGAACGATGTCCTGGCTACGGGGGTGGTGGACCGGAGCAGACGACTGCCCGAGTAGACGGGCCAGATCGAGCGCCGCCCAGTCGTGGAGATGTGGATCAAGCGTGGGATCTTGGAGCACCGTCCGTAGGCGCATGGTCGCGCGATCGACGTCGCCGATCAGCGCCTGAACTCGAGCCATATGCCGTTCGAGCTGCGCGCTGTCATCGCCGGCAATCGCGGCGTCCTGGTAGGCCCCGAGGGCGTTGTCGATTCGGCCGAGCGCGAGCGCCAGGTTTCCGCGCTTGTGCGCGAGTTCGGGTTGCGGATCGTGTTGCCAGGCAAAGGCCAGGAGCCGCTCGGCGTCGGCCAGCCGCAGGGCACGCTCGGCTCCGCCCGCGGCAGATTGGGCCTCGTGCGCGGCCCGCCGGGCCCGTCCCTCGGTGGCCATCGTGTCGAGATAGTCCAGCAATGCGTCGGTGCTGGCGGCGGCAAGCCGCTCGGCGGCGCCCGCCAGGCGCCGGTTGGTCGCGAGCGGCATCCGGAGGATCGAGCGTGCGACGACGAGGTCGAGGTCGACGGCTCGGAGCCTGGCCAGATAGCGACCGATTGTCGGAAGATCCGCAATGTCGCTGGTCTCGAGGCGATCGAGCCAGTCGCCGACCTCGCGTTCGAGCTCCTCGAGCTCGCGCGCAGCGTTGGACTGCCAGCTCGACCAGTGCGCGAGCTGGCGGACCCGCGCGGCAAGCTTGTCCAGGCGCATCAGGATCGCCTCGTGGAGGGTGGCCGGGAGCCGGTCTTGGGTCGAGCCCTCCGTAATCGCCTCGGCGAGGTGTTCGAGGTACAGGGGATTACCGCGTGCTCCCGAGCCGGCCAGATGACAGCGCACCGCGTCGGGGAGTGTCCCGATCCGCGCGGCCACCAGCCTCTCTCGGTCCGCCACTGCGAGCGGCGGGAGTTCAACCGTCATGTCGACCAGCTCGACGAGCCCTCGCGTGGTTTCGAGCGCGGCGGTTCTCATCGAGAGCACCCAGGCCAGCGGCGCGTTTTCGGCACTTGTGCCGATCGCTCGCGCAAGCGTCGTGACGGCGGCCTGGCTTGCCCAGTGGATGTCATCGACCACGATCGCGCATGGCTCGCGGGCGGCCCGACGGCTTGCGGCCCGGGCGAGCGCCTCAGCGAGCCGGTCGTCAGGAACCGCGTCGGACGAATCGTCAAGCGCGGCGAGCAGCGCTCGCACGGGGTCAAGCGAGCGCGATCCGAGCGGCGCGAACGCGACGCCGGCCCCCAGCGCCAGCTCGCTGTCCGCCAGCACCCGGCGCAGCAGGTACGACTTACCACCGCCCGCCGGCGCGCTCACGAGCACGACCTGCCGCCGCGGCGTTTGTCCCGCCCTCGTCAGCTCTGCCAGCAGCCGCCGCCGCTCGTCCTCGCGTCCGAGCACCAGGCCAGGTGGGTCGCCACTTACGGCCGACGGTAACCGCGGCGGCGTCATCCGGGAGACGAGCCAGCGATGCCCGTCGTTCAGTGGCAGCGACCAGCGCGAGACCAGGCCCGTTGGGCGCAACACAAATCGCCGCTCGAGCGTATGGGCGGCGTCTTCAGAGACAAGCCATTGTCCAGCGCTCGCCGCCAGCGCGAGCCGCTCGACCCAACGCTCGACGACGGCGTACGTCGCGCGATCATCGATCACCCCCACGGCGATGCCGCCGCGCAGTTCGACTCCGTCGTCGCGGCCGCGTACGAGGCGCGCGCCCAGATCCAGGGCGAGCTCGGCGGCCTCCTCGACCGTCTCCGACCGCTCCACGGGCCACGCCGCCAGAACCGTTCCGGCAGGACCGGGCCTGACCTTCAGCGCTCCAGCGAGCAGGGGCGCGATCAACGCCCAACCCCGAGCCGCCCATTCATCTGCGCTCGATACGCCGCGACGCGAAAGCTCGATCGCGACCACCACCGCCAACGTCGGCGTGGTCGGCTGCACGGTAGCCGGCGCGACCAGCCGCCCGCAGTCGACCCTGCGCGGCTCCCCCAGCGCCGCCGCGCACTCACTGCACGTGCCGACATGCGCCGGCCACTCACGGCCGCACCTACGGCAGTTAGCCACCGCAATGCAAAAGCGTCGCACCGGCGCGGTCTCCGCCGGCCCATCTGATGTCCGCCTCTGAACCATCACCTGCTCCGAGCGTCCGGATCACGGCAGTCGGTAGAGGCCATCAGTACCTGGCGGCACGGGAACGGCGAGCCTCATCGCCGCCAGCAAGCATAGGCTAGACCCGCCGAGGGTATGCTTGTTGCTGCGCGATGAGGCTCGCACTGAGCGCGGCTCGTGTGCCGCTGATGGCCTCTACGTCAGTCGTTTAACGCCCGACGTGGAGGTCAAGATGGACTGGCCGAAGAGGACCCTGTGGAGTCGGATCGTGTGGCTTCGCCTGTGCCTGCATTACTGGTGGGCCAGGCGGCGGCGCGGCGCTCGGTTCACCCCTGGTGCGGAGCCGGCTTGGTGGAGCGAGTTCGAGCACGCGTTCTGGTCGCATGTCGATTCGCAGTCACCCACGCCCGAGGCGCGCCGCGGGCCGCGCCCGGAGCAAGACATGTGAATGTGGCCGCCGGTCGGACGCTTTCTCGCGTCCCGCACGGTGCTTCGCGCTTACAGCGCACCCTTCGCGCGACGATCGTCCTCGCGCAGCCGCGAGAGAACGCGGGGGATCTCGGGCTCACTGATCAGCAGCTTCCTTGGCTTGGAGCCCTCGTACCCCGAGATCACGCCGAGTCGCTCGAGCATGTCGAGCAACCGGCCCGCGCGCGTGTAGCCGAGCCGCAGCCTGCGCTGGAGCATGGAGGTTGAAGCCGTACCCATGTGCGCCACGAGCGCGATCGCTTCCTCGAGCCGCGGGTCCCAGTCATCACCCGGCGCGCCCTGGCCAGATTGGCCGTCGGGCGGTTGTTCTGTTTCCACTTCGGCCAGGAGCTCATCGTGCAGCTGGGGCGCGCCCTGGCGCCGCCAGACGTTCGTGATCTCCGCGATCTGCCGCTCGTCGATGTATGCCCCCTGCAGTCGCTGGACTTTTGCGCCGAGCGGGGAGAACAGCATGTCCCCCTGGCCGAGGAGGGACTCCGCACCGTTCTGGTCAAGGATGACTCGCGAATCGGTCTGGCTTGGGACGGAGAACGCGATCCGCGAGGGAACGTTGGCCTTGATCATGCCGGTGATCACGTCGGCGCGCGGTGACTGGGTTGCCAGAAGCAGATGGATTCCTACCGCCCGGGCCTTCTGGGCCAGACGGATGATCGCGTCCTCCACCTCGGCCGATGAGACCATCATCAGATCGGCGAATTCGTCGATCACGCACAGGATGTAGGGCAGCGACGGCTCCCCTCGCTCGGCTCTCACCCGGTTGAGCTCCGGCAGCGAGCGAGTGCGCGCGAGCGACATCACGTCGTAGCGCTGGTCCATCTCCCCGATCAGATTCTGCAGCGCGTTGGCGGCGATCCGCGGAGAGGTGATCAGCGGCGCGAGCAGGTGAGGGATGGCGTCGTAGTGGTTGAGCTCGACCTGCTTGGGATCGACGAGCACGAACCTCACTTCGTCGGGTGTGGCCGTGAGCAGGATGCTGCACAGCATCGTGTTCAGGCACGCCGACTTTCCCGCTCCGGTCGTGCCGGCGACCAGCAGGTGCGGCATCTTCGCCAGGTCCGCCCTGACGGGGCGCCCGCCAATGTCCTTGCCGAGCCACACCGCCAGTGGCGACCGATCGGGGGGCGGATCGTGAAGGACGTCGCCGAGGTGCACGATTTGCCGGCGGGCGTTGGGTACCTCGACCCCAACCGCGTGCTGGCCGGGAATTGGGGCGAGGATCCGGATGTCGGTCGCGGCCAGCGCGTAGGCGATGTCGTCCGCCAGATGCGCGATCTTCGCGATTTTCGTGCCCGGGGCTAACCGCAGCTCATACCGGGTGATGTGCGGCCCGGTGACGCGCCCAAGCAGCCTGGCCTGGATCCGAAAGTGACCGAGCGTCTGGACGAGGGCGCGCGCGGTCTCTTCCTGTCCGGCTGTGTCCGGCTTGGCATCCTCTCCAGTCGACCGGGTGAGCAGCCGTGTCGACGGAAGCTCCCACCGCGCAGCGAAGTCTGCGCCGCCAGAGCGTCGTTGTCGGGTGGTCTCGCGCACCGGCTGCTCGATGAACGGCGGTTCGCGCGACGTCGTCCGGGTTTCCCCTCCTCCGTCGCCGTGCGCGGCCGGCTTGCACTCCAACCTTGTCGATCCCGAGCGCGGCGCCGCCGCGTCCGTTGGCGGGGGCTCGGTACCCGCGCTCGGATCGCGCCACTCAGCCGATGGCCCGTAGGAGGCGTAATCGAGGGCCGTTGAGTCGTGCGACACGGGTTCCGACCCGGGAAGATCGGCTGCTGCCTCCAGTTCTTCGCCCGGCCGCTCCGCGCCCGAGGTGGTCCTGGCCAGCCTGGCATGCATAGACACGAGCACGTCCCTGGCGGTCGTGCGGGTCGTCAGGATCACCGCGGCCACCAGCAGGAACACCGCCAGGATGTCCGCGCCGACACCCCCAAGGAGCCGAGCCGCGAGCCACAGCTCGGCCTGCCCGAGCGCGCCCGCGTGGCGCTCGAAGACGGCGGGCTGCCAGCAGCCGGGGGACGTCGCGCCCCGGCTGCTGGCCGTTCCCGCCGCGATCATCAGGATTACGGCGTCGATCAGGCACGCGACACCGGACGCCGCTCGAGGTTTCGCCGGCCGCAGCTTGGGCGCGAGAACCACCGCACCTGCTCCCACGACCAGCACCGGCAGAAGGTTGGCGACCGCGCCGAACGTGAACCGGGCGGCATCGATCGCGCCGCGTCCTGCAATCCCTCCAGACCAGCCCAGGTAGGTCACGCCTCCGAGCAGCACGCCCGCTGCGAGAAGCGCCATACCGATCACGTCGGACCGGCGCGAGCTGAACTCCGACCGGTTGAGGGCGATCACGCGCCGGACAGGCAGCGGGGGGTTAGCCGGTTTGCCACCCTGCGGACGTTCGCGCGATCGGGTCGGTGAGCCGGACATCAGCTGCCGGTCGGGGAGAGAGCGGACCAGGGGCCACCCACCCAACCCGGACGTCGCACCCCGAGCGGCACGAATTCGAACGAGTGCATCCCGGCCCCGTCGACGCGAACGAGCAGACCAGGCGCACACCCAGACGTGATCGCGAGGACAGCCACGCCGAGCTTAATCCGGCTGCCGTATGGCGTTCTGCCGTCGGGCATCCGACGTCAGCCGTACCGATTCACCTGCCATCTGACCTCCACGAACGTTGCTGCTCCTGGGTTCGTAGAGGCCATCATCGGCAAACGCCGCAGTCTGAGCGAGCCTCATCGCTCGACGCCCAGACTATTCCACGTTCGGGCGTCTGCCCCTGCACGGACGGTTGGCATCGCGCGGGGCGCTAGCATTTTGGTCGAGGCGATGAAGCTCGCCGCAACCGCCTAACCGGCTGATGGCTTCTCGGTGTTTGGCGTAAGCGGATGGATGGAGCCGATGAGGCGCGGTCATCGCCACACGAAACTCGATATCTGGCGCGGGATGACCGCACGGGGTTGCCCACCGACTCGCCCGCGGGCCGGGATAAGTGAGGCGCTCGCGCATGGATCGGGGGTGTCTGCCAGCAGGCTGCTCGGCTCTGACGGCCAGCGGCTCGGACGGGTGATCGACCTGGTCGTCGGACTCGACGCGAAGGAATCGCATCCCCCGTTGGTGGGGGCGAAGGTCCGCATCGGTGGCCGGGAGCTATTCATCCCCGCGCGCCAGATCGTCAGCCTCGCGCCCTCCGCCGTGAGAACCTCGACGAACAAGCTGAACCTGGCGCGATTCCAGCGCCGTCCAGGCGAAGCACTGCTGCGCGGCGACCTGCTTGGCCGCGACATGATCGAGATCACCACGGCACGGCTCGTACGCGCTCGGGAGATCGA
>DATJUA010000005.1:0-26455 GCA_035502815.1 Solirubrobacteraceae bacterium
GTCGTCCCGCCGTACGGGGGCAGCGTGATCGCCCGCAGGAAGCTGATCGCCGGGATCCGATCGACGAACGTCACGTCGGTGTGCCAGCTGTTGGCCTTGCTGCGCTCGGAGTCGACGGGCAGGATCGCCGCGCCGTCGCCCGACACCGTTGGGTGAGCCTTGGTAAGCGTCCCGAACAACTCGGCGAAGGCGCCCTGGAGGGCGTCGTCCAGATGGTGCTGGTCGCGCAGAAAGACGACCCGGTGGCGAAGCAGCGCCCGCCGGATCTCCCCCACGACCTCGGGTCCGAGCTCGCCGCTGATGCGGATGCCGTGGATCTCTGCGCCGATATTTCCTCCCACCTTCTGAACGTCGATGTGCTCGTAATCAGCCATGTGGTTCACCTCCGTCTAAAGGACGCTGTTGAAGCCGCTGTATGAGTACTGCGAGAAGTCGTACTTCGAGGGGATCAGCCCGGCGGCCGAGAATGCGTTCACCAGGCCCTGCTCGTTGGCCACGATCTGCGGTGTGATCGGGGCGAAGCTCTGCGTGTCGTCATTGGCCGCGCCGACCATCACGTTCAGCGGCAACCCTGTCGCCTTGGCCCACTGCGCAGCCCATGCCTGCGGATGCGCGTTGACCCACGCGTGTGCCTGGGCCAGGGTCTTGATGTAGTCGCGGATGGCCGCGGCCTTGGCGCCGTTCCCGAGCGCCTCCCGCGAGGCAACCACGTAGGAGAAGTTGCTTCCGTAGCCGTTTCCGTTCACGAGAATCCTCGCCCCGTGCTCGACCCGGGCCTGCTCGATGAACGGCGACCAGATGTCCCAGGCGGCCACGCTCCCCGAGTTGAGCGCGGCCAGACCCTCCGCCGGCTGCAGGTACTCGAGGCTCACATCGTGCACGGTCAGTCCGGCCTTGGTGAGGACGGTGAGCAGGTGGTAGTCGGCCGAGCTGCCCTGCGCCACCGCGATCTTCTTGCCCTTGAGCTGGCTGATCGAGGTGATCGGCGAGTTCTTCGGCACCACCAGCGCCGCGCTGTTGGGATCGTTGTGGATGGCGGCGACAATCGCGATCTTGGCGCCGCCGGCGGCCGCGAACACGGGTGGTGCATCGCCTACGCCGCCGACGTCGAGCGCGCCGGCACTCATCGCCTGCATCATCGGGGGCCCGGACGTGAAATCTGACCACACGACCTTGAAGGGCAGCTTGTTCAGCAGCCCAGCGGCGCTCAGCACCGCCTCCGCCCCTGTCCCCGCCTGGTCGCCGATGTGCAGCGTGACGTCGGAGAGATTCTGCCAGCCGCCCGAGGCCACGGTGGCAGCGGTGGCCGCGGTTCCCCCGCTCCCGGAGCCATGGCCCGAGGAACTTCCGCTCGATCCGCATGCCGTCACGAAGAGCGTGCACAGCAGCAGCGCCCCGGCCAATCTGATCTTCCGGATGCTCATGTTGTTGCTCCCTTCGTGTCGATGTCGAGCTCTCGGAGGAGCCGCCGCCGCAGCTCCACCAGCTCCGGGTGTTCGCGCTCGCGAGGCCGCTCGGAGTCGAGTCGCGCCTGGTATCCGATCCGTCCCCCGCGCAGGACGACCACGCGGTCGGCGAGGCTGAGGGCTTCGTCCACGTCGTGTGTCACGAACAGCACCGCCGGGCGATGGCGATCCCACAGGCTTAGGACGAGGTCGTGCATCGCGATCCGCGTTAGCGCGTCGAGCGCGCCGAATGGTTCGTCGAGGAGCAGCAGCGCGGGGTCGCGGACGAGTGCCCGCGCCAGCGACACGCGCTGAGCCTCGCCGCCGGACAAGGTGAGTGGCCACGCGTCGAGGTGGTCGGTGAGGCCGACCTCTTCGAGCGCGTCTCTCGCCACGTTGTCCCGATCCGGCCGACGCAGCCCGAGGCTCACGTTCGCGTGGACGCGCTTCCAGGGAACGAGGCGGGCGTCCTGGAACGCCACCGCGACCGTGCCGGTCACGTCGATCTCACCCTGCACCCGCTCGTCGAGTCCCGCGAGCGCGCGCAGCAACGTCGACTTGCCCGAGCCGCTTCGTCCGAGCATCGCGACGAACTCGCCGGCCCCGATCTCGAGGTCAAGGGACACGAGCACGCTGCGCTCGTCGAACGAGCGATGCACGTCGTGCAGCCGGGCGACCGTGGTGGACGGCTCGTCCGCGCCGGTCTGGCCGGGGCTCGTGGTGCCGACTACGAAGCCAACAAGCCGCGGCGCCACGCCAGGGCCCTCCGTTCGAGCAGTCGCACGAGCCAGTCGGTCAGCAGCCCGAGGATCGTGTAGACCAGAAGCGCCACGAAGATGACGTCGTTCTGGAGGAACTGCGTCGCCTGGTTGATGATGTAGCCAAGGCCGGCGTTGGCGTTCAGCTGCTCGGCGACGACCAGCGACAGCCAGGCCAAGCCGAGGCTCTGGCGCAGTCCGACCAGCGCCTCGGGCAGGGCTCCGGGCAGGATGATGTGGCGCAACATCTCGCCGCGGCGCAGGCCCAGGGTGCGGCCGAGCTCGCCGAGGCGACCATCCACCCCACGGATGCCCGAGAAGGTATTGAGGTACAGCGGGATCGCCGCGGCCAGCGCGATCAGCAGGACCTTCGGGAATTGCCCGATCCCGAACCAGATGATGAACACGGGGATCAGGCCGAACAGCGGCAAGGTCCGCACCATCTGCATGAGCGGGTCCACGGCGTTCTCGCCCGCGCGGCTCAGTCCGGCGATGACCGCCAGCAGAACGGCGACGCCGCCCCCGAGGGCGAAGCCCATGGCGATGCGCTCTAGCGAGATCAGCATCGCATGCTGGAGCGTCCCGTAGGCGGCGGAGTTGGTCGTGACGAGCTGGACCGCCGTGTGCCAGACCTTGGTCGGCGGCGGCAGCTTCTGAGCCGAGATCACGCCGGCGGTGCTGGCCAGCTGCCACACCACCAGCACCACGAGGGGGCTGATGAGGCGATGCCACGACGCACCCCGGCGCCGCTCGCCGCGCCCACTGGTCGTCGCGTCGTTTCTGTGGATGCGGCCCGGGAGCGGCAGCGTCCGGGGGTTGGTCAGGCTCACGTCCCCTACCTTCCGCGAATAGTTAGGAAATTCGATCGAAATACTTGAGTATGCGCACAGAGTAGCTCGAATGGGCGGGCGCCGTCAACCCATCACTCTCGTGTTATCCGACGCGACCGCTAGACGGCACTCAGGGTGCGGTCCGTGACCTCATCAAGCAGACCGCGCCGGCGCAGCGCCGGCAGCACGCCCTCGCCCACGCGGTACGCCTCCTCCAGGTGGGGATAGCCCGAGAGGATGAACTCGTTGATGCCCAGCCCGTGGTACTCCTCGATCCGGTCGGCCACCTCTTCGTGGCTGCCCACCAGGGCGGTGCCGGCCCCCCCGCGGACGAGCCCCACCCCCGCCCACAGGTTGGGTGACACTTCGAGGTCATCCGTACGACCGCCGTGCAGGGCGGTCATCCGCCGCTGACCCTCGGACTGAGAGGCGCGCTGCGAGGCTTGAGCCCGCGCGATGGCCTCCGGATCCAGGCCGGCCAGCAGGCGATCGGCCTCCTCCCAGGCGTCCTCGGACCTATCGCGGGCGATCGCGTGCAGTCGGATGCCGAAGCGCAGCTCGCGGCCGTGGACGGACGCGGCGGCCCGGACGCGATCGAGCTTCTCGGACACCTGGGCCGGAGGCTCGCCCCAGGTGAGATACACATCGGCGTGGCGCGCGGCCACGTCGATCGCCTCCGGCGACGAGCCGCCGAAATAGATGTCGGGCCAGCGTGGTTGCGCGTACAGCTGCGCGTCCTCTACGTGGTAGTGATCGCCGTCGAAGTCGACCGGCTCGCCCGACCACAGTTCCCGGACGATGTGCAGGAACTCGCCCGTGCGTGCGTAGCGCTCGCGCTTGTCGAGGTGGTCGCCGAAACGCCGCTGCTCGGCGTCGTCCCCGCCTGTCACCACGTTCAAGAGCAGTCGGTCGCCGGACATCCGCTGAAAGGTGGCGGCCATCTGGGCGGCCAGCGTGGGCGACTGCAGCCCCGGGCGGAACGCGACGAGGAAGCGCAGGCGCTCGGTCACCTGCGTCAGTCCCGCGGTGAGGATCCAGGCGTCCTCGCACCACGAGCTCGTCGGGGTCAGGGCGGCCCGGAAGCCAAGCTGCTCGGCCGAGCGAGCGACCTGCCCGATGTAGGCGATGCCGGGCTCGCGAGAGGTCCCATCTTCGTTCGCCCGGGATCCGCGAACACCAACCGCATTGCCTAGGCTCAGGTCGGAGCGCGAGTCGCCGTTGGTGGGCAGGAACCAATGGACCGCCGCAGACATCTAAAGTAATTCTATCGAAATACTCTCACGATCACCGGCGCATGGTCCGAGAGCGGTCCGCGATCGAGCACCTCGGTCGGGCCGGTCAGAAGCCCTCGCGCGAAGACGAGGTCGACGTCGTGGCCGCCCGCGTAGGCGAACTCGCCGAGCGAGAGATCGCGGATGTTGAAGTCCCCGCCTAGCACGACCGGGGCTGCACCGGCCCACTCCAGGGCGGTCGTGGCGGCTCGCTCGGCGTCGCGCATCGGACCGCCACCGTGGAGGTTCGCCACCCACGCCCCGGCGTGCTCAAGCCGCACGCCGTGCACCCAGCGGCGCTCGGGCCATACGCACAGCCGGCGCCACCGATGCTCGGCCACGGAATCGCCCCGGACGAGGATCGCATTGGCGCCGCCGCCGTTGGACTTGATCAGGTCCGGCCATCGGATCGCGATCGCGCGCCGGGCGGGCAGCAGCGCGTTGCGCGAGGTCAGCACCAGGCGTTGGTCGGCGCCAAGGCGATCGGCCAGGAGCGAAGGCCACCACGGCGGCACCTCCTGGAGCAGCGCCACGTCCCACTCCCAGCCGGCGAGGGCGCCGGCGAACTCGTCGAGCAGGTAGCGCCCGGCGGGCGGGACCGCCCGCCCGTGAAAGAGGTTCCAGGTCAGCACGCGCATCGGCGGCAACTCAACGTACACTCGTCGCTTGGCGCGCCATTTCATCACCGGGACTGAGCTGAGCGCCGATGAGCTCAACGGCCTGCTTGAGCGCGCGCTCGAGCTCAAGGCGGCGCCGTACAGCTCCGACCTGCTGCGCCGGCGCACGGTAGCGCTGATCTTCGAGAAGCCATCGACGCGCACGCGCGTCTCGTTCGAGGCCGGGGTCACCGAGCTCGGAGGGCACCCGATGGTGCTGCGCTCGGAGGACCTCCAACTCTCGCGTGGTGAGTCCGCGCGTGACACGGCCTACGTGCTCTCGCGCCACGTGGCGGCGATCGGGATCCGGACCGGCCGCGAGGAGCTGATCGCCGACGTCGCCGCGCACGCGAGCGTCCCGGTGATCAACATGCTGAGCCCGCGCCATCATCCGATCCAGGTACTGGCCGATCTCCTCACCCTCCGCGAGGCGTTTGGACAGCTCGACGGGTTGACCGTCGCTTACGTCGGCGACGGCAACAACGTCGCGCGCTCGCTCGTCGCCGTCGGCGCGACGGCGGGCGTCGAGGTCCGGGTCGCCTCGCCCAATGGCTTTCAGCTCGAGCCAGGGGTTCCCGGCGCCCTAACCGACGATCCCCACGAGGCCGCACGAGGCGCCCACGCCGTCTACACCGACGTGTGGGTGAGCATGAGCGACGATCCCGACTCGGCCGCGGAACGCCGGCGCACGCTGGCTCCCTACGCACTTACCGACGAGCTGCTCGACCTCGGCGCGCCCGGCGCGATTGCACTGCACTGCCTGCCCGCGCACCCCGGGGAGGAGATCACCGAGCACGTCCTGTATGGCGATCGCCAGCGGATCTGGGACCAGGCCGAGAACCGGCGCCACGCCCAGAAGGCGCTGCTCGAGCTGCTCATCGGTGCCTGACGGATGGGAATGAACCGGCGGTGATCGCCTCGGCGGTTGGGTACGCTCAGCTGGAGCTTTCGGAGAGGAGAGCCGAAAACATGCCGTCACCGAAATCGAAGTCGGGCGGGTCGCGCGGGAGCAGCGCGTCGCGCTCAGCGAACAGATCCAACGCCGCCAATCATGGCGCCGACGCACCCGACGGCCTGGGTGGGCTGGCTGAGCAGCTCGTGAGCCGGATCATTCGGCCGCTCGGGTTGGTCGTGCTCAGCCGCGAACGGATTCAGGAGGTGCTCGACGACGCGGCCGCTCGCGGTCGGGTGACGCGGTCGGACGCCAACGAGCTGGCGACCGAGCTGGTCAACCGCGGCCGCCAGCAGACCGACCAGCTCATGTCCGACGTCGAGCGGGTTCTCGGTCGAGGTCGCCAGCAGCTCGGATCGGCCACGTCGCGTGCGCGGCGGAGCGAGTCGCTCGATCTTCTGCTCCGAAGCGCGGACCGGGCTCGGAGGACCGTCAGCGCCGGGCAGTCGTTTCCGGTTCTCGGCTACGACGATCTGACCGCCGCTCAGGTGCAGCTCCGGCTCGACGGCCTGTCGCCGGCCGAGCTACGCAAGGTGCGCGACTATGAGCGACGGCACGCGAACCGCAAGTCCGTGCTCGCGGCCATCGACAAACACCTCAACTGAGCCTGGACGAGCACTTCACACGGTCGGCGCGCACGGCCCTGGAGCGCGCCCATGACGAGGCGCGCGGGCTGCGTCACAGCTTCGTGGGAACCGAGCACATCCTGCTCGGGGTCCTGCGCGTCCCCGAGGGCACCGGGGCCCAGGTCCTGGCCACGTTCGGGGTCGCTCACGACGACGTCCGGGCCGCCGTGGTCCGGATGATGGGCGTGGGGGTAGAGGCGCCGACAGGCGAGCTCTCGTTCACGGGCCGGGCTCTGGACACGATCGAGCGGGCCGGGCGCGAGGCGTCGATGCGCGATCAGCCGGTCGGGACCGAGCACCTGCTGCTCGCGCTCGTCCACGAGCGGGGCGGGGCCGGGGCCAGGATCCTGCTCGGGCTCGACGCCGATCCGGCGGCGGTTCGCGTCGCGATCGACCGGCTGCCATCCTAGGGACACATGGAGCGTGCCACCGCGACCCGCCGCCCTGCCCGGGGCGATGTACTAGACCTCACCGTGCAGTCGCTCGCGTTCGGGGGCGCCGGCGTGGCGCGCCTCGACGGATACGTGGTGTTCGTCCAGGACGGCATCCCCGGCGACCGTGTCCGTGCCGAGGTGCAGAACTCCAAGCGCGCCTACGCCCAGGCTCGCGCGATCGAGATCGTCGAGCCAAGCCCGGAGCGGATCGCGCCTCGAGCCGACCATCCGGGCGCGCCGTGGCAGGTGCTCCCCTACGAGCGCCAGCTCGAGGTCAAGCAGGAGCAGGTCGACGATGCTCTGCGCCGTATCGGGCGGCTCGAGGGCTACGAGCTCGAGCCGATCATCCCCGCCGTCGAGCAGTGGCGCTACCGCAACAAGCTCGAGTACTCGTTCGGGACCGACGCGGCCGGGCGGCTCGTGTGCGGGTTCCAC
The DNA here is from genome assembly GCA_035502815.1 of Solirubrobacteraceae bacterium. Lineage (GTDB taxonomy): Bacteria > Actinomycetota > Thermoleophilia > Solirubrobacterales > Solirubrobacteraceae > Palsa-465. The sequence goes on from DATJUA010000005.1 coordinate 7,408, forward strand.
GCCCCCGGTCGCTGGGAGGAGATCGTCGAGGTCACCGACTGCCTGCTCGCCTCGCAGGACGGCAACGCGGCGCGCGAGCGGGTGGCGGCGTGGTGCCGCTCGGAGGGTCTCAGTGCATACGACCGCCGGACCGGTGACGGGCTCCTGCGCAACCTCGTGGTACGGGAGGGCCGGCGCACCGGGGACCTCCAAGTGCGGCTTGTCACGAGCCCCGGACGGCTCGACACCGAGGGTCTGGCCAAGGCGGCGGATCCTGTGGGTGGTCTGCTCTGGACCCAGACCGACAGCGTGGCCGAGACGACACAGACCGGCGAAACGTCACTGATCAGCGGGCGCGACCGGCTGAAGGAGGAGATCGGTGGCCTTCGAATGCATATCTCCCCGAGCGCTTTCTTTCAGACCAACACCGAGATGGCCGAGCGCCTGTGCGGGCTGGCGCTGGACTACGCGCAGCCCTCGGGCACGGACCGTGTCTTCGACCTTTACTGCGGGATCGGGACGATCGGGCTGCTGATGGCGCCGCGAGCCGCCGAGGTGTGGGGGCTCGAGCTGATCGAGGAGGCGATCGCCGACGCGATCGCGGGCGCCCGCCGCAACGAGATCGAGAACGCGCACTTCTTCGCCGGCGACGTCCGCCTGGCCATGCGCGAGCTCGTGGAGCGCGCCGGCCGGCCGGATGTGCTCGTGGTTGACCCGCCCCGATCGGGTCTCTCACAGAAGGTGGTGCGCCGGATCATCGAGGCAGCACCCCGCCGGATCGTGTACGTGTCCTGCAACCCGACCACGCTGGCCCCGAACGCCGCGCAGCTCGCCGAAGCGGGATATGAGCTGGGCAAAGTACGGCCCGTCGACATGTTCCCGCAGACGCCGCACATCGAGGCGGTGGCGGTACTCGATCGTGGGTAATCCTGTTGTGATGAGGGTTCGCACCGTCCGTGCCGTCGTGCTGGCCGCCGCCGCACTACTGGCCGTTGGGGTCGCACAGGCCGGGGCGGCCACCGGCGCGCCGGCGTTGCGGCTGGTGGGCGTCACTCCGAAGGGCACGGTCCCGGGCGACGCGACCATCGTGCTTCGGTTCTCCGCGCCGCTCGCCCCGGTGAGCGCGCGGTCTGAGCCCAAGCTCTCCCCGTCGACCCCCGGCACGTGGTCGCAGCCGAACCCGACGACGCTGAGCTTCACCCCGACCGGGGGATACCTCCCCGGCACCACCGTGCGCATCACCGTCCCGAAGGGTCTGGCCGCCACCGACGGCGCCACCTTGGGCAAGGCCGCCGCTGCCACGTTCGTGGTGGAGAACGGGTCGACCGTGCGGCTCATCCAGCTGCTCGCGGAGCTCCGGTTCCTGCCCGTTCATCTGACCTCGATCAAGCATCAACCGCGGCCCGAGGACACCGCGGGCCAGCTTCGGGCGATCTTCCAGCCGCCGGCCGGGCGACTGGAGCTCGGCACCGAGTGGCCATCGCAGCTGCGGGCGCTGTGGACCGGCGAGGAGTCCACCGTACTTCGAGGGGCGATCATGAGCTTCGAGTCCCAGCACGGGCTCGCTATGGACGGGGTCGCCACCGCCGCCGTGTGGCAAGCACTGCTGAGCGCTCGCGCCCACCGCCAGTTCAACACGAGCGGCTACAGCTATGCGGTGGCCAGCGAGAACAGCCCGGAGTCGCTCACCCTGTACCACAACGGGCACGTCGTCCTGCGAACGCCCGCCAACACCGGAATCCCCGGCCAGGGCACGGCAACGGGAACTTTTCCGGTCTACGAGCGCTTGCGAAGCCAGACCATGCAGGGCACCAACCCCGACGGGTCGCACTACGCCGACTTCGTCCAGTGGGTCGCTTACTTCAATGGCGGCGACGCCGTCCACTACATGCCGCGGGCGTATTACGGATCGCCACAGAGCCTGGGATGCGTGGAGCTCCCCTACGACGCCGCCGAGCAGGCCTGGGGTTATCTGACCTACGGGACGCTCGTCACAGTCCTTCCCTGAATCGGACTGTCATGCGAGCGGTCACGATCAAAGACCAGAACCTGACGGTTGAGGACCATCCCGATCCGGCGCCCGGCGCCGGCGAGTGCCTCGTCCGCGTCCGAGCCGCGGGCCTGAACGGCGCCGACATGATGCAGCGCCGGGGCTTCTACCCGGCCCCCCCGGGCGCGCCGCGGGACATCCCGGGCCTCGAGCTGGCCGGCGAGGTGATCGAGCGTGGCCCCGGGGTCACCCGGTTCGAGGTCGGGGATCGAGTCATGAGCATCGTCGCCGGCGGTGGACAGGCCGAGCTCGCGGTTGTGCACGAGCGCATCCTGATGCCAGTCCCTGGCAACCTCGACTGGCCGGAGGCGGGGGGCGTGCCCGAGGTCTTCACCACCGCCCACGACGGCGTGTTCACCCAGGCCGGTCTGAGGACGGGAGAGCGGCTGCTCGTCCACGGAGGCGCCGGCGGCGTCGGAACCGCCGCGATCCAACTCGGCCGGTCGGCCGGCGCACGCGTGACCGCCACGGTACGCAATCGCGACCACCGCGCCAAGGTCGCCGAGCTCGGGGCCGAGGTGATCGCGCCGGAGGGCTTCGAGGAGCGAGGGCCGTTCGACGTGATCCTCGAGCTCGTCGGCGCGCCGAACCTCCCGGCCAACCTCCAGGCGCTCGACCTGTGGGGTCGGATCATGGTGATCGGAATCGGCGCCGGCGCGCAGGCCGAGCTCAACCTGGGACTGGCCATGCAGAAGCGGGCCCGCATCTACAACTCGACGCTGCGTCCCCGACCGCTCGAGGAGAAGGCGCTAGCCGCTCGTGCCGTCGAGCGTTCGGTTCTGCCGCTGCTCGCCTCGGGAGCCGTTCACGTCCCGATCGCCGCCACGTACTCGCTCGAGGAAGCACCCACCGCGTATGACCGCTTCGCCGAGGGCGGCAAGCTCGGCAAGATCGTCCTGATGATGTAGGGCGCGGCGCGTAAGAAAATTTGTCGGCGGCGCCTGGCGGCGGCGCCTTAGTCCTCTTCGAACCCGTCGTCGTCACCGACGGGAACGAACTCCTCTGCGTGGACCGTGCACAGCGCTGGCCCACCCGAGTCGCGTGCCGCCTCGATCTCGGCCGGGGTCAGCTTGGCACCGCATTCTTCGCACCGATCCCCGATCTCGTCGAGGGACTTCTCCTCCAGGTCCATGGGCGCGAGCCTAGCGGGTCGGGCGTCAGTACGGGGGAAGGTCAGCCCACCACTGCCCGAGGACCCTGAAGGCCGCCCAGAACGACCGCTTGGCCTCCTCCTCGTCGAGCGAGTCGTCGATGTTCGGCACGTACAGCGCCTCAGTCGACGGCGTCAGGCGCTGGAGCTCGCCTGGGGCCGCCCGGATGTCCCGGCGTAGTGACAGGTCGAGCTCGTTGACCACCGCGAGCGCTTCCGTCCCCATGACCACGACGATCTTAGGCGAGACGATGTGGATCTCCTCGACCATCCTGCCCACGCAGCCCGGGTCGGCCATGACCGGATCGGGCACGGGGCATTTGACGCACAGCGTCCCGTAAACCGCCAGGGGGTCGATCGAGAGGCGCTTGAGTGACTTCATCAGCGCGTTGCCGGCGCGACCGTAGAACGCCACCCCCTCCTCGACCTCGGAGGGCCGGGCGGAGTGCTTGATCAGGAAGATGTCGGCCTGCGGGTGCCCCGACCCGAGTACGGGCATCAGCGCGCCGCGCGGGCAGTCGGTGCAGGCCTGGACCTCGCGCGAGAAGGCGTTCAGCTCGCGGATGGCCCGCTCGAGGTACTTCTCCCGGATCTCGTCGTCGGTCGCCGGCATCGCTGTCCGATTGGACGGCTCGCGAGCTTGTCCTTGCGAGTGCATCAGGAGTTGCGGCTGCGGCGGCCCGTGGTCCGGGGCCGATCAAGCCCCATTGCCCGCCGGACGCGGCGCTCGCGCGAGGCCCTTCGGGCCGACTCGGGGAGCGCCTTGGTCTGGAGAAACTTGAGCGCCTGGACGTACAGCAGGCTGGCCGGGTTGCGGACGATGTCGGCGTCGCGGAGCGACTCGAGGAACTCCTCGGGGCCGTCGAACTCGCGCATCCGGATCCGCACCGAGCCGAGGCCCTGGGGCACGTGGGCGTCCGAGCCGGCGCCGGCCGGAATCCGGTACTTGGCCGCGAAGCGGGCGGCCTCGTCGTTGAATTCGGTGATCGCCACGCGCGGATTGAACACCTCGATCGCGTCGACGTCATCGATCACGTCGAGCAGGTGCTCGTAGTCGGGGACCGAGTGCAGCCGGTCGAACGGATGGGGCACATACACGAGGCCGCCCTGGCGCTTGATCTCCGCGATCGTCTCCTGGAGGGTCATGCCCCGGGGGATCTTGTCCTCGATAAACAAGCCGATCACCTCGCCCTGATCGGCGGTCTTGACCTCTTCCCCGACGATCACGGCGATTCCGTCCGCGCGCGCCCGGGCGGCGTGGGCGCCCGAGATCTCGTTGTGGTCGGTGACCGCGATGGCGCCCAGCCCCCGCGCCCGCGCCTCCGCGAGCAGCACCTCGACCGGCGTGGCGCAGTCGTAGGAGTGGTCGGTGTGCATGTGCAAGTCGACGTCGATCATCCGCCGGTTGGCCAGGCGGGACCGCACGCGGCCGTTGGCGCGCGTGTCATGCCGGCGGGCGACGAGGCCCGCGTAGACGTCCACGAGCTCGTCGGTTACCCGGGACCAGCCGAACTGGGTTCGGAGTTCCTGCGCGCGGGCGCGGCTCGTCTCGCGTAGGGCCGGCTCGCTGATCAGCCGGGTCACGTGAGTCGTGAGCGTCTGCACGTCGCCAGGCTCGAACACGAACCCGTACTCGCCCTGCCCGAGGAGCTCCTCGTAGGCACCCACTCGCGAGGCGACCGGGACCACGCCGGCCGCGAGCGCGCGCACGAGTGTGCCCGGTGCGGGGCGCATCCCCTCCGAGGCGAGCACGAGCACGTCGGCCTCGCCCAGCGCCTGCGCCTCGGGCATCCGCTCGGCGTCGACGAACTCCACTCGATCGCGAAGCGCCCGGCTGAGCGTGGCCGGCGGGGCGAGCGGCCGCGGAGACCACACGGTGGCGCGCCAGGCGGGCTCCGCCGGGAGCGCGCGGAGCGCTCGCAGGAACAAACGCAATGCCGCACGCTCCTCCGCGGCGCTGAACAGCAGCTGCACGAAATCGTGCGGAGGGACCGTTTGCCTATCGGGGGCCACGTCGGCTCCGGGCAGGATCACTCGGTACTCGCCCGGGAAGTAGCGCTGGAGCAGGTCGCGGGTGGCTCCGTAGCTCGCGATGCGGGCGTCGAGCCGGCCGAACAGGAGTCGCGACAGCGGACGGGTGAGCTGCGTGGAAAGGATCCGCTCGGTCGGCCCGTGGAAGCTGCCCACGTTGAGCCCGCGGGAATGCCGCAGCGCGACGCTCGAGGCGCTGGGAGCGAAGGGCTCGTGGACGTGGACGATGTCGAGCGGCAGAGTGCCGAGCGCCTCCTCAATCGTCCTGGCCACGTCCAGCGGCAGCGAGGCGGCGCGCCGGCGGGTGGGCGAGAACGGCAGGACCTCGCCGACGCCCAGTACAAGCGGCTCGCCATCGGCACGCTCGAGCAGCGACGGTCCGTCGCTGCGAATCGCCCGCCGGCTCTCGCGCACCAGGCGCTCCGACTCCGATGGGGCGATGATCAAGACGCGATGCCCCCGTTGGGAGAGCTCGCGCGAGACCTGCCCCACGTAATCGTTGACCTCGTGCGCGACCTCCCAGGCGAACGGCGTCACCTGCGCGATCGTGAGCCGCTCGCTGGCCACGAGCGGCAGTCTATTTGCTTCTCAGCTCTTTCCGGCCTTCTGCTTGGAGGCCTTCGCCTCAACCGGCGTGCGGGCGTACTTGGCGATGAACTTCTCGGTCGCCTCCCGCGCCTCGTCGTCGGGGCGCTGGTTCATCGGCGACTTCATCAGGTACGAGCTCGGCCCGTCGAGCTGACCGGAGAGCCCGTGATTGAGCGCCAGCTTGCAGCACCGGACCGCGTCGATCACGATCCCGGCCGAGTTGGGCGAATCCCAGACCTCGAGCTTCATCTCCATGTTCAGGGGGACGTCGCCGAACGCCTGGCCCTCGAGCCGGATGTGCGCCCACTTGCGGTCGGTCAGCCACGGCACGTAGTCAGAAGGACCAACGTGCACATCGTCGGCCGGCAGCGTCGTGCCCATGATCGAGGTCACGGCGTTGGTCTTGGAGATCTTCTTCGATTCCAGCCGCTCGCGCTCGAGCATGTTGTAGAAGTCCATATTGCCGCCGACGTTCAGCTGCGAGGTGTGCTGGAGGCGCACTCCGCGGTCGTGGAGCAGCCGCGCCAGCGCGCGGTGGACGATCGTGGCGCCGACCTGAGACTTGATGTCGTCGCCGACGATTGGCAGTCCGGCCTTCTTGAAGCGCTTGTCCCAGTAATCCTCCCGCGCGATGAACACGGGGATGCAGTTGACGAACCCGCACCCGGCTTCGAGGATCTGCTCGACGTACCACTTGGTCGCCTGCTCGGAGCCGACCGGCAGGTAGGACACGACCACGTCGGTGTGGGTGTCCTTGAGAATCTCGACGATGTCGGCGGTCGGGCCGGGCGCCTTGGTGATCTTCTCCTTGAGGTACTTGCCCAGGCCGTCGTGGGTCATCCCGCGCTCGACGGGGACACCGAGGGAGGGCACCTCGCCGGCGAAGTTCAGCGTGTTGTTCTGGCCGGCGAAGATCGCCTCTGAGAGATCCTTGCCGACCTTGTCGGCGTCGATGTCGAAGGCCGCGCTGAACTCGATGTCCCGCACGTGATAACCGCCGACATCGACGTGCATCAGCCCGGGCACCGATTCGCGCGGGTCGGCGTCGCGGTAGTACTGGACGCCCTGCACGAAAGAACTTGCGCAGTTGCCGACGCCGATGATCGCCACCCGGACCTTGCCGTCCTGGTACCGAGCGGCGCCGTTGGTGGAACCGTTGGTCGTACTCACTGTCTGGGGCTGCCTTTCTAAATTTGATGTCCCGCCCGCCCGCGGGGGTCGGATCCCGGACCACTGAAGATAGTCCGCAACAGCGGGTTCGTTACACGGATGGCCCGTGCCCGTCCGCCCCGATCCGCTTGAGCTGCTGGCGCACGTGGAAGATCCGCTGCAGGGTGGTGAAGACGGTTAGGCCGGCCAGCACGTAGACCGCGGGCGCCAGCAGCTCGAAGTGGCCGAGCGAGGCGCCCTTGGCGAACACGACGCCGATCGACAGGATCACCACGCGCACCGGGCGGGTGGCGAGACCGACCTTGCACTCGACGCCGAGCGCCTCGGCCCGCGCGCGTGTGTAGGAGACCATCAGCGAGCCGAGCACGGCCGCCACGGTCGCGGCGGCCGCCACCTGGTTGTGCTGCGAGGCGAAGTAGGCGCCGACCGCGATCAGGACGATGCCCTCCTCGAGGCGGTCGAGAGTCGAGTCCAGAAATGCGCCGAACACCGAGCCCTTCCCCGACATGCGCGAGTAGCGCCCGTCGAGCGTGTCCATGATCGAGCCGACGATGAATGCGAGGCCGGCCACGAAGAACAGCCGGTCGAAGATCAGCGCCGCGGCGGCGAGATTGAGCGCGAAGCCGGTGAGCGAGATCGCGTTCGGTGTCAGCCGCGACTCGATCAGCCGGTTGCGCATCATCTCCTGTGCGGTGGGCCCAAGGATGGTGCCCCGCCCACCGGCGCGAGGTCGCCGCGCACCGTTCCTCGGTCGCCGACGCCGGGTCTGTTCGGGCGTGCTCACGCGGTTGCGCGCACGAATGCCCACGCGTCCGGTCTGGCCCGCGCGAGCAGCCGCTGCGCCAGGAACGCGGATATGCCGGCGGTCAGGGCCCCGAGGAACACGTCGGTGAGGTAGTGGTTGGCGGTCGCCACGACGACGAACGTCACGAGCAGCGGGTACAGCGACCACGCAATCTTGCCTGGTCGCCAGGACACCAAGCGCGACATGGACCCGCCGATCATCACGGCAAAGCACACGTGCATCGAGGGAACCGCTGCATAGAAGTTCAGGAAAGCTTTTGAGGGACCGAAGTCGACGGAGCCGCTACCGCCCGTCACGAAGTTGGAGATCGCGTCGGTGAAACCCCATTCGGGCATCAGCCGCGGCGGCGCCGTCGGATATAGCCAATACCCAATGAGCGCCAATCCCATCGCGATCATGAACATATTGCGAACGAAGTAGAACGACGAGTTGCGTCGCGCGTAGATGAACGCCAACGCCGCCAGCGTGACGAAGAAGTGGCCGTTCAGGTAGATCCAGTCGGCGCCATTGATCAGCCAGTGCTTGTTCATCGCCCACGCTTGGACGCTCGGCTCGATGAACACGTGCAGCGTTCGCTCGAGGTCGATGATCCGCATCGCGTCGCCGAACGGCTTATACGGGTTGTCCCCGGCGACGACGCCGCGCACTAGGTCGTAGAGCAGGAGCGCGCCGAGGAACAGCGCGATCTGGCGCACTAGGTCGAGCCAGCCACGCGGCAGCACCCGCGTCTCGATGAAGCGAACGGCGCGGATATGCGGAGGCAGGGCCTGCTGGGCGGGCGGGGACCCCATCCAGGGGATGCTAGCGAGGTGCGATGTTTGGCTGGCGTCAGCTGCAGCGGGGCGTCCTCGCGCCGATGCGCGTGAGCGAGAACCGGATCGCGACCCGGACCGGACCCGGACGGCGCACCCGGAGCTGGGTGAAGCCGCCGGCGGCCGCGACGCAGCCCGAGCCCTGAGTGACCGCCCAGTAGGGACTCCATCTGACGCGAATCAGCGATGTGCCCGGGCGGCTGGCCCGGAGCTGGAGCCAATTCGGGCCGAGTCCGCGGAGGGTCGCCGGGCCCTGAACGATCGGCGTGGCGTCCGTGACCGCGTAGATCCGCCAATTGGCCGTGCGATCGACGAGCCGCAGGTACGGCAAACCCCGGTTGATCAGCCGGACTTCGTCGGCCGCCGCGTAATCGACGGTGGTGCGCGGCACCGCGATGAAACGCACGGCCAGTTGGCGCAGCCACGCGTCATAGCTCGCCGGCGTCAGCGTTCCGTTGTAGAAGAGGGCGTTGTATTTGGTGTCGAGTTGGCGCTCCCATCCTCGCGCGAGCGGAAAACGCGGCGCGATCCTGTACGCCTCCCAGTGGAACGGCGTGAACGGGATCTCGATCCGGAACGGCGGCCCGGTCTGCCGGCTCAGATAGGAGATCACGGGCTGGTAATAGGCATCGGTGACCGCGACGTTGTCGTCGGCGGTGCGCTCGTCGCGCACGGGCGCCTGCCACTGGAGGTAGAGCAGGGGGATTGCCAGCACGGCGAGCGCGACCCGGCGCCGTGGCCACCAGAGCAGCGCCAGCAGCGGGCCGGCGATCAGCGGGCCAAGCCGCGTCACGTTGCTGCCGATGGGGCTCGCCACCGCGAACGACAGGACGCACCCGATCCCATAAAGCGCGGCCCCCATGCGTAGGGTCGGCTCCTCGCGCGGCGTCACGAACACGAAGGCCGCCGAGATGAGCACGAGCGGCCACAGGGCCGAGAACGCGAACGGCTCGTACCCGCCCTCGGGGAAGGCGATGGCCAGGGCCAGCACCGGCGCTGCGGCCGCGACGATGACGCCGAGGCCCGGAAGGGCTCCTCGCAGCTCGCGGTGCTCGAGGTACGCGCCGGCCGCCTGCGCTGCACCGGCCAGGGCCGCGAACACGGCATCGACCGGGCTCGCGAGCGCGGTGAGCGCCGCCAGTGCCGCCGCGGTCCCGGGGCGCCGGCGCTGGAGGGCCAGGGCAGAAGCGACCGCCGGCAGCAGGCCGAAGGCGAACGTGAGCCGGCCGGTGAACAGGCTCGTGCTGGTCGCCGCTCCGAACCACAGCGCCCCGAGCCAGGCCTGTTCGCCGAAGCGTCGACGGGCGAGCGCCTCGAACAGCGCGGCCGTCGGCACGATCGCGATCGCCCCGGCCGCCTGGGGCGTGAGCAGTGCCCCCAGCGGCGGGAACAGCACGCTGTAGCCGGGCACGTTGTGCCCGCCGTACCACCAGTTGTTCCAGATCCCGAAGCCCTCGGTGGCGAACAGCTTGGCCCGCAACAGGTGCGCGGCCAGATCCTCACTGGCCGGCGAGACGATCACATACGCGGCCGCGATCACCGCAGCCGTCAGCGTCGGCAGGGTGCGCTTCCACGGGGGCGGCGCCCACCGGACCGCCCGGCCCGCGGCCCGCCGGCTATCGCTCGAGTAGTGCCGCGACGCGCTCCACCACCTCGGGCCGGTCCAGCCAGGGCCAATGTCCGGCGCCGACAATGCGCTCGACCCGCGCTCCCGGGAGGCGCGCCGCGTACGCGTCAGCCAGCGCCGGCGGATACCAGGGGTCCTCCTCGCCCCACAGCAGCGTGATCGGCGGGGCCCAGTCGTTTCCATCCGCCCCGACCATGTTCTCCTCCGCGGAGCGGACGAGACGGAGAATCGCCCGCTGCGTCCCCTGGTCGAACTGGCTCCAGACGCTTTCGATCCGGGCCGGCGTCCAGGCGGCCTTCTCGACGCAACCTTGGCGAAGCGTCCGGGTCAGCATCGTGCGGGTCGTCGAGCCCATCAGCATCTCCCCGACGCCGCGCATGCGCCACCACCGCACGAACCGCGGCCACGCGAAGCCCTCGACCAGCCCGGGCGCGTTGCACAGCACGAGCCGTCGCACCCGCTCCGGGTGCCGGCGCGCGAACTTCAGACCGACCGTGGCACCCCAGTCGTGGCCGACGACCTGGACCTCACCGACGCCCAGGTGGGACAGGAGGTCCTCGACGAAATCCACCAGTCCGTCGACCGAGAAGTCGAGATGGCCGCCCTTGCCCGAGCGGCCGAACCCGATGAGGTCCGGCGCGATCCCGCCGGTCCGGTCGAGGAACTCGATCCAGTCGTCGGAGCTCGTGGGGATCCCGTGGAGGTAGAGCGGCGGCGCATCGGGCATCGGCGACGCGCTGCGGTAGTAAACGGGTGAGTCGTCGAAGGTGGTCGTGTGCTCGTCGACGTGCACCCGCTGGCGAGGATAACGTCCGCGCGCGTGAGTCAGTCCGCCGAACAGTCCTCCGAACCGCCGCCCGGTGCGGCGACCCTGTGCCTGGGCGAGGCGGTCGTCGATCTGATCTGCCAGCGGCCGCTCGACGACCTGGCCCTGGCCGACGCGTTTGTGCCCCACTTCGGTGGGTCGGTCGCGAACGTCGCGGTCATCGCGGCCCGATACGGGGCGCACGTCGCGCTGGCCGGCGGTGCCGGTGATGACATGTGGGGACGCTGGCTGCGCGATCGCCTCGAGCGCGAGCGCGTCGACGCCTCACTGTTCGAGCTCGTCGCGGGATCGCCCACCCCGCTCGCGCTCGTCGCCGTGAGCGGCGTCGGAGAGCCGAGCTACCAGATATACGGGGAGACGATCGGGGTGGTGGTCGGGGGCCTCGGGGAGCGGATCGAGGGCGCGATGGAGCGCGCGGCGGGCCTCTACATCAGCTCGAACACGCTGGTCGGCGCCGAGGAGCGCGAGGTCACGATGCGCGCCCGTGAGCTGGCGCTCGGACTCGGGCGGCCGTTCGTATTCGACCCCAACCTCCGTCTGCACCGGTGGCGCTCCCGGGCCGAAGCGGCCGCGGCCTCGAACGCCTGCGTGCCGGGTGCGCTACTCGTGCGCGCAAACGCCGAGGAGGCGACGCTGATGACCGGCGAGGACGAGCTCGAGCGCGCGGCCCTGGCGCTGCTGAAGGCCGGCGCCCGCATGGTCGTGATCACGCTGGGGCCGGACGGGGCGATGCTGCGAGGGGAGATCCGCCTCGACGTGCCGGGCCGGCCGGCCGCGGTGCTGAGCACGATTGGCGCCGGCGATGTCCTGACCGGGGTGTTGCTGGCGCGTCTGGCCGGCTCGGGGTTCTATCCCTCGGCAGTGGCGGCATCGCTGCCCGAGGCAGTCGTGCAGTCCTCGCTGGCGTGCGAGCGATGGGGCGCGCTTGAGTAGCGGTGCGCGCGCGAGTAGGTCTGGGCGGCCTGGGCGGGCGAGCGATTGGAAGCGCCCGGCGGGACGACGGGTGCGCGCGATCCGCGATCGGCTGCGCCTCGTCTACGGGATTCCGCTGGCCAAGCCCCACGGGCACCCGATCGCCGAGCTGATCCTGACCGTGCTCTCGCAGTCGACCAACGACCGCAACCGGGACGTCGCCTACCTCGCGTTGCGCGAGCGGTTTGACGGTTGGGAGGAGACCCGCGACGCGCCGGTGGATGCGGTCGAGGAGGCGATCCGGCCGGGCGGGATCTCGAAGGTCAAGTCGGCGCGGATCAAGTCGATTTTGGTCGCGATCTCGGAGACGTCCCCGCGGCGCGAGCTCTCGCTCGACTGGCTGGCGAGTCGGACGGTGCCAGAGGCGCAGGCGTATCTGACCTCGCTGCCGGGCGTGGGGCGCAAGACCGCCGCCTGCGTGCTCCTGTTCGCGCTCGGGATGCGCGACGTCCCGGTCGACACCCACGTCTCGCGGGTGGGGACGCGGCTGGGCTTGTTCCGGCCGGGCGCGCCGTTCGAGGAGATGCACGACGAGATGCTCGCGATCACGCCACCGGGGGAGGAGCTGGAGCTCCACCTCAACCTGCTCCGCCACGGCCGGCGCACGTGTCACGCGCGCCGGCCGGCGTGTGGCGAGTGCGCTCTGCAGCGGATGTGCCCGAGCGCGTTCCAAGTCGGGTGATGTTGCGCGACTAACCCCGCACTCGCCGGCCTTCCGGGCGCGAGTGTTGAGAGAGTCGCGCTATGCGCGAGTGAACCTGCATTCACCTCCGGGAAGGGTGGCGAGTGTGGAGAAACTCGCGTATTGCCCCGGGGGCCGCGGCCCGGAGCTAGGGGCGATCCAGCGTCGGCGCCGTTGGCGGATAAGTCGCCATTCGCGCTGCAGCGCCGCGCGAGTGGCGAGTTCTCCGCACAGGAGCCGGGTAAACGACCGTTCACCGTCGGCGGGCTGGCGAATGGCGAGTTATCCGCATTCGGGCGGGGCGCAGTGCGACCGCGCCGGCGCCCCACCCGCTTCCCCCGCCGAATGGGGTGGAGGCGATCAGGCGGCGGGCCGCCCTCGCGACACGACCACCCCGCGCAACGCCATACGGCCGCACGTCGCACAGGGCGGCCAGACGCCTGATCGACTCTACCCAAATCTGCTACAGTCCCGCTTAGATTTTTGCGAACAAACAGGAGCAGAACTCGATGGGAAAGACAATCGGAATCGACCTCGGAACGACCAACTCGTGCATGGCGGTGCTCGAGGGTGGCGAGCCGACGGTCATCGAGAACGCGGAGGGCGGGCGCACGACGCCGTCCGTCGTGGCGTTCACGCAGTCCGGTGAGCGGCTGGTCGGCACGGTAGCCAAGCGCCAGGCCGTCACCAACCCGCAGAACACGATCTTCTCGATCAAGCGCTTCATGGGCCGCAAGGAGGCCGAGGTCCGTGAGGAGGAGTCGATCGTTCCGTACAAGGTGGTCTCCGGACCGAACGGCGACGCGCGCGTCGAGGCCGGCGGCAAGCAGTACAGCCCGCCGGAGATCAGCGCGATGATCCTGGGCAAGCTGAAGGCGGACGCCGAGGCGTACCTGGGCGAGAGCGTCGACAGCGCGGTGATCACCGTCCCCGCCTACTTCAACGACGATCAGCGCCAGGCGACCAAGGACGCCGGCCGGGTCGCCGGGCTGGACGTCAAGCGGATCATCAACGAGCCGACCGCGGCCTCGCTGGCCTACGGCCTCGATAAGGAGAACGACCAGACGATCCTGATCTTCGACCTCGGTGGCGGCACGTTCGACGTGTCCGTGCTCGAGATCGGCGATGGCGTGTTCGAGGTCAAGGCGACCGCGGGTGACAACCACCTGGGTGGCGACAACTTCGACAAGGCGCTCGTCGACTGGCTCGTGAGCGAGTTCAAGAAGTCGCAGGGCATCGACCTGGCCGCCGACCCGATGGCGCTCCAGCGGCTCTACGAGGCGGCCGAGAAGGCCAAGATCGAGCTCTCGACCACGCAGGAGACGCAGATCAACCTGCCGTTCATCACCGCCGATGCAAGCGGGCCGAAGCACCTCGACACGCGCCTCACCCGCGCGAAGCTGAACGAGCTGACAAGCAGCCTGCTTGACCGCACGGTGGCGCCGGTGCGCCAGGCCCTCGACGACGCCAAGGACAAGGGCGTCGACAAGGTCGACCATGTCGTGCTGGTCGGCGGCATGACCCGCATGCCCGCCGTGCAGGAGAAGGTCAAGGAGCTGACCGGCAAGGATCCGCATCGCGGGGTCAACCCGGATGAGGTCGTCGCAGTCGGCGCCGCGATTCAGGCCGGCGTGCTGGCCGGCGACGTCAAGGACGTGCTGCTGCTCGACGTGACCCCGCTGACGCTGGGCATCGAGACCAAGGGCGGCGTGATGACCAAGCTGATCGAGCGCAACACGACGATCCCGACCCGCAAGGGCGAGGTGTTCTCGACCGCCGAGGACAACCAGCCGAGCGTGGAGATCCACGTTCTCCAGGGCGAGCGCGAGATGGCCACCTACAACAAGTCGCTGGGCAAGTTCCAGCTCACCGGCATCCCGCCGGCGCCGCGGGGCATCCCGCAGATCGAGGTCGCGTTCGACATCGACGCCAACGGGATCCTCAACGTGTCCGCCAAGGACCTCGGCACGGGCAAGGAGCAGAAGATCGAGATCCGGTCCGGCTCCGGTCTGTCCGACGACGAGATCAAGCGCATGGTGCAGGACGCCGAGTCGCACGCCGAGGACGACCGCCGTCAGCGCGAGCTCGCCGAGGCACGCAACAACGGCGAGAACGCGGCCTACCAGGCCGAGCGCCAGCTCAAGGAGCTGGGCGACGCGGTCGACTCGAGCTCCAAGGATGAGATCGAGGCGGCGATCAAGGAGGTCCGCGAGGCGCTCACCAGCGATGACGCGGCCGAGATCAACGCCAAGACCGAGGCGCTGCACACCGCGTTCCACAAGGTCTCCGAGGCCATGTACCAGCGCGCCCAGGAGCAGGCGGCGAGCGCGCCGGTCGACGGCGACGGCGACGCGGCGTCGAGCAACGGCGCCGGTGCCGAGGAGGATGTCGTCGATGCCGAGGTCGTGGACGAGAAGTGATGAGCGGCAAGCCTGACATCCAAGAGGCTGCCGACACGGTTCGCGAGGGGGCGCCGCAGGGCGCCCCCGAGCCGTCCGTCCCGGCCGGGGAAACCGAGGCGCCGGTAGGACCGGTAGCGTCCGTAGAGTCGGAATCCGTGGCCGCGCAGGCCGAGGAGACCGACCACGAGCGCCAGCTCGAGCACGATCTCGAGGAGCTCACGGCCAAGGCGGAGAAGGCCGACGAGTACCTCGACCTGGCCAAGCGGACCAAGGCGGATTTCGAGAACTACCGCAAGCGCGCCGCCCGCGAGGCGGCGGCCGCGCAGGAGCGCGGGGTGGTCAAGCTCGTCAAGGAGTTGCTGCCGGCGGTCGACAACCTCGATCGCGCTCTCCAGGCGGCCCAATCCGACGGAGCGCAGCAGGACAACGGCACGCTCGTGTCCGGCATCAAGCTGGTGCACGACGACGTGATCGCGGCGCTGGCCCGCGCCGGCGTCGAGGGCTTCTCGCCCCAGGGCGAGCGGTTCGACCCGCAGCTGCACGAGGCGATCGCGCAGCAGCCGGTCGAGGGAGCCGCGCCCGGGACGGTCGTCGAGGTCTATCAGCGTGGCTACCGGCTCGGCGAGGTCGTGATCCGGCCGGCCCGGGTCGTCGTCGCGGCTTGATAGAGAACGAGCACCCGTGCCTCCCCGGCCCGACTACTACAAGACCCTCGGCGTAGGTAAGAACGCCTCCGACGAGGAGATCAAGAAGGCCTACCGCAAGCTCGCGCGCCAGTACCACCCGGATCGCAATCCGGGTGACAAGAAGGCCGAGGAGCGCTTCAAGGAGATCTCACAGGCGCACGACGTCCTCTCCGATCCCGAGAAGCGCAAGTCCTATGACCGCGGCCAGGGTCCGCTCGGAGGCTTCGCCACCGGCAATTTTGACCCCGGTGCGATGGCCGGCGGGTTCGGCGACATCCTCTCGAACCTGTTCGGCGGCGGCGCCGGAGCCGGGACCGCAGGACGCACGACCGGCGGCGCCCGCGGCCGGCCCGGAACGGCGGGAGCCGGTCGGGCCGGTAGGACGGCGCAGACGCAGGGCCGCGATCTGGAGACCGAGGTCTCGCTGAGCTTCGACCAGGCGGTGCATGGGGCGCAGGTGCCGCTGTCGGTCCCGACCTCGCAGCCATGCCCGACCTGTCACGGCACCGGCGCCAAGCCGGGCACCGTGCCCAAGGTCTGCCCCGTGTGCGAAGGCCGCGGGATCGAGTCCCAGAGTCAGGGCATCTTCTCGATCTCGCAGCCGTGCTCGAACTGTGGCGGCACCGGCACGGTGATCGAGGATCCCTGCCCGACCTGCCACGGCACCGGCGCTCAGCGCAGCGTCCGCCGGCTCCGGGTGAACATCCCCGCCGGCGTGCACGACGGCAGCCGCATTCGCCTGGCCGGCAAGGGCGAGGCGGGACTGCGAGGCGGCCCGCCCGGCGACCTGTACGTGATCACCCGCGTGCAGGAGTCACCGGTGTTCAAGACGGCCGGCGAGAACCTCGAGGTCGAGGTGCCACTGACGATCCCCGAGGCCGTCCGGGGCGCGGTCGTCGAGGTCCCCACGCTGAACGGCTCAAAGCGCCTGCGCGTGCCGGCCGGCACCAAGCACGGAACCGTCCAGCGACTGCGCGGCGAGGGTCCCCCGCGAGCCGGCGGCAAGGGCCGCGGTGACATCCACTACCGGTTCGTGATCGACGTCCCGGACAAGCTCTCGCCCGAGCAGGACGAGGCGATCGACCGGCTCTCGAAGGCGATGAACGGCAACCCGCGCTCCAGCCTGTTCACCCAGGCCGGCAAGCGCGAGTCCAAAGGGGGGAAGGGCTGATGGCTGCGCGTCGCGTTAGGCGCACCACGACCCGCGTCGAGGTGGCAACCGATCGGGGAGTGTTCATGATCTCGGTGGCGGCCGAGCTGGCCGACATGCATCCCCAGACCCTGCGGATGTACGAGGCGCGCGGGCTGATCGAGCCCAAGCGCTCCCCCAAGGGCACGCGGCTCTACTCCCACGCCGACGTCGACCGGCTGCGCCGCATCCAGGAGATGACGGCCGAGCTCGGGATGAACCTGGCCGGCGTCGAGCGCGTGTTCGAGCTCGAGGAGCAGGTGCGGGGCATGGAGCGCAAGATCAAGGGGCTCGAGAAGCGAGCGAACGAGCTGAAGGCGGAGGTCGAGCGGCTCGAGGCGCTGCGCCGCGAGCTGCGGGCGGAGATCGTCCCGTACGCCAAGGGCGGCGCGATCGTCCGGAATGCGGACGTGAAAAGATTCACAGTCCGGGTGCAACGGCCCGACGCCGGGGCGTAGCCTCAGCCCGTGAGCTCTGCCGGGCAACCACGCACACTCGCTGGGCGCTACCGGCTGGACGAGGTCATCGGCCGGGGCGGGATGAGCACGGTCTACCGCGCCACCGACCTGTCGCTCGATCGCGTGGTGGCGGTCAAGGTGGCGATGGACCCGCTGCTCGAGCGCGACCCGGTGTACGCGGCCCGCTTCAAGCGCGAGGCGCGCGCGGCCGCCTCCCTGAACAACCCCGGTGTGGTCACCGTGTTCGACGCGGGCTCCGACGGACCCACGCGGTACATCGTGATGGAGTACGTCGAGGGCCGCGACCTGTCCGACATCCTGCGCGACGCGCCCGATCACCGGCTCGAGCCGGCCCGCGCGGTGCGCATTGCCGAGCCGGTTGCCGACACGCTGGCCGCCGCTCACGCGGCCGGCATCATCCATCGCGACATCAAACCGGGCAACGTGATGGTCACCCCCCAGGGCCAGGTGAAGGTCCTCGATTTCGGGATCGCGCGCACGACCGACGGCGTCACGCTGACCCAGACGGCGTCGGTGCTCGGAACCGCTCCGTACATGTCCCCCGAGCAGGCGATGGGCCAGCCCGCCGACGCGCGCTCGGACATCTACTCGCTGGGCTGCGTGCTCTACGAGATGCTGACCGGCACGCCCCCGTTCATGGGCGAGGTGGCCGCCGCGGTGCTCCACCAGCACGTCCGCGTCGCGCCCAAGCGCCCGAGCGAGCGCAACCCCGACGTCCCGCCGGCGTTGGACACGCTCGTCCTGGAGATGCTCGCCAAGTCCCCCGAGGACCGTCCACAGACCGCCGCCGAGGTGCGCGACCGTCTGGCACGACTCGATTCCGCCACTGAAGCCACCGTAGCGATGGCGCCGCTGCCGCCGCCGCCGGAACCTGTCGTGCCGATCGTTCCGGCGGCGCCAGCGCTCCCGCCCACGCCCCCGCCGACGCGGCCGGTCGCGCCGCAACGACGACCACCCGGACGTGGTGCTGGGCCATTCGCCGTGCTCGCCGTCGTCGCGGTGCTGGCGCTCGGCGCCGCCGTCGCCTACGCGCTGACCAGCGGCGGCTCGGGGACGAGCTCGTCGACGACCTCGCACAGCACGGCGCACAGCGCCCCGCCCGCCACCCACTCACAGTCCTCGACCTCGCACTCGACGAGCACGCCGAGCACCAGCTCCAGCTCGAGCACGAGCTCCTCGACCCCGACCACCACATCGAGCACGACGACGACTACGACTACGACCACGCCAACCACGACCCTCAGCACGCCCGGCCCGCCGGCGGGTGCGCCCGGGCCACCGGGGGGCGTCCCTCCCGGCCAGGCGAAGAAGGGCACGGGCAAGGGTCCGTGACGCACCGGCGCCGGCGAGAACAGCGGCTCGATGGGGATCCCGTTCGCCTTGCGAACACCGAAAAATCTGTCATAATCTAAGTCACACAGACTTAGATTTGCCGACCCGAGAACCTAGAACGCCTATGCAACCAGACAAGTTCACGATCAAGAGCCAGGAGGCGCTGCAGGCTGCACAGCAGCTCGCCGACGAGCGTCGCAATCCCCAGACGATGCCCGAGCACCTGCTCGCCGTGCTGCTCGAGCAGGACGGCGGCGTCGTCGTTCCG
>DATJUA010000006.1:0-6690 GCA_035502815.1 Solirubrobacteraceae bacterium
TGCGCGTCGATCGCGTCGGCTCCGATCTGGCCCGGGTGGAGCGCCAACCAGAGCTCGCTGAAGCGGTTGTAGTCACTCCTTCGGCACTCCGCGCACGGCCGGTGCCCGGCTGCCAGTGCCGTCGCCTCGTCGAGGAAGAACAGCTCGGTGTACCGCCCGGGCGCCATCAGCGGCGAGCGCCGCCGGCCACGGAAGCAGAGCCGACACGCGATCCAACGCTTGGTGGCGTAGCGCCGGCGGATCTCGCCCCGTGCGTTGTGAAGGCAACCGCGGTTGCCGTAGACGAGCCCTCGCTCCGGAGCGGCGATCAGCTCGCCCAACGGGGTGACGCGATTCTGGCGCGGCATGGACCTAGGCTAAAGCGCCCGTGACGCAGACATGATGTCCTTAGCCGCGTGGATCCGCACCAGCCTCGCGCGCTGCGAACGCCGGTCGCCCCGATCGTCCCAATCGCCCGGGTCCTGTGGCTCAGCCCGAGCACACCCGGCGAGCGCTCAACGGAGCTCGTGGCCCGGACACTCCAGGGCCGGGCGGAAATCGTGCCCAAGGAGCTGGAGGTCTGGGCCGACACCCCTCCCGTGTCGTACAGCCTCGAGGACGAGCTTGAGGGAGTCCGACGTGTCGCAAAAGATCGTGGCTGGCCGCGCTTCCACATCGTCGGCTTCTCCGCCGGCGCCAGCGTCGCGCTGATCTGCGCGCGCGAGATGCCGTCTTCGGTGGCGACGGTTGCCGTGATCGAGCCGGCGACCATTGGCGACGATGACTGGAGTGCCACTGAGGCCGCGTGGCGCGCTCGGATGAAGGCGATCTTCGAGCTTGACCCAGTCCCGCGCCGGATCGCCTTTCGTCAGGCCATGATGCATCCCGACGAACCGCCGCCGAAGCGCCCGGCGCCGTCATCAGAGTCATCTGAGCAGGGGCTGCTCCTGGAGCACGCGCTGGCGAATACTGGCTACGTGAGCTCCGACTGGGCGACGCTCACGCAGCCTCTGCTGGTGGTCACTTGCGGGCACAGCCATCCACGCTTCGCCGAGGTCAGCGTGAGGCTATGTGAGGTGGCGCCGAATGCCTCGGCGGCCGCGTTCCCGTCGCTCAGCCATCTCGAATCGCCACAGCGTCACGACCCCGAGCGGTTGAGCGCGCTGCTCGTCAAGCTGTGGTCAAGCGCGCGGGAGTCTGACGCCGCCACCGCCCCACTCGGTGGCGGCCGTCTGGCTCAGTGCGCCGCTTCCGCCCGCCGCGGCAGCTTCCAGCCGGGACGGACGAAGTGGCAGGTGTAGCCGTTGGGGTAGCGCTCGAGGTAGTCCTGATGCTCGGGCTCCGCCTCCCAGAACGGTCCGGCGGGCTCGACCTCCGTGACGACCTTGCCCGGCCACAAGCCGGAGGCGTCGACGTCGGCGATCGTGTCCTCGGCGACGCGTCGCTGCTCGTCGTCGACGTAGTAGATCGCCGAGCGGTAGCTCATGCCGACGTCGTTGCCCTGACGGTTCTTGGTCGTGGGGTCGTGAATCTGGAAGAAAAACTCGAGCAGGTCGCGGTACGAGATCCGGTCCGGGTCGAACGTGATCTCGATCGCCTCGGCGTGTGAGCCGTGGCGGCGATACGTCGCGTTCGGTACATCGCCGCCGGTGTAGCCAACGCGCGTGGAGACCACGCCGTCGAGCTTCCGGATCAGGTCCTGCATACCCCAGAAGCACCCGCCCGCAAGAATCGCCTTCTCAGTTGCGGCCATCTTTCTGCTCCTTCTCGTTACGGTTCTTTGGTCGCGCGGACATATCCTGACATCACGATAGACGCAGGCGGCTTCGCCTCAGGGTTGCTCAGATTCGTCCCGACTCACGCAGCTCTTTTCGTGGTCTCAGCAAGGGAGGCGTGTGCCGCGGTGTGTGCTCGCTCCAAGAACTCCAGTCGGCCCGCGGGGCGTCGGTCATGCGACCGAGCACGGCGAGCAGCGGCTCGTACTTCGCGCGTTGGGCTCGAAATGCGACCCAGGCGGCATCTCGATCATCACGCACCGGGATGCCGACGCTCTGAAGCTCTTTGAACGCCGTATCGAACTTCTCTTTCGGGAGGATGATCTCCGCACCTGGTTCCGGCGGGCGGTGGGGAATGCCGAGGAAGTCGGCGATTGAGAGCAGGGCGTGAATGCCGGCGTGCAGACACAGCTCGCTGCGGGATTGTCGCGGCACGTCGCATGCCGTCACGATCAGCGCGGCTCCGTCCAGCACGGCTTCGGAGGCCAGCACCCAGTGGTTCTTCGAGTGAGGCGAGCGAAAGAACGCGAGTTGCGGGAACGTCGTGTGGGTTTCCCCGACCTCGATGAACCAGTCTTCCCAGCTGTTCCACACCTCCTCGAGCTGATCAAACCGGCCGAGCTCCCAGGTGCGCGAAAGCAGCGCCGCGCCTGTCGGCGGAGAACCGATTCGAACCACGAGCTTGGTGATCAGCTGCTCGCGCCGGGAGAACGCGCCGTACAGGGTCGGCAGGTAGGCGATCACCAGCGCCAGGAGCGTTAGGCCGACCCCGGCCGCGGCGAACGCGGCCAGCTGTCGCGACAGGCGTCCGGGAGAGTCGAAGCCCAGCGTGAGCATCGAGGACCCGGATAGCTCCAACGCGTGAGAGATGCTCGCGCCGTCGATCGTCGGGGTGCTCAGCGACCAGAACAGGGCGGCGAACAGAAGCCAGATCAGCGACGCCCAGGTCGCGAGTTGAGCGAACAGCCCCAGTGGCGCCTCGATCGCGAAGATCCGATCTCTGGTCGCGTAATCCGACCGACCCGTCATCCGCAGGCGAAGCCGGAGCGACCAGTACACGGTTATGAAGGCCAGGCGCGCGAGCCGCGCCGGCACCGCCCGGGGCAACACGACGGTACGGAGCATCGACGCCAAGACCGCGGCGACGCCCGCGACGGCCAGCACGCCGACGATGATCCGAACGACGATCACTCCGGTCGGCCGGTCAGGGGCTGCCTCCCATGCGATCCATCAGCCGCTCTGTCGTCAAGCCGTAGCGTCCGAGCACCTCCCGGTCGCGCTCGAGATCGAATGGGTCGGGCAATTGGCTCAGGACCTCACTGATGAACTCGTCGGAGTACCCCGCACGGCGGAAGGCCTGTCTGGCGTGCTCGTGAGATCGGAGCGTCGCAGGCGAGCCCGTATGTCTGTCATCACCCATGCTCGGCGCAAGAGTCTATGCCTGGCGGATGCCACACTCGGGCCGGGGACGCAGAGATAGACCTCAGCGGTTCTTCGCGACGCTGAAGGCCAGCCCGCTACTGCGCTGGGTGAAGATCGCCCGGCCGGCGGCCGACGACGTCGTGTTCCACCCGGCGATCGACTTGCCGGCGCCGGCGAGGAAGCTCGTGAAGTCCGCCGACGCGGTCCCGCAATCCATATTTCCGCTCGACACCGTGTATCCGCCGGCCGGGAGATACGCGGAGCCGGCGCGGTCGTTGTGCAGGACGGTGAAGCTGATCCCGGCACAGCGGTTGAGGTTCGTCGACCCGCCGCTCGAGGAGTGGGCGGCCACGACGCGCAGGCTGCGGATCGCGGCCACCTGCTTGTTGTTGAAGCGCAGGTAGACCCAATAGACGTCCGGCTCGGTCGCCGGCGGCACCCGGACGGTCGTCTGGTAGATCCCCTCGACGAGTGCCGGCGTCTGCACGGCGGGAATTCCGCTGACGGTCCGCGAGGACATGATCGCGTTCGACATGATCGTGAGGTTCAGACCGGCCCTGGCGTCCGCGAGCCCGGAGATGGTGAGCTTCGCGCCGGGCTTGACGGTCGTCGCGCTGAGTCCGATCGTGAACGGAGCGCTCTTGGCCACGTTGGCCGAGGCAGGCGCCGCCGCGGCACCACCCGACGTCGCGGCAAGCGCGGTCGGCGCGCCCGCCAAGGCGGTCGCGGCGATCGCGCCCATCGTGGCCAGCTTGAAGGAAGAGACACGTGCGTGGAACATTGGGATCTCCGTTGGTTTCAGGGGTGTGCGCCGGCGAGGCGGGCGCGTTCGGTGATCCCACGGTCTCAGCACGATCAAGCCGTGCCATCCGTACTCGGGTACGGCAATGCGTCGCGCCCACTACTGAGGCCGGCGCCACGACTACAGAGGCGGCGCGCGGCGGAGCCGGTTCAGGCGCGCCAGAGGCCCGACAACGCAACGCATACGGCGACCTCCGTCACGGCCACCGCGGCCCCGATCGTGTCGCCGGTGCTCCCCCCTACGGCGCGTCGAGCCGCAAGCGCCGACAGCGCCGCGACGGCGGCGCAGACACCGAGGCTGACCGCGCCGCGCTCAGGGCCAACGGCGGCGACCGCGATCAGCGCCGCCGACCCGGCGGCCGCCGCGGCAGCGGCGATGCCCACCCGAAATCCAGAACCCAGGCCCTCGGTTAGCGCCGGGGGGGCGCCCAGCCCGTGGAGGAGGGCAGCCAGCCGCCCGACGGCCGCGGCCGCGATCAGGGCCAGCAGCGCGCGGGTCGCGCTGAGCGGCTCGAGCGCCGTGAACAGCAGAAGCGCCCAGGCGATGAGCGCGAGCGCACCGAACGCGCCCGTGGCCGAGTCGCGCATCACGGCCAGTCGCCGGGCACGGTCACCGCGCACCCCGAGACCATCCACGAAGTCAGCCAGCGCATCCTCGTGCAGCGCGCCGGTGGCCACGACCATCGCGATCATCGCGACCACGGTGCTCGGACCCGCCCCGACCAGAGGCTCCAGACCGACGCGGAAACCCCCGGCGAAGGCACCCACCGCGCCGCCGACGATCGGGAACCACGCCTGCGTATCCGCAAAGGCGAATTCGCCGGCGGTCGAGCCGGCGCCAGGCAGCGGCAGGATCGTGAGGAACGTGACCGCGCCGGCCAAGCCACCCCATGCCCGTCGCACTGCGCCGGCCCTCGGCGCAACTGTCTCAACCCGCATGGGCCACGCCCGTCTCCTCGAATGTCCCCATCCGCCGGTACAGCGACCCCGCCGACTCGATCAGCCCAAGCGCGAGAAGGGCGCCGGATGCCTCGCCGAGCCGCAGGCGCAGATCAAGGAGTGGCTCCAGCCCGAGTTCGATGAGCACCACCGCATGTCCCGGCTCGGATGACAGGTGACCGGCGATCAGCCCTTCGGCGCAAACCGGATCGACGCCGACCGCGGCCAGCGCAGCGACGCTCACCGCGAATCCATCGAGTACCACTGGGAGACGCAGCGAGACGGCACCGCGCACAGCGCCGGCGAGCGCCGCGAACTCGAGCCCGCCCATCGACCGCAGGGCGTCGTGCGGAAGCATCGGCGAACCGTGGCGTTCCAGTGCCTCGCGAACCGTGGCGCGCTTGCGCTCGATCCCGGCCGCGTCGATGCCCGTGCCGCGGCCGACCATACGCTCTGCCGGAGCGCCGAGAAGCGAACACGCGAGTGCCGCCGCGGTGGTGGTGTTGCCGATACCGATCTCGCCCAGCACGAGACAATCGATCCCGCCGGCGGCGAGCTCACCAGCCAGGTTCGCTCCGATGTCGATCGCGGCCGACACCTCCTCGTCGGTGAGCGCCGGGCCTACCGTCATGTCCCGGGTCCCCTCGCTCACCTTCATGTCGCGGACCCCGTCCGGGGTCGGCCCGCGCAATCCAACGTCCGCGATCAGAAGCTGATGGCCGCCGCCGGCGGAAAGCACCCCGAGCGCGGTTTCACCGCGCGCCGCCGCGGCGGCGACCTGGGAGGAGACGATGCCGTCGAACAGGCTCGTGCCTCGATGGAGGTGTCCATGGTCGGCGGCGCACACGAGAATGCCGGCACGTAAGCGCTCGGGCGGCGGCGACCCGGTGATGAGCGCCCACCGCTCGATCAGCGTCTCGAGCGCGCCGAGGCTACCGGCAGGCTTCACAAGCTGGTCCAGGCGGTCGCGCGCGGCGATGGCCGCGGACCGGTCCGGAATACGCCGATCGTCGGCCGGCTCCGCGTCGTCGCCCCGCCAGCGCTCGGCCATGACGACGTCGGTCAGCGGGAGCCGGGACGACCACCCCACGGCCTCGAGCGTGGGCCGGACCGGATGCTCGTCTGGCCAGCCGAGGCACAGGTAGGCGATCGGGTCGACGCGCTCGGGCAGCCCGAGGATCCGGCGCAGGTCCTCCGGCCGGTAGAAGCTCACCCAGCCGATCCCGAGGCCCTCGGCTCGCGCGGCCAGCCACAGGTTCTCGATCGCACATGCCGTGCTGTAGACGTCTGTCTCAGGGATCGTGCCGCGGCCGAGGATCTCCTCATGGCCCGCCCCGTGGTCGCAGCAGACGCACACGCCGACGGGGGCTTCGACCACCCCCTCGATCTTCTGGTCCAGGAAGTGACGCGCTCGCTCGTCGAATCGATCCGCCTGCCGGAGCCGCTCGCGCTGAGCGAGCGCACGGGTCGCGCTGCGAGTTTGCAGGTCACGAATCACGATGAACCGCCACGGCTGCATCAATCCCACCGACGGCGCCTGGTGAGCCGCGACCAGGACGCGCTCGAGCACGTCGCCATCGACGTCGTCGGCGCGGAAGCGACGGACGTCCCGGCGATCGGCGATGACGTCGTAAACGGACTGACGGCGGTCGTCCTCATAGCGCCAGCCGCGCGGCTCCGCGGCTCGCTCTGCCGCCCGGGACGGATCGAAGCCGTCCGGGGTGGGCGGGCGGGTGAAGCGGTCGGGCACGGCCAGCAACAGTAGTATCTGCCC
>DATJUA010000007.1:0-33724 GCA_035502815.1 Solirubrobacteraceae bacterium
GAGCTCTTCGTTCGCGACCAAGGCGAACCTGCTCAATATCCTCGATCAGCAGTCGGCGACGCTGATCATCGCCGCGGCGGGAACGCTCGTGCTGGTGAGCGGCGGCATCGATCTGTCGGTCGGCTCGATCTACGGCCTCTCGGGCGTGGTGGCCGCGGAGCTCGCCTTGCACAGCTGGCCCGCCGGTCTGGCCATCCTCGTGGGAGTGCTGGTCGGGTTCGCGGCCGGGTTGATCAACGGAGTGGTCGCCACCTACTTCCGGATCAGCGCCCTGATCGCGACGCTCGCGATGTCGTTCGTGCTCGAGGGCCTGGGGTCGCTGATCACGCAAGGCAACCTGCTCAACCTGTTCACCCACCAGTCGTTCTCCGATCTGACGCGCACCAGCATCTTCACGGTCGACAGCTCGATCTGGCTCGCGGTCGTCGCGGTGCTCGCGCTCGGCCTGTTCCTCGCCCGCACGACCATCGGCCGCTACATGTACGCCGCCGGCGGCAACCCCGAGGCGGCCCGGATCGCCGGCGTCCGGGTCAACGTGGTCAGGGTGATCAGCTTCATGCTCAGTGGCGGGGCGGCCGGCCTGGCCGGGGTGATCGACGCCTCTCGCGTTCTGAGCGCCCAGTCGCAGGACAACAGCGCGCTCACGTTCACCGTGCTGGCCGGAATCGTCGTCGGCGGGACCAGCATCCTCGGCGGCGAGGGGGCCGTGTGGCGAACCGTCGTCGGCGTGCTGTTCATCGCCCTGATCGGCAACGGCTACGACCTGCTCGGCCTCAATCCGCTCTACGAGCAGATCACGCTCGGCGTGCTGATGATTCTCGCGGTCGGACTCGACGCCTGGTCGCGAGGTCGTGTCGCCTGAGGTCTCTCAGGCCCCGCGCGAGCCGGGGACCACGAGGCCGCTTTCGTAGGCGAGCACGACCGCCTGCGTGCGATCGCGCAGCCCGAGCTTTGCGAGCACGCGGCTGACGTGCGTCTTGACCGTTTCCTCGGTGACGACGAGCCGCTCGGCGATCTCCGAGTTCGAGAGGCCCTGGGCGATCAGCCGAAGGACCTCGGTCTCGCGCGGAGTGAGCTCCTCGAGCGCGGGTGCCGGGTGAGGCATCCGCTCGGAGCGCCCAGCGAACTCGCTGATCAGGCGCCGGGTTATCCCGGGGGCGAGCAGGGCGTCGCCGGCCGCGATCACGCGAACGGCGTGAAACAGCGTCTCGGCGGTGACGTCCTTGAGCAGGAAGCCGCTGGCGCCGGCGCGGAGCGCCTCGTACACATAGTCGTCGAGGTCGAACGTCGTCAGGATCAGGATGCGGACGCCCGTTCCTACGCCGGTGAGCTGACGCGTGGCTTCGATGCCGTCCATGCCGGGCATACGAACGTCCATCAGGACGACGTCGGGCTCGCGCTCGCGGCCGATCTGGACCGCCTCGACGCCATCCCGTGCCGTGCCGACGACGGTGAACTCGGGCTGGGTGTCGAGCAGGCTGGCGAAGCCCGAGCGCACGACGTCGTGGTCGTCGGCGATGACGATCCGCACCGTCGCCGCCGCCGCGCTCACGCGACCGACCCGGTCTGCTCGCCAGGCAGCGTAGCCTCGACCAGAAAGCCGCCACCGGGGGCGGACCCAGTCCGCAGGCGACCGCCCACCGCGACGGCGCGCTCCCGCATGCCGGTCAGTCCGTGCCCAGCGGCCGTCGAGCCCACCGCCGGGCCCGGCCCGTTGTCGCGGACCCGCAGCCCGATGATCTGATCGCCGTAGTGCAGCTCGACGTCGACGGCGGCTCCGCGAGCGTGCCGGCGCGTGTTGGTGAGTGCCTCCTGGACGATCCGGTACGCGGCGAGCTCAACCCCCGGATCGAGCCGTCGCGGCCGGCCGCTCAGGATCAAGCGAGCCGCACAACCCGACGCGTCGCGCGTCTGATCCAACAGCTGGCCCAGCTGCTCGAGACCGGGCTGGGGAGCCAGCTCGAGACCGTCGGTGTCGGCATCTTCGCGCAGCACGCCCAGCAGCCTGCGCATCTCGGTCAGGGCGGAGCGGGCGGTGTCGCCGATCGCTCCGAGTGATCGCGCCCCCGCGGCCGGCATGCCGGGAGTGGTCAGACGGGCGGTCTCGGCCTGGACCGCGATCATCGATATGTGGTGCGCGACGACGTCGTGCAGCTCGCGGGCGATCCGGGCGCGCTCGCCCCGGGCAACATGCTCGAGGAGATCGCCCGCCACCTCCTGCCGGGCCGCGTCGTGACGCAGCGCCTCGCCCCGCTCGCGTCGAGCGATGGCCGCCAGCACGGCCGCCGGTCCGAGCGCCGCGAGCAGGACCACGAGCACGCCGGCCTCGGATCGCGCCGGGACGGGCGGGGCGAGAGCCAGGATGAGAAATGTGAACGGGAGGCAGATCGCTCCCGTCTGCGCCATGGTCCGGGGCCGGGCCGAGCTCCCGAGCCGGTAGAGGACGAACAACTGGGCGGCGGCGCCGGCGACGGTGAGGGTGTGGAATAGCACCAGCGAGACCACCGCTGCACCGACCGCCGTGAGCGCGGCCGGTTCCCTCGCCATCCACGCCCCGGGCACGGTGCTCGCCAGTGCGATCAGGCACAGCACGAGGGCGTGCTCGACGCTGACGCTGCCCACGGCCGAGCGCGTGATCGACTCCGCGAGCGCGCCGACGCCGAACCAGATGCCCCCCGGGAGGTGCACCGGCCGTGCCCGCCCCCAGCTGTGCGCATCAACCACGGTGTCATTGTCGCGGCTGATCCGAGCGCGGTCATCCCCCGTGAAGGCGATCCCGCCGTAGCTCTCACGTGGGATGGGGGGCCGACCGAAGATGGCTCTGCGGCGCGACGACAACAGGGCCGCTGACGCTTAGCTTGTCCGGCCATGGATGCGACGATCGAAGTCAACGCGCTGCGCAAGCGGTTCGGAGCGACGGTGGCGCTCGACGGGCTGTCCTTCAAGGTCCAGCCCGGCAGCGTGACCGGGTTCGTGGGTCCCAACGGCGCCGGCAAGTCGACCACCCTCCGCGTCATCCTCGGGCTCGACGCCGTCGACGAGGGCAGCGCCCTGATCGGCGGGCAGCCGTACGCCGACCTGCCGCATCCGCTGCGTCACGTCGGCTCGCTGCTCGACGCCGCCGCCTTCCAGCCGAGCCGCAGCGCGCGCAACCATCTCCTATGGCTGGCTCATTCCCAGGGGCTGAGCGCTCGACGCGTCGACGATGTGATCGAGCAGGCCGGCCTTGACGGGGTCGCGCGGCGCAAGGCCGGCGGGTTCTCGCTCGGGATGCGCCAGCGGCTCGGGCTGTCGGCGGCGATGCTCGGCGACCCCGCCGTCCTGATCCTCGACGAGCCCTTCAACGGGATGGATCCGGAGGGGATCGTGTGGATGCGTGAGTTCCTGCGCGCGCTCGCGGCGGAGGGCCGCGCAGTGCTCGTCTCGAGCCACCTGATGAGTGAGCTCGAGGACGTCGCGACCCATCTCGTCGTGATCGGGCGCGGCAAGCTGATCGCCGACTCGAGCGTCGCGGAGCTGATCGCCGCTGCCTCGGCCGGACGCGTCGCCCTGCGCACGTCCGCCCGGGCCGACGCGATGAGGGTGCTGGCCAAGGCCGGCGCCACGGTCGCCGCGACCGGCGGAGACACGCTGACGGTGTCGGGGCTGACGTCAGAGCGAGTCGTAGCAGTTCTCGGCGAGAGCGGCGTGCCGTTCTCGGAGGTGAGCGTGCATCGCTCGACGCTCGAGGAGGCGTACATGGAGCTGACCCGGAACGCCGTCGAGTTCCGGCCCGCCGAGGCCGCGCGATGAGCGCGATCGCCCGCGAGGACTTCGCGCAGCTTGTCCACGCCGAGTGGACCAAGTTCCGGACGGTTCGCGGCTGGGTGATCGGCACGGTCCTTGCCGGGCTCGTGATCGTGCTGTTCGCCTACCTGGCGACGTTCGCCCATCACGACGGCGGCCTTTGCGTCGGTCCAAACCCGTCGTCCGGCACCTGCCAGAGCTTCTCCCACCCGGGGCCGGCGATTGGGCCGGGTGGTCTGCCGGTTACCGACACGTACTACCTCGTGCACCGGACCCTGACCGGAGACGGGACGATCACCGCGCGAATCGACTCGCTCACCGGCGAGGCGCAGACCGGAGGGGGCGGTGGCAACGGCGTGAGCGTGCAAGACCTCGTGGGCGCCCCCGCGGCGGTGAACGAGTGGGCCAAGGCCGGGCTGATCGTCGCCGCCAGCACCCGGCCTGGCGCGGCCTACGCCGCCGTCATGCTCACCGGAAGACACGGCGTGCGCATGCAGTCCGACTACACGGGCGACATCGCCGGCCCGGACGTGTCGGCGCTGAAGCCCCGCTGGCTGCGCCTGAAGCGCTCGGGCACGACGCTGACTGGCTACGCGTCCGTGGACGGGAGGGGCTGGACGAAGGTGGGCACGGCCAGGCTCGCGGGGCTGCGCGGCGCCGTGCAGGCCGGGCTGTTCGTCACCTCCCCGCCGGCCACCGATCTGAACTCGCCCCAGTTCTTCGGCGGAGAGGGCGGGGCCAACCAGGACGCGACCGGTGCCACCGCCACATTTGATCGGCTCGAACTACACGGCGGATGGTCGCCCGCCGGTTGGAGCGCCCAGGACATTGGCGCCAACACCCAGCTGCCGACGCTCAGCTCGGTCGGCTACCAGCGCACGGACGGTGGCCTCAGGATCAGCGGATCGGGAGACATAGCGCCAGCTGTCGCCGCCGGCTACACCGACGAGCAGCCACTCACCGGCGTCTTCGTCGGCCTGATCTTCCTGATCGTGCTGGCCACGATGTTCATCACCGCCGAGTACCGCCGGGGCCTCATCCTCACCACACTCGCGGCCACCCCGCGGCGCGGACACGTGCTCCTGGCCAAGGCGAGCGTGCTCGCCGCGGTCACGTTCGCGGTGGGCTCGATCGCGTGTGCCGTTTCGATCGCGATCGGCAACCACATCCTCCGCGTCAACGGGAACTACGTGTATCCGACGAGCACCCTCACGGAGTTGCGCGTGATCCTGGGGACCGGAGCGCTGCTGGCGGCTGTCGCGGTGCTCGCGCTCGCTGTCGGAACCGCGTTGCGTCGCAGCGCTGCCGCGATCACCGCCGTGATCGTGCTGATCATCCTGCCCTACATCCTCGCGACGGCGTCCGCGCTGCCCACCGGTCCGTCGGATTGGCTGTTGCGCCTCACGCCCGCTGCCGGCTTCGCGATCGAGCAGACGTTGCCCGAGTACCACCAGGTGAGCTACCTGTACGACCCCACCGGTGGCTTCTACCCGCTCGCTCCCGGGCTCGGTCTCGCCGTCCTGTGCGCCTACGCGCTGCTCGCGCTTCTAATCGCGCGGCGCCTGCTCTTGACCCGCGACGCATGAGGGAGGCTCTACGCGCCGAGTGGACTAAGCTCCGCACGGTCAGCACCACCGGCTGGCTGCTCCTGGGCACGATCGTGCTCACCGTGGCACTCGGTGCCGTCGTCGCACACGCGGTCACTTATTCGGCGGGCGGGCGCGAGGACGTCACGAAGCTCAGCCTCACCGGCGTTTACATCGGACAGGCGATCGTCGCGATCCTGGCCGTGCAGACGATCAGCGCCGAGTACAGCTGCGGCCTGATCCACGTCACCTTGGTCGCGATCCCCCGCCGGCCAGTTGTCCTCGGCGCGAAGGCCGCCATCCTATGCGCGCTGGTGCTCGCGGCGGGAGCCCTCGCCATGCTTGGCAGCGTGCTAGCCGGCCGGCTGATCCTTCCCGGCAGCGGCTTCACCATCGCGCACGGATACGCGCCGCTGTCACTCGGGCACGGCGCGACCCTCCGCGCCACCGCCGGCTCCGTGCTGTACCTGGCGCTGATTGCCCTGCTCAGCCTTGGGGTCGGGACGGCCGTGCGCGAAGCAGCGGTGGCGATCGGACTCGTACTCGGCCTGCTGTACGTGTTCCCGATCATCGCCGCTGTGATCGGCGGCTCGCGTCTCCAGCGCCACGTGGAACAGATCGCGCCGATGACCGCCGGCCTGGCGATCCAGGACACGGTCAACCTGGGCCATCTACCGATCTCGCCGTGGGCCGGCTTGGGCGTGCTCGCCGCGTGGGCGACCGCTGCCCTGCTCGCGGGGGGGCTGATGCTGAAGCTGCGCGACGCATGACCGCGCTCGAGGTGAGGCTGCTCGAGAAGCGCTATGGCGCCGTCGTCGCCCTGGCCGGGGTCGACCTGACGATCGCGCCGGGCGAGCTCGTCGGGCTGATCGGTGCCAATGGCGCCGGCAAGTCGACGCTGATGAAGATCGCCTGCGGCCTGGTGCGGCCGAGCGCGGGCACCGCGACCGTTTGTGGCGCCCCGGCCGGCAGCCGAGCGGCCCGCCGCGGCCTCGGCTATCTGGCCGAGCTGTTTCGCTTCCCCGGTTGGTTGACGGCCGCGGAGGTGCTCGCGCTTCACCAGCGGCTCGCTGGATCGACGCGCGGCCGGACCGAACGGGACGAGCTGCTCGAGCTCGTCGGCCTCAGCGATGCGGCACACCGTCGCGTCGAGGGCATGTCCAAGGGCATGCAGCAGCGGCTGGGCATCGCCCAGGCCCTGATCGGCGACCCGAAGCTGTTGCTCCTGGACGAGCCCACGAGCGCACTTGATCCGGCCGGCCGTCGCGACGTCCGAGCTCTCCTGCTCGGCCTGCGCACGCGGGGCATCGCGGTGCTGATCAACTCTCACCTCCTCGGCGAGCTGGAGCGCGTCTGCGACCGCGTGGTGATCCTGGCCGATGGATGCGTCGTGGCCGCCGGCGCCCCGAAGGAGCTCACGCAGACCGGCGGCGTGGAGATCCAGACCGGCAACGGCACCTGGCGCTTCCCGCACGCGGCGAGAGCTGACATTCCGCAGCTTGTCTCCGAGCTCGTCTCCGACGGGGTCGACATCTACGAGGTGTCGGTCATCCGCTCCACGCTCGAGGACGCCTATCTAGAGACGCTGGAGCGCGAGTGAGCGCCACTCTGATCGTCGCCCGCCACGCGATGCAGGAGACCGTTCGCCGTCGCGTGTTCGTCGTCGTGCTCGTGCTCACGCTCCTGTTCCTCGCGCTGTTCACGGTGGCGAGCGCGAAGGCGTTCGCGGCGCAGACCCCGTTCGGGTTCGGAAACGAGGGCCAGATCACGCCGGGTGACATCGCCTCGATCACGACCGTGACACTGCTCGGGCTCGGGATGTTCGGGTCGCTGTTCCTCGCCACCGTCCTCGGCGTGTTCCTCACGCTCGGCGCAGTGCGCGGCGACGCCGAACGCGGGCTGCTCCAGCCGCTCGTCGTCCGTCCACTGGGACGCCGCCAGTTCCTCCTCGGCCGGTTCGTCGCCGCGGCCGCGGTGTGCATCGTGTACGGAACGCTGCTCTACGCGGCTGTCCTGGTGATCGTCCACCAGGCGGGCGGCCAGTGGCCCGGTCACGTCGTCGGCCCGGGTGCGGCTTTGATCGCAGCGGTCATCATCCTGGTCGCGCTGTCGCTGCTCGGGTCGGTCTTCCTGTCGAGCACCGCCAACGGCATCGCGATGTTCATGCTCTACGGCGCCGGCCTCGTCGCCGGCCTGCTCGCCAGCATCGGTGCGGCGATCGGCGCCCACACCGTCCAAACGATCGCCCACGACATCGCGATTGCGCTGCCCTTCGAGGGCTTCTATCAAGCTGGGCTGTACGGACTCGCGTCGAGCCAGGCCGGCCTGGCTCGAATCATCATCAATCTCGGCCCGTTCGGCGCTCCCCAGGCCGTCGGCGTCACCTTCTACTTCTGGGCAGCGGTATATCTCGCCCTGGCCGCCGTCGCCGCGACCGTGGGGTTCGAGCGGCGGGATCTCTAGTCGGTGACCTGGCCGCTGCGGTCGATGTGCAGCGGGTTCGCGCTCAGGAGCGCCTGCATCCGGTAGGAAGACCTGAGCGTGGCCGCGAACCGATCGATCCCCCGCTCGATCTGCTCGCTGCCGAGCTCCTCGAACCCGGTGAGGTCGGAGCCAATCACCTCGATGTAGTGCCACTCCTCGCGGTCGGTGACCACGCACTCCCACGCGCGGTGGCCCTCGCGATACTCGTCGCGGACGACCGCGGCGCCGATTCCGCTCGCGCTGAAGCGTGCGTTGTACTCCGCGTGCTCACGCAGGTCCGCCTGGTCCGGTCGGTCGGCGGTGCTCATTTCACCGGTCAGAGTAGAGGACCGCAGCGCTGGGCAGCCCAGCGTACCCTTGGCGATCGTGGCGTTCGCGGCGACCTTCGCGCCGGTCGATCAGCACTACCTGCTGGAGGCCAGGCAGATGCAGGCGCTGTCCTTCGCCGTTCACATCCCGCTGGTCGCGTTCGGGATCGCGTTCCCGGTCATGGTGCTGTTCGTGGAATGGCTGGGGCATCGAACCAGCGACGGTCTGTACCTGACGCTGGCCCGGCGATGGAGCCGGGTCATGCTGGCGCTGTTCGGCGTCGGGGTTATCACCGGGACCGTGCTGAGCTTCGAGATGGGTCTCTTGTGGCCGAACTTCACCGGCACGTTCGGGGCGGTGTTCGGGTTGGGGTTCGCGATCGAGGGGTTCTCGTTCTTCCTCGAGGCGATCTTCATCGGGATCTACGTGTACGGGTGGGGGAAGCTGTCGGCGCGCGTCCACATGCTGAGCGGGATACCGATCGTGATCACGGGCTTCACCGGATCGCTCATGGTGATCTCGGTCAACGCCTGGATGAACCACCCCGGCGGCTTCCGCCTGGCGGGCGGCAAGGTGATCGACGTCGACCCCTTCAAGGCCCTGTTCGCCAACACGTACCTGTGGCACGAGCTGGTCCACATGTACGTCGCCGGATACATCGTCGTCGGCTTCATCGTCTCCGGCTGCTACGCGTTTGCTCGGCTACGCGGCCGCTGGACCCGGTACGAGCGCACCGGGCTCGTGGTCCCGCTGACCATCGCCGCACTCGCGTCGCCGATCCAGATCCTCGTCGGCGACTGGGCGGCGCGCGTCGTGGCCACGACGCAGCCGATCAAGCTGGCAGCGATCGAAGGGCTGTACAAGACGACTCGGGGCGCTCCCGAGCACATCCTCGGCTGGTACACGGCCAACCAGGTCAAGTACGGGATCGCCATCCCGCGCCTGCTTTCGATCCTCGCCTTCCACAGCCTGAACGCCAAGATCGAGGGCCTCGATGCCGTGCCGCCAGATCAGCGGCCGCCCGTCAATGTGGTGCGGGTCTCGTTTCAGCTCATGGTCGGGATCGGCACGCTGCTGGCCGTGCTCGGCGTGGCGTACCTGGTGATCTGGCTACGTCACAAGCGCCTGCCGCGGGGGCGGTGGTTCTACCAGGCGGTCGTGCTGGCTGGACCGCTGTCGGTGGTGGCGCTGATCGCCGGCTGGGTCGTCACCGAGGTCGGCCGCCAACCGTGGGTGGTCTATGGCGTGATGCGCACGAACGCCGCGGTGACCGGAGCGCATGGGATCCCGGTCAGCTACGGAGTGCTCGCGGCCAGCTACGTGCTGGTGGCGTGCGGCCTGGTGTGGGTGCTGCGGCGTCTGGCCGGAGCCCCGCTCGAGCTGCCGCCGGACCGGGACCCGCCGGAACTGGCCGCGGGCGGCGTGACGCCATGACGACCGTGCTCCAGGCGCTTCCGCTGGTGTTCGTGCTGATTGGCATGACGCTGTACGTGGTGCTGGCGGGCGCCGATTTCGGCGCGGGTCTCTGGCAGCTGTTCTCGGGCGGCGGGGAGGAGGGCGAGCAGGTGCGCGAGCATGCCCACGATTCGATGGGGCCGGTGTGGGAGGCCAACCACGTCTGGTTGATCTTCGTGATCACCGTCCTGTGGACCGCCTACCCGAGGGCGTTTTCGTCGATCGCCTCGACGCTGGCCGTGCCGCTGTTCATCGCCTTGATCGGGATCATCTTCCGCGGCGCCGCGTACGCGTTCAGGGCCGGCGCGCGGAGCCAGCGCGAGTCCGGCGCGATCGACACCGTCTTCTCCCTGTCCTCGATCCTCGCTCCGTTCGCGCTCGGGGCGGCCGTCGGAGGGATCGCGACGAACCGCGTCCCCGTCGGGAACGCGGCCGGCGCCCTGTTCTCGAGCTGGCTCAACCCCACCTCGATCTTCATCGGTGTGCTCTCGGTCCTGAGTGGCGCGTACCTCGCCGCTGTCTACCTCGCTGCCGACGCGGCCCGCGACGCAGACCCAGCCATCGAGCGGGCGTTCCGCTTGCGCGCGCTCGGCGCCGGAGTCGCGGCAGGAGGTGTGGCCGTCGCCGGGCTGTTCGTGGTCAATGCCGACAGTCACCAGCTGTTTCACTCGCTCTTGACCGGCCGCGCGCTCCCCGCGGTGATCATCTCGTTCATCGCCGGCGTGGTCACGATCGTGCTCGTCTACATCCGGCGCTACGAGCCGGCTCGGTACTGCGCCGCAGGCGCCGTCGCCGCGGTCGTGCTGGGCTGGGTGCTCTCGCGCTGGCCGACGATCCTTCCCGGGCTCACGATCCACCAGGCGGCCGCCGGACACGACACGCTGGTCTGGGTCGTCGCCGCCGTCGTCGGTGGCGGCGTGATCCTGTTCCCGTCTCTGGGCTTCCTGTTCCGCCTCACCCTGGCCGGACGTTTCGCGTCCGACGCCGAGCCCCCGCCGTCCAAACCAACCGGCTTGGGGATGCCGGACATCAGGCCCCGCCTGCTTACGCGCTCCGCAATCGCGTGCGTGATCGTGGGGTTCCTCCTGCTCAACATCGCCGACGCCGATTGGGAGCACGCCGTCGGCGTGGTGCTCCTCATCACCTTCATCGTGCTGGGGTTCCGGGTGATCGTCTTCCCGGCGCTTGGCCAAGGACCCGCTGCACCCGCGGACTGAGGCTCACTCGCCGGGTGCCGGAAGCGGCGCGGGCGTGCGGCCGAGCACTTGCGGCGCCACGTACTCGGCGATCGCCAGCGACGAGGTGGCGGCGGGAGAGGGCGCGTTGCGCACGACGATGATCCCGCCGGCATCCGTGATGCGGAAGTCGTCCACGAGCGTGCCATCGGGATCGATCGCCTGCGCGCGCACGCCGGCGCGAGCCGGCACGACATCCGGCGGACGTAGCTCCGGCACGAAGGTCTGCGCCTCGGCGACGAACGCGCGCCGCGACAGCGAGCCGTGCACCTCGCTCAGCCCGACGCGCCAATGACGGCGGGCGAGGCGCCGGAATCCGGGCGAGGCGATGATGTCGCGCGCGTCGGCCACCGACACGTCGCGACGGCGGTAACCCTCTCGAGCGAGAGCCAGGACCGCGTTGGGACCGATGTCCACGGTGCCGTCGATGCGCCGCGTGAAGTGCACGCCCAGGAACGGGAATGCCGGGTCGGGCACGGGGTAGATGAGACCCCGGACGAGGTGACTCCGGGACGGCAGCAGCCGATGGTATTCGCCCCGGAACGGGACGATCACCGGGTCTGGCCCATCGCCCGCCAGCCGCGCGAGTCGATCGGACTGAAGCCCACCGCAGAGAACCGCTCGATCGAATGCCATCGTCTCGCCGGCGTGCTCATCCTCGATGCGGATCTCGCCGCCGCTACGGTCGATCGCCGTCACCTCGAATCCGAAGCGCACCGTCACCCCGCTCCGCTCGAGTTCTGCCGCAAGCGCCTCGGCGACCGCTCTGAAGTCGACGATCGCCGTGCTCGGAGAGTGCAGTCCGCTGACACCCGTCACATGAGGCTCGACCTCGGTGAGCGCGGTGCGATTGAGGCGGCGCAACCCGGGCACGCCGTTGGCCCTCGCCCGGCGTTCGATTTCGTCCAGCCGCGGCACCTCGAGCTCGTCACGCGCCACGATCACCTTGCCGCATTCGTCGTACGGCACGCCGTGCTCGTCGCAGTAGCACTTCAGCAGGTCGATGCCGCGGCGACAGAGGGTTGCCTTGAGCGATCCCTGGGGGTAGTAGACCCCGGCGTGCATGACGCCGCTGTTGTGGCCGGTCTGGTGCAAGGCGCAGTCGCGCTCTTTGTCGACGACGGTCAGCTCCGCCTCCGGAACCAGCTCGGTCAGCCGGCGCGCGACCGCCAAGCCGAGGATTCCGGCCCCGACGATGCCTATGCGGCGCGGCGTGCTCGCCACGATGTCCAGTCCACGGGTCTCACGGCTGCTGAGAATCGAGCGTAGCGTCGTCAAGCGGAGCGCGTTGACAAGAACTCTTGTGACAGCTATCCTTGTCACAAGAACACTTGTCACGAGGAGAAGGTTATGTACCAGAACCCTGCTCTTGTCGAGGCGCTGGCTCGGGATCGGATCGACGATCTCCGTGAGAGCGCGCGGCCAAGGGCTACTAAACAACGCGAGACGCGGCGCCACCGCGTCACCCAGGCAGCCAGGGTCGGAACCGGTTGGCTGCTCGTCGACCTCGGCCTGCGCCTCGCCGCCCCCCGCGACGGTCGTGCCGCATGACGCCCCCGCGTCGTCCCCGCAGGAAGCCGGCGCCCGCGCCGGCGGCGGGGCCAGGGCCACAGCCACGGCCACGGGAAGTCATCACCGACGCCCGCGCCATGCGTGCGATCGCCCATCCACTGCGCGTGGCGCTGCTCGAGGTGATGCGACGCGACGGCGAAATCACCGCCACGCGGGCAGCTGAGCTGCTCGGTGAGAGCCCCGGGAACATGTCCTGGCACCTCCAGACGCTGGCCAAGTATGGCTTTGTCGAGGAGACCGGCGAGGGTCGCGGCCGCGCTCGCCCGTGGCGCGCGACGAACGATGCCCGACGGTTCGACACCGCGATGACCGACCCCGAGGCGGCCGCCGCCGGCGAGGCGCTCGAGCGGACGTTCCTCGAGCGGACCGTCGGCCAGCTGCGCGAGTGGTGGTCGCGCCGCCCCACCTATCCGGTGAAGTGGCGGCGCGCCGCGTTCATGAGCGAGAACTTCACCTACCTGACCGCCGCGGAGTTGCGGGAGATCATGGAGGAGATCGTCGCGATCTTCGATCGCTATATCGATCGGGAAGACAAGGACAAGCGCCCCGCCGGCGCGCTCCCCGTCCATCTCTACGCACACGGGCACCCGCTGCCGCCCACGGCTGCGGGTAACTAAGTCGCCCGTAGCGGCGGTGCGCGTACCGTGTGGCCATCGAGATGAGCGAGGCGGTGGCGCTGATCGTGCTGGCGGCCAGCCTGGTGGCGGCGATTGCCCGCCCCAGGTGGGCACCCGACTGGGCGGTCGCGGCGGCGGGCGTGGCGTTGCTGCTGGCGACCGGCATCCTCAGCCTCCACGGGGCGCGGTCGGCGGTCAACGAGCTCGGTCCAACCGTGGGTTTTCTCGCCGCGCTGCTGGTCCTGGCCGACGGATGCCGGCGCGCCGGCATGTTCGACGCGCTCGGTGCCGCGATGGCGCTCGGCTCGCGCGGGCGTCCGGCCCGTCTGCTGGCGATGGTCTTCCTGGTCGCCGCCGTGACCACCGCGGTTCTCAGCCTCGACGCCACCGTCGTCCTGCTCACGCCGATCGTGTTCGCGACCGCAGCGCGGCTGCGCGTCAACCCGCGCCCGGACGTCTACGCGTGCTCTCACCTCGCCAACAGCGCGTCGCTGCTGCTGCCGGTGTCCAATCTCACGAACCTCCTCGCCTTTCAGGCCACCGGACTGTCGTTCACGCGGTTCGGCGGGCTGATGCTCCTCCCATGGCTCGTCGCCCTGCTCGTCGAGTGGTTGGTGCTCCGCCGCTCATTTGCCGACGATCTGCGCGGCCCGGCCCGGTCGACCCGGGTGGCCGAGCGCCCCGAGCTCCCGTGGTTCGCCCTCGCGGTCGTGGCGCTCGCGCTCGTCGGGTTCGGGCTGAGCGCGCTGATCGGCATCGCGCCGGCCTGGATCGCTGCCGGCGGGGCGCTCGTGCTGGTCTTGCGCGAACGCGTCCCGCCCGCCGAGATCGCGCGCGCGGCGCAGCCGACGTTCCTCGTGTTCGTGCTCGCGCTCGGCATCGTCGTCCACGCGGCGAGCCAGCACGGACTCTCGAGCGCGGTCGCCGACGTGATTCCCCACGGGACGACGCTGCCCGTCCTCCTCGCCGTGGCGGGAATCAGCGCGGTGCTGGCCAACCTCGTCAACAACCTGCCCGCGACGCTGATCATCCTGCCCGTCGCGGTGAGCAGTGGCACCGGACAGGTCCTGGCGATGCTCGTCGGGGTCAACATCGGCCCCAACCTGACCTACGTCGGGTCGCTCGCCACGCTGCTGTGGCGGCGGATCGCGCACGCGCACGACCAGGAGACGGACGTGGGCGAGTTCACGCGCCTGGGGCTGCGGACCGTGCCGCTCGCCCTCGCGTCCTCGACGCTCGCCCTGTGGTTGGCTTTGCAGGTTCTCTGATGCGCGCGGTCGTATGGATAACCGAGGGCACCTGGGAGGCGTGCGTCGACCAGGCGGCGGCTTTCCTGCCGCCGGACGCCGAGGTCACGCTGCTCCACGTGGCGCCGAGCGACGTGGAGGAGTTCGCCGCGCGCGGCCCAGCGCGTCTGCTCGGGCGCCACCCACCGCCACCGCCTCCCGGGGAGCCCCCGTTGCGCGCGATCGCCGACGAGGAGGCCGAGGCGCTGCTCGCCGACGCGCTCGCCCGGTTCGGGCGACCGGCTCAGACCGTCCCGCGGCGAGGCAGGATCGAGCGGGAGGTCGTAGCCGCCTGCGCCGGCGCCGACCTGGTCGTGCTCGCTCGGGACGGCGAGCCCCGGCTCGGCCCCAAGAGCCTGGGGAAGCACACGCGATTCGCCCTGGACCACGTGCCCTGCCAGGTTCTGCTCGTATGGCCCGAGCCCCCGCCGGGGATCGAGACGATCCCGCCGCCGCCGGGTCACCACTGAGCACGGACGGCTTATCGGGCTGATCCCTCGGTAGAACAGGCCCGGGCCAAGAGTCCGGAGAGCTGGACGAAGGCCAGCGTCCCTGGGTGCTGACGATGGTGCCCGACCCGGAGTCGCGCTATCCGGGCGAGCGCGCGCTCGGTCGCCCCAGCTCGCTTGTGCCGGTGCTCCGCGCAGTCCCGTTCGCTTGCCAATCCACGCCGTTCGGGTCGCTAGCGCCGGTCCACTGAATGTCTCTGCCGCTGAGCGCTCGGGCCAGGCTGGCGCGGTTGGTGATCTCGAGCTTCCGGAAGGCCTTCTGAAGGTGGTACGCGACTGTAGGGACGCTGATGAACAGCTGCGTGGCGATGTCCATGTTCGACGCGCCCGCGCTGGCCAGCCGCGCGATCTGCTCCTCCTGCGGGGTGAGCTGGTCCAGGGTGTCGGCCGCACGTCGTCGCACCTGTTCACCCGTGGCGAGCAGTTCGGCGCGCGCGCGTTCGGCAAACGCCTCGGCTCCGATATCGCTGAGCAGGTCAAGCGCCGCGCGGAGCTGTTCGCGCGCGTCCCGACGACGCCGCTGTCGCCGTAGCCATTCTCCGTACAGTAGGTGCGCGCGCCCAAGCTGCGGGACAACGAGTGTGCGGGTCAGATGATCGATCGCGCCTTGGTAGAGCTCCTCGGCGCGTTCGCGATCGGCGAGCAGCGCCTGGGAGCGGAGCAGCAGCCCTAGCCCCCAGTCGGTGCCCGTCGCCTGGACCCGGATGCTCAGCCGCTCGAGTGCCGCTTGGGCGACTTCGAGCTCGCCACATCGAACTGCCGCCTCGACCAGCTCCGGATCCACGTTTAGGTGCAGCAGCCGATCGTCACCTCTGGCCTTTTGAGCGGCCCGCAATGCGTCGCGATAGTTGCCAAGCCCGAGCTCAAGCACCGCAAGCGCCAACTGGACCACGCGAATCCCAACCCCCCTGCCCAATCTGGTGAACTCGGCGATCAACGTAGCGGCCGCGCTCC
Organism: Solirubrobacteraceae bacterium; assembly: GCA_035502815.1. Classification (GTDB taxonomy): domain Bacteria; phylum Actinomycetota; class Thermoleophilia; order Solirubrobacterales; family Solirubrobacteraceae; genus Palsa-465. The sequence goes on from DATJUA010000007.1 coordinate 15,794, forward strand.
GGGCCTCCGGTTCACGGCCACGCCAGGCCAGCGCGGACATCTCTGGGGTGGCGTACCCACCCGGGTGGCCGGCGCTCGGAGTGGCCGCCGCCAGGTCCCTCGCCTCCGCGGTCATGCGCTCCGCGGCAGCGAAGCGGCCCGTGACGACGTCGAAGTGGGGAATCCGGCCGAGTCCGATCGGCAAGGCGTTGACCGCCCCACGCACCCGCGCGGCCGTGGCCCACCTCGCCGTGAGAACCTGCCAGGCTCGGTCGTCGTAGAACTCAGGCGCCGCGATCCACGCGATCGGGAGCCAGCTCAGCTCTTCGTCGGTCATGGGCTGATCGGCGGTGACGGCGTCGAGGATCGGGCGGATGATCGCGACACCAGCCTCGTCGCCCGACTCGAGCAGCGCCGCGAACCCGTCCAGGAGGACATCGACGACGGTCGGAACCGGGTCAGGAGGAAGGGCCCGATGCACCTCTAGCACTCGTGCCACGCCATCAGCGGCGAAGGTCCCGGCCAGGTGAGCGGCGTCGAACGCCTCAAGCAAGGTGTCGCGAGCCTCGCGCGCGTCATAAGCAGCGATCATCCTTGCGGCTATCAGCAACGTTGCGGCCGCATCGCCCGGCCTCCCAAGCGTGAAGTCGATCAACCCCTCAAGCCGCGTGGCTCGGGAGCACGAGATCGGGTCAGACAGTGCCGAGGCGGCCTGCCTCAGAGCCGTGCGAGCCGCAACCGGCTGGTCCGCGAGCAGGCGAGCATGCGCGCACTCCAGAAGGCGCTCGGCGCGACGCGATTCGTCCGGGCTGAGCTCCGCGGCGCGCTCCAGGAAGTTCGCTCTGCTCGCCCACCCTCCCCGACGACGAGCGCGATCCGCCGAGCGCTCGAGTTCACGAGCGATCGCCTCGTCCGGGGCGACCGCAGCGGCCGCCAGATGCCACGCCCGGCAGTCGGCGTCACGGACCGGATCGGTTGCGGCGGCGAGGGCTCTGTGGGCGCGCCGGCGTTCGGGTCCGGACGCCCCGTAGTAGGCACCCGCACGCATCAGTGGATGGTTGAAACGGATGCGCGGCGAGCACGAGAGGTATCGCTCGACCGTCGAGAGGTCGATCGAGGAGGGCGTCAGTCCGTACTGCTTCCAGGCGGCACGCCAGAACAGCCCGGGGTCGCCGGACGGATCGGCCGCTGCTAGCAACAACAGCGTCTGCGCCTCGCTCGGCAACGCGCGCAGCCTGGCAACCGCCCGCTCGTCGAGCCGTCGCCCCAGCGGAAGCAGTTCCGGCAAGGGAGCCAGCCCCTCGAGCTGATCTCGCGTGAGCTCCGGCACAAGCTCGATGATCGCGAGCGGGTTGCCCTGCGTGTCGGTCACGATCCGGTCGGCCACCGATTGGTCCACCGCTCCCCCGGCCACGGATGCGAGAAGCTCGTGAGCTGCGTCTGCGTCAAGGCCCGAAAGCCGCATGTGCGCGAGGCCTTGGAGCGTGGTTACGCGCTCAGCCACGTGAGTAGCGAAGATCATTGCGACACGATCGGCAACCAAGCGGCGTGCCGCAAAGCCGAGCGCGTCGATCGAGGCGCGGTCGAGCTGGTGGACGTCGTCGATCAGGCACAGAACCGGTTCCTCCATCGCCGCGTGGCTGAGCAGCGCTAACGCCGCCATGCCGACAAAGAACCGGTCCCGCGGTGCAGACGCGGTGAGCCCGAAAGCTGACCGAAGCGCCTCCGCGTGCGGCTCGGCAATCTCGTCGATGCGATCGTGCAGCGCTAGCAGCAGCTGATGCAGCCCGGCGTAGGCGATGTCGACCTCAGGATGAACGCCGGCGGCACGGAGGATCGTCATCCCGGTGCCGCCGGACTCCGCGTACTCGAGAAGCGCCGTCTTCCCTACCCCCGTTCCGCCGACCAGCACCAGAACGCCGCTGGTAGCAGCTCTCGCCTCAGTGATCAGACGATCGAGCGCCTGGGTTTGGGCCTCTCGACCTAGGAGCCTCACGCCGCAATGGTAATCCGCCGCTGCCGGCGCTCCCGCCCCGACTACTGGGCGCGGACTATATAAGTGGATGATGCGAGCCCGGAGGACATGGGCTAAACACCAGCCCATGGGAGCAAGCCGCGATCGGGTCGCGCGGGCTCGTGCCACGAGCGCGGAACCCGACGGAAGGTCATACGTGACGCACCTGCCTAGAGGACTCCGCTGGCGGTGTCGCTAACACTCGCCGAGGCAGAAGATCGCGGTCCGCTGACGACGAACTCGCGCCGCGTCAACCTGCCCGCCATGTTCTTCGCGTTGGCCCGCTCGAAGGTCTTCCTGTGCGGCGCCGTCGACGAGAGCCTGCGCGCGGAACACGGTATTTCTCTCGAGGTATTTGACGCGATGACGCTGATCTCCGAGTGGAGCGGAGAATGTGACGAGCCCAGACTTGGGCCAGCCCTCGCCCTCCCGCCGGACCGCGCCCGCCTCCTCATCGACTCCCTGCTGGCCAACGGATACGCGAGCCGCCCCGAGCCGCCGGCCGGTGCGGAGCCGACCTTCGTCAGGTTGACGTTGCCGGGCACGCTTCTGCTCAGCCGGGCGTCCCGAACTGTGGACCACGAGCTGAACCGAATCATCGGCTCTGTGCTCTCCCGCCTCGATATCGCTGAGCTGAGTGACGCCCTGACGATGATCCGGCAGCGCTCAGCTCGATTCCTGACCTCTTAGTGCGCAGATCGTCTCGTTGGTCCGTCTGGAGTCGCGATAAGATGCTTTCTCGGCAGCATCCTTTTGCACTTCGTGACTTGGCGCTCCTCAGATCTATGCCAGACCTGAAAACATTCTTCAACGAGCTTGTTCGTTTTGAGGTGGAGATGTGGGACGCCGTAGACGCGCGACTTCGTGCCGAGCACGGAGTGCCGCTGGGACGTTTTGAGCCGATGCGCGTAATCGCGTCGACCCCTAATTGCCGGGTCTATGACATCGCGCACGCGCTCTCGCTCACCACCGGCGGCACCAGCAAGTTGGTGGACCAGATCGAAGCAGCTGGCCACTGTCGGCGACGGCCAAACCCGGACGATCGACGCTCATCGATCATCGAACTGACGGCGGCCGGAAGTCGCCTCGTCGAGAAGGCAACGAAGACGGTGGAGGACGAGCTTGAGCAGCGCATCGGGTCGGTGTTGCCGGATCGGTCGCTCCACCAGCTGACCGCGAACCTCGTCAAGCTGCGAGAGAGCGGGCGGGAGAACGCCGCCGCGGCGTGATCTCTCGGCTGGGCTTACGTTCCGAGCGTCGTCCCGTCTCCCAGCGCCTCCAGCAGCGCTGCCAGTTGCCGCAGCGACGACGGACTGAGAGCTGACCCGATCTCAGCCCGAAGGGCGGCCTCGACCGTCTCAGAGGCCTGGCTCAGAAGCGTTCGGCCCTCGGGTGTGAGCCCGATGATCGTCGACCGCCTGTCGTCGGCGTTCGGCCGCCTCCGGCAGAGACCGGCCGACTCGAGCCTGTCGACGAGCTTGCTCACGCCGCCCGTGGTGAGACTCAGCACGTCCGCGATGTCACGAACCTGGCAGCCCTCGCGGCTGTTGATGACACTGAGGACCTCGAACTGGCCGACGACCAGCCCGAGTTCGCTCATCAGCAGCGAGTCGAGATGGCCGCGAAGCCGCGACTCGACCCGCCTGAGCTGGATGAAAAGCAATCGGAGTTGTGTGGTCCTCATCGAGCGGCCCGGACAGACCCGTCCACGGAAACCCAACCCGATCGCGCTTCAAACGCGACACCGTCGCGGTCCCGGGGTGGAAATGCCGCCGGCGCTATCCACCAGTCTCGACGGTGACCGTCATCGCGATGCGTTTGACGAGATCTGCGAGGCCGCCGTGGGTTCCAGCGATACTGTCCGATGCGCCGTCGGACCAGGCCCGCAGGTCGGTGACGTCGACCACGCACACGAAGTCCGGCCGATTTTCGCTGCTGCCGGGCCAGTCCACGCTTCGATGCAGGTTCCAGCTGAGCACACTCTCCTCGCCCAGCGCGGCTGGCTTGACATCGGCCTCGATCCGCTCGCCGAACTCATGCGCCGCTCCCGGATCTCGGAGAAAATAGGCGAAGAAAACTCTGGGCATCTTGACCGTTCTAGAACCGGTTGCCGTTGTACTCCACCGTACGCTTGCTGTCAAGCAGCTTAGCTGGAAGCCGCTTAAGGCGATGTTACTTGAAACGGGCTACCGAAACCGGTCCCGTGCGTGTGTATACCGCCCTCGTGCTCGTGGGCTGGACGCGGCGGAAGGTGCCGGCGCGCTTGCCCTGAATGGCCGCCGCGATTGGTGCTAGCCACTACGCCGGCGTGTCCGGCGACACCGTCGGCGCCGCATCGCCGCGCATCCAAGCCGCGCGCTGGTACTCGGTGAGCCCGAACAGAGATGCGATCGCGACCAAGCCCCCGACGCTGAGCGCGGGAGCGAGCGAGTGGTTGAAGAGGACCGAGCAAAGAAGGCCGGCGAAGCCACCCACGAGTACCGCCGTGACGACCGCGATCATCCCGGCCGCGGTCAGAAACCCTTGACGCCGCCCATGCGAGAGGCCGCGGACCGAGATCTGCTCCTGCGGAGGGATGCGCGGCATGTAGTCGGTGAGTTGAGGGACCTGCTCGAAGTAGAACGCCCTCAGCTGCGAGATCCGCCGAGCGTAGCCGTGGTCCTCGATGCCTGACTGCAGGACCCGCTGGAAGGTCATCAGCCCGATGAGCGCAAGTGTCGCCAGCAGCGCCAGGCCGAACGCGTAGAAGGCCGTACCGACACGACTCGCGGTGGCGATCAATCCCAGCGCGACCAGGCCTCCGGACACCGCGCTCAGGAACATGCTCGCGCGTCCCGTCGATTCGGAGATAGTCGCGGATCTGGCGCCTTGCAGGAAGAAGTGCTCGGTGGTGATGATCGAAAGCGCCGACGGGGGAAAGTCGGGAGGCTTCGAGCTCCCGGCGCTCGCGTCCTCAGAATTGCCTTCCACGGAAGGAACAGCATACACCAACGCCGCGCCAGGCGACGGCGTCGCCCTCAAGTTCGAGGCATTCGACGGACGGCCCCTTCGGGACCAAATGAGAAGAACGCGCGGGGCATGAGCCGCCTAGTCGGTGTGCCGGGTCGCCCTGGCGAGGTTGGCGCGTAGCTCATCCGCGTTCATGCGAACGACGAACGTGGGTTGATCGACGTCTAGGCGCCAGGCATCGGCCAGACCGCCGGCGTCGACCGTGTCGAACCCGAACTCGTTGTACAGGTTCGTGACGAGCGCCTTTGCCTCCGGGTCGTCACCGGCGTGCGCGAGCGCGCGACGGTTAGGCGTTCCCTCGGAGGTCCCGTCGCTGACGATCTGCGCAGCGTCGATGTGATTGAAGGCGCGGATCACTCTGCTCGAGGCGAGGTGCGCCTGGACGTACTGCGGCACGGTGAGCTTGCCTGAGTCGATGTCGACGATTGGGCCGTCGCGCTTGGCGAAGTAGTTGCACGTGGTGAGCACGATCTTGCCCGCGAACGGCTCCGGGGGCACCGCGTCGCTGCCCGTCAGGGGAATCGCGACGATCGCGAATTCACCGGCCTCGCCCGCGTCGGCCGCCGTGGCGGCCTGCGCACCCGGCCCGAGCTCCGCGATCAAGTCGCCGAGCGTTTCCGGTCCGCTGTTGTTGGCGATCACCACGTCGTAGCCGCACCGGATCGCGGCGATCGAGAAATTGCGGCCGATGTGGCCAGCGCCGATGACCCCGATAGTCGTCATTCCTGCGACCTCCAGTTGATTGATTGCATCTGGCCGAGTTAGAGAACGAGCGCGAGTTTCCCGTACGGGTGCGCGCCCTGGAGCGCCTCGACGGCTCGCCGCGCCTCGTTGAATGGGAACGTTTGCGCGATCGGAACGGTCAGCTTGCCCCGCGCGGCCAGATCGATGATCGAGCGTCGCGCCGCGGCGCGAAACGGACCGCTCCGGGGGTTGGCGGCCCCGACGATCTGGAAGCCGTCGCGCTTGGCGCGCCCAAACGCGGCGGTCGAGACGACTCGCTGCCGGGCTGAGACGAGTGCCAGCGAGACGTCGATCGCCTCGTCGACACCAACGGTGTCGATCACGGCGTCGACGCCATCAGATGCCGCCTCCCGGACACGGTTCTCGAGCCCCGGGCCGTAGGCGACGGGCGCTGCGCCGAACCCGCGGATGGCGTCGAAGTCGCGCTCGGCGGCGGTTCCGATCACCGTCGCTCCGAGCAGCACGGCCTGCTGCACGACGCTTGTCCCAACCCCGCCGGCAGCGCCGTGAACGAGAACGGTCTCACCCTCAGAAATGCCGACAACGTGGACGGTCTCGGCTGCGGTCGTCCCGACCAGAAGGAGGTTCGCTGCCTGGGCAAACGTCAGCGTAGGCGGTTTGGCGAACACGTCCGCCGCACCCGCGCGCAGTGCCGACGCATACCCATCGGTGACCTGAAAGGCGACGACTTCGTCGCCCACCGCTCCGCCGCCGGATGCGATCTCCGCACCGGGCCCAAGTGCACCGAGCACGCCGGCGACTTCGTACCCGATGGTCAACGGCAGCAGCTTTGGGTCTTGGCCCGGGCCGAAATGCTTGTAGTCGGCAGGGTTCATACCTGAGGCCCGTACCTCGACGATCACCTCACCCGGACCCGGGTCATCGAGCTCCACCGAGATCTCCTCGAGCACCTCGGGACCGCCAAAGGCTTTAGCGACCCACCTCCGGGCTGTGGTCATCAGCGTCGCTCCTTTTTCCGATTTCGCCTCAAGGGCGGTTGCCACTTGCGATGTTCCGGGAAGCCACTGACTGCAGCAAGTCACTGACGCGGAAGCTACTGTAGCAGAAGCTGTTTACAAGTAGTAGTGCCAGTGTTTTCGCTCCCGCGGCCGACCACGCGGGATCGGTGGCTATCACGGCGGTGAGGACCGTCGAGACAGCGGCGAGGCGTCGCCGTGGGGGTCGGACTCCAGGGTCCCGCCCGCCGCGAGCCGCGTCAGCGGAGTTTCGAAGTCGATGTCGTCCGCTGTCCGCTCGGCACGCGCGGCGTTGCCGGCGAATCGGTGCTGGTAGGCCGACCAGGCCTGCTCGGCGACTCCGTGTTCGATCCCGGCGTGGACGGTGAGGGCGAGTTCGGTCGCCGCGCGGCGTAGCGTCACCGACGTACTCAGAATGATGCGCTCCGTCAGGGCGGCGACGTGCGCCAGCAGCGTCGTCGGCGAGGAGGAGAAGAACGGCGGGTTGTGGTGCTCGCCGATTGCGAACACGTCGAGCCCGACCTCGTCGGCGCGCTGGGCGATCCGGACGATCGCCCTGATCCGCTCCGCCTCGCTCGGCGTCCTCCCCGAGACCGGGTCACGGGTGACGTCACTGACCGAGAAGATTCCAAACTGCATAGCGACAGACCTTTCGTTTGCCCGCTACCGCGCCGGGCCGCGGTTCAGCTGGAAACGTCATTTTGCTTCGCCCGACCCACGCTGATCCAGGCGAAGGGCCCGGAGCTAGGCCGGATTCGCTCATGGTCCCAGATCGTCAGCCCGACCAGAATCAAAGCGACCCCGACCGACAGCCACGACGCAGGAAGATCCCGGCCGAGCACGCCGAGCAGCGCGAGCGCTGCCACGGCCAGCAGTCGTTGCGGGCTCAGCGAGCTGATCATCCGCAGGCGCACGAGCGATTCGCCCAGCAGATAGACGGCCGGGCCCGCGACGGTCATGATCACCCCGGCGGTCGCGAGTCGATGGTCGGGATGGGCGATCAGCAGATCATCGGCAACCGCGACCATGATGATCCCGGTGACGATCGGCAAGTGCAGATAGGTGTATGCGTCGCGTGCGAGGCGGCCCGGGTCCTCGGCTTCCGCGATGTTGCGCTGCGCGTGCTCGGCGACCTCATCGAAGTACAGCCACCACAAAGCGCCGGTGATCACAACCGCGATGACAAGAGCGAACGTGACGCGCGAGGAGAGCCCGTGGCTCGAGGCTGTCGCGCCCGTGACGACGATCGATTCGCCCAGCGCGATGATCAGGAAACCCTGGAAGCGGTCGGCGAAGTGAGCGCCTTCGACGTCCCAGTCGGTCGTGCTTGACCTCCCGAGCCACGGTGTGCGGTAACCGACCAGCGGCGCCACCAGGTCGACCGCGAGCGCCGGCCCCCACAGCGCAAGGCGGGCGGAGCCTGGTGCGAGCGCGCCCGCGAGCCAGAGGACGCTCGACGCCAGGCACCAGACAACGATCCGCTCGAACACCGGCCGGAGGGGCTCTCCGCGTTGCAGCAAGAGCAACGCGGCGACGTCGCGCCCCAACTGCAGTGCCACGTAGCCGACGGCGAACAAGATCGCATGACTCTTGAAGGCCGTCGGGATCGCGGCCGACATCAGCAGGCTTGCGAGCGCCACGCCGGAAAGCACGGCTCGCACCGCCACTGAACGGGGGTCGAACCAGTTGACCATCCACGTCGTGTAGATCCACGCCCACCAGACCACGAGCAGCAGAAACGCCGCTCGCCCGATCGCGTCCAACCGCAGGTTGCCATCGATCACCAGGTGCGAGAGCTGGGTGACCGCGAACACGTACACGAGATCGAAGAACAGCTCGAATGCCGTCGTCCTCTGTTCCGCGCCTTCTCGCGGGCGCAGGTGCGGGGAACGTTCAGCCAACGTCTTCACCATGCCGAGGCGTTCCGCTCGGCGGGCTTGCCACGGGGCGCCGAGAAGCGGGCTTGGTGTTTCATGCGACGAAAGTATCGTCACCGCCGTGATCACTTCGAGCTCGCGAGAGAGTCAGCCTTGGCCTCACGGATCGGCATGCTGATGCTCCGCGCGCGCTAGGAGGCAAGACCTTGCCGACCACCTACGTCCACAGGTGTAGCGCGCCTCTGGTCTCCGCCCAGTCGTCAACCCGCAAGCTCGGCCATTCGCTCACCGCGCGCCTCACACGAACGAGATTTGGTCGCCGGTGGAACGCAGGATCGGTACGGCTCCAGTCGCGTTCCCGTCTGCGCCCGTGAGCAAGCCAAGCGTGAACAGCACGGCGAGGGTCCCCTGCGAGGCGGTCAACGCCTCGATCCTGGCCAACAGACGCTCGGCCGCGGGGTTCCATGGCGTGATCGTTCCGGTCGCGTCAGCGGTTACGATTGCGTCGCCGGCGGCCTGCACCGTGCAATCGCTCAGCTCGCTCAAGCCGTCCTCCTCACTCGCTCCGGTTCAACGGCGGGATCGCCGTCGCTGTGTTTATCGATCGTTATAATAAATCCATGGAAGCGACTATCATGCAAGCTAGTCTGAGTCGTGGGTCTGATCGCTGGGTCCGGCACGAACGAGAGGCACGGCGCCGGCAATGAGCGGGCCAGCCAACCTTCCCGCCACGATGCGGGCGGTCGTACTGGATGCGCCCGGGCCGCCCGAAGCGCTGGCGATTCGCGAGTTGCCGGTCCCGAAGCCTCGGCACGGCTGGGTGCTGATCAAGGTCGAGGCGTTCGGCTTGAACCGCTCCGAGCTCCATACGCGGTTGGGGCTCGCAGAAGGGGTCACTTTTCCGCGCGTCTTGGGGATCGAGGCCACGGGACTTGTAGCCGCCTGCCCGGGCGCCGAGTTCGCCCCTGGCCAGAAGGTGATGGCGATGATGGGAGGTATGGGGAGGGTGTTCGACGGCGGCTACGCCGAGTTCACCTGCGTGCCTGCGACCCAAGTTCTTTCGTTCGACAGCGACCTCGACTGGGCGACTCTGGGCGCCATCCCGGAAATGCTGCAGACCTCCTACGGCTCGCTCACGATCGGGCTCGACGCCGAGCCGGGAGAGTCCGTCCTAATCCGGGGCGGAACCTCGTCGATCGGAATGGCGACCGCCGTCCTCGCGAAGCGGCGGGGCATGACGGTGCTCGCGACGACCCGGAACGCCGGCAAGACGGCTGCGCTCGAGCGAGTCGGCGTTGACCACGTGCTCATCGACGGCGGCGAGGTCGCATCCCAGGCGCGGGCGATCTTCCCGGACGGCGTTGACAAGGCGCTCGAGCTGATCGGAACGCCAACCCTGCCGGACACGCTCCGGGCCACTCGGGTTCATGGGGTCGTGTGCTTTACCGGGATGCTGTCCAACGAGTGGACCGTCCGCGACTTCTATCCGATCGACTACTTACCGCGGGGGGTACGGCTGGCGGCCTACGGCGGCGATGCCGGTGATCTGCCCGGCGAAGTGCTCCAGCGCTTCCTGGAGGATGTGGCCGCCGGCGTTGCCACGGTGCCTGTCGGCCACGTCTACCGGTTGGACGAGATCGTACAGGCGCACGCCGATATGGAAGCGGGAAAGAACGCAGGAAAGCTCGTCGTCGTGCTCTGAGCCGCGAACGGGGCTTCTCGGCGTGCTGGCGGTGCCGGGCCAGCCGTCCGTGCTGATCGCGCGGCTCATCTTCAACTGAGCGCCTACGCCGGGCGGCCTGATAACCGTGGTCAAGGCTGCGAGAAGCTGAGCACGATGCGGCCCCGCCCCGTCTGCTTGGCGAACGCCTCGTACGCGGCGCGCGCGTCGTCTAGATCATAAGTCTGCGCGACGGGGGTGTGCAGGCGCCCGGCGCTGGCCATCTCGGCCAGCGTGCCGAGCGCGGGCGCGTCCATGCGGCCGCCGGAGCGGAAGACGTCGATGCCACGCTCAGATGACGGGAGCGCCGTGACGGTGACGTACTTCCCGCCGTCCCGAATTGCTGCCAGGGCAGGACCCGCGATCGAGGCGGTATCGAGGAGTGCGTCGGCGCCGCCGGGGACGACCGCTCGGACGGCCGCTCCGAGCTCGGGGTCCTCGGCACTCACGACCGCCGATGCCCCGAGGTCGAGGGCGTCTTGCTTTGCCGCTTCGTGGACGACGCCAATGACCGTGAAGCCGCGAGCGGTGGCAAGCTCGACCGCGAAGCCACCGACGCTGCCGGCAGCGCCGGTGACGACCAAGGTCTCTCCGTCGGCCAGCTTGAGATCGGCCAGAGCGCGCCAGGCGGTCAGGCCATTCAGCCCGACGGTTGTCAGCTGGGTGGGCGGTAGACCGTCCGGCGCGGTCACCAGATTTCCAATCGGCAGGGCGACCGAGGACGCGTGGGTGCCACGGATCGATTCGAACCACAAGCTGAACCCGAGGACCCGCGACCCGATGAGTGAACGCGCGACGCTTTCCCCAACCTCGACGACGCGTCCGACTAGATCCCACCCAGGCGTGTAGGGCGGAGCCGAGGCCGCCGGCAAACGGGGAGCCGCGGCGCCGGTGACGACGGCGACGTCGGCAGGGTTGACGGTGGCCGCCTCGGTGGCGATGAGCACCTCGCCCTGACCCGGAGCGGGGTCGGGCAGCTCTGAAACCCTCACGTGTTCGACGCCGAATTGACTGATCTGGACCGCTCTCATCTTCTCGCTAGCTCGTGGGATTTACGGCGACCGCGGGCAAAACGCGGCTCACGGTGCCACTCATACCTAGCCGATCGGCGAAGGTCCACCCGTCACAGGGTGGCCGGCCGCCGCGACGGTATCATAACGCTTCTACAAAAGCAGCTTCTGTATAAGCTGCTTGCTCACGGCCGACGAAGGAGGCATCCCGATGGCCCAGCTGCCAACCCCGTCCAAGGGGATCTTGCTTACCCATTTCATCGTGTCGGAGGACGTCGAGCGTTCGAGGCGCTTCTACACCGACGTGCTCGGCGGCGAGATTGTCCTCCAAGGCGACGAGACACAAGGGGAGCCGACGATCGTCGCGCTCGCGAACGGATGGATAACGATCAACGTTGGCGGCGGCCCTACGGCGGACAAGCCCACGGTGACGCTGCGGGCGCCGACCAACCCGGACGAGGTGAGCGCGTTCCTGAACATCCGCGTGGCAGACATCGACGCGGTCACCCGCGAATGGGGTGGCCGCGGCGCCGAGTTCCTGACGCCTCCGATCGATCGCGGGGTCGAGCTCCGCTGCTACATGCGCAATCCGGACACCTAAGCGTCGACCCGGGTGGTGGGTGCGCCCATCCGCTCCCCCAGGCCGACTAGGTCGCGCCGGCTCAGATGGACCGGACGGCTCGCTCTCCGTCCTTGGCCTCGATAGAAATCACGTCCAGACCGCCGATGTGCGAGCGCGAATGGACCGCGTGTGACCCCTTCCCGAGCGCAGCGATTCCGCCGGCGACATGAAGCTGATCGATCCGGCCGGCGACGTCTAGGGTCACCACGCCGTCGCCGAACGTGACGAGGCGCCCGCCGATCGCGACCTTTCGAAGATGCCCGCCTGGCTGGACGCTCAAGGCGATCGCAGGCAGCTTGGTCTGAACGCCCTTCACGAGGCTCAGGCCCTCACCGCCGGACGTGGCGAGATCGCCGCCGATCTCGATCTCGGGCAGCTCCCTCGCTATTTGTATGCCGACCGCACCGTCACCTCTCGTGCTGATGCTCGCGAAGTAGGCGTGGCGGAGCGTCCCGTCGTACAGGTTGAATCCACGCGCTCCGATGCCGTGCGTATCTAGAGCGGCGGTGAGCCGAATCTCGTCCATAACGCCGAAGTTCACGACGCCGATGGCACTCGGACCGTGTGACGTGATCGGTTCAAGTGCGTTCCATTTGCCGACGCGTCCCCAGTTGTCGAGGACCATGTCGTTCGCCCCGTATGTGGTCACTGGGCCGGCGTTGACGACCTCTCCGACACATGCGCCAGCCACCACGAACACTCCGCCCGAGATCAGGTCTGGCGTCCCGGGGGTGATGCCGCCGTCCGCGTGGATTTCATCCGTACGTAGCATGTCGACCTCGACCCGCCCCCCAGACGCACCGGTACCGGCAACGAACACCCCGCTCCCCCGGACCGGACGCTCAACAGATCCCGCGCTGATCCCGAGCAAGGTCGCCGCGACCGTTGCCCCCTGATCGGGCTGGCGGTTCCACAGAGTGAAGGCTCCCTGCATTGCCTCGACTCCAAAGCCAGCCGGCCGACTGGTCCGTCCTCGGGTGTCGGCGCGCTCGACCCTCAAACCGTCGACGTCTACATGCCCACCCCTAACGCGCCCGTCAACCAGCAGACACACCTGGCCCACGGTCTCGACATCCTTGAGCACGAGCTTTCCGAGCGTCTCCTCGTTCAGGTCGTTCAGGATCGCCAGCTCGTGTTCGGCGGTTTCCACGCGGACGTCCTCGAGGACGTTGTCGCGAGTGAGCTGCAGGCCCTTGGCCCCGAAGCGAAGCTCGCCTCCACGCAGTCGAACGCCTGGGGCGAGACGCGTCATCGGCATCCCAGCGAGAACGCCGTCGACTTCGATGGCCGCGCCCTCCCGCTCGCAGGCATCGATGAACCCCGCAGCCGTCGATACCTTGGTCCATCCCGTCATCTCTAGAGCCTCCGGGCGTCGTCGTCGTGGCGCTCAAGGGCGCCCGACCAACCGTATCATGTGTATGTCCTGTAAGCTACTTTCGCGGTAGCAATTGCTTAGTTGTCGAGCGCGACCGCTTTCCTTCGGTCTGCCTTGAGGAGGACACCACGCGATACCGAACCCTTGGACGGACCGGCATCAAGGTCAGCCCGTATGCGCTCGGCACCTTGATGTTGGCGTCGTCGATCGGTAACCCCGACCCTGACGATTCGATCCGCATCATCCACCGAGCGCTAGACGCCGGAATCAACTTCCTCGACACCGCGGACGCCTACGGCGACTCTGAGCAGATCGTGGGCAGGGCGCTCAAGGACCGTCGCGACAACGTCGTGCTGGCCACAAAGGTCAGCCGCCCGATGGGGGAGGACCCCAACCAACAGGGCGCGTCCCGTCGCTGGATCATGACGGCGGTCGAGAACTCACTCCGCCGCCTCCAGACCGACCACATCGACCTTTATCAGATCCAGCGACCCGACCCTGATACCGACGTCGAGGAGACGCTCTCGGCGCTTAGTGACCTCATCCATGCCGGGAAGGTGCGTGCGATCGGGACCTCGACGATGCCTGCGTCGGACATCGTCGAGGCGCAGTGGGCCGCCGAGCGGCACGGCCTCGAGCGGTTCCGCACCGAGCAGCCGCCTTACTCGCTTCTCAATCGGGGCGTTGAACGCGAGGTCCTGCCAGTCGCGCAGCGCTACGGAATGGGCACGCTCGTCTGGGGACCGTTCGCACAGGGGATGCTCACCGGCCGCGTCCGCCAGGGCCAGCGCAACGACCTGCGCCGCGCCGGTGTGTTCAGGCACCTAAACGACGAGCGCCGAGTCGAAGTCGTCGAACGCTTCATCGCCCTCGCCTCGGAGCTCGGCCTGCCGATGACGCATCTGGCGATGGCCTTCGCCACTACACACCCCGGTGTCACCAGCGCGATCGTCGGGCCGCGGACGATGGCTCACCTCGATGATCTGCTCGCCGGCACCGAGGTGGCGCTCAGCGACGAAATCCTCGATCGAATCGACGAGATTGTTCCGCCAGGGAGCGATGTCGGCACCCTCGACCAGGCCTATCGACCCCCGGCAATCCAGCGGGCGGGCCTCCGCCGCAGGTCTACCGAAGAACGCGCAGGCGCCTGACCAATCCCATGCAAGTCTTGCCGGCTCCTGGTACGCCGAACGCTCGCTCATTGCGGAAAGCTTTGCCATTCCGAAAAGCATCTCCGGGTCTCTCGTTACGGGACGGACGTGGGAGCGCCGGGTCCTGCTGGTTCGGCAGCGAGCCTCCCAACGCTCTCCTCGCGCGGAAGACGAGCTGCTGCGCTTCGCCTGCGCGAGCCTCCGCGAGCGCGATCGCCGATGGGGCTGCCGGGCCGGACGAGTGGCAAGATGGCGCCGTCGAGAGACACCCCGTCCCCTGGCTTCAGGTCGTGGACCCTCAAACGAAAGGTGCTCATGTCTCGCATCGTCGTCATCGGCGGCACCGGCTACGCCGGATCGGCCATCGTCGCTGAGGCCGCCGCCCGCGGTCACGAAGTCACGGCGTTAAGTCGCTCACTTCCCGCCGACCGTGTCCCGGGCGTCAACTACATCCAGGGCGACGCCACCGACGAGGCGACGTTGGCTTCGGTCATATCCGGTGCGGATGTCGTGGTCGCCGCGCTCGCGCCACGCGGGCCGCTGGCCGCAACCTTCCGCGACGTGTACCGCACGATCGCGCGTATCGCCGACGCCGAGAAAACCCGGCTGTTCGTCGTCGGCGGTTTCTCATCGCTACGCCCGGCGGCCGGGGCCCCGCGTTTCGTCGAGGACCTGAGCCACGCACCCGCCGAGGTTCACGGTGAGATCCTCGCCGGAGCAGCGCTCATCGTCGAGGACCTCCCCTCAAGTCCAGAGACGCTGGATTGGGTGTTCGTCAGCCCGGCAATGAAATTCGGGTCGTTCGCGCCAGGGGAGCGGCGGGGAACGTATCGGGTGGGAGACGACGTCGCCGTCGAACCTGAGGACGGCGGAGCGATCTCCGGCGCGGACTACGCGATCGGGCTCGTCGACCTCATCGAAGACGGGAAGCATCGCCGAGCCCACGTCAACCTGGGGTACTGAGACCTGCCTCCGCTCGCGGGTAGCTGTCGTTAGCGAGCATTGCTCCAGGCACTTGGGCTGGTGACGTCGCCGTGGGTGCGTAGGCGCAGACTGCGGGCGGCAGGAGCGGCGCTGTTCGATTCGTCCGATCCGGTGACGCGGCCAAGGCGCGGCTCGGCGCCCGCTCGCTCAGGAACGCTGAAGTCTCCGCGCCCGTTGCGCTACTCGTCAGCAGCTACTAGCTGCTCGCGGGGTCGTGCTTGGGTCGCCAACTTGATCCCTGGCTCTGGGCCATCGGAGTGAGCAAAGCACTCGGCTGCGACGACACCGACCCCTTCGAGGACTGATTGGCGAGCGCCTGTGCTCGGCGTCGTGGGAATGATCAAGGTTTGACAACTCAGCTGGGCTCAGGTGCTGGCGGCCCTCCGGCGTCGGCGCCTTCGACTGAGTCATCGGAGGTGGCGTGGCTGGGCTGCTCGGGTGGATTCCCACCGCCGAAGTAAAGGGCCACCAGCGCGATGACGGCGATCACGGAGAGTGATGAGCGCAGCGCGGTCAGGCGCGCTTTCGAGTTCTCGTCGACGATCGCGTCCGCGGTGTCCTTCGGTACGCCCGCCTTGTCGAGCGCCGCGTGAAGGTCCTTGTCGGATAGGAACGGGACGCCGCCCGCGAGTTCGGTCTTAGCCTTGGATTTCAGATCGGCGGGGACAGCGGGGTTGTTCTGAATGCCGACGATCAGCGACGTGGTGAGCACGCTAATGAGAACCGCGCCGCTCAGCGCGGTTCCGATCGACGCGCCAAGGTTCGTGACCGTGTTCTGCAGCCCCCCGACCGCGGCGCTCTGCTCATCGGGAACTGCCGACACCGTCAAGGCGCCGAGTTGGGAGGCGAGCGCTCCGATCCCGAGGCCGGCCAGCAGCATCGGCCACGTCACGATCTCCGGTCCGGCGCCAGCGTCGAGAGCGCCGACCATCACCGCGATCCCCGCGAACAGCGCCAGGAAACCAATCCGCACGACCCGGCGAGGTGACGCGTTCGGGAAGACTTTGGGGATGCCCGCGGCGGCCAACAACAGGGTGACTGACAGCGGCAGCAGGCGAACCCCCGTGGCTATTGCAGAAAGGCCGAGGGACACTGACAGAAACAGCGGTAGGGCAAAGAAAAGCCCGGCTTGGAGCAGATACTGGAAGAAGAACGAGGTCAACCCGCCCCGTAGCTGGGGGTTTCGGAAAATGGCTGGGTCGACCAGCGGTTCTGCGTCGGCGTTGATTTGTCGGTTCTCCCATCTGAAGAACAACGACAGAACAACCCCACCACCCAGCAGCAACCAAATCGATGGAGACAGGCCGAGCCACTGCGGGGCGTCCGGCTTGGGCTGCACGAACCCCCACGCACTCGCTTTGAGAATGCTGAACACGACCAACGCGAGCCCTAGCGCGGAGAATCCTGTCCCGACGAGGTCGAGCCGCGGACGCTGATCGGGCGGTGCGTCGGTGATGCGGCGCCCGAGGGCGAGGATCGCCAATACCATCAGGACTTCACCCACGAACACCCACCGCCACGAGGCGTACGTCGTAAACAACCCTCCCACCAGCGGGCCCGCCGCAACCGCAATCGCACCCGCCGAAGCGACCAGCCCGTACGCGCGGGGCCTATCCGCCGGGCCGAAGTTCGAAGCAACCAGGGCAACGATCGCGGGCAGAATCAGCGCGGCACCGACCCCTTCCAGAAATGACCACCCGACGATGAGTACGGCGAGACTCTTTGAGATGGCCGTGATGAAGGACCCACATCCGTAGATCACACAGCCGATTCCGAACGCGCGCTTGCGGCCCAGGATCTGACCGAGCTTCCCCCCGGTGATCATCAACGAAGCCATCACCAGCGTGTAGAACGTGATCGCGGTCTGGATGCCGCTGACAGTCGTGCCGACGTCCCTCGCGACGGTCGCGATCGACACGTTCATTACTGAGCTGTCGAGCGTCATCAAGAACTGGCCTGAGGCCAGCGTCAGTAGCACCATGCCCGACGCGCTCGCCGCGCGCTCCGTTCGCGTCGCCACGCGCGGAAACCTAACCGCGAGCCCAGAGCCCCAGATCATCCAGACCGGGTGATGGACCAGCGATCTCGACGCGTTTCCGATCCGGCCCTGACCACCGGGCTCCACGATGGCGACCGTGATGCTAGTCGCTACCCCTCCAACCACCGCCGGGCAGACTGCCCCTCATGGCCCGGAGATCTTCAGCTCCGTGGTATCGCGCGATCCCTTTCGCCGTACCGAAGTCTTGCTGGCACGGTTGCGCTGGCGACCAAACGCGACCCGCGACCAGACGGTGCGAACTGCTGATGGCCCCTGTACCGGACCGCAGGAACCGAACAGCGCCGCCCGGCCCGCTGATGCAGAACCCGTGCCTACGCAACACGCGACCGCACCACCAGCCTAGACGCTGGCGATCGTGGTGCCGCTTCGTCGCGGTCCTAGCCACGAGCTCGAGACTGGCCAGTCGCGTC
>DATJUA010000008.1:0-12999 GCA_035502815.1 Solirubrobacteraceae bacterium
CTTGGCCATGGCCGGCTCCTCTATGCGGTTGTGGGCGCCGCGCGGGGTGCCACCCGCTCGGCTCAATCACCCCACAACGCGTGGGGGACCGGCCAACTTCATCAGCCTGACCGGACGACAACCTCCATATGGTCTGACCCGATCATGCATAACTCCTCACTCGGGCCGCCGGGCGCCGGCCTTGTCGTGTACTGCATGCGGGGCATGCGCAGCACGTCACGCCGGCGTCGCAACGCGTCGCGTGTCGTGTTATGCAGGTCCTGGCCGCTCTCGAGCGAGTAGCGCAGCAGCAGGCGTCGGCTACTCGGGCGGACTCGATCGCCGGCTGTCACCTCATTTGGGTGATGCCTGAGCTCCCGGTTGTTGGTGATTTGGGAGACCATGGGTTCGGCGCTCTATCGGATCGGGATGTGGTGCTCGCGCCACCGCCGTGTTGTCGTGGCCGTTTGGCTGGTGGCGATCGTGGGCCTGGCGGTCCTGGGCGAGAGTGTGAAGAAGCCGACGTCGAGCTCGGTGACGATCCCAGGAACCCAGTCTCAGCAGGCTCTCGACTTGCTCGACAAGCAGTTCCCCGGAGCAGGGGGCGCCCAGGCGCAGGTGGTTTTCTCCGTTCCGTCTTCGGAAACCCTGACCGGCTCCTCGGACCGTCAGGCGATCGAGACGACGTTGACCCAGTTGCGGAAGCTCCCCCAGGTCGTATCGGTCACGGACCCGTTTCAGGCGGGCACCGTCTCGAAGAATGGTCGGATCGCCTTTGCCGTTGTCGCGTATCCCGTGGCAGTGGCTGACGTGAGCTCCCATGCCGTGAACGCGCTGCTCGCTTCCGGAGGGCCGGCCAAGGCGGCGGGCATCACGGTCAACTTCGGTGGACAGGTAGCGCAGGCGTCGACGAAGTCCGACACCGAGGTGGTGGGAATCATCGTCGCCTTCCTGGTCCTGTTGATCGGGTTTGGGTCGGTCATCGTCGGGATCCTGCCTCTGGTGACGGCGATCGCGGGGGTCGCGGTCACGAACCTGGCGCTCGTGGCGCTGACCGCCACAGTCAGCGAGTCGAGCACCACGTCGGTGCTCGCCACGATGATCGGTTTGGCGGTGGGCGTTGATTACTCGCTGTTCGTCCTGAACCGCCATCGGCAGCAGCTGGTGGAAGGCGTGGATGTTCGCGAGTCGATTGGTCGGGCGGTTGCCACCTCGGGTGCGTCGGTGTGCTTTGCCGGTACCACGGTTCTGATCGCCCTGGCTGCGCTGAGCATCGTGAGGGTCCCGTTCCTGACGGTGATGGGGCTGGCGGCCGCGGGCGCGGTGGTGGTGGCGGTACTTGGGGCGATCACGCTGATGCCCGCGTTGCTCGGCTTCGCCGGCGGCCGGATTACTTCCAGCCGGTGGGCGCAGCGTAAGATCGCGAAGGCGTCGGCACCCGGTTACCGGTCGCTGTCGCGCCGGTACGTGACCGCGCTGAAGCGTGCGCCGATCGTTGTTGTTTTGGCCGCCGTGATTCTGCTGCTTGCGGTGGCGAGCCCGTTTCGGCACATGCGGTTGGGTCTGCCCGACGGGGGCTCGCAGCCCACGAGCCAGACTACGCGGCGGGCCTACGATCTGATCTCGGAGGGCTTCGGTCCGGGAGTCAACGGTCCGCTGCTCGTGGTCGTCTATGGCCCGGGGGGCATCACCCCTGAGCAGAAGCAGGCGTTCACCACCTTCTATGACCAGCAGCGCGCCCACTTGCCGTCCGACGTAGCGCAAATCAGCGCGCCAACTCCGAACCCGGCCGGGGACATTCTGTTGGTCACGGTGGTTCCGAAAACCGGTCCGAACGACCCGGCCACGACCACCCTCATCAACAAGATCCGCAAGGCGGTGGCCAAAGGCAAGACGGAGTACGGCCTCCAGACCTACGTGACCGGACAAACGGCGCTGAATATTGATACCTCCGCCAAGCTCTCCTCGGCTCTGCCGACCTATCTGGCGATCATCATCGTGCTCTGCGTGGTGCTGCTGATCTTCGTGTTCCGCTCGATCCTCGTGCCCGTTACCGCGGTCGTCGGCTACGTGCTCAGCGTCCTGGCGACCCTGGGTGCCGTCACGTTCGTGTTCCAGAAAGGGCACCTCAAGGGCGTTTTCGGGATCGCCAGCTCCGGTCCCGTGCTCAGCTTCCTGCCCATCATCCTGCTCGGCATCCTGTTCGGCCTGGCGATGGACTACGAGGTGTTCCTCGAGTCACGAATGCGAGAAGAGTCCTCCCGCGAGAATCCCACCGCCGCGGTGATCGACGGATATGCCGAAAGCGCCAAGGTCGTCGCATCAGCAGCGATCATCATGATCTCAGTCTTCGCCAGCTTCATCTTCTCCTCCGACCCGACTACCAAGTCGTTCGGGTTCGCGCTGGCCCTTGGCGTGCTGATCGACGCCTTCGTCATTCGAATGACAGTCGTCCCAGCGACCATGCACATCTACGGCAGATCGGCGTGGTGGCTGCCCCGGTGGCTGGCAAAGCTCCTCCCGGAGGTGAACATCGAGGGAGCGCCTGACGATGAGGCCATCCCGATGCCAGCCACGGGTGCCGCCCGATCTCCGGTGTGAGCGGTCGTCGGCGCTATTGCGCAGTCTCGCTGACTTGCCCGGCCGCGCTGCTGATGCCCACTCCGGTCTGGTCGACGCGAGCGGCGACGGCTTGGTCGACCGTGCGGTCGATGTAGCCGATCACGCCGGGGGACAGCCGGTCGAGGCCCTTGTGGTCATACCACAGCGTGGCGGCCAGTCCGAGCGCCGCCCAGAACAGGAACTCGCACACGAGCACGATCAGCGAGGTTGTCAGTCCGGCGTCACCACGGGCGCCGAAATAGATGATCGCGCGGGTTCCGAGGAACGTGTTGCGCAGCGGCTCGACGTGTCCCACGGTTCGGAAGAAGCCGGGGAGGGCCTGGATCGGGACGGTCCCGCCCGAGGAGGCGAGCGACAGGTACACGAGCAGCAGCATCGCCAGCAATTGGCCGATCGAGCCGAAGATCGCGAGCAGCGTGAGCGTGCCGGTGGCGATCATCAGCGCTGCGAGGCTGATCAGCCCCCACAAGGCGATGATGTTCGGGGCGTACATGCCGAGCAGGCCGGCGGTGACCAGCAGGACGATGCCGGTCAAGATGGGGACGGCTACCGCGGTGATCGCCAGCTTGACCAGGAACGTCTGGGTCCGGTCGATCGGCATCGGGCGGCGTTGTGAGAACCGCGCGCCCAGCTGCGAGGTCGCGTACCCGAGCGCGCTGTCGACGGAGGAGTTGACCAGCGTGGCGCCGACGAAGCCGGCGATCAGACCGAGCAGCGCGATGTAGAAGGCTGACAGGCCGAGGGCGGAGTGATCGGGCAGTGGGCGGTAGGTGGATGTCGTCAGCTCGATCGGGTTCTCGACCCGGCTGGCCAGGACCGGATTGGCTTTGCTCGCCGAGGTGGCCAGCGTCGCCAGGTGACTGCCGATCTGGGGCGAGATCTGGGCGACGGCCGGCGTCAGGACTCCGCTGGCGAGACTCACGCCGAGGTTGCCCAGTCGGGTGTTCTCCTGTAGCTCCACCGCGGCGGTCGCGGGTGGGGTGCTGCCGGGCGTGGTTACCCCGGCCGCGAGCAGTGCCGAGCGGGTGAGGGTTGAGGGAATGACGAGCGCCGCGTACGCGCCGCCCTTGTTCATCTTCGCCTGGGCTTGCGCCAACGTGCCGGGCATCAGCTTCAATCGGCTGCTCACCGAGGAGGATTGCTCGAGCGCGCTCGTGAGATTGGCGCCGGCGTTCACTTGGTGTCTGTCGACGACGGCGCCGGTGTCCTGATCGACGATCATCACGGGCAAACCGTGCATATGGCCCGTCGGGTTGACGACCGATCCAAGGTAGACCGCCGCCATCAGCGCGGCGAACACGCTGGCGGTCAGGATCGGGACGATCCAGATCTTCCTGGCGCGCAGGACCTGGCTGGCGCGCACACGCAGGCGTGGGGTCGATGGTGGTGTGGGAGTGGTCATCGCAGACATCCCTCCACGCCCTGAACCGGCTTTGTCATGTGATCCCCTTCTTCTCGGCTCCCGTTTGCTCTGCCCAGCGAGGCGATAACTCGCCATCGGGCAAGCATCCCGGTGGGGGGGTCGCATGTCCTGCGTAGCTCGCTACGTATTTGCTGTCCCCCGCCCCGGCGGCCGGCCGGTGGGGTCGCCCGTGTCGGCTTACAGGTCGCGACGGTCGTTGATGCCGAGCTTCTGCATGCTCCGGTATAGGTGCGTCTCGACGGTCCGGACCGAGATCACGAGGCGGTCGGCGATTTCAGCGTTGCTGAGGCCCTGGCGGGCGAGCTCGATCAGCTGCGTCTCGCGCGGCGTGAGGTCGATCGCGGCGCCGCCCAGGCCGTCGATCGACGGCAACTCGGCGCCCTGGTTGGGAACGTGGAGCTGCCGGGCGAGGGCGGCGGCACGTCGCGCCGAGTCCTGACGCCCGGCCGCGAGGAACGCGGTCGCAGCGTCACTGGCGACTTCGACGCCGTACCGGAGCGCGCCGATCGCCGCCATCTCCTCGGCCGCGTCCATCAGGGCGGGCCCGTCGCGCGCCGCCTTCGCCCTGGCGTGGCTCGCATAAGCGCTGACGAGGCGCGATTCGGTGCGGGCGGCCATTCGTTGAAGCACGGGCGCGGCCGGCGCTCCCGCTCGCAGCGCGTCGTAGGCCAGCTGCGGCGCGAGTCCCGGCAGCTCCTCTTCCTGCGAGACGGCTTCTTCAAGCAACCGGCGGCCGGTCTCGGCAGCGTTGCGGATGCGCAGAGCCCAGCCTTCCGCGCGACGGACAGCGACGCGCTGCTGAGGCAAAGGCTCATGATTCTCCGCCCAGACGTGTAGGCGGTCCAGCGCAGCCGTTGTGCCGTCGAAATCGCCGGTAAAAGATGCGACCCCGACCTGCAGGACGCGGACGGGGATCGTCGTGTTGAATGGATCCTGCTGCACGAGGTGGATCTCGGTCTCGGTCAGCCAGCGGGCCGCGTCTCGATACCGTACCCGGAGGAAGTGAATGCGCGCCAGCGCGAGCGCCGACAGTCCGGCGGCACCGTGGTCGCGGGCCCGGACCGCCTGGCCCAAGACCTCGCCCATGTACTCCTCGAGCTCGGCCCATCTGTAGCCAGTCTCGACTGCGATCAGACTGAGCGCGCCGAGCGCTCCCAGGTCGGAAGCGTCGCGCATCGGCATCGCGGGCCGGGCGGCGAACGCCTCAGCCGCCGCAGCATCCCCCCGGCCGGCCACGAATGCCGACAGCCTCCGCATCGTCGCGTGTCCGCGCCTGACCTCGTCGGTCACCGCCGAATTTTCCGCAGTTGGATCGGGCAGGTTCCCGGACCCGTCGCCCATCGCCACATAGGTGAGGCGGATCCGCGAGATGAACCCGTGCCAGGCCGGATCCTCGGACCAGCTCTCGGCACGATCCAGCAACGAGCCGATGTCCTGGGGGCGCCGCAGTCCCCACTGGTACAGCCAGAGCCGCTGCCGGATGTAGTCGCGAGCGTTCGGGTGCCCGGCGGCGAGCGGTTCGACTGCTGCGAGGGCGGCCTCGGCCCGCTCGAAGCGGTTTCGCATCGCATGTGACTGGGCCAGCAGCATTCCCGCCGTCAGATCACCATCGGCGCCCGCGATTCCCGCGAGCTGGGCGCCGAAATCGGGGTCGCCGGAGCGGTTTGCCGCCCGGGCTGCATTCAACGCGAGTGCCAGCGCCAGCCTGACGCCGGCGTCGAGGCGCAGTCGCGCTGCGCGCACGGCGTCGTCCGGGCCAAACGGACTCCGGGCTTCGATGACGTCGGCCAGCGCCAGGCGCAGGCTGCGAGCTCGGAGCGGTGGCAGCGCGGCCCGGACGGTTTCGCCATACAGCGGGTGCGCCAGGCGTATCTCGTCGCCGTCTGCCGCGATCAGGTCGTGCGCTTCGGCTTCGAGCAGCGTGTTCTCGGAGGTCAATCCGGCGATCTCGTTTAGCGCGAGCGGCTCACCCAGCGCGAGCAGCTCGACGGCGCGACGATAACCGTCGGTCAGGCCCACCATGCGCTCCTCGATCAGTTCGATCAGCGATCGACTCGCGGTTAGCTGACCGTCGACATGCCAGAACCCGGGCGACCGAACCAGCGTCCGCGTCTCGACCGCCCCCCGGACGAGCTCTCGTACGTATAGCGCGTTGCCCTGGCTGACATCGATCACCCAATCGAGCGCCGCCTCCTCGACCGGATCACCGAGCACCGTCTCGACAAGCGCCCGTACGTCCTGGCCGCTCAGCTCCGCAAGATCCAGCCGGCGCGCTGTGTCGTCCTTCCACAGCGAGACGATCGCGTCCGGGCACGGCTGCCCGGCGCGGACGGTCGCCAGCACGAACGCCGACGACGATGTCGCGAGATGGAGCACGAGCGCTGCCGAAACCGGGTCGAGCAACTGCGCATCGTCCACCCCCAACACGACCGGACGACCCGCCGCACGCGCGGCGAGCTCCTCGCCGCACCCCATGAGGAGCGACACGAGGTCATCCGAGCGCGCCCGCTCAGGCACCAGCTCGGCGACTGCCCCGAGCGGGAGCGTCGCCGCGCTGCGCGTGCCCTGAACCCAGCTTGCGAACGCGCCATCGCGCTCGGCCGCCGCCTGCGCCTCCCTGACCAGACGCGACTTCCCAACGCCGGCCTCCGCCATCACCACCACCCCATGGCACGTCGAATCGGCGCGAGCCGACGCGATCGCCTCGAGCTCTCGCTCGCGGCCAACGAGCGGCCAGACGCCGCTCACCACACTAGCCCCCGGCAGGTCAGGCATGCGTTCCTTAAGAACGTTACTACCCGCGACTGGCGGCCAGTGCGGGGGGTAACCGGGATTACAGGCGGTCGTCCACCCAGTCCCACACGGGGGCGTCGTCGGGCCCGTCCGACGCCAGCTGCTGCGCGCTCGGCGCTCGCTGGCAAACATCGGCGGCTTGGATGACCCAGGAGGGCTCGGGCCCGGTCGGGCAGACGAGCAGCGGCGTGCCGATCGATTCGAGCTCGGGGCCGAGCCGGAAGGTGCCGATTCGGTATGCGAGGTCGTAGAGGGGCAGCTCTGAAACGTCGTAGTCGCGCGCCAGGTGCCTCAGGCGCTCGTCGGTATCGGGCTCGAACAGCCCAGCGAGATGAAGCTCGCGATCGAACGTTTCCCGGTCCGCGTCGTGCAGTGCCGAGCGAGCCGGTAGCGGCAGCGCCTCCATCCAGGGGGTCGACGCGTCGACGATTCCCGGTATCACGACGGCGGCCGCGAACCGATGCTCGAACGCCAGGGCCCGCGGAACGCCGTACCCGGCGTGGTCGACGCCCACGACGACGACGCGCTCGCGGTCAACGTCGGGGCGGCCGAGCATCGCGTCGAGGACGGGCGTGAGCACGCTCTCCCAGTCGCGCCGCAAAACGAGACCCTGCCGACGCAGCGCCGCTCCTCGCCCCGGCCCGTCGAACGTCATCCAGTGATAACCCCGGGCGTGGGCCGCCGCCCCACCGGCGCCCCACGCCGACGAGGTCGCCACCCGGCCACCGTGATCGATCACGACAAGCGGCCGCGCATCCGTCCCGGCCGCAAAGAAGTACCCGGGCAGCATCGTCTCTTCGTACGGGATCGAGAGCCGCTCGCCGCCTAGCAACTCGACCGCGCGGTCCCAGCACTCGCGCTGGCGCTCCCACAGCCGGCTCTCCTCGACCAGGCCATCGCTCTCGTCGATCAGCGCCAGAGCCGCCGCGTAGAACGAGGCAGCCTGCAGGTATTCGGACGCGCTCGGCTGACGCCTGGCTGATGCCCACGCCTCCCCGCCGGATGCTGTCCACTCTCGCACCCACGCACCACCATCGCCGTCGCTGACGCGAACGGCGATGGCTCTGACCAGCTCCCGATCGGCCGCTCCCCAACGCGCGGCGGTCAACAGCGCCCCTAGCTCGTGCGCCCGCTGATCGTTCACCGGACGTATCGCCGATCCAAATGTCATCTCGATCGACTATGCGAGCTTCTCCAGCGTCGCCGGCTGCTTGTCGCTGTCCGTGATGGCCGACGTCTGCTTGATCCCCCACGAGACGAGCGCGAGCGGGATGACCCAGTTGCAGATGATCTTCGCGGGCCGAGTATCGACTGCGCCGGCAATGATGTGAAAAGGCACCATCGCGATGAACACGAAGCCCCACAGCGCGGTCAGCTTGCGGTTGATCGCCTTGAACGTGGCCGAACCCCAGTACTGCTCGGGGACCTTCTCACGCGCGTACTGCTCGGTAAACGGCACGAACAGCAACGACCCGAACGCGATCCCCGCCAGGACCAGGGCCGCGATCCCACGTGCGTACCGCGCGATCCAATGCGCGACCGCGCCATCGGCAATGAACGCCACCACGACAAACCCGATGAACGTCACGACGGCCCCGATCTCCAGCGACTTCGGACGCCCCGACCGGATCCCGGGGATCGCGATCACCACGGCCGCAGCGAGCGCGAGGATCGACCCGAGCTTCAGCGTCGAGTGCGCCACCAGCACCGAGAAGATGATCCACGGAATCAGCGCGATATAGATTCCCTTGCTGCCCGAGCTTGACTCCGAGCCGGCACTTGCGTTGGTTGACACAGCGTTCTCCTTCCGGTTGACGTGGTGGCTGATCGCCATACCGGAACTCTCCCGCTGGGCCGTCCACCTGTCCTGCGTAGCCGACTACGTATCTGCGTGGGCCGGCTTTCTGACGAGCCACGCGACGATCAGCATGCCGACGGCGGCGAGGACGCTGACCACCAGCATCGCGACCGTGTAGCCCGTGTGGGAGGCCGATCGCGCTAGCGGAAGGTAGCGCTCAAGGGTGGGACCGAAGGCCTTCGGACGTAGGCCGGTCTGCTCGGCGGCGAGGAGTGCGTTCTTGAAGCGAAGTCCCTGCTCGGCGGTGAACTTCGGAAGCGAGCTGTTGGCGATGCTCGCGTTGAGCCGAGCGACGTACGTGGTGTGAAACGCGAGGTAGAGGCCGGAGATCCCGAGCGCCCCCCCGAACTGCTCGGCGGTCCCCGACACTCCCGATACCTGCCCCTGATCGTGAAGGGGAACCGTGTCGACGCTGACCGGGTCGTTGACGGTCAGGACCAGAGCCAACCCGACGCCGAAAAGCAACAGACCGGGCAGCAGCGGGAGATACGAGTTCTGATCGATGCCGACCGCCATCGCGATTCCGGAGATCGCGAGGATTGCGAAACCCGCGATCAAGGGGGGTCGGCCGCCAGCTCGGTCGTACCATCTGCCTCCCAAAGGAGCAATCACGATCATCGGGACCGTGGTTGGGATGAGGGCGATCCCGGCCAGCCCGGGTGGCATCTTGAGGTTCAGGATCAGGAGAAGCGGAAACAGCAGCGCGAGCCCCATTTCGGCGATCCCGGCGATGAACTGACTCACGGTCGCGCCGAGATAGTTGGCGTGTCTGCGCAGCGTTCGGAAGCTCATCAGCGGCGCCTGAACCCGGCGCTCGACCGCGACGAAGCTCCCCGCCGCGGCGAGGCTGAGGACAATCGCGGCGAGCACTGCCGGGGAGGTCCAGCCCCAGACTTGCGATTGCGTGAGGCCAAAGGCCAACCCGACAATCGTTGAAGTCAGCAGCGCTGCGCCAGTTAGGTCGATGTGACGCGGCTCGCTTGTGGCTGGATCGGGCGGCACTGCCGAGCGTGCACACGCTACGGCGAGGACGGCGAGGGGAACGTTGACGAGCAGCACAGCCCGCCAGCTGAACGCACTGGTCAGGGCTCCGCCAATCGTGGGGCCGAGCGCTGCGGCCACGGCTGCGGTCCCGCCCATCGTGCCCAGCGCTCGACCAAGCTCATCTTCTGAGAAGGTGGCGCTAACGATCGCGATGGTATTGGGCAGCATCAAGGCGCCTCCGACACCCTGCACGCATCGGCAGGCCAGCAGGAGGGGGAAGATGGGCGCCGCGCCGCCCAGTGCCGAGCCACCGGCGAACAGCACGCAGCCGATCATGAAGATGCGCCGGCGCCCCAGGAGATCCCCCAGGCGGCCTCCCAGCACGAGAAGTCCGGCGACGGGCAGCAGACTTGCCGTGAGGACCCATTGGGCCAGCTGGGAACCGATCCCGAAGTCGCCCATGATGTTGGGGAGAGCGAGCGGCACCGCCGTCTGATCGACGAGGACCATGGCATTAGCCAAGGTCATCGACATGAGCACGACTGTGCGACGGCTCAACGGGTCATCGGCGATCGGGATCCTCGACAGGCGCGCCGCTATCGCACCCAGGCGGCCGCCCCTCAGGAGGATGGTGACAGAGCCCGGTCCACCGCGAGCGCGAGCTCAGCACA
Source organism: Solirubrobacteraceae bacterium (assembly GCA_035502815.1). Taxonomy (GTDB): domain Bacteria; phylum Actinomycetota; class Thermoleophilia; order Solirubrobacterales; family Solirubrobacteraceae; genus Palsa-465. The sequence goes on from DATJUA010000008.1 coordinate 10,331, forward strand.
GCGGGTGCCCACCGGCCGATCGACAACCTCGCAATAGCCGCAAATACGTAGTGGGCTACTGACGTAAAAGCCTGGTTGGTGCATCAGCGTGTGGCGCTCTTGCGATTGCCGTGAACAACGACCCTGGCCGACCTGTCAGAACAACGGAGGACGATGCGATGAGCGACACCGACGCCGACCCGAGGCCGGACCGCGCGCCTGAAGGCGTGATCACCGATCTGCCGTCGAACCGTGCCGACGATCAACACGATGCCAGCCCGGTTGCGGTGGACGTGCACCCGGAAGAGCGCAAGCAGGACGAGCAGAGCGCAGCGAGCGACGCACATCGTCTGCGCCGAGGGCTGATATCGACGGTCGTATTGGCGGCGCTGCTGTTGGCGATCGCATTCGCCGTCCCGGGCCTGAAGTCGGTTCTGGACGAGATCGGGAACGCTTCGCCGGGATGGCTGGTCATCGGGGTCGCGTTCGAGTTGCTGTCGTGCGTGGGGTACGTGATGGTCGTCCGCCTCGTCCTCCCCCACGGGCCGCCACGCGGCGTGCGGATGCTGGCCTGGGCTGAGATGGCGTTCGGGGCGGTCGTCCCGGCCGGTGGCGCGGGCTCGCTGGCGGTCGGCGTGTGGGCGATGCGGGCGTGGCACGTCGACGCGCACCGGATCGCCGATCGCTCGGCGGTACTGTTCATGCTCACCAGTGCGATCAACGTGATCGTGTTGCTGCCGTGCGGGCTCTTGTTCGCCGCGGGCGTCAGCCGGGGGGATCTCAGCGTGTGGTACGGGCTGGTGCCCGCGGCCGTGGCCGCCGGGTGCCTGGCGTTCTTTGTCTGGCTGCCGACGCAAACCAGGCGCGGCGCGTCGAGCGGGCACCGTTTCGCACGGTGGATGGCCGAGACGGGCGGCTGGGTGACCGCGACGGAGAAGGCGCTGCTCACGCCCGACTGGCGATTGCTCGGTGCGTTCGCTTATCTGCTGTGTGACATGGCGGTGCTCGTGGTCTGCCTGCACGCGCTCGGGCTTCGCGCGCCGATCATTCCCGTCCTGCTCGGCTACCAGATCGGCCTAATGGCGAGCATCATCCCGATCCCCGGCGGGATCGGCGTGGTCGAGGGCGGTGTGACAGGTGCGCTGGTGCTGTACGGGCTGCCGGCGACCAAGACCGCAGCAGCGGTCGTCATCTACCACGCGATCTCGCTCTGGATCCCAACCATCGGCGGGACCATCGCATTCCTTCGGATGAGACGCGCGGTCGCGGCAGGGCCTCCACCCGGGTTCGACATCGGTCCGGCGTCGTAGCGCCACGGTGCACCGGTAAGGGGTCATCTGCGAGGCCCTTGCCCCGCGGTGCCGATTCAGGCGTCTTCGAGAAGCTCCGCCTTGTAGTCCGAAGCCTGGTGAGGAGCGCCGTAAGCGAAGAACAGGACGTCTGCGCCAGACTCGTTGCGGAGCTGCACCGGCGTCTGCGGTTCAACGACGACGATGCTGCGCGGGGTCAGATCGAAACGTTCGGGAGGCTCACCCAGGAACATCGTGAGCGTTCCTTCGAGGACGCAGAAGACCTCTTCTTGAACCGGCTCACGGTGGCGGTGACCCGCGCCGCCCGGGGGATAGCGCCAGAGGTTCGCCTGGGAGCAGCGCAGCGTGGCGAATCGGCGAAGCTCAACGAGCCGACGTGCCGGCTCCTGAGGATTCCAGCTCGGCGTTTCGAACACCTGATCCTCCGCGCGACTGACCGTGTAGCCCACGGCCACCAGTCTTGCAGAGACCAGACGACTGCCTGCCGGCCCCCCGGGAGTTCAGTGGCCCATGGCGACTTTCACTTTGGGCTAGACAACTGCGACGATGAGTGACATGCCAGATGCGAAGCAGCTTTCCTACATGAACCTGCACGAGGTCTTCGCCGAGCGGGACCCCGAGAAGCGTTGGGCTGCCATCGAGCGGACGTATGTCGAAGACGTCAGGTTCATCGATCCCGAAGGCGAGGTCGTGGGGCGCCACGCGCTCAACGCTCGCGCCCAGAAGATTCTCGACGATGCTCCATCCGACTTCGTGTTGGAGGAGGACGGCCTGCAGTACGTTAGTTCCGACGCCGCCGCGCAACCCTGGCGTTTTGGCCCGCCCGGCAGTCCGGTCGTCCGCGGGATCACCATACTCACGGTGCGTGATGGTCGTGTCAGCGTCGTGCGGGAGCTTGTCGGGTCCTGAGCGGCGCGGGTCCCGTCGACCGTGCGCGTGGCGCCACCGCCCAGGTCTTCGCTTCGGGGCGATTCCGACATTCGGCCCGCGCCGCCGCTTGCCGCTGAACACGAGCCGATCGCGAGCCACAGTCCGAAACAGCCGGTGCCCGGGCGACGCCGTGGCGCGTCCCCAACCGTGTCCCGAACCCCCCAGTTCTGACCCGATCGAGCATGTTCGCTGACCTCGAAGTTGCCCCGCGCGCACTTCGAACCTTTGGGCGACTGGTTGCGTGGTGTGCAGCGGGCGCGGTCCCGCTGCTGGCGGCGGGCTGTGGTGCCGGCTCGTCCTCGTCGACCCCCACGGTCAGGATCAACGCTGGCGAGCAGTACCAGCGGATCGCCGGGTTTGGTGTCTCGGAGGGGTTCGGGCAGGCCAAAACGCTGATGAGCGCGCCGGCTTCGGTGCAGAAGCGGGTGCTGAGCTTGCTCTACAGCCCGA
>DATJUA010000009.1:0-3547 GCA_035502815.1 Solirubrobacteraceae bacterium
TCCTGCGCGCGTGCATCCCGCAGTCGGCGGGCGGTGACAATCAGAGCCTGATCGATACGGCGATCGTGGTCGAGGAACTTTACTGCGGGAACCCGAGTATCGCGCTGACTCTGGTAGGCACCGTCTTGGGCCTCCAGCCGATCCTGGTCGGCGGAACCGAGGAACAGAAAGTACGCCTGGTGGCGCCGTTCCTGGCCGATACCGGTGCCCCTCTGGCCGGATTCTGTTCGAGCGAGCCGGGCGGCAGTGCGAACGCCGCGTCGCCGCCGCCGGGCGAGGGAGTCCGCACCAACGCTCGTCGCGACGGCGACCACTGGGTTATCAACGGGCGTAAGAAGTGGGTCTCCTCGGCCACCGGTTGGGACGGCATGGGCGCGGAGGTGCTGTGCGTCGTCTGCCGAACTGATCGCGAGGCGCCGCCCGAGCGAGCAGTGTCGATCATCGTCGTGGAGAAGCCGACCGAGCATCTCGTCCTTGACCGTGTCATCGACTCGCCGGGGTACCGCGCCCACCTGCTCCCGGAGTTCTCGCTCCGTGACGTGACCGCTTCTATCGAGAACCTCATCGGCGAGCAAGGCGCGGGGTTGCGGCTTAGCGGTGAGAGTTTCGTCAGTGCCGCGGCGCTGGTCGGCATCTTTGGCGTCGCCTTGATGCGGTCGGCGCTCGACCACGTGCTGCAGTTCGCACGTTCGGAACGCCGAGGCGGAGTCGTACCCATCGTTGAGCATCAGGCCGTCGGCTACGCCCTGGCCGACGCCAAGGTGAGCATCGAAGCAGCGCGGGCCCTGAGCTGGCGCGCATGCCGGGCGGTCGACGCCGGCCATCCCGCCCGCCAGGAGCTCGCGAACCACGCGAAAATCTTCGGCTCGGAGACGGCGGTCCGTGTCATCACCGATCTCATGCAAGTGGTCGGGGTCGACAGTTACGACGACACCGATCCGCTCAACGGCCTACTCCAGGACGCGCTTGCGCTGCCCGTCTTCGGCGGCGGAAACATGGGAGTCCGTCGAAGAGCACTCCACGCCCTGATGAAGAGCTCGGACTATGACCCCCTGACGGCGGCCGATGCCATCTGATCGCACATCATCGCGATCGCGCCGCGTTCCCAAGCAAACGCGCTCCGGGGAGCGGCGTCACCCGCAAACCTCACTCAGCAAACGGAGAGAACGGAAATGCAATCCAAGAAGACCGCCATCGTGACCGGGGCCTCGAGCGGGCTGGGGCTAGCCATCGCCAAAGCCTACCTAGGCCTGGGCTACAACGTCATCGGCAACGCCCGCACGATCGCGCGGCTTAAGGAGGCCGCCGGCTGCATCGGCTACCCCGACGACTTCCTGCTCGTCGAGGGAGACATCGCTGACCCGGAGACGTCGCGGGCGCTGTTCGGCCGAGCCGTCGAAACCTTCGGCAGAGTAGACATCCTCATCGCCAACGCGGGCATCTTCATCGCCAAGCCGGTGGCGGACTTCACCGAGGAGGACGTCGAGTCCATGATCGATACCAACCTCAAGGGCTTCTTTTACCCGGCCCGGGAAGCGGCGAAGCACATGTCGGCCAATGGGTCGGGCCACATCGTCTCGATGACCGCCTGTATCGCGATGCAGCCGAATGCCAAGTTGCCGTGCCTGCTGACGGCGCTCACCAAGGGCGGCCTCAACCACGCCGTGAAAGCACTCGCAATCGAACTGGCAGGATCCGGTGTCCAGGTGAACGCAATCGCGCCAGGAGTCATCGATACGCCGATGCTTCCCCGCGGCGAGGAGAACTGGGCCTTCTTCCGCACTCTGGCCCCCAACGGCAAGACCGGCGTTCCCCAGGACATCGTCGACGCCGTCCTCTATCTGACCGGCTCGCAGTACGTCACCGGCTCCATTCTCACGGTCGACGGAGGTTCGACCGCCGGAACGTGGTAAACCCCTCCACACACAGCGGAAGTTTTCTCCAGTGTCGCAGCGCGGCCGCGACGCCCGCATCACCGCTAGCTTGTAACGTTGCCGCCAGTCAGGCTCAGCGTTACCGTCGGGCGTGTGAACGAGCCAGACAACGGTGCCGGTGCCACCGGCGGGGGCCTGGGCCATGATCCACCCGATCAGTCGCGGCCGCGTCAGCTCGCCGAAGAGCAGGCGGCGTTGCGACGGGTCGCGACCCTCGTAGCACGCGGGACGGCACCGGAGCAGGTGTTCGCGGCGGTCATCGAGGAGGTCGGGCGACTGCTTCCGGTCGATGTGGTGAGCATGAGCCACTACCAGGCAAAGGGGGTGCTCACCTTCGTCGCTCGATGGGGCAAAGTGGCAGACCGTTTTCCGCTCGGCTACCAAAGGGCGCTCGGCGGGCGCAATGTCGGCACGCTCGTCTACGAGACCGGCCGGCCCGCCCGGGTCGACGGCTATGCCGACGTTGCGGCCTCGGGCCCGATCGGTGCTATTTCGCGCGAGGCGGGACTCCTCTCGTCGGTCGGGTCGCCGATCATCGTCGACCGCCGTCTGTGGGGCATGATCGCCGCCGGCTCGACCCTGGAGCGGCTGCCTGCGGACACCGAGGCCAGGCTGGCGTCGTTCACCGAGCTGGTGGCGACCGCGATCGCCAACGCCGAGAGCCGCGCCGCCCTGGCCCGAGTGGCCGAGGAGCAGGCCGCACTGCGGCGGGTGGCGACGCTCGTGGCTCGCGCCGCGCCGCCGCGGGACGTCTTCGCGGCGGTCGCCGCGGCGGCGGGGCAGTTGCTTGACGTGGACACCACGATCTTGAGCAGGTACGACCCGCGGGACTGCGTGACGACGGTCGGCGCGTGGACCGGCACGGGTGCCGTGCCGCCTTCCCCGCTCGGCAGCCAGTTGGCGCTGGGCGGGCATAACGTCACCACGCTGGTCTTCCGGACCGGCCAAGCGGAGCGGACCCACTACACCAACGTGTCGGGCGTGATCGGCGACCTCACCAGGGACTGGGGGCTGCGGTCCTCGGTGGGGGTGCCGATCAGGGTCGACAGGCGGCTGTGGGGCGTCATGATCGTGGCGTCTGCCCGCGAGGAGCTGCTTCCGACCGATACCGAGGAGCGGCTGGCCCGGTTCGCTGACCTGGTCGCGACGGCGATCGCGAATGCGGAGGCACGGGCCGAGGTGGTCGCGTCGCGGGCGCGGATTGTTGCTGCCGGAGATGAGGCGCGCCGCCGGATTGAGCGGGATCTGCATGATGGTATCCAGCAGCGCCTGGTCACCCAGGCGCTGATGTTGAACGGTATCCGGGACCGGGTCCCGGCGGACGTACGCGCCGACGTGGACGAGCTGAGGGAGGAGCTGGCCATCACGCGTGAGGAGCTGCGGGATCTCAGCCAGGGCGTCCATCCGTCCACCCTGGTTGAGGTCGGCCTCGGGGCGATCCGCGGACTGGCCCGGCGCTCGCCGTTGCCGGTACGGGTGCAGCTGCGGGCGGAGGGCAGGCTGCCCAGTTCCGTCGAGATCACTGCCTACTATGTTGCCGCCGAGGCGCTCACCAATGCCGCTAAGCACGCGAATGCCTCGACGGTGGACATCTTGCTCGAGGAGGCCAACGG
>DATJUA010000010.1:0-9658 GCA_035502815.1 Solirubrobacteraceae bacterium
TTCGAGCCGCGCCTGCTGGTGGAGCACGCGCCGGGGCACGAGAGCGGGAGCTCGTATGAAATTCCCAGTCATGGCGCTACTCTCGGCCGCGGAGACGTCGAGATCAGGCTCGACGATCCTTTCGCCTCTTCGCACCACGCCCGCATCTCGCGGGAGGGCCACGTCGTCGTGATCGAGGACCTCGGATCCACCAACGGCACGTACCTGAACGAGCAGCAGCTCGGCGGCCCACAACCACTTCATCCCGGCGATCGGATCAGAATCGGGGACTGCGAGTTCTCCTACGAGCAATGAGCAACCGGGCCATCATCAAGCCGAGGACAACCGAGTCGTGAGCATGCTGCGCGCGGCGGAGACCACCTGCAAGACCGACACGGGCCGGCAGCGGCGCGATAACGAGGACAACGCCTACGCGCGCGCCCCCGTGTTCGTCGTAGCGGACGGCATGGGAGGCGCCCAGGCGGGCGAGGTCGCCTCCCGGATCGCGATCGAGGCGTTCGAGCACGGCCTGCCCGACGGGGGCAGCCCCGAGCAGCGGCTGAGCGCGCTGGTGCAGGAGGCCAACCACCAGATCTACGAGCGCTCGCGCGCCGATCGCCAGCGGGCCGGAATGGGAACCACGCTGACTGCGGCCTATGTCGACGACGCGCACGTGGCGATCGCCCACGTGGGCGACAGCCGCGCGTACCTGTTCCGCGACGGGACGCTCCAGCGCCTCACCCAGGACCACTCGCTCGTCGACGAGCTGGTCCGGCGAGGAAAGCTGACCGAGGAGCAGGCGGCCGAGCATCCGCAGCGGTCCATCATCACGCGCGCCCTCGGGCCCGAGCCCGACGTCGAGGTCGACACGTGGACTTACCCGGCCCGGGCCGGCGACGTGGTCCTGCTGTGCAGCGACGGCCTCACCTCGATGATCTCCGAGGAGCGCGTGCGCGAGACCCTCGCCGCCCATGACAACCTGGACGCGGCCGCAGATGCACTAATCAACGAGGCCAACGAGGCCGGTGGCCGGGACAACATCACGGTCGTGCTGTTCCGCCTGGAGGAGGCCGCCGACGGCGACGGCGTCGCAGATCAGGAGACGATGGTGGGCATCGCTGGCTTTCCGCGGACGCCCGCCGACGGGACTACGGATCCGGGCGCCGGCCAGAGCGCGGCCGAACGGGCTGAGGAGTCTCGCGGCTCGACGGCCGTTGCGGTTGCCCCGCCTCCGACGCGCCCCACCGTGCGACGGATGTCGCCCAGCCCGCCCGGAGCGGCGCGCCGTCTGATCCCGCGGGCGCCCGTCGTACAGGGTCGCCCGCCCCGTTTCGCCAAGCCGGTGGCCGCGCTCGCGGCCACGGCGATCGTCGTCGGTCTCATCCTGAGCGCCGGTTACCTGGCCAGCCGCCAGCTGTACTTCCTCGGGACCAACGCTCAAGGCATCGTCACCGTCTATCGGGGCTTCCCCTACGACCTGCCGTTCGGCGTTCCCCTGTACGAGACGTACTACGTATCGGGCGTCCCCGCCTCGGTGATCCCCGCGCCGCGCCGGAGCGAGTTGCTGAACAACGATCTGCGTTCCCAGACGAACGCGACCTCGCTCGTCATGGACCTGGAGCAAGGGAAGATCTCGCCGTGACCATTAGCACCCCGCCCGCCCGGCCCACCCGCTCGTCCACGTGAGGGCACGAAATCGCGAGCTGCTCGGGCTGATCCCAGCCTCGCTGTTGGTCACGGCCGGATTCGCGGGCGTCTTTATCCAGCGCCAGAACGCACTCTCGAACGTGTCGCTGACCTATGGCGCTCTGTTCCTGGGCCTGTGCATTGCGGCGCACATCTTCATCCGCATCACGCTGCCGCACGCGGACCCGTACATGTTCCCGCTGGTCGCCGTGCTGGCCAGCTTTGGCCTGGTGATGATCTACCGGATCGACAGCACGCTGGCACGCCAGCAGGCGCAGTGGTTCGTGCTCGGTCTGATCCTGTTCGTCGGCACCATCCTCCTGTTCCGCGACTACCGCAAGCTCGAGCGCTACCGCTACATAATCGTGATCGTCTCGCTCGGGCTGCTCGTGCTGCCACGCCTGCCCGGCATCGGGTACGCGGCCAACGGTGCCTACCTGGGCGTCCGGATCCCGGGCCTGTTCGTCTTCCAGCCCGCCGAGTTCTCGAAGATCGGCCTCGTGATCTTCCTGGCCAGCTACCTGCGCGACACGCGACAGGTCCTCGTTCAGGGTGGGCGCCGGATCCTCGGCATCACGCTGCCGCCGATCAAGCAATTCGGACCCGTGGTCGTGATCTGGGGACTGGCCATGGCGATCCTCGTCGTGCTCAGCGACACCGGCTCGTCGATCATGTTCTACGGCGGTCTGCTCGCAATGCTGTACGTCGCGACGAACCGGCTCTCGTTCGTCGTCATCGGCCTGATTGCGGCGGCGGTCGGCTTCTGGTACCTCGGCACGCACATCCCACACATCCACGCCCGGGTGGAGACGTGGCTTCACCCGCTGAATCCGACGCTCTACAACGCCCCGCTCGGGAGCTATCAGGTGGCCAACGCGCTGTTCGCCCAGGCCGCCGGCGGCCTGTTCGGCGAGGGCTTCGGGCGGGCCGCGCTGACGACCGTCAACGGCACGCCGCTGTTGCCCGCGCCCCAGACGGACATGATCTACGCGGTCATCACCGACGAGCTCGGCCTGTTCGGGGCGGTCGCCGTGCTTGTCACCTACCTGCTGTTCGTCGCCCGCGGGCTGAAGACCGCGATGCTGGCCCGTGACTCGTTCTCGACCCTGCTCGCCACCGGGCTCAGCGCGATGTTCGCGCTCCAGGTGTTCGTGATCGTCGGCGGGGTTACGCGAGTGATCCCGCTCACGGGTGTGACGCTGCCGTTCATCTCCTACGGCGGGTCCTCGATCGTCGCCAACCTGGTCCTCGTCGCGCTGCTCTTGCTCGTGTCCGACCGCGCCCGGAGACCGGCGTGAACGCCCCGATCGTTCGCCTGTTCGGGGTGATCGTGGTGCTGTTCGCGCTGCTGATCGTGTTCACCTCGCGCTGGACGGTGTTCCAAGCCTCATCGCTCCAGAACAACCCGCTGAACGTGCGCACGCTTATCGACGAACTCCAGGTCAAGCGCGGGCGGATCCTGGCCAGCGATGGCACGGTGCTGGCCAAGTCGGTGGCCGCGCCGGACCACACCTGGACGCGCACGTATCCGACCGGGCCGCTGTTCGCGCACGCGGTCGGCTACTCGATCGCCGCCAAGGGTGAGGCGGCCGGGCTGGAGGAATCGGCCGCCACATACGTGCGGGGTCTCAACACCGGGCTGAGCTCGATCTTCGGTCAGCTCAATCCCCGCCCGGTCGGCGACGACGTGTACACGACGCTCGACCCCGCGGCCCAGCGCGCGGCGCAGCAGGCGCTGGCCGGGGAGGACGGATCGGTGGTCGCGATCGACCCGAGCACGGGCGCGGTCAAGGTCATGTACGCCAACCCGACCTACAACGACAACAGCTCCAATCCGGGCCAGGGCTGCGGCGCCAAGGACTGCCTCGTCAATCGGGTGACGGAGGGCCAGTACGCCCCCGGCTCGACGTTCAAGATCGTCACCGCCACCGCCGCGATCGACAGCGGTATGTACACCGAGAACTCGGTTATCAACGGCAACTCGCCGATCACCGTCTCCGGGGTTCCGCTCAACAACGACGGCGATCAGAGCTGGGGCCCGCAGACGCTCACCACCGCGATGACCTACTCGATCAACACGATCTTCGCGCAGGTGGCGCAGAACGTCGGACGTGCGACGATGACGAAGTACATGAAGCGGTTCGGCTTCTACTCCAAGCCCCCGCTCGACTACCCCTCCGGGCAGATCGGCATCAGCCAGCCGTGGTCGAGCACCACGGGCAAGCCGTTCCCGCCGGGCAGCCCCGACGAGGACATCGGCCGGATCGGGATCGGTGAAGGGGGGCTGCTCGTCACCCCGCTGCAGATGGCGATGGTCGCCTCGGCGGTGGCCGACAACGGCACGCTCATGAAGCCGCACATGATCTCCCGCGTCGTCAACCCCGACGGCGTGACCGTGTCGACGGTCAACTCGAGCGTCGAGAGCCAAGTGATGAAGCCCTCCACCGCACAGGCAGTGACGAGGATGATGGAGAAGGTGGTCGAGGAGGGCACCGGCATCACCGTCCAGATCCCGGGGATCACGATCGCCGGCAAGACCGGAACGCCGCAGATCCCGACGGCGACCGAACCAAACCGCACCCAGCCGGCGTTCGTCGCGTTTGCGCCGGCCCAGCACCCGAAGGTCGCGATCGCGGTTATGATCGACCAATCGAACGGGGGCTACGGGGCGACGGTGGCGGCGCCGGTGGCCAAAGCGGTACTGCGCGTGCTCCTCTCGGAAGGATCGTGATGGCAGGTCTGGCATCCGGCACGATCGTCGACGGTCGCTACAGGATCATCTCGCGGCTGGGTGCCGGCGGCATGGCCGACGTGTTCCTGGCCGAGGACGAGCAGCTCGGTCGCAAGGTCGCGCTGAAGCTCCTCTACCAGCGGTTCGCCGAGGACCCCGGGTTCGTCGAGCGCTTCCGCCGGGAGGCGCAGGCCGCCGCCGGCCTCCAGCACCCGAACGTGGTCAGCGTGTACGACCGCGGGTCCTACGACGGGACCTACTACATCGCGATGGAATACCTGCCGGGTCGCTCGCTCAAGCAGCTGATCCGCCAGGAGGCGCCACTGGATCCGGTGCGTGCGATCGATATCACCCTCCAGATCCTCAAGGCGGCCCGCTTTGCCCACCGGCGCGGGGTGATCCACCGTGACCTGAAGCCGCACAACGTAATCGTTGACGACCAGGACAACGCCAAGGTCACGGACTTCGGGATCGCTCGCGCGGGCGCCTCCGACATGACCGAGACCGGCTCGATCATGGGAACCGCCCAGTACCTGTCCCCCGAGCAGGCGCAGGGTCACGCCGTGAGCGGCGGCTCGGACCTGTACTCGATCGGCGTCGTCCTGTACGAGATGCTCACCGGCCGGGTCCCGTTCGACGCCGAGTCCGCCGTCACGATCGCCCTAAAGCACGTCTCCGAGGCGCCTCCGCCGATGACCGTGATCAACCCGAGCGTACCGCCCGAGCTCGAGCAGGTCGCGATGTGGGCGCTCAACAAGAACCCGGTCGACCGCCCGGCCAACGCCGACCAGTTCATTGCCGCGCTCGAGCAGGCAAGGACGGCGCTGCTGAGCGGCGAGCGCGGGCAGCGAACCGCGAGCATGCCGGCGCTGGCCGGCGTCGCCGCCGGCCGGTACGCGGCGGCAGCGGCCGCCGTGACCACGCCGCCGGCGGTGCCCCCGCCCCCGCCCGCGGGCTACTACGACGGTGGCGACTCGTTCGTGGAACCGCCGCCCGAGGAGGAAGAGCCGCCGCACCGGCGCCGGCTGTGGCCGTGGATGGTGGCGCTGCTCATCCTGCTGCTCGCGGGCGGAGGCGTAGCCGCCTACCTGCTGACGCGTCCGGCCAAGGTCGCCGTTCCGGCTCTGGTCGGTCAGACCTTCACCCAAGCGCAGACGGAGCTGTCGAACGACAACCTGGGCGTCAACCAGCTCCAAGTCACCAACCCGAAGCCGGCCGGGACCGTCATCCGGCAGAGCCCACTGGCCGGCACCAAGGTCAAGCAGAACTCGACCGTCTCGCTCACGGTGTCCTCCGGTCCCGGCAACACCACCGTCCCCACCGTGGTCGGCGAGACGCTCTCCCAAGCTAAGTCGTCGATCCAGATCGCCGGCCTCAAGGTGGGCTCCGTCGTGCACCAGTCGAGCAACCAGTACAACACCGGCCAGGTGATCGATACCAGCCCCGCGGCCGGCGCCACGCCGCCTGTCGATACGAAGGTCACCGTTTTCGTCTCGAGCGGTCCGGCCGCGGTGAAGGTGCCCGACGTGACCAGCGAGACGGTCGGCCAGGCCAAGGCCGACCTGCAGGCCTCGCCGGGTCAATTCACCCCGTCCGTGACGTATCAGGCGTCGAGCACCGTGGCACCGGGAACCGTGATCAGCCAGAGCCCGGCCGGCGGCACGTCGCTCGCCCCCGGCTCGACCGTCACGCTGGTGGCGGCCAAGGCGCCGCCGACGCCGACGGTGCCCAACGTCGTGGGCAAGAAGCGCGGCATGGCCGAGGCGACGCTCGGGTCCCAGAGCTTCCCGGCCACCGTCCAGCACCAGGACGTGACCAATCCGAGCCAGAACGGCATCGTCCTTTCGCAGAGCCCCGCCGCCGGGTCCCAGGCGACCAAGGGCAGCAGCGTGACGATCGTGGTCGGGCACTACACGACGACGTCCACGCCGACGACCACCACGAGCGCGCCGAGCACCACGACGACGACGGCCACCACCTCGACGCCCAACACGAAGTGAAGTCCGCTCGTATCGCGGTGCTCGGGGGAGGCCGCTCCTCCGAGCACGAGGTGTCGCTCGCCTCCGCGGCGTCGGTGCGCGCGGGGCTCGCCGAAGCGGGCCACGAGCCGGTCGCGATCGAGATCGGCCGCGACGGCGTGTGGCGGCGGGACGGCGCCGTGGTGGCAGTCGCGCCCGGTCGTGGCCTGGATGGGGTGGACGTCGTGTTTCCCGTCCTGCACGGGCCCTTCGGGGAGGACGGCACCGTCCAGGGCCTGCTCGAGTGCCTCGACGTCCCCTACGTGGGCGCCGGCGTGCTGGCCTCGGCGCTGTGCATGGACAAGGTCATGTTCAAGGAGCTGATGGCCAACGCGGGCATGCCGCAAGTCGACTACCGCGCGGTACGCGCGTCGGAGTTCGCGTCCGATCGGTCGGGCGTGTTGCGCGGGATCGAGCCACTCGGCCTGCCCGTTTTCGTCAAGCCGGCGCGGCTCGGATCCTCCGTGGGGATCGTCCGGGTGGCGGAGGCCGGCGACCTGACCGCGGCGCTCCAGACGGCGTTCGAGTACGACGCGCTGGCCATCGTCGAGGCGGCGGCGCGAGGGCTCGAGGTGGAGTGCTCGGTGCTCGGCAACTACGAGCCGATCGCCTCCGAGCCCGGCGAGATCGTTCTCGCCACCGGCGAGGCCGGCTGGTACGACTACGAGGCGAAGTACACCGACGGCGGGATGCGGCTCGTGGTGCCGGCCCGCGTCCCCGAGCGGGTCACCGAGCGCATCCAGGAGATGGCGGTCAAGGCGTTCAAGCTGAGCGCGTGCAGCGGGCTCGCCCGGGTGGACTTCTTCATCGAGGGCGAGGAGGTGCTCCTCAACGAGCTCAACACGATGCCGGGCTTCACCAGCACGAGCGTGTACGCCGCCCTGTTCGCCGCGAGTGGTGTCGCGTATCCGGACCTGCTCGACCGGCTCGTCCAGCTCGCCTTCGAGCGCCACGAGGCCGAAGCGCGCGTGCGTCACTGAGGCGCCGCCGTCAGGCGTCGCCGGCGACTTTCATTAGTCTGCCGGGTCATGAGCGAGATCGAGTCGGTAGCCGTCGTCGGCGGCGGGTTCATGGGGACGGGCATCGCCGAGTCGGTGGCGGTGGCGGGCTTGCCGGTGATCGTGCGCGACGTCGACGAGGCGTCGTTGCAACGGGCGGTCGATCGGATCGAGTCCTCGCTGGCGCGCGCGGTGCGCGGCGGCAAGCTCGACGAGAGCCAGGCGCGTGAGGCGCGCGATCGGATTGAGCTGACGACCCAGCTGGAGACGATCGGCGGCGCCGATCTGGTCGTGGAGGCGGTTCCCGAGGTCGAGCAGTTAAAGCTCGACGTGATGGGTGCGATTGACGCGGTGGCTCGCGACGACGCGATCGTCGCCTCGAACACCTCCTCGATCCCGATCGCCGAGCTCGCGCAGTCGATCACCGACCCGACTCGCGTGCTCGGGTTGCACTTCTTCTCCCCAGTGCCGGTGATGATGCTCGTCGAGGTCGTGGTCGCGCTCGACACCAGCGAGGAGACGGTGACCGGCGCTCGCCGGTTCGTCGAGCGGCTGGGCAAGCGCCCGATCGAGACCAAGGACCGCTCGGGCTTCATCGTCAACATGCTGCTGGTGCCGTATCTGATGGCCGCGGTCCGCATGTACGAGGACGGCTTTGCCTCCCGCGAAGACATCGACAACGGCATGAAGCTCGGATGCGGGCACCCGATGGGGCCCTTGACCCTGTGCGACTTCATCGGCCTCGACGTGCTCTACGCGGTATGCGACTCGCTATACGAGGAGTTCAAGCGCGACGAGTACGCGCCGCCGCCGCTGATGAAGCGGATGGTCGCGAGCGGGCGGCTGGGACGGAAGTCGGGGCGCGGCTTCTACGAGTACGAGTAGACCTAGTCCAATTGTCGGCGGCGCCTTCGGCGGCGCCTTAGTGCGTTAGCTGATACAAGGCGATCTCGTTGATCGCCGCGTAGTTCGTGTTCGGCGGCAGCCCGGTGATCCAGACCAGGTAGTACCGGTAGCCGGTGCCGCCGGTGGACACCGGGATCTTCTCCGGGTTTGACACCGACGGCAGTTGCGCGAGCTTGACCCAGCCGCCTGGGCCGCTGTTGAACACGTCGGGATCGGGCAGCGTGTTGCTGGCCCAGATCTGCCCGGTCCATCCCGGCGTCTGCGTGTAGACCACGATCTCGTGGGCCGCTACCCGCTTGCCCATGTCGACGTACAGCCCGACGCCGGGCTTCTGGAGTGAGCCGCTGTAATAGTGCTCGGTCACCCAGGCCGTGCTCAGGTTGCCGTCGATGGCGAGCTCGTCGTCCTGCGGGTTCTGAGTCTTCGGGCCGCTGAGCGCGTCCGGGTTGTAGTCGTGGGCGCAGCTCTGGCAGGGCTGGACCGCGGTGAGGTGCGGCGCCGGCGGCGATACGGCGAGCTTCGGCGCCGAGTGGTGGGTCCGGGTGCCCAGCCACACGACCACGCCCGCGACGATCGCCACCAGTACGAGCATCAATCCGGCCGCGGCGGCGCGGTGGCGGACCCAGAAGGGGACGCGGCTCTGGGTCTGGGAGGGCAGCGTGCGAAGGACGCTCGTAACCTCGCCGGTGGCGCTGCCGGCGCGGGCGGTCTCGATCGCCAGCACGTCCTCGAGGTCGGCGATCAGCTCTGCGTCGTCCGCGTAACGGTCCTCGACCTGCTTGGCCGTGGCGCCGTCGATCACCGAGGCGAGGGCAGCGGAGACCTCGGGGCGCTTGCCCTGCACGTCGGGGAGCCCCTCGCGCACGTGCTTCATCGCCACCGCCACCTGGTTCTCGCCCTTGAACGGGACCTCCCCGGTGAGCATCTCGTACAGCACGATTCCGAGCGAGTACAGGTCCGACTGGCCCGTGACCGGGCGTCCGAGGGCCTGTTCGGGCGAGACGTAGTCGGTCGTGCCCAGCACCCGGCCGTCGGCGGTGAGCCCCTCCTCGTCGAGCGTGCGGGCGATCCCGAAGTCGGTGACCTTGGCCGAGCCCTCCTCGTCGATCAGGACGTTCTGGGGCTTGACGTCCCGGTGGACGATGTGGCGGGCGTGCGCCACGCCGAGGGCCCGGGCGATCTCGATCGCGTACGCCACCGCCTCGGGGATCGGCAGCCGCCCGACACGGCGGATCCGGTCCTTCAGCGTCTCGCCCTCGACGTACTCGAACACGATGTACGGCCGGTTCTCGTCCTCGCCGGCGTCGATCACGCCGACGATATGGGGGTGTGAGAGCTGA
>DATJUA010000011.1:0-3772 GCA_035502815.1 Solirubrobacteraceae bacterium
CGGCGTCGAGGTCCGGGAGGAGAACCTCGACGAGTGCGTGCTGTGCGAGTTGTGCATCAACGCGGCGCCGGCGGGCACGATCCGCGTGATCAAGCTGTACTCGGGCGAGAAGCTCCCCGCTTCGGCCTAGGCGACCCCGTCAGTCGCCGCCGCGCGGCCTCGGTCAACGGACGATACGTCCCGCCTGACGCGTCCAGGTACCAGGCCCGCACGCCGGCACCCGGCTCGGGGATCCCGGCCTCGCGGAGCTCCTGGGCCATCGGCCGGTACCAGGTGGTGACCGGGATCCGCTCGACGACGTGAACCACCGCCGGCCGTCCCTCGGGCGGCAGCCCACGTAACGCCTGGCTCAGCTCCCGGGGGCCGAGCGAGCGGCCCCGACGCAGCGTGATCGCCGCCAGCGCGATCTCGGGTCGGCGCTGATGCGGGAACACGCCATAGGCGAGCGCGAGATCGACCGCCGGTATGTCCCCCAGCGCGTCGCGGATCTGTGTCGTGAAGACCGGGCCCCGCGCAGTGTGGATCACGTCGGCTACCCCGTCCACGCGCCAGTAGTCGCCCTCGGCATCGCGGCGGAACAGGTCGCCGGTGGCCGCCCAGGCGTCGTCGCGCGCGAACAGCGAGCGCAGCGGGGTAATGCTGAGCGATTCGCTCGGGCTGACCCGGGCGAGCAGCATCCCGACCTCGTCGGTTGCGCAGCGGAGGGCGAAACCGTCGCGATCGAGCACGAGGCCCTGGGCGTCGAGGTCGTACTCGGCGATGCGCACCTCGGCGCTGCCCGGGAGGCGACGCCCCATCGCCCCGGGCTTCCCGCGACTGAGGTTGACGAGGATGGCTCCCGCTTCGGTCGAGGCATAGAACTCGACCACGCGCGCCGGCTTGAAGCGCTCCTCGACCCGGCGCCACAACCCTCGCGGCATGCCCGAACCGATGAACAGGCGCACGGGGTGGTGCCGCTCGCCCGGCTGCGGCGGGGCATCGACGACCTCGTCGAGCAGCGTCCACGTGTACGAGGCGACGGTGACGCCGTAGCGCCGGACCTCGTCCCAGAAGGTGGACGGCTCGAACCGGCGCGCCATGGCCAGCCGCGCACCGCCGACGATCGCGCCGCCGATGCTCATCATCAACCCGGACGGGTGATAGACCGGCGCCACGCTGTAGACCGTGTCGGCCGGGCTGATCGCGGCCGCGGACGCGGTGCCGAACGCCGACTGCGCCCACCGTTGGTTGGTGATGCGGTTCATCCGTGTGTTCTCGCCCTCGCCGCTGAACAGCACGAAGGCCAGATCGCCCGCCCGCCCCGGGTTCGGGCGGTACCACCGGGGCAGCTCGACCGCCGCGGGATCGATCGCCTCCATGTCGATCACGTCCGGGCTGCCAAAATTTGGCTGCCCGCCCATCCTGCCGCCGCCCCCTAGCACGAACGTGTGCACCGCCCCCAGGCCGGCCGCCTCCGGCGCTCGCTCGGGGTCGGCGATGATCCGCTCGACCTGGCCGAGCTTGGCCTCGCGCTCGATGTCGCCGTCCGGACGCATCAGCACGGCGACCGCGCCGACCCGGCTGATCGCCACGAGCAGCGCGAGCGCGCTCGGTCGCGGCCCCATCAGCACGCCGACGTGCTCACCCTGCCGAACGCCGATCGAGATCAGGCCCCGGACGACGTTGTCGATCCGCTCCCCCACGTCGCGTGCGTCGTAGGCGCGGTCATCGAACAGGAAGAACTCGTCCTTCGGCGTCTTGCGCCGGCGCTCCTCGACCAGGAGCCCGATCGAGATCCGCGTGCTCGGCTGGATTTGCTCGAGGCGGGCCAGACGGGGGAGTTGGGCCGCGGCCTCCCGCGTCAGTTCGCGCACGCCACGCGCCGCGCGCTCGGCCGTGCCGATCGCGGAGCGGGCCATGCCCGCGCCGACGCCGGCGGCCAGCTCGATGCCGTATCCGACGCGGTTTCGCACCTGCGGGGGCAGCTCCGGCGCCCCGTCGTCGGTGACTCGTGTGATGTTCTCCGGCGCCTCGCCGTCGCCCGACTGCCAGTGGGCCCAGGCCGCCACCGTCGGCCACGTCTCCCCCTGCGACGCCGAGCCGACCACGAGCCCGAAGTGACCGGCGTGCAGCGAGAGCTCGTACACGTCCGCCCGGGGCGCCGCCTGCCGGACCGCGCGCACGCCGGCGGCGGGCGCGATCTCGTCGACCGTCCCCACCACGGTCAAGATCGGAAGCGCAACGTCGGCCAGGCTGAGCAGCCGGTCGGCAATCACGAACCCGCCCTCGAGCATTCGGTTCGAGGCCACGAACTGCGTGACGAACTCGGCCAGCGCCGGACCGGGCCACGCCACCCAGCCGTCTCCTTCCAGGAACCGCCGCTGGCGCTCGCGCGGGAGCAGCGCCTCCCGGTCGTGGAGCTGGAGCAGGAACTCGAGGCGGTTGCGGACCGACTTCACCGGGTCGAGCAGCCGGAAGCCGTAGCGGCTGAACCAGGGCGGGAGTCCGCCGCCGCGGAAGGTGAACGCGATCGCCTCGGCGAGCTCGACGGCCAGCTGCTCGGGGATTCCCAGCGGCATCCCCAGGCGGGTATCTACCGGGCTGCCAAACGTGATCAGCGATGCGAGGCCATCGCCCTGCCGGTAGGCGGCGACCTGGTAGCAGAACATGCCGCCCTGGGAGTAGCCGGCGAGATGGACGTCGCGACCGGTCTGCTCGCGCACGCGATCGACCGCCTCGGAGACCGCGAGCACGTGATCGGCCAGCGTGCGTTCGAGCCCGCCGCGCTCGCGCTCGGGCGCGCCGAAGTCGATGACCCACGGATTGACGCCGTGCTCGTGTAGCAGGCTGACCGCGCTGCTGGTCGGCGACAGGTCGTAGATCTCCGCCGCCAGCATCAGCGGCGGGACCAGAAGAATGTGTGTCCCGCCCGCCGCGCCGGGGGTCGGGAAATAGCGGCGCAGGCGGAACACGCGCTGCTCCTCGGCCACCTCGTAGGGCGAAGGCTCGTCGTCGGTGGTGAGGCCGCCGAAGCGCGCGACCTCGAGCGCATTCTGGGCGGCTGCGCCGACCCGTCCGACGGGCGCGGTGATCGTCTTCGGCAGAAGCGACATCGGCGGGCACATCTTCTCGGAAGCGCGCGCGCCGTGCCAGGGCCGGCAGCTCACCGGCTATTGTCAGCCCGCCGTGAGCACCCGGCTGCGCATCAGGGACGCCCGGCCCGACGACGTCGGCCTGATCTTCGATTGGATCGTCGAGCTGGCCGAGTACGAACGCGCCCGCGAGATGGTGCGCGGGACGCCGCAGATGCTCGACGAGGCCCTGTTCGGTTCGCAGCCGACGGCCGAGGCGGTGATCGCCGAGGCCTCGGAGGAAGGCGCCCCGTGGCAGCCGGCCGGGTTCGCCCTGTTTCATCTCACCTTCTCGACCTGGGAATGCTGCCCGGGGATATGGCTCGAGGACCTGTACGTTCCCCCGGCCCAGCGCCGGGCCGGCGTCGGCGGTGCGCTGATCGCCCATCTGGCCAACCTGACCTTGGAGCGCGGCTACACGCGGCTTCAGTGGTCGGCGCTCGACTGGAACACGCCGGCGCTCGACTTCTACGCCAAGATCGGCGCGGCGAGGCTCGACGAGTGGAAGGTCCACCGGCTCGACGGCGCGGCGCTCGAGAGCGTCGCGGCCCGGGTGGAATCGAGCGACTGATGACGGATTCCGCCGCGGAAGCCGTTCCGCTGCGGACCATCGCTCTCAACTGGTCGCGCATCGGCGTGACCGGCTTTGGCGGCCCCCCGAC
>DATJUA010000012.1:0-24815 GCA_035502815.1 Solirubrobacteraceae bacterium
CTGCCCGGCCCTGCCAGTTTTGAAGACTGGATGGGCCACCAGGCCCGTGCCGCGCCGGCGCTGATCCTACGCAGCCGGCCGTGGCGCCGTTTCGAGACCGAGGCCGTGCTCGAAGGCACCCTTGACGCTCGCGTCGAGGGCGTTCAGGCGATACAGGGTCAGCGCTTCGACCGAGCCGAACCGGCCGCCGGGCGCGCCGGCGGCACCGTGGTGACACAACACGCAGTGGAGCAACGCCAGGCGGCGCTCGTCGTCCAGGCCGCCGGCGCGGGCCGAGACGATCTGCTCGCCGAGGACGAGGTGGCCGAGCAGGCGCCCTTCGTCGGAGAGCCCGATCTCGGCGCCGTAGACGAACTCGCGCGTGCGTCCGAGGTCGTGGACGATCGCCGCGGTCAGGAGCAGGTCCTGATTGAGCCGGACGTGGAGCTGGCAGACCTCGAGCGCGAGCGTCGCCACCGCGACCGTGTGCTCGAGCAGCCCGCCCAGGTAGGCATGGTGGCCGGCGCGGGTGCACGGCGCGCGCCGCCACGCCGCGCGGAGCGTCCCGTCGCCGAGCAGTTCCTCGAGCAGCGCCCGGTAACCGCGATCAAAGACCTCGCCCGCCACATGCTCCAGGAAACCGTCGAGCTCGTCGAGATCGCGGTAGGCGGTGGGTAGGAAGGACGCCGGGTCAACGGTCCCGCCGTCGGCGCCACCGGAATCCGACACGCGCGCGATGTCGACCACCTCGAGCACGGGCTGGTCGCGGAAGCGCTCGACCCGCCCGGAGACGCGAACGAGGTCGCCACGCTCGAATCGACCGGACAGAACGTCGGCCTCCTGGAACGCGCGGGCGGAGATCGAGCCGCTCCGGTCGCGCAGCTCGAGGGCCAGATAGGGCGTCCCATTCCGCGTAAACAGACGGTCCTTGCGTGAGCACGCGAACACGCCGTTGACCTCCTGGCCCGGCCGCAGGCCGCTGATCGCCACCGCGGTGGTTTCGGCCGAATTCATCCCCCCATGATCTACGCTGAGTCGGATGCAGCCGCTGCAATGGGAATATCGCCCCGACGGCCTTAGGGCTCCGGCGCTGATCTGCGCCTTCAAGGGGTGGAACGATGCGGCGGACGCGGCTTCGAGCGCGATCACGTTCGTGGCCGGCGCCCTCGGCGCGCGCCGCTTTGCGACGATCGATCCCGAAGAGTTCTACGACTTCCAGAGCACGCGTCCGCACGTGAAGATGATCGACGGGCACGCTCGGAAGATCGTGTGGCCCGAGGTCGAGCTGTTCGAGGCGCGGGTGCCGCGCGCCACGCGAGACCTGGTGCTGATGGTTGGTCACGAGCCGTCGTTCCGGTGGCGCACGTTCAGCGGGGTCATCACCGAGCTGGCCGAGGCGCTCGGCACTCAGCTGGTGGTGACGCTGGGCGCCCTGCTCGCCGACGTCCCGCACACGCGGCCGATCTCAGTCACCGGAATGGCCACGGACTCCGACCTGGTGGCGCGGCTGAGCCTCAACCGCTCCTCCTACGAGGGACCGACGGGGATCGTCGGCGTGCTCCACGCCGCCTGCCAGGAGAGCGGGATGCCCTCGGCCAGCCTGTGGGCCGCCGTCCCCCACTACATCGCCGCCGCTCCCAACCCGAAGGCCGCGCTCGCGCTCGTGCGCAAGCTCGAGGGACTCGTGCAGGTCGCCGTCGACGCCTCCGACCTCGAGTCAGCCACCGCTGACTACGACCGCCAGGTCAACCTCGCGGTGCAAAGCGACCCAGACGTGCAGGCGTTCGTCGAGCGCCTCGAGCAGGCCGCCGAGCCCGAGCTGAGCGAACAGGAGGGCCCGCTGCCCTCGGGCGACACGATCGCTCGCGAGCTCCAGCGCTTCCTGCGCCAGCGCGGCGACGACGACCCCGACACCGCGCGGGGCTAAACGAACCTAAGCCTCGGCCGCCGGGCAGACCAGCCGGTAGTCGCACACCGAGCACGCCGCGAACGACGGGGTTGGCTCGAATCCCTGCGACAGGATCCCGTCGGCGACCTCCATCGCGACGTCCTGGATCCACGCGAACCGGTCCACCCGGTCCTCGGGTACCGCGACCTTCTGGTCGTCGAGCACGTAGTAGTAGGCCTGCTGGGACGCATCGAGGCTCCACGCCTCCCGTGCCCCGACGGCATACAAGGACAGCTGGACGTCGTCGACGAGCTGCGCCGCGCTCTTCGGCCGACCTGTCTTGTAGTCGATCAGCTCGTACTCGCCACCGGGCAGGCGATCGACGCGATCGACCCGACCACGCAGGAGATGCGGCCCCAGCTTGAACGAGAACGCCCGCTCGAACCACAGCGGCTCGGACTCGGAGGCTTGGAAGCGGTCGTGATAGCGCGTCAGAGCCGAAGCGGCCTTGCCCCGCAGCTGGCGCTCCTCCTCGGACTCGCCGAACCCGCCCCGCCGCCACGCCGCGTCCAGCAGCCCGAGCATCTCCGGCAGCGATCCCGACGCGCCCTCCCGACCGTGAAACCGCTCGAGCACCTGGTGCACGACGATCCCGAACCGCTGGTGGACGGTCGGCTCCTGCGGGATCCGGAAGACCCGTGCGAACTTGTACTTCAAGGGACACGTCCGGTAGGTGTCGATGTCCGAGGCCGACAGCACCACCCCGTCCCCGCGCGTGGGCAGGAACGTCTCGACCGACGGATCGTCGCGGGCGGTCACGGCGGCGGCTCGCCGGCGTGCATCTCGCTCGGCATCCAACAAATAGTCATCGAGCGCCGACGAGGTGAAGATCTCGCGCTGCTCGGCGCTCACCGCTTGAAGAATCCGCGAGTTCACGTCGCGCACCGCCTCGGCCAGCGACTGGCCGTCGGGACGCGCGATCAAAGCCGCCAGCTTCAGCAACTCGAGATACCGCACCACCGCATGCGACACGTCCAGATCCGTATCCAAACGCAGCTCGGCCAGCCGTCCGCCGGCGCGCATCGTCCCCTCGAGCACCTCGTCGCGGAGCAGCCGATAGGTCGAGTGCAGGGTCTCGGCCGGACCGAACATCTCCTCCTCGCGGTCCTCCCACGCCCCGCTCACCGCGGTGCGCATCGCCTCGACGGCCGGCGCCGGGCCCAGGGTCGACCCCCGGTCCCCCACGGCGGCATACGCCAGCACCACGCGCCGGCGCGTGCGGGTGACCGCGACGTAGAGCGTCTCACGGACGACCGGAACCTGATCCACGTCTCGCGAAGCCACCGCGGGCTCCGGCGCCGGCTCGACCAGCCCGGCGGTCAGCCCCAGCACGTACACGTGCTCGGACTCGAGCGCGGCCGCCCCGTCGAGCGCGACCACCTGGACCGCCTGGGGCCCGAGCAGATCGGGCTCCTCGTGCTCGCGCAGCCCGAACTCGGCCACCGCCGCGATGTGCCGGGCGAACTCGCGCGGGGTGGCGTGGGGCGAGCGCCGCGCGTATCCCGAGGCGAGCTCCCCGAACCGGGCGAGCGCACGGAGCCGCTGCACGACGTCCGGCTGAGCC
This sequence comes from Solirubrobacteraceae bacterium, assembly GCA_035502815.1. GTDB lineage: Bacteria > Actinomycetota > Thermoleophilia > Solirubrobacterales > Solirubrobacteraceae > Palsa-465. The sequence continues at coordinate 3,492 of DATJUA010000012.1, forward strand.
GCGAACAGCTGCTGTCGACGTAGCCCGAGCGCCTCGATCAGCCGGTGGACGTACAGATCCGGACGGGTGCTGTCGATCCCCGACATGGCCAGGCGATACAGCTTCATGAACACGTGGATCCGCTCGCGCGCCTCGGGAGGCACCTGCGGCGACTCGATCGCCGCCTCGAGCGCGCCGACCATGTCGAGCTTGCGCCGGCGCGCGATCTGGGTGCAGCGCGCGATATCCACCGAGCGCAGCTCGACCGGCGGCCGGGCCAGCGCCCGCACGACCGCCGGGGCGTCGGTTGGATCGGCCAGCAGGCGCAACCACGCGAGCACGTCGCGGATTTCGGCTCGCCGGAAGAACGCGGTCTCGCCCACCACCCGGTGGGCGACCGCTCGCTCCTCGAGCGCCACCGCCACCGCCTGGCCCTCGCGGGACACGCTCGGGACGAGCACCGAGATCTCACCCGGGGCGACCCGTTCGGTCGCCACCAGTCGCTCGATGTCCGCCGCCACCGCCTGCGCCTGCGCCCGCTCGTTGGCGCACCTCCAGAACGCGATCTCGCCCTCGGCCGATGTCGACTCGCAGTCCACCGGCACGACCGCTGCGGCCGCCTTCAATACCCGGCGGGGTACGCGCAGGCTGCAACCGAGGACGATCACGTCCGCTGAAGCCGCGTCGGCGCTCAAGAACTCGAGCAGCCGCGAGCCCGGAGCCGATCGCGCCGGGTCGGCCGCGACGGTCAGCCGCGAGCCGGCCAGCGCCTGCGTCAGCGTGGCCGCGGCGAGGTCGAGATCGTGCCCGTCGTCGACGAGCACGTGCTCGAACCGGCGCGCAGCGCTCGGCCGGTCGCGGGCGAGCCGCAGGGCGTCGCGGATCAGGTCCCCCGCGTCGCGCGCTCCGACCTCAGCCAGCATCTCCTCGTGGACGCGGTACACCTCGGCGAACTCCTGCTCGACGCCCGGGTCGCGTCCGTCTGAGCCGGCATCCGGGCCGGCATCCGGATCGGCATCCGGGTCGGCGTCCGCAGAGGCCAGCCTGGCGGCCCACCGCGCGTATTCCTCCGCCCCCACCAGATGCGCCTTGAGACGGTCGATCCGGCGGATGAACCCAGCCAGCAGCGCATTGGCGCTTCCGCCGAAATCGTGTCGCTCGATCGACAGGCGATCGATTCGCTCGAGCAGCATCGCGAAGCGCTCGGCGGGTCCGAGCACCGGCTCGAGCGGATCGACTCCAGGACCTGCGCCGTCAACGATCAGCGAGGCGAGCGCGACCGGCGAACACACGAACAGCTCGTCGTAGCCGGCCTCGAGAGCCTGTTCGAGCCGCGCCCGCGAGGCGTCGGCTCGGGCCTGCGACGCGGCCACGAGCACCATCCGCTCGGGCCGGCAGCCACCCTCGACAAGCCGGGCAAAACGGGCCTCGATCGTCCGCGTCTTCCCGGTTCCGGGCGCACCGAGGATCAGAAGCGGCTCGCGATCGCAGGTGACGGCATCACGCTGAATGGGAAGCAACGGATCTAAGGTGAGCGCCACGTCTGACAGCATAGGTTCACGATGACCTCCACCCGCTCGGCACTCGATGCGGATTGGCTCGGCCTCTGCCAGCGTTCCGTGACCGGCCTCCAGCGCATGCTGGCCGACCTCCCGACGACCGAGGAGCGAGCGCTCGAGACGGGCACCCGCGGCAGCGGGGGCGACCGCACCCTCGAGATCGATAAGGGCGCGGAGCAACTCGTGTTCGACCAGCTCGACGAGCTGTGCGAGGCGGGCTACCGGTTCATGGCCGTGTCCGAGGAACGGGGCGAGATCGACTACGGCGACGACGGCGTCCGGGTGATCATCGACCCGATCGACGGCTCGCTCAACGCCAAGCGCGGTGTCCCGAGCTACGCGCTGTCGATCGCGGTGGCTGACGGGGAGACGATGGCCGACGTGGCGTTCGGGTTCGTGCACGACTTCGGGCCCTCCGAGCAGTGGTGGGCCTGGCGCGACCGCGGGGCCTGGCTGGACGGCATGCCGTTGGACCCCGGCCTGCGCGAGCGCCGCGGCCGCGACGGTCGGGTCGAGGTGCTCGGCATCGAGTCCGCCGACCCGCGCTGGATCCAGGCCTCGATCGACGGGCTCGTGAACAGCGCCTACCGCCTGCGCGCGCTCGGCACGATCGCCGCCACGCTCTGCCAGGTGGCCGCCGCCCGGTTCGACGGGATGGTGTCGCTGCGCCGCTCGCGTGGCGTCGACGCGGCCGCCGGCCAGCTGATCGTCCGCGAGGCGGGCGGCCTGGTCAGCTTTCCCTGGTGCGACGGGCCGTTGTCGGCGCCGCTCACGGCCGAGCCGGCCTCGCCGGTCATCGCGGCACGCTCGAGCGAGACGCTCAGCGTGCTCGAGAGGATCCCGGCGTGATCGACTGGATCATCGCCCAGCGGATCGCCACCTTCGTGGCCGGCACCGGCGACGCGCCCGCGCCCGAGGCGGACCTGGCCGCGCTCGCCGCCGAGTCGGAGTCGCGCGTGGTCGCCTACACCGGCCTTACGCCCTCGCGGCCCCTCCCTCCACCCGAGGGCATCAGCCGCCGGGAGTGGGTGACGAGCAACATCGACTCGATGCGGCTGCTGCTCGATCCTGTGCTCCAGCGCGCCGGGGACAGCATGGGCCCGCTCAAGCCGGCGATGGAGATCGGGATGGGCTTCGTGCTCAGCACCGAGGTCGGCGTCGTGGTCGGCTACCTGGCCCAGCGCGTGCTCGGCCAGTACGAGCTCGTGCTGCTCGACGAGGCGGTCGAGGATCGACCCCCGCGGCTGCTGTTCGTGCTCCCGAACCTGGGCCAGGCGGTCCAGGCCTTCGGGGCCGAGGAGCAGGAGTTCATCACCTGGGTGGCGCTGCACGAGGTCACCCACGCCGTGCAGTTCGCCGGCGTGCCGTGGCTGCACCCCTACGTTGCCGGTCTGGTGCGCGAGCTGCTGAAGAGCGCCGAGGTGCACCTGGAGGCGCCGCGCAAGCTGCGAATCCCGAGCACGGACGAGGTCAAGCGCGTGCTCGGGCACCTGCGCAATGGAGACTTGATCTCAATCGTCACAACCACCCCCGAGCGCGAGACGCTCGACCGCGTGCAGGCGGTGATGGCGGTGATCGAAGGCCACGCCGAGCACGTGATGGATGTCGTCGCGCCCGACCTGCTCCCCTCGCTCCCGAAGCTGCGCGCCGCACTCGATCGCCGGCGCCGGTCGCAGTCGGGACTCTCGCGGCTGGTCGCGAAGCTGCTCGGTCTCGAGCTCAAGCTTCGCCAGTACGAGCAGGGCAAGTTCTTCTGCGACGCGATCGTGCGCGAGCGCGGCCCGGCCGCGCTTCACCACCTGTGGTCCTCGCCCGACGTGCTACCCACGCTCCCCGAGCTGCGCAACCCGGACGCCTGGCTCGAGCGCACGATGCCGCATCAGCTCCGCGAAGCGTCTTCTCCGGACGCTGCGGCTTAGATAAGGCCTCCGCCCGCCCGTTCACGAACTTTTCATAGGAGGGTGCTGTAACGCCCGCTACTCTGTCGGTGTACAAACACACGTTCGATCATTTTGAGATCTAAGCGGGAGCCACCGGAGAACCATGTCTACCAGCACCCCGGGCACTCAGAGGCCCGCCACCACCGCCAAGCGAACCACCCCGAAGCGTAAGCCGGCCACCACGGCCGGCACGCGCACCGCCCGGACGAGCGCACGCACGACCCGGACCGCGACCAGCGCGCGGCGCGGGACGGCGCGCACGACGTCCTCGACCCAGCCCAGGACTCGGACCGCCCAGGTCCAGGACATGGCCGAGCGGGCCGTGCTCGTCCCCGTAGGCGCCAGCCTGCTCGCCAGCGACAATCTGGTCTCGACGGTCAAGGGCCTGGCGTCGAAGTACCGCACCCGTTCGACCTTCGAGCGCGAGCTCAAGCGCTACGAGCGGCGCGGTGCAACAGCCCGAAATCGGTTTGAGCGGCAGGTCCGCCGGGCACGTACCCGTTTTGAGCGGGAGCTTCGCCAGCGGCGCAGCCTGGTCGAGAAGACGATGCGTCAGAATCGACGTCGGCTGAATCGTGAGATAAGCTCAGTGCGCAAGGATTTCGAGAAGCAATCGGGTGCGGTTGGCGCCCGGGTCGAGCGACTCGTTTCTAACGCGCAGGGCATTATCGGCTCCTAGCCGAAAAGCTTCCCCCGCCGGGCGTCCAGGAGAGCGCCGCCGGGCGGGAAGGGTTCGCCGGCCTCATATCCTCGCCGGCGAATGCAGCACCCTCTCCTCCCTCAACCGCCGGGCCGTCACGAGAGTGGCGGCCCGTCGGTCTTTAAGGCTTAGCTGCCCACGAGTGACCGATCTCACACACGCCCAGCCCATGCCCGGCCCGGCCTACAATCAAGTCCATGCCTACTAGAGACCAAGTGATCGATTCCCTCCGCTCCGTCATCGACCCGGAGCTGCGCCGCGACATCGTCGAGCTCGAGATGGTCCGCTCGGTCGACGTGCACGCGAACGGCGTGGTCGACGTGATGGTCTCGCTGACGACGCCGGGCTGCCCGATCCGCGACCACTTCCAGACCGGGGTGAACGAGGCGATCCGCAAGCTCGAGGGCGTGAGCGGCGTGAACATCAGCTTCGACATCCTGTCCGACAACGAGAAGCAGGCGCTCGGGCGCAAGCTTGGCCGAGGCACGCTGCCCGAGGGCGCGCTGGCCCAGGTCAAGAACGTCATCTGCGTGGGCTCGGGCAAGGGCGGCGTCGGCAAGTCCAGCGTGACCGCCAACCTGGCCGCCGCGCTCGTGGAGAGCGGCAAGCGCGTCGGCGTCCTCGACGCAGACGTGTGGGGCTATTCGCAGCCCCGCATGCTCGGGCTGGGCAACGAGCGCCCGCACGTGAACGCCGAGCGCAAGATCGTTCCGCTCAACGCCTTCGATGGCATCAGCGTGATGTCGATCGGCTTCTTCGTCGAGCAGGACGCCGCGGTCGTGTGGCGCGGCCCGATGCTGCACAAGGCGCTCCAGCAGTTCCTCGAGGACGTCGAATGGGGCGAGCTCGACTATTTGCTGATCGACCTCCCGCCGGGCACCGGCGACGTCTCGATGACGCTCGCGCAGCTCCTCCCCCAGGCGAAGTTCGTGATCGTCACCACGCCGCAGCCGGTGGCCCAGAAGGTGGCCCGGCGCTCGGCCGAGATGGCGACCAAGCTGAAGCTCGAGATCGCCGGCGTGATCGAGAACATGTCCGGCTTCGTGACGCCGAGCGGCGAGCGCTACCAGGTGTTCGGCGAGGGGGGCGGCCAGCTGCTGGCCGAGGAGCTCGAGGTTCCCCTGCTCGGCAAGGTGCCGCTCACCATGCCGCTGCGCGAGCAGTCTGACGCCGGCATCCCCGTGGTCATCTCGGATCCCGACGATCCGGCTGCGCAGGCGTTGGCGCACGCCGCCCGGGGGCTGATCGCGCTCTCGCCGGTCGAGCTGCCGGTCATGCAGATGCCGGCGCCCGCGGCTGCGCCCAAGCCCGCTGGGATGTCGCTCCCGATGGCCTGATTTACGGGCCTCGCTGCGCTCGGCGTCCGTGGGGCCATGGGGGCCCGTCCGGACGCTTTTGGCTAACTCTTGGCGTAGTAGTCGGAGTTGAGCTTCGCGTAGTGCTGCCACTCGTCGGGCAGCTGATCCTCGGCGAAGCAGGCGTCGACCGGGCAGGCCTCGACGCACGCGTCGCAGTCGATGCACTCCTCGGGGTCGATGTACAGCATCGGCACGTCGTCGTAGTCCGGCTCGTCAGGAGTCGGATGGATGCAGTCGACCGGGCACACCTCGACACACGAGTTGTCCTTCGTGCCGATACAGGGCTCGGCAATGACGTAGGCCATGTGGTACCGGTTTCCTCTTGGTTTCGGGGATTGGGAAGGGCCGATTCTAGGGGTGCGCCAGGCACGAGCGCCTGTAGCCTCTGTCACAGATCCGGGACCCGGAGCAATAGACGGGCGAATGGACGCACATCCGCGCAACCGCCAGCAGTGGTCCGATGCCGCGCTCCTGTCGGCGATCGCGGGGCGTGACGGGGCCGCCTTCGCGGTCTTCTACCGGCGCCACGTCCCGGCTGCGCTCGCGTACCTCCTGCGGGAGACGCGTGACCCCGAGGCCGCCGCCGACCTGGCCGCCGAGGTGTTCGCCGCCGTGCTCCTGGCAGCCCGCCGGTATGCCGTCCAGGGGGAATCGGCCACGCCGTGGGTCATCGGGATCGCCCGCAACAAGCTTCTGATGAGCTTCCGGCGCGGGCGGGTCGAGGCCCGGGCACGGCGTCGCCTGGGTTTCGAGGCGATGACGCTCGACGACGGCGATCTCGAGCGCATCGCGAATGTTGCCGCCAGCGGATCGGGCACGCTGCTCGCGCTCGTCGACGGCCTGCCCGAGGACGAGCGCCTGGCGGTCCGCTCCAGAGTGCTCGACGAGCGCCCCTACCGGGAGATCGCCACCGAGCTGGAGTGCTCGGAGATGGTGATTCGAAAGCGAGTCAGTCGCGGACTCGCGCGCATGCGTGAGCAGCTAGAGGAAACGGAATCGGCATGAACGACTATCTGGATCAGCTCGAGGCGCAGCTGGCCGAGCTGACCGAGCGCGGCGCCCACCGCCGGCTGCGCGCCCGCCGCCCAGGCGCCCGCCGCGCGGGCTTTGGCAGCGCGGGCGGACCCCCGCCTCCGCGACGGCGCGGTTCCGAGTTCATCGCCGTCGGGGCGGCGGCCGCGGTGGCTGCGCTGGTCGTGGCGATCATCGTGCTGAACGTCGGCAGCTCGCCCCGGCACGCGAGTCCGACCGCCGATCAGAACGCGACGGCGACGACAACGAGTACGGCCACGACAAGCCACCATTCCGCCACGGTCCCGAGCAAGCCAGCCGGGCAGGCCTCCCAACCGATCGCGGGCAACTTCCACCCCCAATCGTTCACGGCGATCAGCGAGCTGACCTGGTGGGTCCTCGGCCAGGGACCGTGCTCGTTCGCCGGCGAGCAATCACCCTGCGGCGCGATCCTGCGCACGACCGATGGCGGTCGGACCTTCAGCGCGGTCGAGGCTCCGCGCGCCCCGCTGGGCACCGCCAACTCGACGTCTCCCAACTCGATGTCGGGGTTCTCCCAGATCCGCTTCGCCGACTCGCTGGACGGGTTTGCCTACGACCCCGACCTCTACGTCACCCACGACGGCGGGACCACGTGGCACCCCGTCGACCTCGGTGGCTTCGTCACCGATCTGGCGATCGCCGACGGGGAGGTTTACGCGGTGGTCAGCCCGCCGCCCGGGACGCCCGAGGGTCACCTGATGCGGTCGCCGGTCGGCCAGGATCAGTGGACGACGGTAACCGCCTCTGGCCTTGGCCAGGTCTCCGGTGGGCTGTGGGCGGAAGGCTCGAACCTGATCGTTCAGTCGGGCGGGGGCGGATACGGCGCGAGCGTGCTGGTTTCGCACGACGGCGGCGCCAGCTTCGCCACCTACCCGACGCCATCGCCGAGTCTGCCCTGCCAGTTCCAGGGTGCGGCCTCGCCCGACCTTTGGGCCTTCTGCGCGACGGGGACCGAGGGTGGCGTTTGGCGGTCCACCGACGGTGGCGCGAGCTTTACCGCCGCGATCGATTCCTCCGACCACTTGATGCTCCCAAACTCGGCCGTGTTCGCGGGTGCGTCGGGTACGACTGCGGTGGTCGGCTACCAGCAGCTTTACCGAACCGCCGACGCCGGCGCGACCTGGACGCCGGTCGGTCCGTCGGGGATCGCGCAGTGGGTCTACGTCGGGTTCACCGACGCCACGCACGGGGTCGCGCTCGGATACGTGGGCCAGCTCTCGCAGAACAACGAGCAGCTCTACTACACGACCGACGGCGGCCAGAGCTACCACCCGGTCCCGTTGCCCTAGGAGTCCGCTGCACCGGCGTGGACGGTGCAGCGGGTGCCCAAACAGTCAGTCCGCCCGATCATACGGCGGACGGGTGGGCACCCGGCTGCCCGCACCGAATAAACGTGTGTTGGCGTTCGATACTCGCGCCGGAGGCCGTCAGAGCGCGCCGGGGACCGTCACCTGTCAGAGCGACGGTGTGCGGTCAGCCCAGGGCAACGCCGCCTCGAGCTGGCCGGCCAGGCTCAGCAGCACCTCCTCCCGCGCGGGCGGCCCGATCAATTGCACTGCCGTGGGCAGCCCGTCGTCGCCCTGGTAGAGCGGGAGGGAGATCGCCGGCTGTCCGGTGACGTTGAAGATCGAGGTGAATGGCGTGAAGTACCCCGACTTGCGGAAGTCGACCATCGGCTCGGGGCCCAGGCCGTTCATCTCGCCCACCCGCACCGGACGGCCGGCCAGCGCCGGTGTGAGCACAACGTCGTAATCCGACAGACCCACGACGATCGAGCGGGCCGCCGATTCAAGCCGGCTCTGCGCGGCCAGGTACTTGATCGTGCCCTGGGTGAGCGCGTGCTCGTAGAGCGCCCACGTGAGCGGCTCGACGTCGTCGGCCGTGGGCTCGCGTCCGCGGATTTGACCGCCCGCCCAAGTGGTCAACGAGATCAGCGGACCGAACGAACGCATGAACGCCGGGAGCAGGTCAAGCCCGACCCACGGAGGCTCGATCTCCTGCACGCTATGACCGAGCGACTCCAACAACGAGGCCGCATCGCTGACCGCCCGCTCGCACGCCTGGTCGACGATCGCGTCCTCGAGCGGCGGGGTGAGCGCCACGCCGACGCGAAGCTGCCCCGGGTCGACCTGGGCCAGTGCGGTGTAGCCGGCCGCGGGCGGGGGCGTAGCCCAGCTGGCGTCGCCAGGCTCGGGACCGTTCAGCACGTCGAGCAGCCGGGCCGTGTCCTGCACCGTCCGTGTCAGCACTCCGTCGCAGACCAGGAAGCTGTGGCCGCCGTCGGGCCCGACCGAAACGCGCCCGCGCGCCGGCTTGAGTCCGACGAGCCCGCAGCACGCGGCGGGGATCCGGATTGACCCGCCGCCGTCGTTTCCGTGCGCCACCGGCACCATCCCCGCCGCGACCGCCGCGGCCGAGCCGCCGCTCGATCCACCGGGCGTGCGCGCGGGATCCCACGGGTTGCGAGTGGGTCCGAACCGGCGTGGCTCGGTGGTGGGGAGGATCCCCATCTCGGGCATCGAGGTCTTGCCGACAATCACGAACCCCGCCTCGCGCAGCCGGCGAACGAGGTACGCGTCGTGACCGGGAACGAAATCGCCGAACAGGTCGCTGCCCATCGTGAGCGGCATGCCCTTCACCGGGCGGTTGTCCTTGACGGCGATTGGCACGCCGGCGAATGGACGGGGGTCGCTGGGAGCGATCGCGTCGGCATCGGCGAGGGCCGAGTCGTGGGCGACGTACGCGAACGCGTTGATCGTCGGCTCGACCTCATCGATCCGCCTCAGGCAGGCCTCGACCAGCTCGCGGGCGGACAGGTCGCCCGCGCGCACGAGCGCGGCGAGCTCGGTGGCTGAGCGCAGAAGCAGCTCCGACACGGCCAGCGAAGGCTATCCGCGCGGTGGACCCGGCGCATGAGTCGCGCAACCCGGTCCGCTAGCTACGCTGTCGAAGCATCAGCCACCCGGCGAGGAGTCCGCCGGGGGCGTTCTGTTGCCTGCGCCTCTAGGAGACATCGCCATGACCGCCACCGCCGAAGTCCAGTCAGGCCTCGAGGGCGTCGTCGCCTTCGCTACCGAGATCGCCGAGCCAGACCGCGCCGGAGGCGCCTTGCGCTATCGCGGCGTGGACATCGAGGAACTGGTCGGGACCGTCCCCTTTGAGCAGGTTTGGGGGCTGCTGGTCGACGGGCACCTCCTACCCGGCCTGCCCCCAGCCGAGCCCCACCCGCTTAGCGTCCGGTCCGGCGATCCTCGCGTCGATGTGCAGTCGGCGTTGGCCATGCTCGCGCCGCAGTGGGGCTTCGGCCAGCTGATCGACATCTCCGACGAACAGGCGCGCGACAATCTGGCCCGCGCGTCGGTCATGGCGCTGTCGTTCGTGGCCCAGTCGGCCCGCGGGATCGGCAGGCCGCCCGTCTCTCAGCGCGAGGTCGACAAGGCGACCTCGATTCCCGAGCGCTTCCTGATCCGTTGGCGCGGTGAAGCCGATCCCCGCCACGTCGAGGCGATCGACGCCTACTGGATCTCGGCCGCCGAGCACGGGATGAACGCCTCGACGTTCACCGCGCGCGTCGTGGCCTCGACCGGCGCTGACGTCGCTGCGGCGCTGTCGGCCGCGGTCGGCGCCTTGTCGGGCCCGCTGCACGGGGGGGCGCCGTCGCGCGTGCTCAAGATGCTGGACGACGTGGCCGACACGGGCGACGCCGAGCGCTATGTAAAGGACATCCTCGACCGGGGCGAGCGGCTGATGGGCTTCGGGCACCGCGTGTACCGCGCCGAGGACCCACGCGCGCGAGTGCTCCGGCGGACCGCACGCAAGCTGGGCGCGCCGCGCGTCGAGGTGGCCGAGGCGCTCGAAGAGGCGGCCCTGGCCGAGCTCCAGGCCCGCCGGCCCGACCGCGTCCTGGCCACCAACGTCGAGTTCTGGTCCGCCGTGGTGCTGGACTTCGCCGAGGTCCCGCCCGAGCTGTTCACGCCAATGTTCACCTGCGCGCGGACCGCCGGTTGGTCGGCGCACATCCTCGAGCAGAAGCGCGAAGCCAGGCTGATCCGACCCACGGCCAAGTACGTGGGCCCGCCCCCGCGGCCGCTCTCGGATCTTCAGAGCTAAGGCAGTCTTCATAACCCACCGCCAAGGCCGGCGTTCGTATGCTGACCGCGGGTGGGTGGGCCACCAATGTCCGTCGAACGTCAGCTCGATCCCGAGGCGCTGGGCGATCACATCGATCGGCTCTACCGCGCCGCGTGGAGTCTGTGCGGGTCGCGTGAGGAGGCCGAGGACCTCGTCCAGGAGACCTTTGAACGCGTGCTCCGCCGCCCTCGCTTCCTGCGCTCCGAGGACGACCTCGGCTACCTGCTGCGCGTCCTGCGCAACACGTTCTTCAGTCAGCGCCGTGCGGCGGGCCGGCGCCCGCAGACTCAGCCGCTGCCAGACGACCCGGAGCTGATCGGAGACCGGACGGCGCCGCCGGCCGACGCGCGGCTCGAGTCGGCCGACCTGTACTCGGCGATCTCGCGGCTGCCGGACGACTTCCGCGATGCCCTCGTGGCGGTCGACGTCGTCGGCATGTCCTACCGTGAGGCGGCCCGGGCGCTACGCGTTCGCGAGGCCACGATCACCACACGCCTTCACCGGGCCCGTCAGCGAGTCGCGCGCGAGCTGGCTAGTGACGGTCCGCCGGGACCTTCCACGCCGCGAGCATCTGCAGCTCCGAGGCCGTGACCCCGCTTCCGGACAGCACGCACGTGTCGCCCGCGCGGCGCCAGGTCACGACCAGGCGTCCGTTGATCGTGAGCGTCTGCATCGCCGTGCCGTCCAGCCACGTCTCCGGCGCGGCGGGCTCGGCCAGCGCCGGCGCGGCCACGATCGTGTAGGCGATCTTCCCGCGTCCCCAGGCGTAGTAGATGGTGACCGCGTTCCGGCCGCCCAGGCGGTCGGTCCGCTCCCCCACGGCGTTCCAGTGCATGCGCGAGGACGCCCAGTTGGGGAAGTACAAGTCGTCCACGTTCTGGTTGAGCCGCGCGGCCGGGTTGGATGGGTCGGGTGCCGGCGCGGTCCGATCGGGACCGCGGGCGGCCAGCGCCGCCGCTTCTGACACCGACGGCGCGCCCGGGGTACCCGCGGGCAGGATCAGAACGAGCGCGAGCGCCACGATCGCCAGCGCTCCCACGAACCCGCCGCCGTACACGATCCGCCGGCGGGCCACCGTGCGGCGACTGGGGCGCGCGGCCTCGATCCGTGCGCGCAATCCGGCGGGCGCGCGCTCGCTGCCACGTGCCTGGTGGAGCGCGACGAGCAGGCGGCGCTCGCGCTCGTACAGCGCGGTGAGCTCGGGTGAGGCGGCGATCCGTGCCTCGACCTCGGCCCGGCGAGCCGGGTCCAGCGTGCCGTCGGCGAGCGCGGAGAGCTCGGCCAGCTCTTGCTCGGTCGGCTTGGTGTCGTCGGCGCCGGAGGACATGTCGCGCTAGATGCTGACGGGTCGGGTGAAAGACATCACGTTAAAGACGCCCTCGACCGGCGCGACCTTCCCGCTTCTACTAAGGCGCCGCCGACAATTCGTGCTAGGCCCCGCGATACGGCCCGGCCAGGTACTCGGACAGCATCCGGGTCGCGCTGAATCGCGGCGCGAGCGTCTTCAGCGAAGCCCGGATCCGAGCCAGCCAGGCCGGCGGCAGTCCGTCGCCGTCCCGCCCATAGAAGGCGGGCAGTACCTCTTCGTCGAGCACTTGGTGAAGCGCGGCCGCGTCGCGCTCGTCCTGGGCATGATGGTCGTGGTCGACCTCGCCCGGCAGGCCCCAGCCGTTCTCACCGTCATAGCCCTCGGCCCACCATCCGTCGAGCACGCTCAGCTGCAGGCCACCGTTGATCACCGACTTCATGCCGCTCGTGCCGCTCGCCTCGAGCGGCGGTCGCGGCACGTTCAGCCACACGTCGCAGCCGCGGACGAGCCAGGCGGCGGTGTTGAGGTCGTAGTCATCGAGGAACACGACGCGCTGCCCGACGATCCGCGCATGCTTCATCCCGAAGAGCCGTTGCAGGACGCGCTTGGCCTCCTCGTCGCGTGGGTGCGCCTTGCCCGCGAGCACCACCTGCACGGGGCAGTCGCCGCCCAGGAGCGACAGCGTCCACTCGGGATCTCGCGTCAGCAGGTCGAGCCGTTTGTAGGTGGCCACCCGCCGCGCGAAGCCGATCGTCAGCACCCCCGGATCGAACGTGCCGGCGGCCGCGAGCACGTACTCCGACACGTCGCCGCGCAACAGGCGCTCGGTGGTGCTGCGCGAGCGCACCTGTTCGACGAGCGCGGCGCGCTGGCGCCGGCGCCCATCCCACAGCTCGGCGTCGGGGATCCGGTCGACCGCGGCCCACGTCTCGGGGTCCGCGGCGCGGGCCATCCACCCCTCGCCCAGGTGGCGATCGAGCAGCTCGCGCATCGGCGCGCCGATCCAGGTGGGGACGTGCACCCCGTTGGTCACGTAACCGATCGGGACCTCGTCCTCCTCGAGGTCGGGCCACAACCCGCGCCACATCCCGCGGGCCACTTCGCCGTGGCGGCGGCTCACGCCGTTGGCGGCGCGGCTCATCCGCAGCGCGGCCTGGGTGACGCCGAACGGCTCGCTCTCGTCCTCGGGGTCGGTCCGCCCGAGCGCGATCACCTCCTCGACCGGCACGCCGAGCTGGCCGGTCAACCGCCCGATCGCGTCCTTCACCTGCTGCGCGGTGTAGGTGTCGTTGCCGGCCGGGACCGGCGTGTGGGTGGTGAACACGGTCCGCTCGCGCGCCGCGGCGATCCCGGCGGCGAGCGCCTCGCCCGAGTGGAGCTCCTGGGCGGCGAGTTGGACCGGCGCGAGCGCGGCGTGGCCCTCGTTGAGGTGGATCACGCCCGGCTCGATCCCGAGCGCGTTGAGCGCGCGCACGCCGCCGGCGCCGAGCAGCACGTATTGGGCCAGCCGGATCCGCTCGTCGGATTCGTACAGCCGCCCGGTGATCCAGCGCTCGAGCGGCCCGTTGCCCGGGACGTCGGTGTCGAGCAGGAACAGCGGCACGCGGCCGACGTCGACCCGCCAGATCTGCGCGGTGACGTCGACGTCGTAGATCGGCACATCGATCGTGAGCGGCTTTTCACCGGGACCGGTCACCAGCGCCGCGGGCAGCCGCTGCGGGTCGGTCTCGATCCAGTACTCGTGCTGCCACCCGCCCGCGTCGATTCGCTGGCGGAAGTAGCCGCGCCGGTACATGAGGCCGACGGCCACGAACGGAACCGCGCAGTCGGAGGCTTCCTTGAGCAGGTCGCCGGCCAGCGCCCCGAGCCCTCCCGAGTAGACCGGGAGCGAGACGTGAATCCCGTACTCGGCGCACAGGAAGGCGACCGGCCTGGCGGGGTCGATCGATGGGTACGGCGGCCGATCCAGATCGGCCCTGACCTGACCCTCGATCGCCGCGGCGCGCTCGAGCAGCCCGCCGTCGGCCGCCGCGCGACGCAGGGCGCCGGCCGAGGTCTCCTGGAGCAGGCGGACGGGATTCTGGCCGGTCAGAGCGAACCGCTCGGCATCGACCGCCTGGAACAGCTCCGGCCCCCCCGGGAGCCAGGACCAGCGATAGTTGTAGGCGAGCCGCGCCAGCGGCGCGAGCGCGTCCGGCAGCCGTCCGGCGAGGTCTTCGGCCGCGCGGCGGACGTCCTCGCGGCCGTCGTTCATCGTCACCCGCCCGTAGCTCGCGGTCACGGCCGCGGATTATGGGACAAGCGGGTACTCTCGCGCGTCTTGACCGGGTCCCACACTAAGGCGCCGCCGTCAGGCGCCGCCGACCCCGGGAACTTTCGTGGCGACTGCCGGCTGGGGGTGCTCGCGTTCGGCGACTCGATCACCAACGGCGGCGGAGAGCTCCAGTGGGGTGTGGCGCTCCAGTCGTGGGCGCTGTGGGTGGCGCGAGGTCTGGGCCTGCCGTTCACCTGCTACGCGGTCGACGGGGCGCGCGTGGGCGACGTGGTCGACTCGCAGATCCCGTCGTTCTTGGCGCGCTCGCCGGTGGGCGCGTACTTTGACCTCGGATGCCTGTACATCGGCGTCAACGACGTGCGGTCGTTCGAATGGGATGCGGCGGCGTTCGAGTCAGACTTTCGGCGAGCTTTGCAGTTTCTGGGCGGGCGCTGCGAGCGGGTTCTGACGATGACCGCGCCGCTCGACCTCGGACGTCCTCGAGCGGGGGCCAAGGTGGCCGACCTCGACACGGTGATCCTGCGCGTGGCGGGGGAGCTGGGGGCGCTGGTGGTCGATCTCAGTTCCTGGGGCGCCCGGAACCTGGTGATGGTCGACCACGTCCATCCGACGGCGTTCGGGCAGATCGACATCGCGCAGCGCGCGCTGGCCGTGCTGTCCGCCGGCGGGGTCCGCGTCGAGGTCGCCCCCTCGTCGCTGATCTCGTATGCCCCGTCGCGCTGGCAGCGGCTGCGGGGCGACTTGACGTACGTCTACCGGCACGCCAAGCTGACCGCCCACTCGGGGGCGCTGCGGGCGCGGCTGGCGCTGCTTAGAGGCCCGCCGGATGCAGGATCGTCGTGAACGAGGACAGGTACGCCTGGGAGGGCGTGTTGATCTTCTCCACGCCGCCGCCCCCGCCCCATGAGCCGGCCTCGCCGCCGGATTCGTAGAACTGGCCGTCGATCGAGATGATCACGTGCTCGTTGTCCGTCGGTCCGGTGTTGCGGTCGTAGATCGTCACGTACTGGCCCGGACCTGACTCGATCCCCGGCTGGTCGGGCAGCGTCTGGGTGGTCTGCGGCTCACTCAGATAGCCGCCGGCGTGCAGAACCGCCGAGACGAACCCCGAACAGTCGTAGCCGGCCTGCTCGCCCCAGCCCGAATGGCCGCCACCGTAGATGTAGGGCTTGCCGATCAGCGAGTTGGCCTCGTTGACCATGTCCTGGACCTGCTGCGGCGCGTCGGCCGAGGTACCGGTCGTGATGCCCGCCACGCCCGTGGCGCCGGCCGTGCCGTTCGACGCGAGCAGGGCGGACAGCTCAGAGGAGGTATTACTGCTCATCAGCGTCGAGTCCATCGTGGGGTCGGAGTAGCCGTCGGCGCTCGAGTCGGTGTCGGCGCTGCCAATGGCGTCGGCCTGCGTGTTGGCCTCGGTGCCCGAGGCCAGCGCGCTCGAAAGGGCGTCGCTGAAGCTCGCCGGGGATGCGCTCGCGCCGCCACTCGCGGAGGACGTGGCGCTGGATTCAAGAGAAGAAAGCAGGGCGGCCGGATCCGAGAGCTGTTGTTGCATCGCCACGATCTGGCTGATGCGGCTCTCCACGGCTGAGATACTCATCGTCCACTGGGATCGGCGGCGGGGCGCACAACTTGAGCCCCCCGGCGCAGCGTTTCGCCGAGCCCGCGCCCCCCGGCGCGCCGCCCCCGCGCCCCTCCCCGCCAGCCCCTCCCCGCCAGCCCCTCCCCGCCGCGCCCCACTCCCCGCCGCGCCCCACTCCCCGCCGCGCCCCTGGGTCATATCCCCGCACTCGACCCCGCCCAGGCGGTGAATGCGGATTCAGTGCCATATGTGGCCTTGAATCGGGAATTCGCCGATCGGGTAGCGTCGAGTGCGGCTTTATGACCCACTGCCCGCGGTCCCACCCGATCCCGCGGCCCACCCGACCCCGCCGGCCCACCCCGACCCCGCGGCCCACCCGATCCCGCGGCCCAACCCGACCCCGCCGGCCCAACCCGACCCCGCGGCCCACCCGACCCCGCGGCCCGCGCCCGTCAGCCGGACAACCGCCCCGCCACCTCGGTCGCGGCACGCAGCCGCCGGGCCAGCGCCGGCGTCAGCGCCCCGCGCTCCATCCGCCACCGCCACGCCGTCCCAACCCGGCCCGGAGCGTTCATCCGCGCCTCGCTCCCCAGGCCCAGCACATCCTGCGCCTGCATCATCGCCACGCGCGACCGCGACGCCAGCGCCAGCCTGATGATGCTCCACCACGGCTGGCGCTCCCGGACCCCAACCGCCTCGACCACGGCATCGACCCGCGCCCGTGTCTCAGGATCAAGAGACGAATACCACCCCCGTGCCGTATCGTGGTCGTGCGTTCCGGTGTACACCACCCGATCGACCGCGTGGTTCTCGAACCGATGGACGCTCCCCGGATCGGACGGATCGAAGCCGAACTGGATGACGACCATCCCCGGAAAGCCGAGCGAGTCGCGCAGACGCGCCACCGCCGGCGTGATCACGCCCAGGTCCTCGGCCACGAGCGCTAACGGCCCCAACGACCGCTCCGCCGCGTCGAATACAGCCCGGCCCGGGCCCCGCATCCAGTGCCCCCCCGCGGCCGTCCGCGCCCTTTCCGGCACCGCCCAGTACGAGACGAACCCCCGGAAGTGGTCGATCCGGGCCAGATCGAACAGCGACAGCGTCCGGCGCAGCCGCTCCACCCACCACCGATAGCGCCGGCGCTGGAGCGCCGGCCAGTCGTACAGCGGGTTACCCCACAGCTGCCCAGTCCGCGAATACGCGTCCGGCGGCGCGCCCGCGACGAACCCGGAGCGAAACAGCTCCGGATGGGCCACGTGATCCGCGCTCCGAGCGGCCACGTAGATCGCAACGTCGCCGAACAACCGAACCCCAGCGGACGCGGCATACGCCCGCAGGGAGTCCCATTCGCGCACAAAGCGCACCTGGTCGGGCAAAGACCCCCGGCCGGCGAAGCGCTCCCAGTCCGGCGCCCAGAACGCCTCACGCTCCCGGAAATCGCCCACCTGCGCAGCCGACACCGGCGCACGGGGCGAAGCCAGCAGTCCCGGCCACGCGGCGAACGCCGAACGCGCCTTGTACGGCGAGCCGTGCCGGTCGGGAGGCCCAAGCGGCAGCACCTGCCACCACGTCTGCCCGGCCGCCGCCAGCCAGTCGACGAAGCGGTACGCCTCGGGCCCCAGCCGCCCCCCCGGCAGAGACGTGATATGGAGCTGGACGCCGCTCGTGCGCGGAAGCTCGATCACCTAAATCTCACAAGGAAAGAGCACGCGAACCGGTTTACCCATGGCGAGGAAGGATATTTTTTGCAGCGAGGACCCCGCGTGAGCACTCAGGTCCAACCTTCCCCCACCAAGGCCCGCCGGCCGGGCGCGTCCAAGCCGCCGGCTCGGATCGTCATCCAGTACCCCGCCCCGGCGGTGGACGACGGCCGCTACCCGGCGAAGCGGTGCGTGGGCGACGCAGTCCGAGTGGAGGCCGACATCTTCCGCGACGGCCACGATCTCCTACGCGCCGTAGTTCGCTACAAGGCGCCGCAAGACGACGATTACAAAGAGGCCGAGCTGGAGCGCATCGACGCCCACCTCGGGGGCGTCCGCTGGGCGGGCGGCTTCGAGGTCGACCGCGAGGGCCGCTGGGAGTACACGGTTCAGGCCTGGACCGACGTATTCGCGACGTGGCGCGACGAGCTCGAGCGCAAGGTCGCCGCCGAGCAGCACGATCTCGCCGGCGAGCTCTCCGAGGGCGTGCTCCTGCTCAAGTCCGCGGCAAGAGCCGCCAAGGACCCGACCGACAAGGCGCTGATCAAGCACGCCGCGGACACGCTCGGCGACGCCAAGGTGCCCGAATCGGCCAAGTACGACGTCGCGCTCGGCCCGGAGCTGTTCGACACCATCGAACGGATCCAGCCCCGCCATGGCGCCGCCACCCTGGAACGGCCCATCCCGATCGATGTCGACCGCGAGCGAGCCAAGTTTGGCGCCTGGTACGAGCTGTTTCCGCGGTCGTGGGGCGGGCTAAGTGGTGTCAAGCAGCAGCTCCCGAAACTCGCAGAGCTCGGGTTCGACATCATCTACCTCCCCCCGATCCACCCGATCGGGCACACCAACCGCAAGGGCCGCGACAACTCCCTGATCGCCGGACCAGACGAT
Source organism: Solirubrobacteraceae bacterium (assembly GCA_035502815.1). Classification (GTDB taxonomy): domain Bacteria; phylum Actinomycetota; class Thermoleophilia; order Solirubrobacterales; family Solirubrobacteraceae; genus Palsa-465. Next base: position 21,966 of record DATJUA010000012.1, read on the forward strand.
CCCGGCTCGCCATGGGCGATCGGCGACGAGACCGGGGGCCACGAGGCCGTCCATCAAGACCTGGGGACGATCGAGGACGTCAAGGACCTCGCCGAGGCGGCCAAGGAACATAACCTGGACATCGCGCTCGACTTCGCGATCCAGTGCTCGGCGGACCATCCCTGGCTGCACGAGCACCCCGAGTGGTTTCATCGCCGCCCGGACGGAACGCTCAAGTACGCCGAAAACCCGCCCAAGCGCTACCAGGACATCTACAACGTCAACTGGGACTCGCCCGACTGGAAGGGCCTGTGGGATGCGCTGCTGAAGATCGTCATTCAATGGGTCGACTGCGGCATCACCGTGTTCCGCGTCGACAACCCGCACACCAAGCCGTTCGAGTTCTGGCGCTGGCTGATCCAGAACGTCCACGAGCACAACCGCGACGTCGTCTTTCTCGCGGAAGCGTTCACGAGGCGGTCGGTCATGCGCCACCTGGCCAAAATCGGCTTCAGCCAGTCCTACACGTACTTCACCTGGAAGAACTCGCGCTACGAGCTGACCGAGTACGTCTCGGAGCTGGCCGACACCGAAGAGCACGACTACTTCCGCCCCAACTTCTTCGCCAACACGCCGGACATCCTGCACGAGTACCTCCAGCACGGCGGCCCTCCGGCGTTCCAAGCCCGCGTAACCCTCGCCGCGACCCTCAGCCCGTCCTACGGCATCTACTCGGGCTACGAGCACTTCGAGAACGTCCCGGCGCATCCAGGCTCCGAGGAGTACCTGCATTCCGAGAAGTACGAGATCAAGCGGCGCACGCTCGACGGCCCGCTGCTCCCTTTCATCCAGCGGTTGAACCGCATCCGTCGCGAGAACCCCGCCCTCCACGACCTGGACAACATAACCTTCCTGGACACCGCCAACGACGCCCTGATCGCGTACGCCAAGCAGTCGCCGGGGAACACGATCATCACCGTCGTCAGCCTCGACCCCCACCAGCCCCAGGAGGGCCTCGCAATCGTGCCCGCCAACCTCGGTCTCCCGCCGAGCTTCACCGCCCACGACCTGCTGACCGACGAGCGCTACCTGTGGCGCATCGGTGCCAACTTCGTCCGGCTCGAGCCGGGCATCCGACAGGCGCACGTTGTGCGCGTCGAGATTTGACGCGCATGAGCGTCGGACCGCCGACCCTCACCCACCTGATCGCGGCCGAGACGCGGACGACACCCGTGCCCGCGGCGCCGCAGGACACGACGCAGACCCAGGCGCAGACGAGACAGTGGTTCGAGCATGAGCCGCTGTGGTTCAAGCGGGCGGTCTTCTACGAGATCCACATCCGCGGGTTTTTCGACGCCAACGGCGACGGCTCGGGCGACTTCCGCGGCCTGACCGAGAAGCTCGATTACCTTCAGTGGCTCGGGATCGATTGCATCTGGCTCCTTCCGTTCTACAGGAGCCCCCTGAGAGACGGCGGGTACGACATCGCCGACTTCACTTCGGTGCACCCCGATTACGGCAACGTCGACGACGTCCAGGAGCTGATCGACTCCGCGCACGCCCGTCGCATCCGCGTGATCGCCGACCTGGTCATGAACCACACCTCGAGCGATCACCCCTGGTTCCAGGAGTCCCGCCAGAGCGGTGACTCGCCCAAGCGCGACTGGTACGTGTGGTCCGACGACAACCAGCGCTACCAGGACGCGCGAATCATCTTCATCGACACCGAGGCGTCCAACTGGACCTGGGATCCGATCGCCGGCCAGTACTACTGGCACCGCTTCTTCTCCCACCAGCCCGACCTCAACTACGACAACCCCGAGGTCCAGGAGGCCATGCTCGAGGTGCTTCGCTTCTGGCTCGACCTCGGCCTCGACGGCTTCCGGCTCGACGCCGTGCCCTACCTGTTCGAGCGCGACGACACGATCTGCGAGAACCTGCCCGAGACCCACGCCTACCTCAAGCGCGTGCGCAAAGAGGTCGACGAGAACTACCCCGACCGCGTCCTGCTCGCCGAAGCCAACCAGTGGCCTGCGGACGTGGTCGAGTACTTTGGCAAGGGCGACGAGTGCCAAATGGCGTTCCACTTCCCGGTGATGCCGCGCATGTTCATGGCGATCCGGCGCGAGGAGGCGGTCCCCATCTACGAGATCCTCGAGCAGACCCCGACCATTCCCGAGAGCTGCCAGTGGGGCCTGTTCCTGCGCAACCACGACGAGCTCACGCTCGAGATGGTCACCGACGAGGAACGCGACTACATGTACGCCGAGTACGCCAAGGACCCGCGGATGAAGCTGAACCTGGGCATCCGCCGGCGCCTGGCCCCGCTGCTCGACAACGGCCGCGATGAGATCGAGCTGATGCACGCGATCCTGTTCTCGCTTCCGGGCTCGCCCGTCCTCTACTACGGCGACGAGATCGCGATGGGCGACAACGTGTTCCTGGGCGACCGGGACGGGGTAAGGACGCCGATGCAGTGGACCGGGGACCGGAACGGCGGCTTCTCCCGCGCGGACTTCGCGCAGCTCTACGCACCGCCGCTGATGGACCCGGTGTACGGCTTCCAGGCCGTCAACGTTGAGGCGCAGCTCCGGACCGCGACCTCGCTGCTCAGATGGCTGCACCGCTTCATCTCGCTGCGCAAGGAGCACCCGGTGTTCGGCTTCGGGTCCTACGAGCCGATCGAGTCGTCGAACCCGCGCATCTTCGCCCACCTGCGCTCCTTCGAGGACGATCAGGTCCTGTGCGTGCACAACGTGGCTCGCTCTGCGCAGGCGGTGGAGCTGGATCTGAGCGCCTTCGAGGGGCGCTATCCGGTCGAGCTGTTCGGCAACTCGCGCTTCCCGCGCATCGGTGAGCTGCCCTACCTGC
>DATJUA010000013.1:0-15616 GCA_035502815.1 Solirubrobacteraceae bacterium
CGAACGAGCCGTGGCCTAGCGGCTCTTACGGCCATCTCATCCGGGCCTGCCACACTGGATTTGGATGTCCTACGTCCTGGCCTTCCTGGGGTTCGTCGCGCTGATCGTCCTGCACGAGGCCGGCCACTTCGTGGCCGCCAAAGCGGTTGGGATGCGCGTCGAGCGCTTCTCGTTGTTCATGGGCCCGTTGCTGGTCAAGTTCCGGCGCGGCGAGACCGAGTACGGCATCGGCCCGCTGCCGCTCGGGGGCTACGTGAAGATCACGGGGATGAATCCGAACGAGGAGATCCCGCCCGAGGTCGCGCCGCGCGCCTATTACAACCAGCCGGTCTGGAAGCGCGTCGTCGTGATCCTGGCCGGACCGGCGGTGAACCTGCTGATCGCGTTCTTCATCGTGTGGGCGCTGGTGCTATCGGCCGGTCAGTCCGTGGCGACGACCAAGGTCGCCGAGATCCAGCGCGCATCGCCCGCCGCGGCGGTTCTGCGGCCGGGTGACCAGGTCGTCTCGGTTGACGGCGTTGCCGGCTCGGAGAGCGCGATCCGCGCGCAGATCGACAAGCACCGATGCGCCGGCACGCAGGTGAACGGCTGCCTGGCCGCGACGCCCGCCAAGGTGGTCATCCGCCGCGACGGCAGCCTCCTCACGCTAGAGATCAAGCCCCGCTACAACAGCAGCGCCGGCCGGCCGCTGATCGGCGTCGAGTTCGGAGCCGTGCAAAAGCCCATAGGCCTTGTCCACGCCGCGTCGATCACGGGCAGCCAGCTGTGGTCGGTCACGACCGAGACGGTGTCGACGGTGGCGCGGATCTTCGAGCCCAAGGAGCGAAAGCAGCTTCACAGCATCGTCTACGGCTATACCGCGACCCAGCAGTCGTTCGCCACGAGCGCCACCCAGGCGCTGTGGGTCCTCGCGCTGATCTCGCTGTCGCTCGGCATCATCAACCTGTTCCCGTTCCTGCCGCTCGACGGTGGCCACGTGTTCTGGGCGCTGGCGGAGAAGGTCCGGGGCAGGCGGATCCCGTTCGAGGTGATGGAACGCGCCGGCGTGGTCGGCTTCGCACTGATCATCTTGATCTTCGTGATCGGGCTCACCAACGACATCTCGACGCTGTCGGGCCCCGGAATCAACCTGCACTAGCTGATGGCCGGCGCGGCTTCATTAGCCGTGACGACTCAATAAGTCTGCTTTGTCGCATGTGAGATCGTGGCTGACTCGGTCAGGCGACGGCGGTCACGAGCGCTGATAGCTTTAGGCCGCAAACCGGACTGACGAGCTTGGAGGACGAGAGCATGGAGAGCGAGACGATCTCCCCGACGGTGGGGCGGGCGGCGGGCGGCGTGACCCTTGGAGAAGCCCTGCGGCGCACCGCGGCCGAGCACCCCGACGTGGTCGCCGTGCGCCTGCCCGATGACAGCGTCTCCCTGACCTGGTCGCAGCTGTTGGGACGGGCGGAAGACGTCGCCGGCGGGCTCGCCAAGCTCGGCGTCGGTCGCGGCGACACGGTGGCGATCATGCTCGGGAACCGCCCCGAGTTTCACGTCGTCGACCTCGCCGCCGTGCTGCTCGGAGCCACGCCGTTCTCGATCTATCTCACTTATCCGCCGGCCGAGATCGAGTACCTGGTGCGCGACTCGGAGTGCCGGCTGGCGATCGTCGAGCAGGCGTACATGGCCGCGCTGCTCGAGGCCCGCGAGGCGCTGCCCGAGCTCGAGCACGTGATCGTGGTGGACGGCGCTGCGCCGCAGAACACGATCCCCCTCACCGCCGTCGAGGGCTCAAACCCCGACTTCGACGTGGCCGGCGCGCTCCCCGAGGCCGGCCCGGACGATGTCGTCACGCTGATCTACACCTCCGGGACGACGGGGCCGCCCAAGGGCGTCGAGCTCTCCCACCGCAACGTGATGGTGGGCGCTCACGACTTCGAGCAGATGGTCGACTTCCCGCCCGGCTCACGCGTGATCTCGTGGCTGCCGGCAGCCCATATCGCGGAACGGATGGCCCACCACTATGTGCCGGTCATCCTGGCCGGCACGATCACGTGCTGCCCGAATCCCCGCGACGTGGTCTCCTACCTGCCTCAGATTCGCCCGACGTGGTTCTTCGCGGTTCCCCGGATCTGGGAGAAGCTCAAGGCCGGGCTCGAGGCGATGCAGGCCGCCCAGCCCGAGGAGCAGCGGCGCCCCGTGCAGGAGGCGCTGGACGCGGCCGTCGAGCGGGTTCGCTTGAAGCAGCGCGGCGAGGCCGTGCCGCCCGAGCTCGAGGAGCGGGTCGCCCGGGCCGACGCCCAGATGTTCTCCAAGCTGCGCGAGATGCTGGGACTCGACCAGGCCGCGGCGGTGAACGTCGGTGCCGCGCCCACCCCGCTGGAGGTCCTCGAGTTCTTCCACGGGCTCGGGATCGAGCTCGCCGAGTTGTGGGGAATGTCCGAGACATGCGGCTCGGGCGCGTTCAACCGTCCGGGCCAAGTCAAGCTCGGGACGGTCGGACCGCCGTCACCCAGCGTCGAGGCCAGGATCGCGCCCGACGGGGAGCTGCTCGTCCGCGGCGAGTGCGTGATGCGCGGCTACCGGGGCGCCGCGGACAAGACCGCCGAGGCGCTTGACGGCGACGGCTGGCTGCACACCGGCGACATCGCCTCGATCGACGACGACGGCTACGTGAGGATCGTCGATCGTAAGAAGGAAATCATCATCAACTCCGCCGGCAAGAACATGTCGCCGGCCAACATCGAGGCCGCGATCAAGAGCGCCAGCCCGCTGATTGGCCAGGCACTCTGCATCGGAGACCGGCGCCCGTACAACACCGCGCTGATCGTGCTCGACGCCGACTACGCGCCGCAGTGGGCGGCTCGGCACGGGATCGAGAACGTCCGGTTCGACGATCTGGCCGGTGAGGAGCGCGTGATCGCCGCCGTTCAGGAGGCGATCGAGCGGGGCAATCAGCACCTTTCCCGGGTCGAGCAGATCAAGCGGTTCACGATCGTCCCCGGCGACTGGCTGCCGGGCGGTGACGAGCTCACCCCGACGATGAAGCTCAAGCGCGTGCCGATCGCCGCCAAGTACGAGGCAGAGATCGACGCGATGTACAGCGCCGAGGCGGGCTAGCGCACAGTCACGCGGACGGTCCGGCTCAGAACGATGGCGCCATTGCCGAGCTGCAGATCACCGGGCGGATAGGTGTAGGCGAGGCGCAGCGTGCCGCTCGATGGGAACGTCAGGTGCAGGTCGAAGTAGCAGCTCGCCCCGGCGCCGATCGTGACCGTCTGGATCGTGGTGAACTGCTTGCTCGAACCCGGAGCGAACTGGAGCTGAGCCGTCTGCGGCGAGCCCGTGTCGAGCACGCCGAAGGCTGCCGGTCTGACGCACCCCCAGACTTCGAGCGCCTGGCCCTTGCGCGCGGTCGTCGTCGGCAGGTACAGGGGGAGACGCCAGGCGTAGTAGGTCGCCTTCTGCGCTCCCGTCCATGTGAGCAGGCCGCTGGCGAAGCCGCCCCAGTCGTTGGCCTTCGTGGGTCGCTCGATGTCGTAGAGCAGGTACTGATCGAACGAGCGCACGCGCGGGTTACGCCAGCTGATGTACTCGGCCCAGTTGATGTAGTACGCGGCGGTGGCGGGGGACAGGTAATACACCTTCGAGCTGTGCACATCCGGATCCGGGCTGTGCTTGGGCGGGGCGGTGATGTAGCCGAACTCCGTGTCGTAGACGGGGAAGCGCGTCCTCGACCCGTACACGCCGACCAGCCGGTCGAGCGCCCGCGTCAGGTTCCCGATCACCCCAAGCGAGGTGTAGTCGCGAGTCGAAAGGTGGTTCACCGGGTCGGGGTCGATCTCATGATTGGGCGCGTACCAGCGCATGTAGGGGTGATCCGAGACGCCGGTGGCGTCGAACAGCGCCGGGTTCTGAGCGCGGAAGGCGCGCGAGCCGGCGGCCGTGGTCGGGCAGCCGCGCTCGCGCGCGGCCGTCCCGCGCAGCTCGTGGTAGTTCGAACCGACGCAGTACAGATTGCGCAGGAAGTCCAGCGGGGTCATGCCTGAGAACACGCCCCAGTAGCTCTCCCCGCGTGGCGCGAGCTCGCCCCAGATGATCGTGTCCGTCGCTGGGGTGTGTCCCGTTGCCTCGAGCCCGGCCCAGGCAGCGTCGAGCAGGTTGCGGTACATCCGCGGGCTGTTCTCGATCGTCAGGTGGCCCGGCACGCCCTGCGGGGCGAGACTCGGACCGTAGTCGGGCTCATTCCAGACCGACCAGAAGTTGACGCGGGGCAGGTCGTCCGGGTTGCCGGGCGCGAGCTGTCCGGTGGTCGGGTCGTAGTTGCCGCTGTACCGCGTCCCGATGGCTCGGACGAACTGGCCGAAGTCGGCGGCGTTCGGCTCCCAGTTCGGGTTCGTGTTGCCGGCCGGCCGGCCGGGCCCGAGCGCCCATCGCGGGGCCCCGCCCAACAGGTCGAAGTCGACCGTCATCCCGTCCTTCTTGGCATCGGTCGCGATCGCGTCCCAGAGCGCCCAATTGGCCGCTGGGTAGGCGGCCGGGTTGGTGGCGTCGAAGTTGCGCGGCGGCTTCTTCGAATTGACGTCCGGAGCGATGTAGAACCACGGCACCGACACGCGCACGACCTGGGCGCCGAGCAGTCTCATCCGGGCCAGCGTCCCCGCCGGGTCCGCGTCGAGACGGGGGTCGTCCTGGAAGATCGAGATCTGATTGGTCGAGGCGCGCGCCTGCGTGACCGGGACCAGCGCGAACACCGCGGCCAGACTCACGCCGATCCCCGCCATCGTGGTCCATCGACGAACGGCCCGCGACATCACTTGACCGTCACTCGCTGGGTCCGGCTGTACACCGTGTCACCCTCGGGTGGATCGAGCTTGATGCCAGGCGAGAGCAGTGGGTCGTCCTTCGGGTAGGTCCAGGCCAGCCTGACCGAGCCGCTCGCGGGGAACGACAGGTGTATGTCGAAGTAGCCGCGCGAGCTGGTGATAGTGACCGTGCGCAGCGTCGTGAACGCGCCGTGCGAGCCGCGCTGGAACTGGATCTTCACTCGCTGTGGATCGCCCGTGTCGAGCTTCGCGAAGTGGGCGGGTCGCACGCATCCCCACACCGCGAGGCTCTGCCGGCGTGACTTCGCGGTCGTGTCGGGAAGGAACAGCGGCAGACGGTACGCGTCGTAGCCCGGCTTGCGGACGCCTCCGTAGAAGATCAAGCCGCTCGCGAAGCCGCCGTATTCGGGCGCCTTGCGCGGGTTGGGGTCATACAGCAGGAACTGCATCGTCGAGGCGATGCGCGGATTGCGCCACGAGATGTACTCGGCCCAGTTGATGTAGTAGGCCGCCGTCGCCGGCGAGACGAACTTGCTGGTCGGGTTGAGCGCCGTGAGCTCGTGGTTGGGCGGGTTGGTGATATACCCGTACTCGTTGTTGTAGATCGGGAACTTCGTGCCCGAGCCGTAGATCCGCTGGATGCGGTCGAGCGCGCTGGCCAGCTTGGGCAGGTTGGCGAACTCGGTGTAGTCGGGGTCGGTCGAGCTGGCCTCGGTCGGCGGCAGGTTGACCGGATAGGGATGGGTGGCGAAACCCGAGGCCTTGAACAGCCCGGGGTTGGCGGCGCGGAACTGGCGCGAACCCGCCGCGCTCGTCGGGCAGCCCACCTGCCCGGCCGCGCCGCCGCGCAACTCCTTGTAAGAGGCGTTGAGGCAGTACAGCGTGCGGATGAACTGCATCGGCTTGGTGGCGGCGAAGTCGCCGGGGAGGCCCTGGGGCAGACTGCGGCTCGCCTTGCCGGACTGTCCGCGGGCGTCGAGGTTGCCGATCAGGATCGTGTCGCGGCCGTGGCCGGTGGCCTGCAGGCCGCTCCAGCCCGCATCGAGCAGGCTCCTATACATCGGGGCTGCGGTCGGGACGGTCGAGCCGTCGATCGCCTGCGGGGCCAGGTCCAGGCCGAAGTTGGGCTCGTTCCACAGCTCCCAGAAGCTGATCCGGGGCAGCGCGATCGTCGTGCTGGACAGGCACGTGCCACCCGTCGGGACGTACGTGCCGCTGTAGCGGGTTCCCACCGCCTGCACGAACTGTTCGAAGTCGGCCGCGGACGGCTTCCATTGGCCGTTGCCGGCGTTGCCGCTACCGGCGGCCCAGAGCGGAGCCGGACCGGTGAGCGAGAAGTCGATCGTGATGCCGTCCTGCTTGGCGTCGGCGACGATCTCGTCGTAGATGCACCAGTTGGCCGTTGGATAGGAGGCTGGGTCCGTCGGGTTGAATCCGGCGGGTCGCGTCGGCGGGGCCACCAGGTCCCACTGCAACGACACCCGCACGGCGTCGGCCCCCAGGTCGCGGATCTGCTGGAGCGTCTGCGCCGGGTCGGTCAGCATGTGGCCGTCGTCCTGGAACAGCTCGATCTGCCCGGTGCTCGCGCGCGCCTGCGTCGGGGCGTGAAGCAGGAAGGCGGCGGCAACGCCGAGCAGGGCGAGCGCCACGGGACGTGCTCTCGGGATCAATCGCATTGATGCAGACAACAGACCGGCTCCGGGGAAAGTTGCGCCCCGGCGAGGTCGGGAAGCGAACACTGCGTCGAGACCTCCGCCTTAGCGAATCGTGATCTGCACCGTGCGGCTGTGGATCTTCTCGCCGTGGTGGGGATAGGACCAGGAGATCCGCACATTCCCGCTCGAGGGGAAGTCCACCGGTGCTTCGAAGTAGCCATAGGCGTCGGTCAGCAGGACGCGCTTGACGGTCACCCACCGCCCCCCGGTCGTGGACTGGAGCTGGATCGTCGCGAACTGCGGCGCGTGCGGGCCCTGCATCGCGTAGTGGGCAGGTCGCACGCAGCCCCACACCTCGAGGTCGTGCCCCGACTTCGCCGCCGTGACCGGCAGGTAGATCGGCATCCGAAACGCTTGGAAGAGCGGGACCTTGGGGTCGCCGCTCGCGAACTCGATGCCCGTGTCGAACATGCTGGGGGGAGGCGGATCGGCCAGCAGGTACTGATCCCAGGAGACCACGCGCGGGTCGCGCCAGCTGATGTACTCGGCCCAGTTCTCGTAGTAGGCGGCCTGCTTGGGACTAATCGCGCGCAGGATCTTCTCGGGCGGGTTGGTCTGGTAGCCGAACTCCGTGTCGTACAGCGGGAAGCGATAGCTCGAGCCGTAGGCCTCGAGCGCGCCGTCCAGCGTCCGCTGTAGCGCACCGAGCTGCGGCAGGTCGGCGTAGTCGGCGCCGAGGTCGCCAGGCGCGGTCGGCACGTTCGGGGGCACTTGTCCCTGCGGATACGGATGGAAGGCGAACCCGGCGGCTTGGAACAGCCCGGGATTGTCGGCCGGGAAAGCCTTGGAAGCGGCGGCCGTCGTCGGACACCCCCGGAGCGCTGCCTGGTCGCCCTGCAGCGGCTTGAGCGAGCTGTCGACGCAGTAGAGCGCCCGGATGAACTGCAACGGCACCATCCCGGAGAAGTTGCCCGGCAGGCCCGGACCGGTCTCCCCGCGCGGCGCGACCTCGCCGATCAGGATCGTGTTGCCGGCATGGCCGGTCGACTGCAGGGCCGACCAGGCGGCGTCGAGCAGCGAGCGGTAGGTCGCGGGCGAGGACTCGACGGTCGAGTTGTCGATCGCCTGGGGGGCCAGTTGCTGGCCGTAGTTCGGCTCGTTCCAGATCGACCAGAAGCGCACGGCCGGCAGCGGCGTGGACGCGCCGGGCGGCTTGTAATGGCCGCTATAGCGCGCGCCGACCGCCGCGACGAACAGCCCGAACTGCTTGGCCGACGGCTCCCAGGAGCCGAGGAAACTGGAGGCGGTTCCCGCGGGAACCCCGGGACCGGTCGCCCACAGCGGCGCCGGCGCCTCGAGCGCCAGGTCAAGGCCGATGCCGCGAGCGGCGGCATCGCGGACGATCGAGTCGTACGTCGTCCAGTTCGCCGCCGGATATGCGCCCGGTGAGGAAGCGTCGAACTGTGGGCGTTTTCGCGAGAGCGGGTCCGGCGCGATCGAGCCCCAGGGCATGAACACCTTGACGTCGTCGACGCCGAGGCGCTTGAGCTGGTCCAGGGTGGGTCCAGGGTCGGTGGTCAGCTCCGACTGGGCTTCGAAGATCGTCTGAAAAGGCAAGCTCCGCGTCGATGCCTGGGCGATGTTCTTCGTCGAGCTTCCCGCACACCCGCCGACCGCCAGCGCGATGCCGGCGGCGATCGCTGCCGCGAGGACGCCGAGCGCTAGCGCCCTCCGGATGGGTGTGAGGAAGGGCGACATCGGAGGATCTGAAACGAGTTAAACGGTTTGCGCGCAGGACAGTCGCGGGGAAGGGTTGGCGTTTTGCCCCGCTCTACAATGCGCGCGGATGCTTGTCCCGGCCCGCTCGGACGCCGCAGTGGCGGCCCGGACCTTCAGGGCGCTGAGACTAGCAAGCACTCCAGCCGAAACGTGGCTGCTGGCCGGGATTGTGGGCGTCGGCGCGGTACTCCGATTCGCCACCCTCGGTGCCCAGAGCTACTGGTTCGACGAGGCGCAGGCGGCGCACGAATTGCAGCTCTCGTTCGGGCCGATGCTCAGCGCGATGGTGGCCAAGGAGACCAACCCGCCGCTGTACTTCGTGCTCGGCTGGCTGTGGGCGCGCGTATTCGGGACGGGCGAGGTCGGCCTGCGGGCGCTCTCGGCGCTGGCCGGAACGGCGGTGATCGCGCTCGCCTACCTGTGCGGGAGGGAGCTCATCTCGCGCCGCGCGGGCCTCGTCGCGGCCGCGCTGGCGGCGGTCAACCCGTTCATGATCTGGTACTCCCAGGAGGCGCGCGAGTACATGCTGTTGGCGGCGCTCTCCGCCGCCTCGTTCTTGTTCTTCGCGCGCGCCCGGCGCGATGCCTCGACGCGCAACATCGTGTGGTGGGCCGTGTTCTCCTCGCTCGCGGTGCTGACGCACTTCTTCGCGACCTTCCTCGTGGCCGCCGAGGCACTCTGGTTGCTCTACGTGATCCGCAACCGGGCAATCGCGATCGCCGTCGGTGTCGTCGCGCTCGTGCAAGCCACGCTGCTACCGCTGCTGTTCACGCACGCCACGAGCGAACTGCTCGGGTTCATCAGCTCGACGCCGCTGAGTGGTCGCATCCAGCAGGTCCCCGTCGCCTTCGGCCTGGGGACGTTGTACGAAGGGCCGGCGGTGCGGTATGGGCTGCTGGGTGCGGCGGTGCTCGTCGCGGCATTGATCGCGCTGCTGCTGATCGGGACGGACTCTCGCCAGCTCCGAGGTGCGGGCGTGGCCGCCGCACTCGCGGCGGTCGTGCTCCTGGTGCCGCTCGTTCTGGCGCTGCTGGGGGAGGACTACTACATCTACCGGGCCCTGATCCCGGCCTGGATCCCGCTCGCGGTGGTGGTCGCCGCCGCGTGCACGGCGCCGCGCACCCAGATCGCCGGCGCAGCTCTCGCCCTGGTGCTGCTCGCGAGCTTCATCTACGCGCAGGTGCGGATCGAGGGCAATCCGGTCTACCAGCGCCCGGACTGGCGGGGAGTGGCTCAGGCACTTGGGGCCCGCCCATCCGCGCCGGCCGGGGCGCGGGCGATCGTCGCCTACGACGGGGGTCTGGCCACGGATCCGCTCGCCGTGTACCTGCCAGGCATCCGCTGGACCGGAAACTCGCCCACCGCACCGCTCACCCGCCCGGTCACGGTCGGTGAGATCGACGTGGTGGGTCACACCTGGCAGGCGCTGGCGCATTCGCTCCCCGCGGGCGTTCGCCTGATCGGCGGCCGCGTCGTCAACGACTTCCTGGTCGAGCGCTTCTCGCTGCACCCGGCTCGGCGCCTCACGCCGCAGCAAGTCAGTGATCTCGCGCCGGAGCTGCTCGGTCCGGGCACATCTGGGCCCGCCGTGCTCGTGCAGCCCGCGAGCGCATCGTCCCGCGCGTGATCCTGATCCTCCACAATCGCTACCGCGCCGCGGGCGGAGAGGAACGCGCCGTCGCCGATCTGTCCGCGCTGCTGCACCGCCGCGGCCAGGCCGTCGAGGTGCTCGAGCGCTCAAGCGACGGGTTGCGCCCCGCCCAGGCGGCCGCCGGGCTGCTCGCCGGCGGGCGCGATCCGGACGCGGTAGCCCGTGCGGTCCGGGTGCACGGCGCCCGCGTCGTGCACGCCCACAACATCCACCCGCTGTTCGGCTGGCGGGCGCTCGCGGCCGCCCGCGCGGCCGGCGCGAGGACGGTTCTGCATCTCCACAACTTCAGACTGTTCTGCGCCATCGGCATCGCCTATCGCGACGGCGCTCCGTGCTTTCGCTGCCGGCGTGGTAGCACTCTGCCGGGCCTACGTCTACGCTGCCGCGGATCGCTCCCGGAGGCCGCCGTGTACGCTGCCGCGCTGCGCCGGCAGCAGCCGCGGCTGTTCGAGCACGTCGACCAGTTCGTCGCCGTGAGCGAAGCGCTCGCGATCCATCTGCGCGACTTGGGTCTGCCCTCCTCGTTAACCGCCACGTTGCCCAACTTCATCCCTACCGCAGAGATAGCCCCCGACTCCCGCGCCGGGGAGGGCGAGTTTGCCCTCGCGGCGGGTCGCCTCACCGAGGAGAAGGGATTCGACACCGCGATCGCGGCCGCCCGGGCTTGCCAAGCGCCGCTCGTGATCGCCGGTACCGGCCCCGACGAGCCTCGTCTGCGCGCGCTGGCCACCGGCTCGGAGGTGCGCTTCGTCGGAAGGCTCGAGCCGCGTGCGCTCGCCGACCTTCGCCGGCGGGCGGCCGTCGCGCTGGCTCCCTCGCGGTGGGAGGAGCCGTGCCCGTACGCGGTGCTCGAGGCGCTCGCCGCAGGCGTGCCGGTCCTGGCCTCCGACCGTGGCGGGCTGCCCGACCTGGTCGGCGAGCAGGCGACGCTCCCCGCCACTGACGGCGCCGCCTGGGCCGGGCGCCTGTCCGAGCTCTGGCGCAATCCCGAGCTTCGGGCCCAGCAGGGAGCGCGTGCACTGGCACGCGCCCGCGAACACTTCGGCGAGGACGGCTATTACGAGCGCCTCATGGGTCTCTATGGCGACGTTTGCACCTAAGCTTGTGCCGATGACGCGACGGGCGGCCACCTTGCTCGCGCTGGTGTGCGCCCTGTCGCTGGGAGCGCCGATGGTCGCTGCCGCCGCGTCCGGCGGCACCCCCTCCCAGGCAATCAGCGACTGCAACCAGCACGGCCGGCTCACGGCCTCCTACTCGACGAGCACGCTGCGGGCCGCGCTGGCCCAGATGCCGGTGGACGTCAAGGAGTACACCGACTGCTACGACGTGATCGAGAACCAGCTGTTCAAGGAGCTGGGGCACCCGACGTCCGGCACCGCCACTCCGCCGTCGACGAGCTCGAGCAGCTCGTTCCTGCCGACGTGGCTGATCATCGTGATCGTTGTGCTCGCGCTGGCCGCCATCACGTTCGGGGCGATGGCCATCCGGCGCCGCTCGGGCGGCGGCGGCCCGGGAGCCGGCGGGCCGCCTGACGCGGGCAGTGGACCTCCCGCCGCGCCCGCTACTTGATGCTCAGCGTCTGCGTCCGGCTGTAGACGGTTCCGCCGCTCAGCAGCGGATCGCCCACCGGATAGGTCCAGGCGAGCCTGACCGAGCCGCTGCTCGGGAAGGCCAGATGGACGTCGATATAGCCCTTGGAATTGGTGATCGTGACCGTGTCGAGCACCTGCCAGGCACCCTTCGACCCGGGCTGGAACTGGATCTGGACGCTCTGGGTCTTGCCCGTGTCGCGCTTGGCGTAACCGGCCGGGCGCACGCCCCCCCAGACCTCGAGCTTGCGGCCCGAGCGGGTCGAGGTGACCGGCAGGAAGAGCGGCATCCGGTAGGCGGCGAATCCCGGCTTCTGGCTGCCGTTCGGGTTCTCGAGGCCCGTGTCGAAGTCGGCGGGCGGAGGCTGGTCGCGCAAGCCGTACTGGGAGTAGCTGTACACCCGCGGCTGCTTGTAGCTCAGGTACTCAGACTCGTTCATGTACAGGGCGGCGTTAGCCTGGCTAACGCCCTCGACCGGGTCGGGCGGCTTGGTCCGGACGCCGTCCTCGGTGCTCCAGATCGCGTAGTGCTTGCGCGAGCCGTAGACGGCGTTTAGCCGGTCGAGCGCGCGCTCGAGTCCCGAGATGTTCGGCAGGTCGGCGAAGTCGGGGTCCTCCGGGGATCCGACGCAGAGCGTGTTGTCGCCCTTGCCGCACAGGTGGGTCGGCTCGTTGGGCGGCGAGGCCTCGTCGTAGGGGTGGTCGGCGAATCCGCTGGCGCCGAATAGGACTGGGTTCTGCTTCGCGAAGCTGCGCGAGGCGGCCGCGGTAGTCGGGCATCCCTGGGCCGAGGCGGCGGCGCCGCGCAGTTCGTGGTAGCTCGAGTCGACGCAGTACAGCGAGCGGAGGAAGACCAGCGGCTTCATGTTCGAGAACACGCCCCACGAGTTCAGGCCGTGGGGGGTCACCTCGCCGAACAGGATCGTGTCCGTCCGCGTGGTGTGTCCGGTGGCCGTCAGACCGCTCCAGGCGGCGTCGGCGAGGTTGCGGTACATGCGCGGGCTGTTCGGCGTCGACTGGTGCGCACCGGTCCCCTGCGGGCCGAGGTCATACCCATAGTTCGGCTCGTTCCAGATCGACCAGAAGCTGATCCTGGGCAGCGGCGTCGTGGAGCCCGCGGGCTTGTAGGACCCGTCGTAGCGCGTGCCGACCGCTTTGACGAAGTATCCGAACTGGGTCGCCGACGGCTCCCAATCGGCCAGGAAGTAGCCGGTCGTCCCCTTGGGGGCGCCGGAGCCGGTGGCCCACAGCGGCGCCGGCCCGTTCAGCGTGAAGTCCAAGCTGATGTCATCGGCGGCCGCGTCCCGATCGATCGCGTCGTAGACGGCCCAGCCGGAGGCGCCGTAGGACGCCGGATTGGTCGCGCTGAAGCCCTTGGGCTCGGTCCTCGAGTTCGGGTCCGGCGCAATCTCGTTCCACGTCAGGTTGACCCGGACGCGCTGGACCCCGAGGTCGCGCAGCGTCTGCAGGGTTCCGACCGGATTGGCCATCAGCACCGGGTCGTCCTGGAAGATCGACTCCTGGGTGATCGAGGCGGCGGCGGGGGCGGCCTGGATGGCGGCGGCGGTCAGCACGACCGCGGCGATGGGGAGCAGGCGTGTGATTCTCGGCACGAGGGATCCAACCGCGCGCGCCGTCCGAAGTTGCGCCTCTACACTGAGCCCGTGGCATCAAAACGCCAGATCCAGGTCGGCGGGGTCCCGATCGGCGGCGGGGCCCCGGTCGTCGTTCAGACGATGACCAAGACCGAGACGGCGGATCTCACCGCCACCATGGACCAGATCCGCCGGGTGGCCGAGGCGGGCGCCGACATCGTCCGCGTGGCCGTCCCGCGCGAGAAGGACGTCGAGGCGCTCAAGACGATCGTCGCCGACTCGCCGATCCCGGTGATCGCCGACATCCACTTCAACTACACGCTTGCGTTGAAGGCGCTTGACGCTGGGGCGCATTGCGTCCGGCTGAACCCGGGCAACATCGGCGGCCCCGACAAGGTCGCGCTCGTGACCCAGCGCGCCAACGAGCTCGGGACGCCGCTGCGGATCGGCGTCAACTCGGGGTCGCTCCCCGCCCACCTGCGCGAGCTCGAGTTCGAGAACCCGGTCGAGGCGCTCGTCACCGCCGCGGTCGAGTTCGTCGAGCTGATGGAGCGCCTGGACTTCACGAACTTCAAGGTCTCGATGAAGTCGACGAGCGTCCCCAACACGATCGCCTCCAATCGCCTCCTGTCCGAGCGGATCCCGTATCCGCTGCACCTCGGGATCACCGAGGCCGGCACCAAGTGGTCGGGGTCGCTGAAGTCGGCAGTCGGGCTCGGCACGCTGCTGGCCGACGGGATCGGCGACACGATCCGGATCTCGCTCTCGACCTTCCACGCCGAGGAAGAGGTCAAGGTCGCCTGGGAGATCCTCAAGGCGCTCAAGCTGCGCGAGCGCGGCCCCGTGCTGATCGCCTGCCCGACCTGTGGCCGGCTCCAGTTCGACATGGACAGCGTAGTGGCCGAGGTCGAGCGGCGTCTCGAGGCCTACGAGGACCCGATCGAGGTCTCGGTGCTCGGCTGCGCCGTCAACGGGATCGGCGAGGCCCGTCACGCCGACTTCGGGATCACCGGGGCCAAGGACGCCGGCGCGCTCTACTCCAAGGGCAAGATGATCCGCAAGGTCAAGACCGAGAACCTGGTCGACGAATTGTTCGTCGAGATCGACAAGTACTACGCCGCGGGCAAGAAGGTGCTGCGCGACGTGAACGCCGCCGCCGAGGCCGAGCAGTGGCTGGCCGAGAACGAGGACGCCACCGCGATGACGCCGGAGCGGATGGCGGCGATGGAAAACGCCGCGGTCGCGCTCGACGAAGAGACTTCACCGGTCGCCGGCCGGCGGTTCACTCGCGCGTAGCGGGGTTTTTGGGCCGGCTGCGCCGGCGTCCGTGGGACCACTGAACCCCGTCCGGATGGGGTGGATAGTCCCAGGGACGCCGAGCGAAGCGAGGCCCCAAGGCGCCGCCGTCAGGCGCCGCCGACCATCTTCGTACCTACGAAACTGCCGCGTACCCCTCGGCCACCTTGGGCCAGTTGACCACGTTCCACCACGCGTCCAGATAGTCCGGGCGGCGGTTGTTGTAGGTCAGGTAGTAGGCGTGCTCCCACACGTCGTTGCCCAGCAACGGCGTCTTGTCATCCGAGACCGGGCTGTCCTGGTTGGCGGTCGACAGGAGCGCCAGCCCCGAACCGTCGTGCACGAGCCACGTCCAGCCCGAGCCGAAGCGCTTGACGCCGTTGTCCTTGAACTTGGCCTTGAAGTCATCGAACGAGCCGAACGCGGCGTCGATCGCCGCGCGCAGGTCGCCGTCCGGCTCGCCGCCCCCGTCGGGCGACATCCACTCCCAGAACTTCGAATGGTTGGAGTGGCCGCCGGCCTGATTGCGCACGCCGGCCTGCTTGTCGCTGGGAAGCTTGTCGAGGTTCTTGAGTACCTCGTCGACGGGCTTGTCGGCCCATTCGGTGCCCTCGAGCAGGGCGTTGGCGGCCGTCACGTAGGCCTGGTGGTGCTTGTCGTGGTGCAGGTGCATCGTCTGCTCATCGATCGTCGGCTCGAGAGCGTTGTAGTCATACGGCAGCGGCGGAACTTCGTAAGCCATCGGGCTGCTCCTTGCATCTGGTTCTCAGGACGTCCGTTCTTGTATCACGCGGGTACCCTTGGCGCTCGAAATGACTCGCCTATCCGACTACTTCCTTCCGACCGAGCGCGAGCCGCCCGCCGACGCCGAGGCGATCTCGCACAAGCTGATGGTCCGCGCCGGCCTGATCCGGCAGGTCGGATCGGGGCTGTGGACGTGGCTCCCGGCCGGTTGGCGCGTACACCAGGCGATCGTTCAGATCGTCCGCGAGGAGATGGACGCGATCGGCGGCCAGGAGATGCTGATGCCCGTGCTCCAGCCCGCCGAGCTGTGGCGGCGCAGCGGGCGCTACGGGATCGAGGAGCTGTTCAAGCTCAAGGACCGCCGCAACGCGGATCTCGTGCTGGCCATGACGAGCGAGGAGGTCGTCACCACCCACGTGGCGGCCGCCGTGCGCTCCTATCGTGACCTGCCCCTGATCCTCTACCACTTCCAGACCAAGGAGCGCGACGAGCCGCG
>DATJUA010000014.1:0-10104 GCA_035502815.1 Solirubrobacteraceae bacterium
GATCGAGAGGGTGTTGACGCGGTCGGGGCACAGCGCGGTGTAGATCGTCGCGAGCCACCCGCCCTGGCAGTCACCGATCAGGTTGACCCTGCCGCCGGCGTGCTCCACGGCCCGGTCGATCACGTCGAGGTAGTCGTCGACCGTGGCGTCCGCCGTCTCGGGCGTCGCGCCGATCCAGTCGAGCGTGAAGGCACGGGTGAGGCCCGCCTCGCGGATCGCCCCCATCTGCGACTGCTCGGGCGAGAAGTCGACGATGCAGGAGTCGTGGCCGGCCTGGGGCGGGAGCACGAGCGTGGGGACCATCCGGCGATTCGACGTCGAGAAGTCACGCAACCGGGCGAGCGGGGCCTCGAACACGATCTCGTGCGGGGTTGCCCAGGCGGGCGGTCGGCGGTCCGTCGTCGTGCTCAGCCAACGCGGGACGTTCAACGCCCCAGGGCCGCGCTCCAGGGCCGTCGTCCAGATCCGGCCCAGGCCGTCGACGGCGCTGAGGCACCCGTCGAGCCAGCTATCGAGAAGGCCCGAGCCCAGGCTGCTGGGCGTCGGGACCGGGGGGCATTGCGGAACAGTGCTCATGTTCGACCTCCTTGGCGATATAAGGCGCCGCCGTCAGGCGCGCCGACAAATCCTCAATCCTCTAAAGCACCTTAAAAACGAAGAAGCACCGGCGGTATTCCCACCGGTGCTTCTATCAAGAGCGGCCGTCGGACGGCGTTACTTGAGCAGGCTGCGGGCCGTCGTGGTGTACGAGCCGGCGAGCTCGCGGGTCACGTCGACCTGCGCCTCGATGAGGCTCTTGAGCCACTCCTGCTGGGTCAGACCGGCCAGCTTGAGCTGGAGCTCGGTGGTGCGGTCGACCGTCTTCTCGTAGCTGTCGAGGTACAGGCTGCCGGCCTTGCGGGCGGCGGCGAGGACCTGCTCGCTGCTCTCGCGGACCTGCTCGAAAGCGGCGTCGAACGTGGGGATTCCGGTCTTGTTCTGAGTGGTGGTTGCCATGCTTGTCTCCTGAAGGACGTTTGCTGTGCTTGCAGCTTAGCAGCAAACAGCTAGCACGTGGTAGGCTGCTTCGCCTTGTCATTTGTGCTACGAGGAGGCTCGATTGTCCGACCACGTCTATTCCGTCAGCGAGATCGTCGGATCTGCCCCCGGCACGATCGACGACGCCATCCGCAACGCGCTGGAGCGCGCCGGCAAGACCCTGCGCCACCTGGACTGGTTCGAGGTGACCGAGATCCGCGGTCAGCTCAACGAAGACGGCTCGATCGCCTACTACCAGGTGGGGCTCAAGGTCGGGTTCCGCCTGGAGAGCTGAGCGCTCACGTGGCCTGGAGGCAGCGATGATCGACAAGCGCAGCGCGGCCATCGGGGCCGGAGCGGCAATCGCCGCTCGCGCGCTCCTTCCGCATCTTCTCCGGCTCAAGTTCCGTCGCGACGTCGAGCGGCTCAACGCCGGCGACTACCGCCCGCTGCTGGCCAGCTACGCCGACGACGCCGTGCTGCGCTTCAACGCGGGACCCCATCGCTGGTCGGGCGAGCACCGCGGAAAGCCGGCGATCGAGCGCTTCCTTCAGAACTTCACCGCGGCCGGCATAGGCGGCGAGCTGGGCGACATCTGGATCGCGGGCCCGCCCTGGGCGCTGACGATGGCGGTGCGCTTCAACGACCGCGCCACGGCGGCCGACGGGGAGGAGCTCTACTCAAACAGCGTCGCGATGGTGCTCCGCACCCGCTGGGGCAAGGTCGTCGAGCACGACGACTTCTTCCTCGACACCGGGCGGATCACCACGTTCGAGGAGCGGCTTCGGGCGCGCGGGGTGCAACCGGCGCCGGCTATGGCCCGATAACCGCCTGCGCCTGCGTGGTCTGGACGACGAGCCGGCCCCCGTCGTCGTGCAACTCGGTCTGCACGACGATCACCGATCTGCCGACGCGCAGGGGCCGGGCGGTGGCGGTGACGGTCCCGTCGCGGACGCCTCGCATGAAGTTGGTCGACGAGGAGATCGTCGCCGTGGTGGCGCCCGCGGGCAGATTCAGGTAGGCGCACACACCCCCCACGTTGTCGGCCAGCGACATCAGCGCACCTCCGTGCAGCGCGCCCCCCGTCGTGCATAGATCCTCGCGCCAGGAGAGGCGACCGACGACCTCATCCGCGGTAGCGGATACGAGCTGCATGCCGATCGTGGCGGCGAACGGCACCATCGTCAGGAGCTCGTCGAGTGGTGGCTGCTCGGGGGTCGGCTCCGCTGGTGGCATGGGCACAGCCTATTAAGCCGACGTTGCCGATTCGCGGTCGTGGTGCTACAAACGAGAAAGGGTGACGGTCAGTATGCAGCGGCTGGAGCGCCTCGCGCGCGACCAGCTAGAGCGCGTCTACGTGGAGACGCGGCGAGTCAGTGTCGATCCCGTCGTGGCGGTCGAACGCCGCGCGGTCGACCGCGTGCACAAGCTGCTCGCGGTCACGCGCAGGCCCGAGTCGCCGCCGTGGCGACGGCGCGAGTCCTCACGCTGAGCTCCTTGGAGCGCTCCCACAGCGCCTTGTCGAGGGTGCGGAGGCTGACTCCGTGCCGCGCGGCGAGCGTCCGGCACGCATCCAGGTAGGCCAGCCAGAAGCTCACCGGATAGCTCGAGCGCGGCTTGACCCCAAGCGACTCCAGCGCGCGGACATCGAGAATCGGATAGTCGTCGGGAAACGCGACGTAGAGCAGCGTCGACGCGGTGGGCACGCCGACACCGCTCAGCTCGAGCAGCGCGGCGATCCGGGTCGTCTCGTCGGCCGCGGCGAGCGCGCGCCGGGTGGCGTCGATCACCGTCGCCTGCGAGTTGGCCGCGACCTTCGGCCGGCTGCGGGGCGTCTTCCACGCGCACACCTCGACGAACTCCGCCCGCGTGTAGTGCCCGCGGCGCCGCACGGCGGTTCCGACCACGGCCAGGCGACTCTCGTCCGAGCTCGGGAATCGCCGCGCCAGCTCTTCGATCTCCCCCGGCGGGAACTGGAGCTCGAAGCGGATCATTTTCACGGACGGTAATCCTCGAGTGGTAGAACGAACTCGACCGTGCCCGATGAAACCAAGACGGCGGCCGACCAGGTCGGGGAGATTACGAAGCTCGTCCAGGACGCGCAGGACAAGCTCGACCAGGTCACCCGGGCGCTGCGCAGCCTTCAGGATCGGCTGATCAAGGGCGACCCGGATCGGCCCGGCTCATGATGTCGGCGACCACCTCGCTCTTGGCGTCGGCGTACTGCTGCATGTATTTCCAGTCGCGAGCGGCGAGCTCGCGCTTGACTCGCGCGTAGAGGGCTCTGTCCGTGGCGTCGGCCCGCAGGTGATCGCGGAAGCGCACCATCCGCTCGACCTCCGGAGCCGCCGCCGAGAACACGTGAAGGTGGACGCCGCGCTCGCCCGTTCTGAACAGCCGGTGCTCGAACCAGTCCGGCTCTCGGATGCGCAGGATGTAGCCCGCCGCTTCGAGGTCGGGCACATACGCGCTCTCAGCGGCCGAGTCGGGGACCTCGAGCACGATGTCGATGATCGGCTTGGCCGGTAGGCCGGGAACCGAGGTGGAGCCGGCGTGCTCGAGCCGGATGACGCGGTCGCCGAGTGCACCGGCGATCCGCGCCGCGTGACGTTCGTAGCACCCGGGCCAAGCGGGGTCGTAGTCCTGAACGACGATCGAGCCCGAGAGCGCCTCGGGCTCTCCGATCGTGATCTCGGCCATGAGCTCGTCGTAGGCAGCGACGTCGTCGGGATCGGGCAGTCCCATCGGCGTCATTTTGCCGAGCTCTCGTGGGGAAAAATGCGAGCGGCCCGGAGCGGGAGGATTGCCCCGGGCCGCTCGCGACCCTGCGGTGGGTCAGCTTGAAGCCCTTGCCAGGGCGCCGGCACCGCCGGCGCCTTGTCCCTATCCCTGCGAGTTGGGCACGATGACGGTCAGGCCGCCGACCGGCTGACCTGTCGTGAACGCGTCCGTCCCGAGGACCGTGTTGAGCGTCGACGCGCCCTCACTCGAGACCGTGGCGAGCAGGTTCTGCAGGTCGAGCGTGCCGTTCGGCAACGCCGACTCCTCGAGCTGGTCGGTGTCGATGTCGAACAGCTTCACGTCGGGTTGGCCGTTGACCGAGAAGCTCAGGGACGAGCCCTCGGTGCCCGTGCCCAGCGTGAGATCCGGATTGGTCAGCGAGGCCGAGACCTGCCCGTTGTCGAGCTGGAGGCCGCCGCTCAGCGGAATGTTCCCGGTCAAGGTCCCGTCATCGAAGCCGGCCCCAGCGCTCGAGCCGTCCAGTGGGAGCGTCACGCTGGTGCCGTCGGCGCCCGGAACGGTCGTGGTGCCCAACGGCGCCGGTAGCCCGTTGGAGCCCGGCACGAGCGGCACGGTCGACAGGCCCGCGGTATCGAGCAGCGATCGGAAGGCGGGAGTGAAGTCGACGCCGACCCCGGTGCTCGAGGCTCCGGTCACTGGCGCCGCGGACGTGGGGGATGACGTCGCGGTGGTGATCGGCGACGTGGTGACGACGACGCTGAAGGATCCGAATTTCTGATTAGTCTTGAACGCGGACCCGCCCAGCTCCTTGTTGAGCCGGGTCGCCCCGGGCTTGGCCAGCTTGGCCGTCATTCCGGTGAGCGTCTGACTCGTCGCGGCATTATTCACCTTCGGACGTCCGGTGATCGTGAACAGCTTCACCTTCTTACCCGCCAGCTTCACTGTCAGCTGACCGTTGCCCTTGGCCGGGCGGGTGAAGGTGACCGAATTGATCTTGAACGAGCGCTTGCCAGCCTTGAGGGCGAGCACGCCCTTGAAGTTGAGGGTCCCCGTCGCGTTGACGAAGTTCCATGTGCCCGAGCTCTCCGGGAGCGCGTAGCTCGACTTCTTGCGCACACCGGGCCATGGCGCGCGCAGCGTCACATGCCGTTTTGAAAGCGAGCTCTTGGCCTTCGCGGAGAGCGTGAGTGTGGCGGACGGGGAGCTACCTGCGGACGTTGCGGCAAAAGCGGTGGCCGCCGAGAGCAGCGCGAGCGAGCACAGCGCTCCGATCCCCAAGCAGCGGCAGCGAGAAGAAGACATGAACCAGCCCTTTCAAGAAACCGTGGACAAGCGAGACTCGAGCGTCGATGCTCAGGACCATCCCCAGATCGGCCAGGGAGTGGCGCCCATATAGGAAGCTGCTTACAGCTGCCTGCGCGGCCCTGCCTCCGCACCGGCTTCTTCTGTCTCAGGTCAGAGCGATGCCCCTGGTAAGGAATGCCTAAACGGGATGACGGTTACTGATGGTCAATTCGTCGCAGCAATTGAAGCGGTTTAATGAGCAGAGGTGAGGTTTGTGCACTCACCGGCTCGCGCCAGCCGGTCGAGGCTGCCCCGGATCCTCGCCCCGCCCGGCTTGGTGCTCGAAGAAGGCCGACACCCAATCGGGGTCGACGGGCTCGACGAGCGATTCGGTGACGTGCTCCTCGACACCCGGGAAGCCCGAGGCGCGCAGCTCGGCCAGCGCGGCTTCGAGGTCGTAGCTCGTGGCGCGCGGCAGCGCAGTCCCGTCCTCGACGAGCATCCAGAACGCGCCCGCGCGTCCCTCGTACGGCACTCCCACGCTTCCCGCGTTGGCGTAGGTTCGGCCGTCCGGGAGGTCGCGCACCATCTGCTGGTGGGTGTGGCCACCGACGACCAGCCGCTCGGACGTGCCGCTGAGAGCCTCGGCGAGCACATTCGCGGGAGTGACACGAGTGAGGGTCTCGTCGTCGCGGCGCGGCGATCCGTGGCAGAAGCGGACGCCGTCGAGGACGAGGCTGATCGGCCATGTCCCGACCTCGGCGCGCCACCGGTCGTCGAGCGCGCGGGCGCTCCACTGGGCCGATCGCCCGGTTGGATGGTCCGAAGACGTCGCGCCGTCGTAGGCGGCCACCGCCTCTCGCTCGGCGTTCCCGCTCACCCAGTGGACCGGCTCGGGCCGGGCGGCGAGCAGCTCGAGCGCCTCACGGACGAGCGGACCGTTAGCCACGTCGCCGCCGACCACGATCGCGTCCACGGGCTCGCGATCGAGCTCGGCCAAGATCGCCCGGAGCGCCGGGAGATTGCCGTGGATGTCGGCCAGCATGGCGATCCGCACGCCCCTACGGTACAGCCAGCGCCCGCCGACGTCCGCCTAGGAAACGCTCTGTCTCTAGAGCCTCGGACCCGCCGGGCCGATAGCACGCGCGATGGTCTCATCACTCGAGGACATACGGTCCAACCGGCGGGTCATGGCCTACACGGCGGCGGCGATCTACGGAATCGCCGGCCTGGACGGCGCGATCGAAGGCTTCCTGCCGGGCGACCCGCCGTTCTCGATGCTGCCCGTCGTGGTCGTGTTCGTCCTGTTTTTCCTGCTCATGGCGGTCGGGCCGCGGCTGCCCCGCCGGGCGCTCGCGCTGCTCGGGCCGCTCGGGGTCGCGCTCATCGCGTACGCGCTGTCAACCAGCCCGGGGCCGGGAGACGGTGCGGTGCTGTACGCGCTGCCGGTGTTCTGGACCACGTTCTTCTTCGGTCGGCGAGGCGCGGTGAGCATCCTCGCGTGCGTCGCGGTGGGGCACGCGATCACGCTGCTCGCGCTGCCGGCCGCCGACTCCTACCCGGGGCGGTGGCTGGACGTGATGGTCTCGGTCAGCGGCGTCGCGCTCGTCGTACTCGTGCTCGAACGCCGCAACGAGCTGCTGATGGCCAGGCTGGCCGGCGAGGCGCGGACCGATCCGCTGACCGGACTGCTCAACCGTCGCGGCTTCGGCGAACACGCGACGCGGGAGCTGGCCCACCTCGGCCGCGACGGGCGCTCGGTCGCGCTCGTGACCTTCGACATCGATCACTTCAAGGCCATCAACGATCAGTGGGGGCACGTGATGGGCGACCGCGTCCTGGTCCACGTCGCCCGCGTCCTGGCCACCGAGTCGCGGCCGCTCGACGTGGCCGCGCGGCTGGGTGGCGAGGAGTTCGCCGTTCTCATGCCCGGCGGTGATCAGGCCGGCGCCTCGGCATTCGCCGAGCGCGTTCGCCGCGCGCTCGCCGCCACCGAGTGCTCCGACGTACCCGATGTTCGCGTGAGCGCCGGGATCGCGACAACCGTCGCACCGCTCGACGTCCAGACCATGCTCGAGCGCGTCGACCACGCGCTGTATGCCGCCAAGCGCGGCGGGCGCGACAGGACTGTCGCCTTCGACGGGCCGGATCTGTCGCTTGTCGCCTGACCACCTCGGGTCAGCGCGACTCGAGCAGACGCAACCAGATCTCGCTGACCGTCGGATACGACGGCACCGCGTGCCACAGGGTGTCGAGCGGCACCTTGCCGGCGATCGCGATCGTCGCCGCGTGGAGCAGCTCGGCCACGTCGGGGGCGACGAACGTGGCGCCGATCAGCACGTCGGTGTCCCGGTCGACGACCAGCTTGGCTCGCCCGGCGAAGTCGTCGCGCAGGAGCCGGGCGCCCGCGATCGCGCCGAGGTCGTACTCGAGCGCCTGCACGTCGACCCCCGCCTCGCGCGCCTGCGATTCGGTGAGGCCGACCGACGCCACCTGGGGCTCGGCGAAGACGACCGCCGGCACGATGCCGTGATCGGCCGCGTCGCGGTAGCGCGGCGCGTCGATCGAGCGTCCCTCCGCGCGCGCGGCGATCACGTCCCCGGCTATCCGCCCCTGGTATTTGCCCATGTGGGTCAGCAGCGCGCGGCCGCAAACGTCGCCCACAGCGTACAGCCACTGATCCGCTCCGGACACGGCCATGTGGTCGTCGGCGTCGAGGTAGCCGTGCCCGCCCGGACGCACGCCGACGCTGTCCAAGCCGAGGTCCGCTGTGGCCGGCGTGCGTCCGGCCGCGACCACGATCTCGTCCACTTCGAACGTCGATCCGCCGGCGGTGACCGTGGCCGCGCCGCCGCGGATCCTGCCCACGCCACGGTCCTCGACGCCCGCGCGGTGCACCGTTTCCACCGCCGTTCCGAGTAGAAGCCTGGCGCCGCGCGGGCCCAGCTGCTCGGCCATCAGCTCGCCCGCGAACGGCTCCAGATGAGCGAGCAGCCGCGATTCGGGCTCGATCAGCGTGACCTCGCGCGACCCCAGTCCGGTCAACCAGGTCGTCGCCTCGCAGGCCACCACCCCGCCACCGATCACGGCAACCCGGTCCGGCACCTCGCGCAGGTTGGTGACCTCGCGCGAGGTCCACGGCTTGGCTTCGCGCAGGCCCGCCACGGGCGGGATGAACGCCGTCGTGCCGGTGGCGATCACCACCGCCCGGCGCGCCCGAAGCGTACGGGCGTCTCCGCCAGGCCCCGTCACCTCGACGGTCTTCGCGCCGACCAGCCGGCCGCGCCCGCGCGCGACCTCGATGCCGTGCTCGCCGGCCCACTCGACCTGTCCGGAGTCGTCGTGGTTGTGGGTGAAGCCGTCGCGGCGCTCCAGCACGGACGCGACGTCGAGGTCACCGGTGAGCGCCTGCGCGACGCCCGGGAGGGCGTGACCGCCGTCGAGCGCCTCGACCGGTCGCAGCAGGGCCTTGCTGGGCATGCACGCCCAGTACGAGCATTCGCCGCCGAGCAGCTCGGCCTCGACGATCACGGCCGTGCGATCGCTTCCCTTGATCGCGTACTGCGCGGCGTTCTCGCCGGCCGGGCCCCCGCCGATGACCACGACGTCGTAGGTGTCCATGCCGGGCACCCTAGCCCGATTTGCGTCTCGGCCGACTAGTGCTGGTAGGTCCCGACCACGCGGGCCTGCTCGATCACGTGGCTCGGCGAATCAGCGGCGGGGCAATGGCGACGCGCGCCGCCTACGCGACGCGCGTCCTCATAATCATCATCAAGCGGTGACGGTCTCCGGCACCAGCAGCTCGATGGCGTCACCGTCGGCGTCCCTGGCCTGCACCCGGGCGCCATCCGCCAACCGTCCATCGAGGATCGCGCGCGTGAGCTCGCGCTCGAGCGTGCGGCGCAGGTGCCGCTTGAGCGGCCGGGCGCCGAACTCGGCGTCGAAGCCCTCGCGGGACAGGCGTGCCACCAGGGCCGGGTCGACCTCGAGCTCGATGCCGCGCTCGTCGCGCAGCCGCTCGGCGATCCGCTCGCACAGCAGCTCGCCGATCTGGCCGACCTGCTCCTCGGTGAGCGCCTCGAACACGACGATCTCGTCGATCCGGTTCAGGAACTCGGGCAGGAACGCTCGCTTGGCCGCCGCCAGCATCTGGTCCGCCGCCGCCTCGGCCGCGGCCTCGCCGCCGGTGAACCCGATCGGCCGGCGCTTGGCCTGGCCGGCGCCCAGGTTCGAGGTCATGACCACGACCGTGTTGGTGAAGTCGACCGTGCGACCCTCGCCGTCGGTCAGACGGCCGTCGTCGAGCACCTGGAGCAGGACGTTCCAGACCTCGGGGTGGGCCTTCTCGATCTCGTCGAGCAGGATCACCGAATACGGCCGGCGCCTGACGGGCTCGGTCAGCTGGCCTCCGTCGCCGTAGCCGACGTAACCCGGCGGTGAGCCGATCAGCCGCGCCACCGTGTGCGGCTCGCGGTACTCGGACATGTCGATCCGGACGAGCGACTTTTCGGTCGCGAACAGCCGCTCGGCTAGTGCCTTGACCAGCTCGGACTTGCCGACCCCGGTCGGGCCCATGAACAGGAAGCTGCCCTGGGGCCGCCCCGGCTCGGCCAGGCCGGCGCGCGCGTGGCGCACCGTCTCGGCGACCGCCCGAACCGCCTCGTTCTGCCCGATCACCCGCTGGTGCAGGTCGTCCTCGAGCGTCCCGAGCCGTGCGATTTCGCTGGCCACCAGTTGCCCAACCGGAATCCCGGTCCGCGCGGCGACGATGTCGGCGATCTCCTGCTCACCCACGATCGTCTGGACCTCGCCGGATTCGGCGCTCTCGCGCAACCTGGCCTCGAGCTCCTCGATCCGCTGCTTGATCTCGGCCGCATCCTCGTACGCCTCGGCGTCGACCGCGGCCTGCTTCTCGGCCTTCATCCGCTGGATCTCCGCGCTCAAACGCTCGTACTCGCTGTCGGAGTTGCGCAGACGCAGGCGCGCGGCGGCCTGGTCGACCAGGTCGATCGCCTTGTCGGGCAGCCGGTATTCGCTGATGTAGCGGTCCGACAGCCGGGC
>DATJUA010000015.1:0-2902 GCA_035502815.1 Solirubrobacteraceae bacterium
GCGCTTGAGCGCCCGTCGCTCGTCCTCGCTCAGACCGCCCCAGACGCCCGCGTCCTGGCCGCTGTCAATGGCCCAGCGCAGGCATTCGTCAATCACGCTGCACCGTCGGCAGACCTGCTTGGCCTCTTCAATCTGCAGGACCGCGGGGCCGCTGTTTCCGATCGGGAAGAACAGCTCGGGGTCGGCCTCGCGACAGGCGGCGATGTTGCGCCAGTCCATGGTGTCCACTCCTTCTCGACGTAGCGGCCGGTCATCGGTGGCCGCCGCTCGCCACATCGTGCTTGTGAAGTATTTCACGAGCCATGTCATATGACGGGAATGGGTGTTGTATTCCCGATCTTTGGTGATGCCAATGTGACCGCATCTAGGCATCTGGTAGAGCCCGGATGCGCTCCGGTGGGTGACCTACCCACGTCCGTTAACGTTCGAACACAGTGGGTGGTGTCGCCCCAGGCACCGGGTCTAGCCTCTCAACCGGGCTGAGCCAGCGCAAGAGGGCGCGGCAAACGAGTCTGACCAATTTCATGTCAGATCAATCACAGTAAGAGAGTTACGTCACGCTACAACACACATTGCGTCGGGCACAAACCGGAACGCGACCGATTCTCTCTCGCCCAGGTACTCGCCGTCGATGTGGAAGGCCGTCGGGCGGGCGGCCTCGAAGGCAAGCTCGGCCAGGGCCGCCGCGCTGACGATGTCCCGGCCCGACGGGAGGTCCTGGTTATCCGTCTGCATCATCTGGCCGAGCGCCGCGAGCGTGGTCAGCGTGCGCATCCGGCGGAGCGCGAACAGGTCGAGCCCCGAGCTGAAGTCCGCGTGGGCGAGACCGACCGGGTGGCTGCCCAGGTACGTCCACGGCGAGCTGTTCGTGACCACGCCCATGAAGAGGCCGGAAACCGGCGGCTCGCCGGGGGTGCGCAGGGTCAGCGCCGGGCGACGCCGGTCCACTTCGTAGTACCTGCGGACCGCCGTGCGCAGGTACGCCGCCACGGAAGCGCGCCGGCCCCGGGCCCGCTGCCGCTCGATGTCGGCGATCACCTCGGCGTCGAGCCCGAGGCCCGCGCTGAACGTGAAGTAGCGATCCTCGGCCAGGCCCAGACCGATCTTGCGCCGCGTGCCCGCCGCCACCGCGGACAGGATCCGCTGCACCGCCCCGCCCGCGTCGGCCGGCAGCCCGAGCGTGCGCGCGAAGACGTTGGCGCCCCCGCCCGGTATCGGCGCGAGGGCCGGGCGCCCCTCCGGCACCTGCATGAGGCCGTTGACGACCTCGTTCACGGTTCCGTCGCCGCTGAACGTCACCACCAGGTCGTAGCCGCGCGAGGCCGACGCGGCGGCGAGCTCGCCCGCGTGGCCGCGATACTGTGTTTGTCTGGTATCCAGCTCTAGCCTGGAGCCGAGCGCGCGGACCACCAGGCCGGCGTCGCGTCCGGTCATGGCGGTCGCGCGAGGATTGATGATCAGCAGCGCGCGCACGTTGCTCAGGTTAACGGTGCCCGGAGGGAAGCGAGACTATGGGTATGCGTTCGGCCACAGATTCCCCGAATCTGCTGTGGCTGGCGGCCGCGGCGCAGGGACTCGAGGCGGCCGGTCTGCTCGTGGTGGTCGCGCTTAACGTGAGCGACCTGGGGGGCGGGCAGACGGATCGGAGGTCGAACGCGATCGCCTTCATCGGCGTCGAGGTGATCGTCGCGATCGGCCTGGCCGTGATCGCGGCCGGGATCGTGCGGGTGCGGCCGTGGAGTCGGACTCCCGCGGTGATGACGCAGGTGTTCGCCGTCATCATCGGCATCGTGCTCATTCAGGCCGGGCAGCTCGGGTGGGGGCTTCCCGCGCTCGTCTTCGCGGTCGCTGGTCTCGCGGGGCTGTTCGCCCCGACGAGCCTGCGAGCACTGCATCGCCCCGGGGGGACGGATTCACCGCATGGGGGGACCCGTCCCCCCATTCCCCCCGGGCCCCCCTGACCGCCCTCAGTCGTCTCCGGTGAGGCCCTCGCGTAGCTGAGCGAGGGTCCTGGCCAGCAGCCGGGACACGTGCATCTGGGAGATGCCGAGCTCGGCGGCGATCTGCGACTGAGTCATGTTCCCGAAGAACCGCAGCAGCAGGATCTTCTTCTCCCGCGGCGGCAGCCGTTCGAGCAGCGGCTTCAGCGACTCGCGGTACTCCACCCCCTCGAGCGCCTCGTCGATCATGCCGAGCGAGTCGGCGACCGCGGGCGCGTCCTCGTCGCCGGAGTCGGGGGCGTCAAGCGAGACGGTCGAATAGGCGTTGGCCGATTCGAGCCCCTCGAGCACCTCCTCCTCCGTCATCTGCAGGTGCGCGGCGAGTTCGCTGACGGTGGGCGCGCGGCCCTCTCGTTGCGCCAGCTC
This sequence comes from Solirubrobacteraceae bacterium, assembly GCA_035502815.1. Lineage (GTDB taxonomy): Bacteria > Actinomycetota > Thermoleophilia > Solirubrobacterales > Solirubrobacteraceae > Palsa-465. The sequence goes on from DATJUA010000015.1 coordinate 2,367, forward strand.
CCCGATCGCCTTGGTCAGCGAGAGCTTGAGCTCCTGCAGTCGCCGGGGCACCCGGACGGCCCAGCCCTTGTCCCGGAAATGCCGCTTGATCTCGCCGACGATGGTGGGCGTGGCGTAGGTAGAGAACTCGACGCCGCGCTCCAGGTCGAACCGGTCGATCGACTTGATCAGGCCGATGGTCGCGACCTGGGTCAGGTCGTCGAGCCACTCGCCGCGGTTGCGGAACCTTCGGGCGAGGTACTCGACCAGCGGCAGGTGCAGCTCCACCAGGGTCGATCGGATCTTCGCGCGCTCTGGGTCGTCGGCCGGCAGCTTGGCCAGCCTCTCGAAAAGCTCCCTCGCCTGCGTCCGGTCCGGCGAGGAATGCTCGGACCGCGCCGGCAGCGGCGCGGGATCCTCGCTCACCGTCACCTCGAACTCTTCGGTCACCTGGACCTCGTATTCGCTACTCACCCGGATCCCTACCCGCCCCGCCGCTTGGCGAGGACGATGGAGACTCGGTCGTCCGGCCCGACCTTGGAGTCCACGCTTCCGGC
>DATJUA010000016.1:0-32678 GCA_035502815.1 Solirubrobacteraceae bacterium
CGTATACGGGACTCCAGCGCCAAAGACCGGGGCCGGGCCCGTCCGGACCGTGAGGACCTTAGTGGCGGAAGTGGCGGCGAGCCGTGAACACCATCGCGCCGCCGGCGCGATCGACCGCCTCGACCACCTCGTGGTCTCGCACGGAGCCGCCCGGTTGGATGATCGCGATTGCGCCGGCCTCGAGGGCGAGCTGGGGGCCGTCGGCAAAGGGGAAGTAGGCGTCGGATGCGAGCACCGACCCGACCAGGGAGGAGCGGGCTTTCTCGATCGCCAGCCGGACCGAGTCGACGCGGCTCATCTGGCCGGCGCCGATGCCGACGGTGGCGAGATCGCGGGATAGGACGACGGCGTTGGAGCGGACGTGCTTGCAGACCTTCCACGCGAACTGGAGCTCGCCCCATTCGGCCTCGGTGGGCGCGCGCTTGGAGACGACCTGCATCTCGGCGCGCTCCTCGAGGTCGTAGTCGCGATCCTGCACGAGCATGCCGCCGACCACCTGACGCAGCGCGGGATCGATCATGTCCGGCGTGCGGCGCTCGCGGTCGTCGAGGATCCGGGTGTTGGGTTTGGTCTCGAGCAGCTCGAGCGCGTCCTCGTCGTAGCCGCGCGCGAACAGCACCTCGACGAACTGGCCGGCGATGGCTTCCGCCAGCTCACGGTCGACGCGACGGTTGAGGCAGATCACGCCGCCGTAGGCGGACATCGGATCGCACTCGAACGCCTTCTGGTAGGCCTCCAGCGCGGTCTTGCCGACGGCCACGCCGCACGGGTTGTTGTGCTTGACGATCACGCAGGCCGGGATCTGGAACTCGCTGACCAGGAGGCGGCCGGCGTCGAGGTCGAGCAGGTTGTTGAACGAGAGCTCCTTGCCGCCGAGCTGGGAGATCATCGACAGCACGTGCATGCGGGCGCCGACCTGCGAGTAGTAGGCGGCCCGCTGATGGGGGTTCTCGCCGTACGGCAGCTCGAGCACCTTTTCGAACGCGCGGACCATCAGCGCGGGGAAGTCGGCTCCCTTCTCCTGGAACCAGCGTGCGATCGCCGTGTCGTAGCGCGCGGTGTAGGCAAACGCCTCGGCGGCGAGCGATTCGCGCGTGGTTGGGGATAGCCGACGGTCGAACTCGCGCAGCTCGGCGAGGATCGCGTCGTAGCTCTCGGGGCTGACGACCGACGCGACGAACTGGAAGTTCTTGGCCGCCGCCCGAATCATCGAGGGCCCGCCGATGTCGATGTTCTCGATCACCTCGGCGTCGGCCACCCCCCGCCGGGCCGCGGTGCGTTCGAACGGGTACAGGTTGACGCACACGAGGTCGATGAACTCGACGTCGTTCTCCTCGGCCTGGCGCATGTGTCCCGGATCGTCGCGGAGCGCCAGGAGCCCACCGTAGACCTTCGGATGGAGCGTCTTGACGCGGCCGTCCATGATCTCGGGAAAGCCGGTGAGGTCAGAGATCTGACGGACCTCCAGCCCGGCGTTGGCCAGCTCGCGAGCCGTCCCGCCCGTGGAGACGATCTCGATCCCGAGCTCGGCCAAGCCCCGCGCGAACTCGACCAGGCCGGTCTTGTCCGAAACGGAGAGGAGCGCGCGAGTGACCTGCACCTCGGCGGCGGCAACGGGCGCGAACCGGCTCAGATGGTCGGTACCCCGCTCCATAACGCCCCGGACTCTATCGCTCGATCACGACGCGGCGCGGGTTAGCCGGATCGAAGCTCACCGCTCCGCGGGCGATCAGCCTCACCGCCTCGGGCAGCAGCTCATGCTCCACCGGATGCAGGCGCTCGAACACGCCGGCGGGATCGAGCGCATTGGGCACCTCGACCGCCCGCTGGAGGATCACGGGACCCGAGTCGACCCCCCGGTCGACGAAGTGCACGGTGACGCCGAACACCTTGACGCCGTAGGCGAGGGCCTGCTCGACCGCCCCCAATCCCGGAAAGGCCGGCAGCAGCGCCGGGTGGACGTTGATCACCCGGTCCGGGAAGCGGTCCAGGAACTCGTCGGACAGCAGCTGCATGTAGCCGGCCAGCACGACGAGCTCCGCGCCACGCCCCGCCAGCCAGTCCGCCATCGCCCGGTCGCGCTCCTCCCGCGAAGCGAACTCCTGGCCCGGGAAAGACGCCACCGATACCCCGGACCCACGTGCCCGATCGATCGCCGGCGCATCGGGCTTGTCGGACGCGACCGCCACGATCTCGATCCCCTCCCGGCCGTGTACCTGATCCAGCAGCGCCTGGAGGTTCGTCCCGGCCCCGGACGCCAGAACCGCGACCTTCACGAACGCGTCCCCGACCGGATCAGGCCTTGACGAGCGGGAGCTCGAGGTCGTACTTGCCGTTCGCCTCTTCGGTTCCCGGGAGCGGGTAGTCGCCGCTGAAGCACGCGTCACAGTGGGCGTCGCGCGACACCCCGACCGCCTCGTACACGCCCTCGAGCGACAGGTAATGCAGCGAGTCGGCTCCCAGCTCGTCGGAGATCTCCTCGACCGTACGGCCGTGGGCGATCATCTCCTCGCGGCTCGACATGTCGATCCCGTAGTGGCACGGGTTCTTGATCGGCGGGGAGGAGATGCGCAGGTGGATCTCGGCGGCGCCGGCCTCGCGCAGCATCTGGACGATCCCGGGCATCGTGTTGCCCCGGACGATCGAGTCGTCGACGACGATCAGCCGCTTGCCCTCCACGACCTCGCGCAGGGGGTTGAACTTCAGCCGCAGTCCGTGGCGGCGAAGCTCCTGCCCCGGCTGGATGAACGTACGCGCGACGTAGCGGTTCTTGATGAAGCCGTCGTCCTGGGGCAGTCCGGATGCGCGGGCCAGGCCACGCGCCGCCGCGTTGCCGGAATCGGGCACCGGGATCACCAGATCGGCCTCGACGGGCGCCTCGCGCCACAGGATCTCGCCCATCCGCGCCCGGGCGGCCTGGAGCACGGTGCCGGCCATCTTGGAGTCCGGGCGCGCGAAGTAGATGTACTCGAACAGGCAGAACGCCCGGCGTTCGCCCTCAGCCACCATCCGAGTCTGCACGCCGCCCTCGGTCAGCGTGAGGACCTCGCCGGGCAGCACCTCGCGGAGGTACTTAGCTCCGATCAGGTCGAACGCGCACGACTCGCTGGCCACGCAATACGACGCTGTACCCGTCTGGTCGTCCTCGATCATCCCGAGCACGAGCGGCCGGACCCCGTTCGGATCGCGGAACGCGACGACGGACTCCTCGGTCAGGACGACCGTCGAGAACGCGCCGCGAAGCCGCGGCAGAACGTCGGCCACGGCGTCCTCGATCCGCTCAGCCGGATGTGTGGCGAGCATGGCGGCGATGATCTCTGAGTCCGAGGTCGAGCTGAACGGCACGTCGCGTTCGCGCAACTCGGCGTGGAGCTCGACCGCGTTGATCAGGTTGCCGTTATGGGCGAGCGCGAGCGTGCGGCGGTCGTCGCGCACGATCGGTTGGGTGTTCTCCCACTGCGAGGCGCCGGTGGTCGAGTAGCGAACGTGCCCGATCGCCATGTCGCCGACGAGCGAGCGCAGCTTGTGCTCGTCGAACACCTGCGCGACCAGGCCCTGGTCGCGGATGGCCATGATCCCCTGCCCGCGTCCGGCGACGGCGATCCCCGCCGATTCCTGGCCCCGGTGCTGGAGCGCGAACAAACCAAAGTATGCGTGGCGGGCGACGTCGTGTCCCGGCGCGAAGATGCCAAAGACACCGCACTCGTCGCGAGGGCCATCGCGATGATCACTCACGGCAGCACACATGCCCAGCCTCTAATCAAGCCTAGCAGCGGGTCCAGCCATCTTTTCAGACCCATTCGGCCAAGCCACCGTCCCGGGCCGCCCGCAACTCGGAAACTGCGATCTCGAGCAGGTCGTCGATGAACAGCGCCTCGCCCCCGACCTGGCCGATCACGACGAAGCCGGCGAGGGCCTCGGCCGAACCCGACACCACAAACGCCCGCCCGGGCGCCTCCCCGAACGGGTCCAGCCCGCGCGGCAGGCGCACCGAGGCGCCGAGTCCGCCCGCGATGCAGCACTCGGCCAGAGCAACCGCGACGCCGCCCTCGGAGATGTCGTGCGCGCTTGCAAACGCCCCGGACCGCACGCGGGCCCGCACCGTCCCGTGCACGACGCGGAGCACGCTGCCATCGCTCACCGGCAGCGCGCCCACCGGCGCGACGCCCCGCAGCTTCGCCAGCTCGGAACCAACCAGGGAAGGCTCGAACGGCCCAATCAGCGCGATCGAGTCGCCCTCGCGGGCGAACCCCATCCGCCCAGCGCGCTCCGCGTGGGGGAGCTTGCCGACCATCCCGACCACCGGGGTGGGGAAGATCGGTCCGGTGGGCGCCTCGTTGTACAGGGAAACATTCCCGCCCACGACCGGGACCCCGAGCGCTTCGCACGCCTCGGCCAGGCCCTCGACCGCCTCGGTCAGCTGCCAGGCCACGTGTGGCTTCTCGGGATTGCCAAAGTTCAAGCAGTTGGTCAGGCCGAGGGGCTCGGCTCCCACGCAGGCCAGGTTCGCGGCGCACTCGTACACCGCCTCGGCCGCTCCGCGCCGAGGGTCGCACGCAACGCGCCGGCCGTTGCCGTCGATCGAGACCGCGATGGCGGAGCCGTCCGGAAGAACGAGCACGGCGGCGTCGGCCTCGTCGGGACGCCGCACCGTGCGCGACTGGACGATCGGGTCGTACTGCTCGAAAACCGGCCGGCGCGAGGCCAGGTTGGCCGAGCGAAGCAACGCGAGCAAAACCTCCCCGGGCGGCTCGCTGCCGGTCAACACTGCCGCAGGCGCTCCGTACAGATCGCTCGATGGCGCAACCGGTTGCAGATCGTAAAGCGGGCAGTCATCGGTCAAAACCCTCACCGGGACGTCCGCGACGACGCTCCCGCGATGGAGGACCTGGAGGCTGTCGCCGTCGGTCACGGCCCCGATCGTGGTGGCCAGGACCTCCCACCGTTCGCACACGTCCAACAGCGCGCCCACGCACTCGGGACGGGCCACACACAGCATCCGCTCCTGCGATTCGGAGACCATGATCTCGAACGGCTCCATGTCGGCCTCGCGCAGCGGGATCTGGCACAGGTCGATGGTCAGGCCGACGCCGCCGGCCGAGGCCATCTCCGACGCGGCCGAGGTCAGGCCCGCCGCGCCCAGGTCCTGCAACGAGACGAGCAGCTCGCGGTCGAGCAGCTCGAGACAGCACTCGAGCAGCTTCTTCTCGGTGAACGGATCGCCGATCTGGACCGAGGGGCGCTTGGCCTCATCGCCCTCCCCAAGCTCGGCGCTGGCCAGCACCGAGGCACCGCCGATTCCGTCGCGGCCGGTCAGTGCGCCCAGCAGGACGACGACGTTGCCGGCCCCGGCCGCCGCGCTGCGAATCAGCCGCTGATGCGGCGCGAGGCCCAGGCACATCGCGTTGACCAGACAGTTCTGCTCGTAGCTGTGCTCGAAGTAGATCTCGCCGCCGACCGTCGGGACCCCGATCGAGTTGCCGTAGTGCCCAATCCCCGCCACGGCGCGATCCAACAAGTACCGCGAGCGTTCAGACACCGAAGGCTCGCCGAAGCGCAGCGAGTCGAGCACGGCGATCGGGCGAGCGCCGACCGCGAACACGTCGCGCAGAATCCCGCCGACCCCGGTGGCGGCGCCCTGGAAGGGCTCGACCGCGCTCGGATGGTTGTGGGACTCGACCTTGAACGCGACCGCCATGCCGTGGCCCACGTCGACCGCGCCGGCGTTCTCGCCCGGCCCGAGCAACAGATGCGGCCCCTCCGTCGGCAGGCGGCGCAACAGGCGCCGCGAATGCTTGTAGCCGCAGTGCTCGGACCACATCAGCGACAGCATCGCCAGCTCGACGTCGTTGGGCGCCCGCCCCAGCCGGTCGAGGATGCGGGCGTACTCGTCGTCGGTCAGGCCGAGCTGGCGGTGGCGTTCGTCAAGCGAGTACGTGCTGCTCGACATGCGCTCGCATGGACTCGAAGATCTTCAGGCCGTCGGCGGACCCGCCCAGCAGCTCGACCGCGTGCTCGGGGTGGGGCATCAGGCCGAACACGTTCCGGGACTCGTTGCACACGCCCGCGATGCCGCGCAGCGAGCCGTTCGGGTTCTCACCGGGGGCATACCGGAGCAGGACCTGGCCCGACGCCTCCAGACGGTCCAGTTCGGGGTCGGGCGCGTAAAAGCGACCAGTGGTGTGCTTGACCGGAATGGAAAGACGATCACCGTCCTGGCATACGCCCGTGAACGGTCCGTGAGCACGAACCACCTCGAGCTCGACCTGGCGGAACACGAATTTCAAAGAGACGTTCGTCAGCAGCGCGCCCGGCAACAGGCCCGCCTCGCACAGAACTTGAAAGCCGTTGCAGATGCCGAGCACGAGCCCGCCCTCCCGCGCGAACTCCTCGACCTCGGCCATGACCGGGGCAAAGCGCGCGATCGCGCCGGCGCGGAGGTAGTCGCCGTAGGAGAAACCGCCCGGGACTATGACCGCGTCAACCCCCTGGAGGTCATGGTCGGCGTGCCACAGCAACGCCGCGTCCCCGACCCGGGACGCGGCCTGCAACGCGTCGATGTCGTCGCACGATCCGGGGAAGCGAACGATCCCGAACTTCATTGCTCGATCTCGTAGTCCTCGATCAGAGGATTGGTCAGCAGACGCTCGCACATTGCGGGCAATGCCGCCGGGTCGTCCACGTCGAGTTCGATCAGCCGACCCACGTGGACGTTGCGTATGCCCGTGAAGCCGAGCGCGGGGAGAGCGCGTTCGACGGCCTGGCCCTGCGGATCGAGGATTCCCGCCTTGGGCCGGACGAGGACCCGAGCCCTCATCGGGTTCGTTTCAGCCACGCGTCGAACGGCTCACCGGTGATCCGTTCGTAGGCCTCGATGTACTTCTCACGGGTGCGCTCGACGACTTCGTCCGGGATCGCCGGCGCGGGCGGGTTGCGGTCCCAGCCGGTCGACGAGGCCCAGTCGCGCACGAACTGCTTGTCGAAGCTCGGCTGCGAGCGCCCCGGCTCGTACTGGTCGGCGGGCCAGAAGCGCGAGGAGTCCGGCGTGCACACCTCGTCGCCCAGGGTCAGCACCCCATCCGAGTCCAGGCCGAACTCGAACTTGGTGTCGGCCAGGATGATCCCGTGCTGCCGAGCGTGTTCGGCCGCCGCGCGGTAGACCGCGATCGAGACGTCGCGCAGGCGTTCGGCCAGGTCGCGGTCGCCGGTCAGCCCGACCGTCGCGTCGAAGTCAATGGCCTCGTCGTGACCGACCTCGGCCTTCGTCGACGGGGTGTAGATGGGCTCGGGGAGCTGGTCGGATTCGCGCAGGCCAGGCGGCAGCTCGATGCCGGATACCGTGCCGGTCCGCTGGTAGTCCTTCCAGCCGGACCCGGTGATGTAGCCGCGAACCACGCACTCCACCGGGAGCATCTCGAGCCTGCGCACGAGCATGGCACGGCCGCGGGCCTCGGCCGGGACGCCCTCGCTGACCGAGATCAGGTGGTTTGGGACGATGTCGGCAGTCCGCTCGAACCAGAACGTCGAGAGGCCGGTGAGGACGGCCCCCTTGTCCGGGATCGGCGTCGGATGGACGACGTCGTAGGTCGAGATCCGGTCCGAGGCGACGATCAGCAACGTGCGATCGCGACCCTCGTAGATCTCGCGAACCTTGCCCGAGGCGATCAGGGGCAGGTCGGCAAGGGCGGTCACTGGATCGATCGTAGCAACGGGGACGGCGACGACTCGACGGGGTCGGCGGCGCTGATCGCGGCGCCCTGCTCTCAGCTCGGATTGACGAGCAGGCTCGCCGCACACGGCGCCGTCGTGCCCGGCATGAAGATCGAGTCGACCAGGTAGCCCATCCAGGCATCGGGGGCGTTGACGAAGTCGATCAGGGTGCCGCCGGCATCGTCGACGAAGGCGCTGTCGGGGCCGGCGTCGTCGATCTCCTCGGCGGTCCCGGCCGTCAGCGGGGTGCCGAACGCTTCGCTGTTGGACCCGGTCGAGGTGACGTCAATCTCGGCGTCGTAGGTGCCGCCACCGTCGTCATTGCATTTGAGCGTGACGGTAAACGGGCCGAAACTGGCGAGGGTGACGGTCTGCCCGCCGTCCGCGGTCACGAGGCCGCTGCGCGTGACGCCCGACGAACCGCCAGACGAGCCGCCACCCGTGAAGTAGCTCGCCGGATGTCCGCCCAGCTCCTCGGCATTGGCCGCGGTCTTGGCACTCGGGACCTGCCCCAGCGAGCTCAGCTTGATCTGCTTGCCGGTGACCGAGTCGGTGCGCAGCCGATCGCCGGACAGCGAGTCCTTCTTGATCAGGCTGTCGCCGCTGACGAGCTGCCCGGCCGCGAACGCGGTGCCGGAGGTGGCCACGACGAGCGCGATGACCCCGATCACAACCCCTGCCGATGGCCTGCGCCGCGCGAGCTGCCGCATCTCGGTACTCCCATCTTCGCCGGACCTCCGGGTGAGGTCCGTGTGTGCGCGACGCTACCGGACCGACCGCGGGCTCCCGTTAAGGAAGTGTGGGGCCCTCCGGCAAAGAGCCCCACATCTGAGCTGCGTCTACTGAGCGGTGGCGGCGGCCGGCGCGCAGATCGCGGTGACGGTGGCGGTGGTTGTGGCGGCCCCGTCTTCGAGGTCAGCAGTCCAGCCGGTCGTGCCGTTCGGATAGCTGTCGATGATGTATCCGTTCGTCGTGTCGGCGATGCTGGCGCCGCCTCCGATGACCGTCGTGCCGCTCGGGCACGACGCCGTCGCCGCCGTCGGAGCGCCCGCACCGGGAATCGTCGCCGTCGCCGCCACGTATGTGACTTTCGCGATCGGCGCCGCGCTCGCCGTGGCGGCGTTCGTCGCGCTGGTGGCGCTGGGCACGGTCCCGAGCGTGCTCAGCTTGATCTTGCCACCGGTGACCGACCGGTTCTGCAACCGGTTGCCGGACAGCGAGTTCTTCTTGATCAGCGAGTTGCCGCTGACGAGCCTGCTCGCAGCGACGGCCGACCCGGACATGGCGACGATGAGCGCGACGATCGCCACCACCATGGCCCCAGATGGTCTGCGGCGCGACAGATGCGTCATGGGCCCTAGGGTAATACGGCAGACCGACTGTCAGAAAGCTGGCAAGACCGGGCTTTCGAGTGCCACCACGATCCCGCGCCGCGCCGCCAGCGCGCAGAGCACCAAGGCGGTGTCGGCGATCGCCACGCCGGTCAGATGCTGAGCGCGCTCCTCGAAGTCGCCGATGATCGCCCTCAGCGCGACCGCGTACCGAGCCTCGTCGCGCGCGGCGAGCCCGGCGATCGCCTCCGCGGTTCGGGCGAACGCGTCCCCGCCGGCGCCCATTGACGCCGACCACCCCTGGGCCTCCTCGTCCTCGCCCAGGATCAGCGCCGCCAGGGCGCGGACGTAAGAAGCGGTGGGGGAGTCGGCGCCCGCCTGCCCCGCGTCGACCAGCGCTGCCCGCGCGTACGCGGCTTCCGCCGTTCCGCCCCCGGCCAGCACCCCGGCCTTCTGCATCCCCACGAGCCGTCCGTACGCGGTTGGGTGGGCGGCCTCCCACGACTGCCGGTAGAGCTGGGCCGCGTCCGCGAACGCCGCTCGCGCCACATCGACATCACCGGCGATCAGCGCCTCCTGCCCCGACCGCTCCCGCGCCACCGCCGCTGTCAGGAGCTCCTGATGCTTGCGCGGGGGCACGGCGGCGCAAAGCGTAAACGGACCAGGTATCCATTGCGATCATGGCGACTGGCAACCAGCTCCCTAACCAACTGAGCCACAAGGTCGCGCTGGTCACCGGCGCGAGCGGCGGGATCGGCCAGGCCGTCGCGCGCCGGCTTGCCGCCGAGGGGGCGTCCGTGGCGCTGGCCTACGGCGCCCACGCCAAGCCTGCGCAGCAGCTCGCCGACGAGCTCGTCGCGGCCGGAGGGCACGCGATCGCGGTGGGCGCCGACCTACGCCGGGCCGAGGCGGCGACGGAGCTGCTCGCGGAGGTCGAGCCTCGTCTGGGGTCAATCGACGTGCTCGTCGCGGCGGCCGGCATCGCCCAACTGCAGACCTTCGAGGAGGTCGCGCTGGAAGACTTCGATGAGATGCTCGCCGTCAACCTCCGGGCGCCGTTCCTGCTCGCCCAGCGCACCCTGCCCGGGATGCAGGCCCGAGGCTTCGGCCGGGTGCTGTTCTTCTCCTCGGTGGCGGCGTTCACCGGCGGGATCGTCGGGCCTCATTACGCGGCCTCGAAGGCCGGGCTCCACGGCCTCACCCACTTCCTGGCCGCACGGGTGGCCGGCGACGGCGTGACCGTGAACGCGATCGCGCCCGCGCTGATCACAAACACCGAGATGCTCCCGGGCGAGCCCGAGGAGCTGAAGGCGCGGGTACCGGTCGGACGCCTCGGGCAGCCCGACGAGGTCGCCGACGTCGCGCTGGCGGTGCTGCGCAACGCGTACATGACCAGCCAGGTCGTGTCGGTCGACGGCGGGATGTACCCGCACTAAGGCGCCGCCGCCAGGCGCCGCCGACCATTCAAATTAGGCTCTACGCCGGTACGCGCGCGACCGAGATCGCGTCGAGCCGTCCCACGATCTCGTCCGCGTGCCGGACGAACGGGGCGTAGTCGAAGATCGCGTCGAGGTCGAGCCCGGCGCCGGCCGGGTCGCGAGCGAGCAGTTCGCGCAGCGACACCCGCGAGTCGAGAGCCACCTGGGCGAGCCGCTGGACGACCCGGTAGGCGTCGTCGCGAGTCATGCCCGAGTCCACCAGCGCCAGCAGCACGCGCTGGGAGAACAGCGCGCCGTGCGTCAGCTCGAGGTTCTCGCGCATCCTTTCGGTATCGACGACCATGCCCTCGACCAATCCCAGCACGCGCCGCTGCATGTGGTCGAGCAGGATCGTCGAGTCGGGCAGGATCACCCGCTCCACCGAGGAGTGCGAGATGTCGCGCTCATGCCAGAGCGCGACGTCCTCCAGCCCGGCCAGGGCGTTTCCACGCAGCACGCGGGCCAGCCCCACCACCTGCTCTGACTTGATTGGGTTGCGCTTGTGGGGCATCGCGCTCGATCCCTTCTGACCGGCGCCGAACGGCTCGCGCACCTCGCCGACCTCGGTTCGCGCCAGGTTGCGCATTTCCGTCGCGAACCGCTCCAAACCCGCTCCCGCCACCGCGATAGCGGACAGCAGCTCGGCGTGCCGGTCGCGCGGGACGACCTGCGTCGAGACGGGCTCGCGGGCCAGCCGCAGGCGCGACAGCACGCGCTCCTCGAACTCCGGCGACGTGGCCGAGTAGGTACCGACCGCCCCGGAGATCGCGCCCACACACGCCTGCGAGAACGCGCGCTCCAACCGGTCGGCGTTCCGGTCCGCCTCGAACGCGAAGCTGGCCAGCTTGATCCCGAAAGTGGTCGGCTCGGCGTGGATCCCGTGGGTGCGCCCGACGCACAGCGTGTGGACGTGCTCCCGCGCGGCGGCCGCGAACGCGTCGACCAGCCGCCGCGCGTCCGGCAACACGAGCTCGCCTACCCGGCGCAACTGCAGTGCCAGCCCGGTGTCGAGCACGTCGCTGGAGGTCAGGCCATGATGGATCCAGCGTCCCGCGGGGCCGGCGGAGGCGGCGAGCACGTCGACGAATGCGGCGGTGTCGTGGTCGGTGACGCGTTCGCGCTCGGCGATCCCCTCGACGGTGAACGTCGCGCTGCGGATCGCGTCGAGCTCCGAAGCGGTCGGACCGTCCATCTCCTCGCACGCCGCCACCTCGACCTCTCGCATCGCCTCGAAGCGGGCGTGGTCGGACCAGGCCTCGGCCAACTCCAAACGGGTGTAGCGCGGGATCACAGACTGAGCCTAGCCGCCGGCAAGCTGGATCGCCTTGACGATCAGCAGCGCGATCGCCAGCACCAGGTAGCCCTCGAGCGCGAGCATCGTGACCCGCCTCCCGACGGTCTGCTTGGGGCGTGACAGCAGCGCGATCGGAGGCATCGTCCACTGCTCGCGGGGAACATCCGGCTGGGTGACGGCGACCGCGGTGCCGCCACCGCGCAGGCGCGACCGCGCCACCAGCCCGCCGAACACCATCAACGCCACCCCCATCACCGACCCGCCGATCAGGGCAAACGTGTCGACGTTCAGGCTCGGGAACACCGTCGTCGCCATCAGAATCAGCGACAGCAGCAGCAGAACGGCCTCGATCAGCACCGCGAGGACGTTGAGCCACGTGCGATTGACCCATGGCCCGAGCACCTCGCGGTCGTTGCAGAGGAGCAGCAGGAACATGCTCGCGCTCGGCAGCAGCACGCCGGCCAGCGCCTGCACGGCCTCGGTGATCACGCCGAGCGGCGCGCCCGGGATCAGCACGATCACGGCCGCGCCGACGACGACGAGCGCGAACATCGCGTAGAAGCCCTTGGCGTCGGAGAACTTGCGGTGCAGCGAGCTCTTGGTGCCGAAGATGTCGCCGAACGCGTAGCTGGTGGAAAGGGTCAGAGCGCCGGCGCCGATCAGCGACGCGTTGAGGAGCACGAGCGCGAAGAACGCGCCGGCGGGCGGTCCCAGCACGTCCTCGAGTCCGGCGGCGGTCCCTCCGGCGTCGGTGAAGTGACCGAAGTAGGACGTGTGCGCGAACGCGAAGGCCGACACGCACATCAACGCGGCGGCGCCGACCACGACGATGATCGCGCCGATCCACGTGTCGAGCCGCTCGTAGTTGATCCAGCGCGGGGTGATCCGCTTGTCGATGATGTTCGACTGCTGGAAGAACAGCTGCCAGGGCGCCACCGTGGTACCGACGATCGCGATGATCAGCAGCACCGACGTGGAGTTCGCGCCGCCCATGATGCCAGGGACGAAGAAGTGGTGAAAAATCTGCCCCCCGTCGGGATGACTCAGGAAGAACAGGGGGATCACCAGCAGGTTGGCGAACACGAACACGAACATCGACCGCTCCCAGTTTCGGAAGCTGCCGGTGGCGGTGACCCCGACGAGCGCGGCGGCGGCCACCGGCACCGCGATGTACTTCGAGACGCCGAAGTAGCCGAGCGACAGGCTGACGCCGATGAACTCGGTCACCACCGTGAGGAAGTTCAGGATGAACAGGTCGATCACCGAGAACCAGCCCCAGAAGCGCCCGAAGCGCTCCTTGATGAGCCGGGCATGCCCGACGCCGGTGACGGCTCCGAGGCGCACCACCATCTCCTGGTTGACGAGGAGCACGGGGATCAGCAGGAGCAACACCCACAGCAGGCTGGTTCCGTAGTTCTGCCCAGCCTGAGAGTAGGTGGCGACGCCGCCCGCGTCGTTGTCGCCGACCATCACGATCAGCCCTGGACCGATGATGGCCAGGAGCGCGAGACCGCGCGAGCGCCAGCTGCGGTGCGCCTCGTCGTGCTCGCGGATCGTGCCGAACGCGCCCTGGATGTCGCCGAGGTGGGCGTCGTCGAGGACGTAGCGCTCGCGCGGCGGATCGGCCTGAGGCGGTGGCGGCGCGGGCACGGGCCCGGCGCCCGGCGCGGAGCCCGCCGGATCGCTCGCCATATGCTCGACCTCCTTTCGCCTGTCCGCCGCGTTGCCACGACCGGACGGGAGGCCGCTCAGGTTCCGGGATCAGTCCCCGGGAAGTGAGGCGACGCCCGCGACGCCGGCCGCGAACCAGCTACTTCGCGGTAATTCGTCGCTATCTAAGTGATGCGTCATCGCCAGGAGATGGTACTGACCAGTCCTAGTCCCGGGCCGCGCCGGCGCGTCGGCGCCACTCCTCGGGCACGAGCAGCTCGAGCACGTCGTCGACCCCGACGATCCCCACCGGCCGGGACTCCCCGTCGACCACGGGCAGGGCGACCAGGTTGTAGTCGCTCATGACCCGCGCCACCTCGGGCACCTCGGTTTCGGTCGCGACGCTCGGCCTGAAGTCGTCAAACAGCTCGGAGACCTGCTGGGAAGCATCGGCGCGCACCAGCTGCGCCAGGGACAGCGTGTCGACGAGCTTGCCGTCGTCGTCGACCACGCAGGCGGTGGCAATCTGCTGCAGCCCGAGGCTGCTCGCTCTGACTCGAGCGAGCACATCACCCACGGTCGCCTCCGCGGGCACCGAGATGAAGTCGGGGTTCATCATGCCGCCGGCGGTCTGGGGGTTGTAGCCGAGCAGGGATCGGATCTTCCCCTGCTGGGCGGCGGGCAGGAGGTTGAGGATCGGGAGCCGGCGGTCTTGATCGAGCTCCATCAGCAGATCTGCCGCGTCGTCGGGTTCCATCCGTGACAGCACCGCGGCCGCCTGCTCATCCGAGCGGTCGCGCAGGAACTCGACCCGATGCTCATCGTCGAGCTCCTCGAACACGTCGGCCTCGAGCTCCTTGTCTTGGCCAACCGCCTCCAGGATCTCCTCCCCCTCCTTGTGCGAGGCTGCCTCGACCAGGTCGGCGATCTGCGCCGGGTGGAGCCGGACGAGTCGGCGGGCCGCCATCTTCAGCCGGGAGGTGGGCACGTGGCCGACGAACGGCTCGATGTCTCCCCACGGCACGAACTCGCGGTGCTCGGTGTCGTGCCCTCGGAACCGGCGTGGCAGCAGCCGCCACAGGCGCGGGCGCAGGCTGGGGTCGATCCCGGCGACCCGCCACACTCCGTCCTCGGCGCGGACCAGCTCGACCTCGTGAGCGGTAACGAGGCGTGCCGTGTTGACGTTGATCAGGCTGTGGTCGAGCACGTCGCCGCGCAGGAGTACCTCGCCGGGCCGGCGCTCGAACTGAGCCAGGTCGAGCTTGGTCGTCGAAGTCTCGACCGAGTACGGACCCAGCTGCTGAACCCCGACCATCGGGACGAACAGCTCCCGGCCGCCGATCCGCCCGGTCAGCCCGATGACCGTGGCCGAGCCGTCATCCAACCGCGCGACCACGTCCTCGACCTTGCCCAGCCGCTCCCCGGTCGAGTCCAGCAGGGGACTACCGGCCAGCGATGAGAGATGCGCTACTTCGGGCACGATCCCGATTGCAGAGGCTAGCGCTCCCCCGAACCGAGGTGGAGATGTCAGCTGCCCAGGATGCGGGCGGCGAGCACCGCGGCGTTGCGCGGATTGTCCACCCCCACGCACGCCACGGGAACGCCGGGCGGCATCTGCGCGATCGACAGCAGCGCGTCGAGTCCGCCCGCGACCGAGGTTCGGCTGGTGAGCGGGACGCCGATCACCGGCAGGTCAGAGTGCGCGGCCACGACTCCGGGAAGAGCCGCCGACAGTCCTGCGCCGGCGATGATCACGCGCAGTCCTCGCATCCGAGCATTCTTCGCGTAGTCGGCGACCTTGTCGGGCTCGCGGTGGGCCGACATGACGCGGACCTCGCAGCGGATTCCCCGGTCGATCAGCTCCTTCTCGGCCGCCTCCATGCGCTCCAAATCGCTCTTGGAGCCCATCACGATCCCGACCAGCGGGGCGTCGACCTCGAGCTCCTCGAGCTCAGCCACCGGCTCCTCGAACGTCTCCGGGGCTGCGCGGGGGAACTCGGTCATCGGGAAGCCCCGAGCGGTTGGGCGATCTTGAGCGCGATGTCGCGCCGCAGTTGCTTGCCGTCGAACTCGATCACGTCGGCGGCAGCATATGCGGCCTCGCGCGCGGACGCGGCATCGAGGCCGAGCCCGGTCACGTTCAAGACCCGCCCGCCGGCCGTCACGACCTGGCCCGAAGCGTTGAAGGCCGTCCCGGCATGGGTCACGGAGACGCCCGCAGGCACCCGATCGAGGCCGGTGATCACGTCCCCGCTCGAAGACGAGGCCGGATAGCCCGCGCTCGCCAGCACCACGCTCACCGCGATCTCCGGCGACCACTCGAGCTTGATGCCGGACAGCCCTCCCGGCACGGTCGCCGCTTCCAGGGCGCCGAGCAGGTCGGAGCCCAGGCGCGGCAACAGCGCCTGGGTCTCGGGATCGCCGAAGCGCACGTTGAACTCGAGCACCCGCGGCCCGCCGGCGGTCATCATCAGCCCGGCGTACAGCACGCCGTGAAACGGGATGCCGCGGCGGGCGAGCTCGTCGAGCACCGGTTGGTGGACGGCGGCGCAGATCTCGCCCGCCCGCCCGGAGTCAACCGACGGAACGGGCGAGTACGAGCCCATTCCGCCCGTGTTCGGCCCTCGATCCCCGTCGAAGATCCGCTTGTAGTCCTGCGCCGAGGCGAGCGGCACCGCCGTGTGCGCATCGCACAGCGCGAGCAGCGATAGCTCCTCGCCCTCGAGGTACTCCTCGACGACGACCTGCTCGGTGCCGAACCGCCGCTCCACCAGCAACGCGTGCAGGGCCTCGCGGGCCTCGCTCTCGTCGGCAGCGATGATCACGCCCTTGCCCGCGGCCAAGCCGTCCGCCTTGATCACGACCGGATATCGCTCGATGGCGCCCAGGCCCGCCTGCGGATCCCGAACTACCTCATAAGCAGCAGTCGGAACGCCCGCGGCCCCCATGATCTCCTTGCAGAACGCCTTGGAGCCCTCGAGCTGGGCCGCCGCGGCGGTCGGGCCGAAGGCACGGATCCCGGCGTCTGCAAGCGCATCGACCACGCCGGCCACCAGCGGGGCCTCGGGCCCGACCACGACAAGGTCCACCCGCTCCTCAGCCGCCGCCCCCACGATTCCGGAAACGTCATCCGGGCCGACATCCAGGACACGGACCTCACGAGCGATACCCGCGTTGCCCGGCGCGCACAACAACTCAGGCCGGCGCGGCGAGCGTGCGAGGGCGTGGATCAGCGCATGCTCGCGCCCACCGGCGCCGACGACGAGAACCCTCGGCGAATCGCGATCAGATGGCGCCAATGAAGTCGTCGATCGGGATCGCGCTGAGGGTCTCGTACTTGGCCGTCCCGCGCGAGCCGAGCTCGAGCGAAATGCGCGCCATCGTCTTCTCGTCCGGCGCCTCGACCACGTTGATGAAGTCGAACTGCCCGAGCGTCGCCCATTGCGCCTTGACGGTGGCGCCCAGCTGCTCGACCTCGCGGTTGACTTCCTTGATCCGCGACGGGTTGTTCTTGACGGTCTGAACTCCCTCAGGGCTCAGCGTGGAAAGCATGATGTAGGTCGGCACGACTTCCTCTTTCGTCTCAGGGGCCGGTCGTGCCGAAGCATCCCACGCTTACACCTGCGCCGGCTCCGCGGCTCGCTCGAGTACCAGCTCGCCGTCGGCGGCGTCCACTCTGACGACGTCGCCGGACGTGAACCGCCCCTCGAGTATGGCCAGCGCCAGCGGGTCGACCAGGCGCTTCTGGATCACTCGCTTCAGCGGCCGGGCGCCGTAGGTCGGGTCGTAGCCGAGGTTGCCGAGCAGCGTCCGCGCCGTGTCGGTGAGCTCGACCTCGATGTCGCGCTCGCGCACCCGCTTGATCAGCCGCTCGACCTGGAGATCGACGATCTCGCCGATCTGGTCGCGGCTCAGCGAGTGGAACTCGACGATGTCATCGAGCCGGTTGACGAACTCCGGCCGGAAATGCGCTTCCACGCCAGCCCTGCCCCCCGGAATGTTCGAGGTCATGATCAGGACGGTGCTCTTGAACGACACGGTTCGACCCTGGCCGTCGGTCAGGCGCCCGTCGTCCATCACCTGAAGCAGCGCGTTGAACACGTCGGGGTGAGCCTTCTCGATCTCGTCGAGCAGCACCACGCTGTAGGGCCTGCGGCGGACCGCCTCGGTCAGCTGGCCGCCCTCGTCGTAGCCGACGTAGCCGGGCGGTGCACCGACCAGGCGTGAGACGGAGTGCTTCTCCATGTACTCGGACATGTCGATCCGGATCATCGCGTCCTGTGAGTCGAACATGAACTCGGCCAGCGCTCGGGCCAGCTCGGTCTTGCCCACGCCGGTCGGGCCGATGAACAGGAATGTGCCGATCGGGCGGTCGGGGTCCTGGAGTCCGGCACGGCTGCGCCGCAAGGCATTGGACACGGCCTCGACGGGCTCGTCCTGGCCGATCACCCGCTGGTGCAGGCGCTCCTCCATGTGCACGAGCTTCTCGATCTCGCCCTCCATCAGGCGGGTGACCGGGATTCCCGTCCACTTGGCCACCACCTCGGCCACGTCCTCGGCGTCGACCACGTCCTTGAGAAAGCGTGCCTGGTGCGCGGCCGCGGCGCCGTGCTCGGCCTCGACGGCCGCCGCGAGCTCCTTCTCGAGCTCGGGGATGGTGCCGTAGCGCAGCTCGGCGGCGCGACCCAGGTCACCCTCGCGCTGAACGCGCTCGAGCTCGGTCTTGGCCTGCTCGAGCTGCTCCTGAAGCTCGGCCACGGCACCCACGGACTCCTTCTCGCGCTGCCACTCGGCGTGCATGGCATCAGAGCGCTCGCGCTCCTCGGCCAGCGTCCGCTCGAGCTGCTCCCGCCGCGTGACCGTGCCGGCGTCGTCGTCATCGCCCAGCGACTGCAACTCGATCTCGAGCTGCATGATGTGCCGGTCGACCTCGTCGATCTCGATCGGCTTGGAGTCGATCTCCATGCGGATTCGCGACGCCGCCTCGTCGACCAGGTCGATCGCCTTGTCGGGCAGGAAGCGGTCGGCGATATAGCGCTGGCTGAGCGTCGCCGCGGCCACCAGCGCGGAGTCCTGGATCCGGACCTTGTGGTGGACCTGATAGCGCTCTTTGAGGCCGCGGAGGATCGCGATCGTGTCCTCGACGGTCGGCTCGCCCACGTACACGGGCTGGAAGCGCCGCTCGAGCGCGGGGTCCTTCTCGATGTGCTTGCGGTACTCGTCGAGCGTGGTCGCGCCGACGGCGCGCAGCTCGCCGCGCGCGAGCATCGGCTTGAGCATGTTGCCGGCGTCCATCGCGCCCTCGGCCGCTCCGGCGCCGACGATCGTGTGCAGCTCGTCGATGAACACGATGATCTGGCCCTCGGCGTCGGCGATCTCCTTCAGCACCGCCTTGAGCCGGTCCTCGAACTCGCCGCGGTACTTGGAGCCGGCCACCATCGCGCTCAGGTCGAGCGCGACCAGCCGGCGGTCCTTGAGTGATTCAGGCACGTCGCCCGAGACAATTCTTTGCGCGAGCCCCTCGACGATGGCCGTCTTGCCGACGCCCGGCTCGCCGATCAAAACCGGGTTGTTCTTGGTCCTTCTGGACAGGACCTGGATGACCCGGCGGATCTCGTCGTCGCGCCCGATCACCGGGTCGAGCTTGCCCTGGGCGGCCGCTTCGGTCAGGTCGCGGCCGTAGCGCTCGAGCGCCCGGATCTTCTCCTCGGGATTCTGATCGGTCACCTTGTGACTGCCGCGAACCTCCGCCAGCGCCTTGAGCAGCTGCTCGCGCGTGGCGCCGACGCTGCGCATCACCCGGCCGGCCTGGCCGGGGTGGTCGGCGATGGCCAGCATCAGGTGCTCGGTGGAGACGTACTCGTCCTTGAGCTCGCGCATCTGCTTCTCGGCGTCGCCCAGGATCTGGACGAGCTCGGTGGAGCCGCCGGCCGGCTCGGGGCTCGTGGAGCCCTGGAGCTTCGGCAGCGCGTCGAGCGCCTCGCCATTGGTACGGCGCACAGCTGCCGGGTCGACCCCGAGCTTGCGCAGCACGGGAACGACGATCCCGTCTTCCTGCTCGAGCAGAACCGCGAGCAGATGCTCGGGCACCGTCTGCGGGTTGTGGCGCTCGTCGGCCAGCCGCTGGGCGGCCTGCAGCGCCTCCTGGGACTTGATCGTAAATCTGTCTGGTTGCATAGGCTGTTTCTGGTTTCTCGGGTCGGGCGAAATCTAAGTCTGTCTGACTTAGATTATGACAGATTTTTCGGTGTTCGCAAGGCGAACGGGACCGCCATCGAGCCACTCATGGCGACGCGGTGCTCGTCGTCCCTGGCGGCGTCGCGGTAGTTGTCGTTGCCGATGTCGTGCCGAGCGTCGTGACCTTGGTCGTCGTCGTCGGGGTCTTGGTCGAGGTCGACGTGCTCGTGGTGGTCGGCGTGCTGGTGCTCGTGCTGGTGGCGTGCGTCGTCGACGTGGGTGGAGTGCTCGACGACGTGGTCGGCGGAGGCGCCGCATGCGACGACAAGGAGCGCGAGGTCGAGGTCGAGGCCGAGTGGCCCGAGCCGCCGTTGCTCACCGCGTAGGCCACGGCGGCGCCGAGCAGGACGACCGCGATCACGGCGAGCACGACCCAAGCTCCGGGCCCCGGCATCCGGTTTGGCGGCGGGGTCACCTGCCGGGTGGGGCTTGGCGGCTCGGGGGGCGGCGGCAGCGGTTGCGCGACCGTCCTGGCCGGAGGGGGCGGGGCTGGGGGCAGTGGCGTGGTCGCCTCCGTCGGGGTGTCGAGCGCGGCCAGCCGGTCGCGCACCTCGGCTGCCGTCTGGGGGCGATCGTCGGGCGACTTGGCGAGCATCTGCATGACGAGCGCGTCGAGCGCCGGCGGCACTGCCGGGTTGAGCTGGCTCGGCGGCTTGGCGGCCACGCGCACGTGCTGGTGGAGCACCGCGGCGGCGACGTCGCCCATGAACGGCGGCTTGCCGGTCAGCATCTCGTACAGCACGCACCCGAGCGAGTAGATGTCCGAGCGCGCGTCGGCGGACTGACCCATCGCCTGCTCGGGTGACATATACGGCGCGGTGCCGAGCACGGACGCCGTCTGGGTCAGCGTGACGCCGTCGGACAGCCGCGCGATCCCGAAGTCGAGCACCTTGACCTGCCCCTGGGGCGTGACCATGATGTTGCCCGGCTTGATGTCGCGGTGGACGATCCCCGCTGCATGGGCGGCGGCCAGCGTGTCGGCCACCTGCTCGGCGATGCGTGCCGCGCGCCTGGGATCAAGCGGGCGCTCGTCGTGCAGGATGGCGGCCAGGTCGCGGCCCTCGACGTACTCCATGACGATGTAGCGCGTCGGCCCGTCCGCGCCGGCGTCGTACACGGTGACCACGCCGGGATTGCTGATCGTCGCGGCCGCCCGGGCCTCGCGTTTGAAGCGCGCTGCGTACACCGGGTCGCGTTCGAGCAGCGGGTCCAGCGCCACCTTGACCGCAACGGCGCGGTCGAGTGACAGATCGGTGCCGCGGTAGACGGTGCTCATCCCCCCGCGGCCGATCACCTCGTCGAGCCGGTAGCGCCCGGCGAGGATCCGCCGTCCGCCCGACCCTTCGCCCGCGGAGCTCACTTGGACGGGGACTGCGCCCCGTCGTCCGGCCGCTGCGCCCTGATCGTGAACTTCTTCAGGTCCGCGTTGCGGACGATCGCGCCGCCCTTGACGTAGGGCACGATCTCGGCCCGCAGCTCGCGGCGGATCGCCTCGAGTCGCTCGACCTCGGCCTTCAGCTCGCTCGCTCGCTTCTCGAGTCCCTTGATCCTGCGCTCCATGCTCCCGATCTGCTCCTCGAGCTGGAACACGCGCTCGACGCCGGCCAGGTTCATGCCGAGCTCGGCCGTCATCTCCTGGATTCGGCGCAGTCGCTCGACGTCGGCGTGGGAGTACAGCCGCGTGCCCTTGGGCGAGCGCTTGGGCTCGATCAGGCCGCGAGCCTCGTACATGCGCAGCGTCTGCGGGTGCATGTCGGCCAGCTCCGCCGCCACCGAGATCATGAACACCCCGCGATCCGAGGCAACCTCGACGCGGGCGGTGGTCCTCAAGCGACGCGCGGCCATCAGCCCTTGCCTTTCGCGTCGCGCTTGCCCGCCTTATCGAACAGGTCGGCCCGCGGGTCGCCGTTCATCACCTTGGACAGCCGGTCGATGGCCTCATCCTGCTCGGGCGAGAGCTTGTCGGGGACTTCGATGACGAACCGGTAGCGGATGTCGCCGCGGCCCTTGCCGCCGGCCCGCGGCGGTCCCTCGCCGCGTAGGCGCTGCACGGTTCCGTGCCTGGTGCCGGCGGGCACGCGTAGCCGCTTGGTCCCGTTCAGGGTCGGTACCTCGACGACCGCGCCTCGAACGGCCTCGGGAATCGTCAGCGGCACCTCAACCTCCAGGTTCTCGCCGGCCGGCTTGAACACCGGTGACTCCTGTACTCGGGTGATCACGTACAAATCTCCGGGCTCGCCGCCCCGCAGTCCCGCCTCGCCCTTACCGGCCAGGCGTATGCGACTGCCATCGTGAACCCCGGCGGGGACGTTGACCCGCATCCGGCGGACGCTGCGCTGCGCGCCGGAACCGGCGCACGTCGGGCAAGGATCCTCGATCACCGTCCCGGTGCCACCGCAGTTCGAGCAGGGCTGCGAGATGGAAAAGATCCCCTGACTCTGGGACTCGAGGCCGCGCCCCTCGCACACCGGGCAGACCTTCGGCGCTGTGCCCGGCTTGGCCCCGGTCCCGTGACACGTCGGACATGGCTGCGAGGTGGGCACGGACAGCGGCACCTGAGCGCCGTGCACGGCCTGGTCGAAGCTCAGCGAGACCTCGGTCTCGAGGTCGCGACCCTGCGTCTGGGTGCTGCGTCCCGCGCCGGCGCGCGTTTGTCCCGCCCGCCCGCGCGCCCCGCCGGTCCGCCCGGCGGTGCCGGCTCCGGTGCCACCCCCGAACAGGTTCGACAGGATGTCGCCGAAGCCGCCGCTGAACGAGCTCGGGTCAAAGTTGCCGCTCGCGAAGCCGCCCAGCGGACCCTGGCCCCGGTCGTAAGCCTTCCGCTTCTCCGGATCGGACAGGACGTCGTGCGCCTGGGAGATCTCCTTGAACCGCTCCTCGGCCTTCTTGTCACCCGGGTTGCGATCCGGGTGGTACTGGCGCGCGAGCTTGCGGTAGGACTTCTTGATCTCCTCGTCGGAGGCGTTCTTGCCTACGCCGAGGATCTTGTAGTAGTCGGGTCTTGGTGGCATTGCTCTTCGTTGGCGTTCATGCCGCAACCACCACGCGCGCCGGCCGGATGACCACGTCACCGAGCCGATAGCCACGCTGGTAGACCTCGACCACGGTACCGGGCTCGGCACCGGCGACCGGCTGCTGGGCGATCGCCTCGTGCAGCTGGGGATCGAACCGCTCGCCCTCGGGCGAGTAACCCTCGACGCCGGCGCGCGCGAGTGCCGCGATCACGTCGTCGTGCACGAGCTTGACGCCCGATACGAGCGTGGCCGTGCCGTTGTCCGCTTGTGGTGCCGCGTTGGCCTGGGACCCGACGCTCACGGCCTGAGCCGCCTGGAGCGCTCGGTCGAGGTTGTCCACCGCCGGCAGCAGCTCCTTGGCGAGCTTGGCGATGCCGCGCTCCTGCGCGGATGCCGCCTCGCGGGCCGCCCGCTTGCGGTAGTTCTCGAAGTCGGCCTTGGTGCGCTTGGCCAGATCGAGGTACTCGTCGGCCTTCTCGGCCTTCGCGGCGAGCTCCTCGAGGTCGTGCTCGAGCTGGCGCTCGTGATCCTCGGACCCGTCCGCCGAACCCCCGCCCCGCGCGGCCACGGACCCCGACTCTGGCGAGGCTACCGGACCTACCGGCGCCTCAGGCTCACCGGCCGGAAAAGAGCGGCCGGGAGCGCCCTCAGGCGCCCCCTCGCTTCCGACCGCCTCGGCAGCCTCCTTGATGTCTGGCTTGCCGGTCATCACTTCTCGTCCACGACCTCGGCATCGACGACGTCCTCGTCCTCGGCGCCGGCGCCATTGGTCGATGCGGCACCGTCCGCGTCACCGTCAGCAGAGCTGGCCGCGGCCTGCTCCTGGGCGCGCTGGTACATCGCCTCGGAGACCTTGTGGAACGCCGTGTGCAGCGTCTCGGTCTTGGCGTTGATCTCGGTGGCGTCCTCGCTGGTCAGCGAGTCGCGGACCGCCTTGATCGCTTGCTCGATCTCGTCCTTCGAGCTCGAGTCGACCGCGTCGCCCAGCTCCTTGAGCTGACGCTCGGCCTGATATGCGGCGTTCTCGCCGTTGTTGCGCGCCTCGGCGAGCTCGCGCTGGCGGCGGTCATCCTCGGCGTGGGACTCGGCGTCCGACACCATCCGCTTGATCTCGTCATCCGACAGCCCGGAGCCGGACCGGATCTCGATCTTCTGCTCCTTGCTCGTCCCGAGGTCCTTGGCGGACACGTTCAGGATTCCGTTGGCGTCGATGTCGAACGCGACCTCGATCTGCGGAATCCCGCGCGGCGCCGGCGGGATGCCGGTCAGCTGGAACTTGCCGAGCGACTTGTTGTAGGTCGCCATCTCGCGCTCGCCCTGGAGCACGTGAATCTCGACGCTCGGCTGGTTGTCCTCCGCCGTTGAGAAGATCTCCGACTTCCGGGTCGGGATCGTCGTGTTGCGCTCGATCAGCTTGGTCATCACGCCGCCCTTGGTCTCGATGCCCAGCGTCAGCGGGGTCACGTCGAGCAGCAGGACGTCCTTGACGTCGCCGGCGAGCACGCCGGCCTGGATCGCGGCGCCGACGGCGACGACCTCATCGGGGTTGACCCCGCGATGCGGCTCCTTGCCGGTCAGCTCCTTGACCTTCTCCTGCACGGACGGCATGCGGGTCATGCCACCCACGAGCACGACATGGTCGACCTTGTCGACGCCCTTGTCCTTGGCGTCGTCGAGGGCCTGACGGACAGGCGCCACCGTGCGGTCGAGCAGGTCGGCCGTCAGCTCGTTCAGCTTCGCCCGGGTCAGGCGAGTGTCGAGGTGCTTCGGGCCGCTCGAGTCAGCGGTGATGAACGGCAGGTTGATCTGCGTCTCCTGCGTGGTCGACAGCTCGATCTTGGCCTTCTCGGCCGCCTCGTAGAGCCGCTGCAGCGCCATCGGGTCGGCGCTCAGGTCGATGCCCTGTGACTTCTTGAACTCGGCCACCAGCCAGTCGACCAGTGCCTTGTCGAAGTTGTCGCCACCAAGGTGGTTGTCACCCGCGGTCGCCTTGACCTCGAAGACACCGTCGCCGATCTCGAGCACCGACACGTCGAACGTGCCACCACCGAGGTCGAAGATCAGGATCGTCTGGTCGTTCTCCTTATCGAGGCCGTAGGCCAGCGAGGCCGCCGTCGGCTCGTTGATGATCCGCTTGACGTCGAGGCCTGCCACCCGGCCCGCGTCCTTGGTCGCCTGACGCTGGTCGTCGTTGAAGTAGGCCGGGACGGTGATCACCGCGCTGTCGACCGGCTCACCCAGGTACGCCTCGGCGTCGGCCTTCAGCTTGCCGAGGATCATCGCGCTGATCTCCGGCGGGCTGTATTGCTTGCCGCCGGCTTCGACGCGCGCGTCGCCGTTAGGTCCGGAGACCACCTTGTACGGAACGATCGACTCCTCGGTCTTCACCTCGGCCTCTTTACGGCCCATGAAGCGCTTGATCGAGAAGATCGTGTTCTGGGGGTTCGTGACGGCCTGCCGCTTGGCTACCGTCCCGACCAGGCGCTCACCGGACTGAGTGAACGCAACGACGGACGGCGTCGTACGGCCACCCTCGGCGTTCTCAACGACCGTCGGCTCGCCACCCTCGAGCACTGCCATGCACGAGTTGGTCGTTCCGAGGTCGATTCCGATTGTCTTTCCCATCGAGTTCTGCTCCTGTTTGTTCGCAAAATCTAAGTGAGAGACTAGCAGATTTGACGGGGAGTCAAGGGCAGCCGCGCCACCCCCGCGCAAGCGACCCCGCCACCCCGGTCAAAGAGATCCCGCCACCCGATCAAGCGACCCCGCCAGCCCCGTCGAGCGACGCCGCCACCCGGGTAACGGCGCACTCGACCACCCCCGTGGACGTGAATGCCCGTTCACCCGGCTTGGGTACGGGCAACGGGACGGTCGAGCCAC
Source organism: Solirubrobacteraceae bacterium (assembly GCA_035502815.1). Lineage (GTDB taxonomy): Bacteria > Actinomycetota > Thermoleophilia > Solirubrobacterales > Solirubrobacteraceae > Palsa-465. The sequence goes on from DATJUA010000016.1 coordinate 25,595, forward strand.
CGGGCTCGACGAGTGTGCCGTTATCCGGGCTCGCCAGCCCGCTATCCGGGCCCGCCAGCCCGTTATCCGGGCGCGTCAGCCCACCTTGAACGCGCTCGGGCACATGCGCTGCAGGGCGCAGTCGGCGCACGCCGGCCGCCGCGCGTGGCACGTGCGCCGGCCGTGGCGCAGCATGTTCAGGTGCAGCTCGAGCTCCTCACCCGGCGGGGTGATCTCGAGCATCTCGTCGTGCATCTCGTCGAACTGCGCCCCGGGGCGGAACAGGCCCAGGCGCGTCCCGACCCGCGAGACATGCGTGTCGACCGGCACGTCACGCATCCCGAGGGCAAACAGCAGCACGCACGCCGCGGTCTTGCGCCCCACGCCCGGGAGCGAAGTCAGATAGCGCTGCGCCTCGGGGACTGGCTGGCCAGCCAGCCAGCCCAGTGAAAGCGGGTGATCCAGGAAGAGCCCGAGCGACTGCGCCTCCCCCGGCGCCGTCTGCGTGATCGCGGCCAGGATCGACTTGATCCGGGCCGACTTGACCTTCGAGATCCCGCCCGGCCGGATCGCCTCCTCGATCGCGTCCACCGGGGCGTCACGAACGTCCGCCCACGTACGGAACCGCTCACGCAGCGCGAGGTAGGCGACGTCGCGGTTGCGGTCGTTGGTCGACTGCGACAGGACGGTCAGGATCAGCTCGGCGATCGGATGGCCGTGCGGCTTGGCAAGCGGGACCGCGTAGACGAGGCGCAGCCGGTCCCGGACCGCGAGCACCCGCCGCCGTGACGGGCGGTCCCAGGCGCGCGACGTGCGCCCCCGGCTACTCAAGCGCGCCCCACCGCTCGCAGGCCAGTGAGGACTGCGCCACCGCCTCGGGCAGCGCCGCCGCGACCGCCGACGGGTAATAGGCCGAGCTCGCGAGGCGCGCCAGCAGAGTCCCGGTCAGGACATCGCCGGCGCCGATCGTGCTCACCACCGCCGCCGGCCGGCCCGGGACATCCAGGCGAAGCTCGCCGCGGAGGATCGCGCCGTCGGGCCCTAGCGTGATCACGACCATCCGCGCGCCGGCCTTGACCAGCGCGAGCGCGGCCCGTTCGAGGTCGTCCTCGCCGGTCATCACCGCGGCCTCCTCCGCGTTGGCCCGCACGAGCAGCGCCCCCGGAACGCACGCGTTCGCCGCCGCCGCCGCTTCGGCCCGCGAGCGCCAGCGGTGCAGCCGGAGATTGGCGTCGAACACGATCGGGCGCCCGAGCTCCAGGGCCGCCGCGCGCGCTCGCATCGTGACCTCACGCTCGTCGGCGCCGACCAGGGTGTTCGAGCTGAAGTACAAGCCGGCGGCCCCCTCGATCGCCGGTTCGAGCCGCCCGCCGAGAGACTGCACGGCGGTAGCGATCGTGTCGCCGTAGATCTGGTAGCTGGGCTCGCCGGCGCGACTGACCGCGACGAGCGCCACCGGCGTCGGCGCTCCCGGCGTCAGCTCGAACATCGACACGCCCACGCCCTCCCGCTCGAGGCGATCGCGCAGCCAGCGCCCCCAGGCGTCATCGCCCACCCCGCCGGCGAGCGCGACGTGGGCTCGCTGCCGAGCGGCGATCACCGCGACGTTCGCCACTGACCCGCCGAAGTGGGGCACGAACGCGTCGCCGAGCGCGACGTCGTCGAGCGGACGCTCGCAGATGAAGTCGACGAGCGCCTCGCCCAGGCAAAGGGTCGGCGCCCCGGGCGGCGGGTCGGCCCGGTCCCCGGACCGGCCGCGCTCCCGGTCGCGGTGGCGGTGATTGGCGCCGCCGCTAGACGGGTTATCGGGGCTCGTGCCGCTCACGCGCGCGGACGTTATCCTCGCCGACGGGTGGACGTCGACGAGCACACGATCAAACTCGGCGACTCACCGGTCTACTTCCGCAGCGCCGAACCCGCGACCGACGCGCCGTCGCTGTACCTCCATGGGGTTCCCACGAGCTCCGACGACTGGGTTGAGTTCTTGGCCAGGACCGGCGGGCTCGCCCCCGACCTGATCGGATTCGGCCGCTCGGGCAAGGGCGAATACCTCGATTTCTCGCTCGACGGTCTGACCGACTTCGTCGAGGACTTTCTGACCGAGGTCGGCATCGACGACGTCCAGATCGTCGGCCACGATTGGGGCGCCGCGGTCGCCATGAAGTTCGCCCACCGGCACCCCGACCGGGTCCACAGGCTCGTCCTGTGCAACGCGCCGGCGCTGGTCGAAGGATTCCAGTGGCCGCGCTTCGTCCGGTGGTGGCGAATCCGTGGCCTCGGGGAGATGGTCATGGGCGCGACGACGCGAACCCTGCTCACCCGAGCCCTGCGCCAAGCCTCCGTCGAGCCGTCCGCATGGCCCCAGGCGCGGATCGAGGCGGTCTGGACCCAGTTCGACCAGGGCACGCAGCGGGCGATACTCCGTCTCGTCCGGTCCGCCGAGGAGAACATGATGGGGGCGGGTGGACCGGGCGAGAACGGTGCGATCGGGACGAACGGAGCCGGGACGACCGCCGACACCAGCCTGATCTGGGGCGAGAACGACCCGTGGTATCCGCCGGCGCTGGCCGACGCATACGCCGCGCGACTCCCGGGAGCGCGCGTGCAGCGGATCTCCGGCGCCGGACATTGGCCCTGGCTGGACCGGCCCGAGGTGGTGGATCGCGTCGCGGCGTTACTCGAGGGATAGCCGGCGCGGTTGGCCCCGGCCGTCGCTGCGGCGGGTCCTTCCGACCCTGACGGCCGCCGTCATCTCCGCCGTCTATGTGATCGTCTCGCCGCGCAGCGAGGACCTCGCCGCACACCTGCTGCGCGCCAAGCTGTTCTCCACCGAGGGATTCGGGATCTGGAACAACTGGTGGTATGCGGGGCACAACGTGCCCGGCTACAGCGTGCTCTTCCCGCCGCTGGGCGCGTGGCTCACGCCGCAGTTAGTCGCCGCGATCAGTTGCCCGATCGCGGCGCTGATGTTCGAGTCGCTCGTTTACCGACGCTTCGGGGAGGACGCCTGGCTGGGTGCGCTGTGGTTCGCCGTGGCCACCACGACGAGCCTGTTCACGGGGCGGCTCACGTTTGCCTTCGGCCTGATGTGGGCCGTCGGGTCGGCGCTCGCGCTCCAGCGCCGGCGCCCCGGATTGGCAGCCGGGCTGGCGGCGATGACCGCCCTCGCCAGCCCGGTCGACGCGATCTTCGCGGCCCTGGCGGGCGTCGCCCAGGCCGCCGGTGCGTACCACCAAGAGCGCCGGCTGGCCCCTGCCCTTCCAGGGATTGGAGTCATACTCGCCGCCGCCCTACCCGTGCTCGCGCTGGCCGTCGCCTTTCCCGAAGGTGGGGCCGAGCCGTTCGCCTTCTCAGCGCTCTGGCCCCTCGTCCTGATCTCCGCTGCGTTCGTGTTCATCACCCCGCGTCGCGACGCCGCGCTGCGCGCCGGCGCGGCCTTCTACGCGATCGGCTGCATCCTCTCGTTTGCCGTGGCCAGCCCGGTCGGTAGCAACGTGACGCGGCTCGGCCCGCTCCTGTTCGGTCCGGTGGCGGCACTGCTCTGGTGGCCGCGGCGCCGGGTCGCGCTCGTCGCGGTGGCGGTCCCGTTGCTTTACCTCCAGTGGCAGGGGCCGGTCCGCGACGTGCGGACAGCCGAGGACAACAGGGAGGTGACCACGGCCTACTTCCAGCCGCTCATCTCCTATCTCAGCCGGCAGCCCGGACCGCCGTTTCGCATCGAGATCCCGTTCACCCTGTTCCATTGGGAGGCGTACGTGATGGCGCCGCGATTCCCGCTCGCGCGCGGGTGGGAGCGCCAGCTCGACACCAAGTACAACTCGCTGTTCTACGACGGCAAGCTGACCCCCGCCCGCTACGAGGTCTGGCTGCATCAGCTCGCGGTTCGCTACGTGGCGGTGCCCGACGCCGACCTCGATTACTCGGCGAAGGCCGAGGCTGCCTTGATCGACCGCGGCCTGCCCTACCTCCACCTGGTCGACCGCACCACCCACTGGCGTGTCTACGCGGTGCAGGATCCGACCCCAATCGTTCAGGGTCCGGCCGTCCTGCGTTCGCTGGGACCGAACTGGCTCCAGCTCGAGGCCGAGCGCGTTGGCACCGCGTTCATCGCGGTGCACTTCAGCCCGTACTGGGCGGTCACCGAGGGGTCCGGCTGCATCGCGCCGGCGGGCGCCTTCACGAGGCTCGAAATCCGGCGTCCGGGCCCGCTGCGCGTGGCCATCCGTTTCTCCCTCACTCGCATAAGCGCGACCTCGCGCCGATGCAGTTGATGTCAGCCGAACATGCCGCCTCGCTAGCATCTTTTAAACATGGGGCCGGCCAGCCCGATCAAGCGTGTCCTTCGATTCATCGAGACGCGGATCTTGCCGCGTGGCTGGATCGACCTCTTACGGCAGATCCTGCTGTTCGTCGGCGCGCTGTTGCTTTACGACCTGGTGCGCGGCATCGTCGACAGCGACAACCCATACAAGCCGTTCGGCGACGCGATGCGGATCATCGACCTTGAGCGGACCCTGCACGTGTTCATCGAGCCGAGCGTCCAAGCGTGGGCGATGAACAAGCACTGGCTCATCAACGGGACCGACTGGATCTACCTCAACGGCCACTTCTTCGTGACGCTCGGGGTCCTGGCGTTCATCTACGCGCGCCGGAACCGGTCGTTCTACTTCGTGCGGAACATGTTCATGATCTCGATGGCACTGGCCCTAATCGGGTATTGGCTATACCCGACAGCGCCGCCGCGGCTGATGCCCGAGTGGGGCTTCACCGACGCGATCTCCAACTTCGTGACGGGCGGCAGCGGCTCAGTCGACTTCGGTCCCTCCAAGGCGTTCCTGAACTTCTACGCGGCGGTCCCCTCGATGCACGTCTGCTTTGCGGTCATGATCGGCGGCTCGATGTCCCGGCTCGTGTCCTGGCGCCCGGGCAAGATCCTGTGGTCGTTGTACCCACTGCTGATCACGTTCGTGGTGGTCGCCACCGCCAACCACTTCCTCACCGACGTATTCCTCGGGGCCCTTACCGCCGGCGTGTCCGCGCTGCTGGCGCAGAGGCTGCTGGCGCGGGCCCGTCCGGACGCGTGGGCATTCGGGCGCGCCACGACGGCGTGAGCACACCCGAACAGACCCGGCCCCCTCGCCCGCGCCGCAACGGCAGCGCGCGCCGTACCCGCGCGCCACGGACCGGCCCCACCGCGCAGGAGCTGGTGCGCAACCGGTTGATCGAATCGCGACTGACACCCAACGCGATCTCGCTCACCGGCTTTGCCCTCAACGTCGCCGCCGCAGCGCTGATCTTCGACCGCCTGTTCTTTGTGGCCGGCCTGGCGTTCATCGTCGGCTCGATCATGGACACGCTTGACGGGCGCTACTCGCGCATGTCGGGCAAGGGCACAGCGTTCGGCGCGTTCCTTGACTCGACGCTGGATCGTCTGGAGGAGGGAATCGTGCTGATCGCGGTGGGGGCCTACTTCGCATCGCGCCACAACCAGATCGCCGCCGCTGCCACGGTCGCAGCGGTACTCGGCTCGCTGATGGTCTCCTACACCCGCGCCCGGGCCGAGGCGCTCGGGGTCGAGTGCAAGGTCGGACTGGCCACACGCCCGGTCCGCGTGGTGATCCTCTCGATCGGCGTGGTGTTCGCCAAGGGCGCCTCGCTCGGTCACTTCGAATTGCTGGCCCCGGCGGTCTACGTGCTCGCCGCCCTGACCGTGCTGACTACCCTTCAGCGCATCTTCCATGTGCGCCGGCAACTCAAGCGGATCGCCGAGGAACCGGCGTAACGAACAGCCGGTGTAACGAACGGGCTCTCGCGGAATACCTGTATTGGCCCGCGAGAGGGCGGGCGGGACCCGCATTCCGCGCGGGACCTCACACGTAGAAAGGCAGCGCAGAAAGTGAGCACGACCAACGGTTCCCCCAACGGCGCCGCTCGCTACCAGGACGGCAAGGTCCGGGTCGCGATCATCGGCGTCGGCAATTGCGCGAGCTCGTTCGTGCAGGGCGTCCAGTACTACCGCGACGCCGATCCGCGCGAGTCCGTGCCCGGGCTGATGCACGTCGACCTGGGCGGCTATCACGTGCGCGACATCGAGTTCAGCGCCGCCTTCGACATCGACGCCGACAAGGTCGGCAAGGACCTGTCCGAGGCGATCTTCGCCGGTCAGAACAACACGCTGAACTTCGCCGGCAAGGTCCCGTCGCTCGGCGTCCCGGTCCAGCGCGGGATGACCCACGACGGCCTCGGGAAGTACCTCAAAGAGAAGATCACCAAGGCTCCCGGGCCGACCGCCGACATCGTCGACATCCTCAAGGACACCCACACCGATGTGGTCGTCTCCTACCTGCCGGTTGGCTCCGACGACGCGACCAAGTGGTACGTCGAGCAGATCCTCGACGCCGGCTGCGGCTTCGTGAACTGCATCCCGGTATTCATCGCGCGGGAGGAGTACTGGAACAAGCGCTTCAAGAAGGCCGGGCTGCCGATCGTCGGCGACGACATCAAGTCGCAGGTGGGCGCGACGATCGTCCACCGCGCCCTCGCCCGGCTGATGCACGACCGCGGCGTCAAGCTGCTGCGCACCTCCCAGCTGAATGTCGGCGGCAACATGGACTTCTACAACATGCTCGAGCGCGAGCGGCTGGAGTCCAAGAAGATCTCCAAGACCAACGCCGTCACCTCGATCATGGGCCACACCCTGCCGGCCGGCGACGTCCACGTCGGGCCCTCGGACTACGTGCCGTGGCTGACCGACCGCAAGTGGGCGCATATCCGACTCGAGGGCGAGGCGTTCGGCGACGTGCCGCTGCAGATGGAGCTCAAGCTCGAGGTGTGGGACTCGCCGAACTCGGCCGGCATCGTGATCGACGCCGTGCGCTGCTGCAAGCTGGCGCTCGACAATGGCCTCTCCGGCCAGCTCGACGGCCCAAGCTCGTACCTGATGAAGTCGCCGATGAACCAGCGGCCGGACAGCGAGGCGCACGAGCTGACCGAGAAGTTCATCGCCAAGTACGCGCGCAAGCAGGCTTCGGGCAAGTCCGCGAAGGCGAAGGCCAGCTCAAGCTGACATAGACTGCTGCTCGTGCCGAGCGAGCGGCTCGCGATC
>DATJUA010000017.1:0-9039 GCA_035502815.1 Solirubrobacteraceae bacterium
CACGTCGGCCCCGTCACGCACGACGCGGGCGCGGCCCAGGTCAGCCACCTCGTCGTCACCGCGACCGGGGGTGGGCGGGGACTTAATCCCATACAAGCGCTTGTGTTCCAGGAACAGCACCGGGTTCTCATCGCGGATCGACGCCTTGAGCAGCGCCTTGGCATCGCCCGGGAACGACGGCGCCACGATCTTGAGCCCCGGGACGTTGATGAACCAGTTGGCCGGTAGCTGCGAGTGAATCGCGCCGAACCTGCCGCCCGCGCCGACGGCGGAGCGCACGACGAGGGGCACGCTGGCCTGCTCGGCCGAGATGTAGAAGAACTTGGCCGCCTGGTTGACGATCGAGTCCATCGACAGGCCCAGGAAGTCCCCGAACATGATCTCGATCACGGGCCGCAGGCCGCACACCGCGGCCCCGAACGCCGCGGCGGTGATCGCGAGCTCGGAGATCGGCGTGTCGAACACCCGCTCGGGGTGCTTGGCGCGCAGCCCGCCGGTCACCGCGAACACGCCGCCGGCCTCGGCAACGTCCTCGCCGAAGAACACCACGCGCTCGTCGCGCCCGAGTTCCTCGTCGAGCGCGTCGCGGATCGCATCGCGGAACTCGAACACGTCGGTCACGGGGCAAACTCTCGCACTGGTCCGGGCTCCGGGAACGGCGCAGCCAGCGCCCGCTCGGTGATCTCCTCGATCTCGGCGGCGACCTCCGTCTCGACACCCTCGACCGCCTCCGGCGTCGCGCCGAGACCGGCCGTCAGCATCTCCCGCGCGAGCCTGAGCGGGTCGCGCTCGCGCCACGCCTCGAGCTCGCCCGGCTTGCGGTACCTGCCGGGGTCGCTGCGCGAGTGGCCGACGAGGCGGTAGGTGAGCGCCTCGATGAACTGCGGGCCCTCGCCCGCCCGCGCGCGGCCCACCGCCTCCCCGGCGGCGCGGCGAACCGCCGCCACGTCGTTGCCATCGATCGTCGCCGCCGGGATTCGCAGCGTCTGCGCGCGCTGGACGATCTGACCCGCGGTCACGTCCTCCCAGGCCGTGAACTCGCCGTACAGGTTGTTCTCGCACACGAACACAACCGGCAGCGTGAGCACCTTGGCGAAGTTGAGGCACTCGTGGAAGTACCCCTGGTTGGTCGCGCCGTCGCCGAAGAACGCGACCGCCACCCCGCCGGCGTCCTGACGCTTCAGCGCCAGCGCCGCCCCGGTCGCCGCGCCGACGCTCCCGCCTACGATCCCGAAGCAGCCGATCAGCCGGTGCTCGAGGTCAACCACGTTCATCGAGCCGGCCCGGCCGTGACACACCCCGGTCTCGCGTCCGAGCAGCTCGTCGAGGAGGCCCTGGGGATCCACGCCGAGCGCGAGCGCGTGGCCATGCCCGCGGTAGGTTCCGGCCACGCGATCGACCCCCTCGAGCACCGAGCACACCCCGACCGCCACCGCCTCCTGCCCCGAGTACAGATGGGTGGTTCCGTGGATCTCGCCCCGCAGGAACAGCGACTGCACCGCGTCCTCGAAGCGCCGGATGAGCAGCATGCGCCGGTACAGCGCGAGTGCCTGGTCGCGGTCGAGCACGGCCGCCGGCTCGCTCAGCGCGTCGTCTGCCCGGGCGCCGGTCAACTCACGGGTACCGACTCGCGGTCCTCGTCGACCAGGTCAGCGCCACGGACATACCGGCGACCGGCCACCAGCAGCTCCTGGCCGGGGAAGCGCGTGAGGATCTCCGGCCCCTCGGCGGTGACCAGCACCTCCTCCTCGATCCGTGCCGCCGAGCGGCCGTCGCTGGCCGGGCAGTATGTCTCGAGCGCGAACACCATGCCCTCCTCGATCTCGGCCGGCGCGTCGAACGAGTGCAGGCGCGAGATCATCGGCGCCTCGTACAGGCCGACGCCGATGCCGTGCCCGAACTGCAGGCCGAAGCACGCCTCCTCGCTGGCGAAGCCGAGCTCTTGCGCGGTCGGCCACACGGCGGCGATGGCATCCGTCCGCACGCCGGGGCGGACGAGCTCGATCGCGGCGTCGAGCCACTCCCGGCACTGCTTGTAGGCGTCGAGCTGTGACCGGGTGGCGCCACCGACACAGAACGTCCGGTAGTAGCACGTGCGGTAGCCCATGAACGAGTGGATGATGTCGAAAAATGCCTGGTCACCGGGGCGCAGGAGCCGGTCGGAGAACACGTGCGGATGCGGGTTGCAGCGATCGCCCGACACGGCGTTGATCGCCTCGACCTGCTCGGAGCCGAGCTCGAACAGCAGCCGCTGCGCCTCGGCCACGATCTCATGCTCGCGAATCCCCGGTCGTAACAGCTCGTAGATCCGCTCGTACACCGCGTCGACGATGGCCGCCGCGTGATCGAGCAGCGCGATCTCGTCTTCGGTCTTGATCCTGCGCGCGCTGAGCATGACCGGCGCGGCGTCCGCGGTGGGGATCGCCAGCCGGTGCAGCGAGGCGAGCGTCTCCATGTCGGTCAGGTCGATCCCGAGCGGCTCGCGCTCGAGCCCGTGCTCACGCAGCACCTGGTGGACGTGCCCGGCGAGCAGGTCAGGCACGCCCGTGCCCCGCGACATCGCTCCGCGCATACTCGTCACCCCGGCGCGCCAGCTCGTCTCGGGCAGCCACGGCGCATACAGCTGGTGATGGCGGGCGGCCGAGCCGAAGTCCCACAGCACGGGATCGCCCACCCGCGGCAACAGGACGCAGCGCGCGCTCTTGTCGCGCGCCCACTCCCCGATGTGCGTGCTCGTCACGTAACGGATGTTGTTCTGGTCAAACAGCAACACGGCACCCAGATCCGAGGCGTCCAGCGCCGTCCGCGCACGGGCCAACCGCTGCGTTCGCAGGCGGGCGAAGTCCACCCGCTGCTCCCAGTCCACCGCCATCGTGGCTCCACGCGACGCGATCATCGCGACCCTCTGGCGCCCGATCCGCTCATCTCGACTCCCCGATCTCCGTCGTTTCCACGCTCAGTCGCTGGGCGAGGTAATCCCAGTCCCGGTTGAAACGGTACGAATAGTTGGCCGGGGGCTGTGGCGATTGCGTCTCCAGCCAGCGCACCCGGTCATCGCTCCGGTTGTAGAACGCGTGCACGCAGCCGACGCCGGTCCAGAACACGTCGCCGGGATCGAGCGTGAACGTCTCCCCGTCCGCCATCGCCTCGACCTGGCCCGACAGCACGTAGTAGGTCTCCTCGAACGGGTGATCGTGCGGCTGGGCCACACCGCCGGGCTGGTACTCGACCATGAACATCGCGTGCAGCACCGCTCCCAGTCGCGTGTCGACCAGCATCTTGACCGCGATGCCGCTGTAGGCGAGCAGCGCTGTCGCCATGCTCGCCGACACCGTCGGTGCATCGACCGCGGCGCCCGCCTTGAGCTTGTCGACGTCCATCTCGCCGGAGCCGAGGCGAAAGAACGTCCGCGTGCGCGGATCTCGTATGTCGACGGCGCTCCCGTCGTCGTCGATGGCCGGGATGCGCTCGCCGGTCCAGAACGTGTCGGGCGGCCCGGAGATGCGCGGACCGGGGGCGTTCATCTCCAGCCAGCGCGCCGTCGTGCCGGTGGCGTTCAGCCATGCGTGCGGTACGCCGACCGGCAAGAGGCCACATTCGTCGGGCGCGAGGCGATACACGCGGCCTTGCACGGCGAGCGACGGATTGCCGTCGAGCACGTAGAAGCTCTGCTCGGTCGAGTGCAGGTGGGTGTCGACCCGACCGTCCGGTTCGAGCTCGGCCAGAGCGAACCCGGTGTGTACCGCGCCGACGTGTCGGCCCACCAGGTTCGCCCGCCGCAGGCCGCTGACCCGGTCGCCCAGGAGGCCGGGAGCCGTTGCCTCGATCTCGTCGGCGCGTTGCACGTGGAAGAGCTCGCGCGGGTCGGTCATGCGCCTGACACTAGTGTTCTCGGCCGCTCGTTGTCAATCGAGGCTGTACGTGTAGTGAAACTGGACGTAGCATGGTGGGCCGGACCCTCAGGCCATCACCCAACCTCCATCCACGGGGAGGTTGACGCCGTTCACGGCGGTGTTCTCGAGCAGGAACAGCGCCGCGTTGGTCACCTCGTCCATGGTCACGAGTCGTCCCGTCGGCGTGCGGTCCTTGACCGTGCTGAGGAATTCCGTGGCGCCCGACCAGGCCGGACTGTCGCCGACCACCCCGGGGTGCAGCGCGTTGACGCGGACCGGGGCGAGCTCGGTGGCGAGCGTACGGACCATCGTGCTCACCGCGCCATTCACGCTGGTCACCGTCGTCGAGCCCGGGTAGGGCCGGTCCTTGGCCAGCCCGCCGAACAGGAGCACCGACGTGTCGTCGTGCATCCGGCTACACAGGCAATGCAGCACCTCGGTGTAACCCACCAGCTTCAGGGTGGCCAGCTTGATGGCCCGGGCCACCTCGTACTCCCGGACACTGTTCGAATCACGCTCGATCGCGGCGAGGACGACGTGATCGACGGTTCCGAGCGGCTCGAGGGCGCGGGCAATCGAGGTCGGTTCGGTCAGGTCGAGGGCGACGCCGGCCGTCTGGCCACCGATCTCGGTCGCGATCGCCTCGGTCCGGTCCCGGTCGCGGCCGGTGATCACGACGCGGCGGCCTCGCTGCGCGTACTGCTCGGCCAGGCGCCTGCCGATGCCCCGCGTGCCCCCGACAATCAGGGTCGCGCCTGCTGCCCCGTTCTCTCCTGTGGCCATCCGCCCTCTCCTCGCCCTCTCCTCGCGTGTTTAGCGTCAGTCTACGGAAGCAAGGCGGGCGAGCCGCGATCCGCCGCGCGGCGGCCCGCTTGCCTGCCCTGCGGCGCTCTGATAGAAGCCGGTCTGCCGACGTGTACAGCGGCGGCACACACACTGACCCCAGGAGGAGAGAGATGGCGGGCGGAAACGGGCAGATCCTGACGACGCACGCGGGGAGCTTGCCGCGGCCGAACGAGCTCGCGGACACGATCTGGGAGCGGATCGACGGCGAGGAGGTCGACGAGGACAAGCTCGAGGGGCTGATCGATTCGGCGGTCGGCGAGGTCGTGTCCAAGCAGCGCGAAGTAGGGATCGACGTGATCAGCGATGGGGAGATGAGCAAGTCGGGGTTCAGCACCTACATCAACGATCGCTTCTCCGGGTTCGGTGGCCGTTCTGAGTTTCAAGCCGACGATGTCGCACCGTTCCCCAACCTGGCCATGCGGCTGTTCGCGACGCCGTCGATGGCGCATTTGGTCTTCGCCAACTGCGTGGGGCCGGTGGAGGTCGCGGACAAGCAGGCGGTGCACCGGGACATCGCGAGGTTGAAGGACGCGATGGGAGACGCGGATCCGTCCACCGCCTTCATGGGGACGATCAGTCCCGGTCAGATCGCGTTCAACTATCCCGATCAGCACTACGGCTCGCACGAGAAATACCTGGCCGCCTGCGCGGACGCGCTGGCGTACGAGTACCGAGCGATCATCGACGCGGGGCTGAACCTGCAGATCGATTCGCCGGATATGGCGATGGCGGCGCATTCTCGATCGGTTGGCAGCAGCGTGGGCGACTGGCACCACCATCTGCCGCTGGCGGTCGAGGCGCTGAACGGGGCGCTCGAGGGGATCCCGCCCGAGCGCGTGCGCTTCCACGTGTGCTGGGGCAACATCGGCAGCCCGCACCACTGCGACGTTCCGCTCGAGCAGATCATCGATCAGGTACTGAAGGTGAACGCGGGGACGATCTACGTGGAGGGGGCCAACCCCCGTCACGCACACGAGTGGCGGGTGTTCCAGGACACGCCGCTTCCAGATGACAAGAAGGTCATCCTCGGGGTGATCGACGTGAAGACCAATTACATCGAGCATCCACGCCTGGTCGCGGACCGGCTCGTCCAGGTCGGGCGGTTTGTCGGCAAGGAGCGACTGTTGGCCGGGACCGATTGCGGGTTCGACACGTTCATCCGCTGGTCACTCGTCGATCCCGACGTGGCCTGGCTGAAGCTTGGCTCCCTCGTCGAAGGAGCCCAAATCGCCTCAGCGGAGATCTAACAGAACACACTCTTGACTGGCGTGAAACACGCTGTTTATGATCACGCGACACTACTGTTTATCCCCGCGCCACGCTTGGTGAACACGTAAGGGAGCGCCGATCCGGTGGGCGGGCTGCGGCAGACGAGGCCGAGGAGGGAGCACCGCACATGAGGAGGACCGCCGGATTGCTTTCGCGCGGAAGGGTGGCGACCGTCGCCGGCCTGGCCGCGGTGGCGCTGTCACTGGCAGCGTGTGGATCGTCGTCGAGCTCCAGCAGCTCGAGCACGACCTCGAGCACGAACGCCGCGGCGACCGGCTCGAGTGCCAGCACCACCTCGAGCGCGTCGAGCACGGGCAAGCACGTGAAGATCGCCTACATGTCGTTCGCGGTCGCCAACACCTACGACGCGCCGATGCTCGCGGCGGCGAAGGCCGTGGCGGCGGCCGAGAACGCCTCGGTCACGGTGTTCGACGCCAACAACAGCCCGACCACCCAGTACTCGCAGCTCCAGGACGCGATCACGAGCGGCGGATACCAGGGGATCATCACTCAGCCGATCGAGAGCACGAACCTGATCCCGCTGGTCAAGCAGGCGATCAGCAAGGGCATCAAGGTGGTCAACATCGACCAGATCCTCGGCCCGAGTCTCAGCACCTACCAGAAGCAGGTGCCGGGTCTCTCGGGGAACGTCGTCTTCAACCCGACCGAGCTCGGCCACAAGTGGGGCGCGCTGGTCGTCCAGGCGTGCAAGGCGAACAACCTGAACCCGTGCGACGTCGGCTACCTCTATGACATCAAGGCGTCTGCGCTCGACGTGGCGCTGCGGGCCGCCTTCAACCAGGCGATCGCATCGGACCCGTCGGTCAAGATCGTCGCGGAGGGTCAGGACTTCTTCACGCCCGCGGATGGGCTGAAGGCCGTACAGGACATGCTCCAGTCGAACTCGAGCATCAACCTGATCGCCGGATCCGACCAGGGGATCGAAGGTGCCCAGCAGGCCAACACCAGCAAGAAGGTCGTACTCGTCGGGTACGGCGGCTCGGCGGCCGGCATTGCCGGCATCCAGTCCGGCAAGTGGTTCGGGAGCGTCCAGCAGACCCCGGCCACCGAGGGTCGGCTCGGTATGCAGCAGGTGATCGCCGCGGCCCAGAACGGGACCAATTCGGCCGCCGTCGACCCGCTCGCCTCGCTGCCGAACGGAGGCACCATCACCAAGGCGAACGTCGGCCAGTTCCATGCTGAATGGCCCGGGTAGGACCAGGCGCACCTAGCCGCCGGGTGCTTGTCGAGCTTCGCGAGATCGGCAAGCACTTCGGCGGCGTGCGGGCGCTCGCCGGCGTCTCAGTCGGCATCGAGGAGGGAGAGATCCACGCGCTCGTCGGCGAGAACGGCGCCGGCAAGTCGACGCTGGGGAAGATCATCGCCGGCGCCGTCGGGCCGGACGCGGGCGAGATGCTCCTCGACGGCGAGGCCGTCACGTTTCGTTCGCCACGGGAGGCGCTGGCCTCCGGGATCGCCGCGATCGCGCAGGAGCTGCTCGTCGTACCGCGCCTGTCGGTGGCCGAGAACGTCTTTCTCGGCACCGAGCCTCGCCGCGCCGGCTGGGTGATGCGCGGCGTTCTGCGCCGGCGCTTCGAGGCGCTCACCGCCGAGGCCGGCTTCGACCTTCCGGCCGACCGTGCGGCCGGATCGCTGCGAACCGCCGAGCAGCAGCAGATCGAGATCCTCCGGGCGCTGGCGCGCGACGCCCGGCTGATCGTCATGGACGAGCCGTCGGCCGCGCTGAGCGAACCGGACACGGTGCGTCTGCACGAGATCATCCGCTCGCTCGCCAAGGCCGGCAAGAGCGTGCTGCTCGTGTCCCACTTCCTGCGCGAGGTACTCGAGCTGGCCGACACGGTCACGGTCCTGCGCGACGGCAAACTCGTCCGCACCAAGCCCGCTGCGGAGGAGACCGAGTCGACACTGATCCAGGCGATGCTGGGGAGACCGCTCGACGCGGCGTTCCCGCCCAAGGCGGTGCTGCGCGCCGATGCTCCGATCGCGCTCTCGGTGCGTGAGCTCAGCGCGCCCGGCGTCAGTGGCGTGTCGCTCGAGGTTCGCGCGGGGGAGATCGTCGGGCTCGCCGGTCTGATCGGTGCCGGGCGCAGCGAGGTGGCGCGCGCGGTGTTCGGCGCGGACCGGCGCAAGGACGGCGAGGTGGAGCTGGCCGGGAGCCGTCTCGGAGCGGCGGCTCCGATGCTCAGCCTGCGTCACGGTCTGGCCATGATCCCCGAGTCGCGCAAGGACCAGGGCCTGCTGCTGAGCCGCTCGGTGCTCGAGAACGTCAGTCTCTCCCGCCTCGCCGACTTCAGCCGTCTCGGGGTGGTCAACCGCCGGTCCGAGCGGGCGGCTGCGTCACACGCCCTCGATCGCGTCGCGGTCAAGGGAGGCGACTACGCCGCGCCGGTCGCGGCGCTGTCGGGCGGCAACCAGCAAAAGGTTTTGTTTGCCCGGATGCTCATGTCCGGCCCGCGCGTGCTGATCGCCGACGAGCCGACCCGCGGCGTCGACGTCGGTGCCAAGCGCGCCATCTATGACCTGCTCGTCGGCCTCGCCGCCGAGGGGATGGGCGTGCTCCTGATCTCCTCCGAGGTCGAGGAGATCCTCGGGCTGGCTCACCGGGTGCTGGTGATGAGCCGAGGGCGGATCGTCACCGAGCTGGCCGGCGAGGAGATGACGGAGTCGGCGATCCTGGCCGCGGCCTTCTCGGAGACCTCGACGGAGCCCCCCGCGGCATGACCACGAGCACGGACACGACGCCCGCTCCCGGGGAGCTCGGAGCCGCCCAAACACCGGCCGGGCGTCTCCAGGCACTCGCCCAGGGACGATGGCGGGCGGCCGGCATCGTGTTCCCGTTCCTGATGCTGTTCGTGGTCCTGACGATCGCGAGCTCTTCGTTCGCGACCAAGGCGAACCTGCTCAATATCCTCGATCAGCAGTCGGCGACGCTGATCATCGCCGCGGCGGGAACGCTCGTGCTGGTGAGCGGCGGCATCGATCTGTCGGTCGGCTCGATCTACGGCCTCTC
>DATJUA010000018.1:0-9620 GCA_035502815.1 Solirubrobacteraceae bacterium
CTGACGGCGGAAGATCGGGACAACCGAGCCTGAGGACCCGAGCACGTTCCCGAACCGGACCGTGGCGTACTTGGTGCCCGAGTACCGCATCGCGGCGGCCTCGACGGCCCACTCCGCGAGCGCCTTGGAGGCGCCCATGACGGTCGCGGGCTTGACCGCCTTGTCGGTCGAGACGAGCACGAACCGCGCCACCTCGGCCTCGGCGGCGATCCGGGCGACCACTCGAGTCGCCAGCGCGTTGTTGCGGATCGCCTCGACGGGATTGACTTCCATCATCGTCACGTGCTTGTACGCGGCCGCATGGAAGATGATGCTCGGCCGGTGCTCCGTGAGAACTTCGCGCATCCGCTCCTCTTCCCTGCAATCGGCGAGCACGGGAACCGCGGTCCGGACGTGGCGATCCTCCTCGAGCTCGCGCAGGATCTGGAACAGGTTGTCCTCGGCGTGGTCGACGAGGATCAGCGCGCGCGGCGCCACGCGGGAGATCTGGCGGCACAACTCGGACCCGATCGACCCACCGGCGCCGGTCACCATCACCACCTGCCCCGAGAGGTATGCCCCGACCCGCTCGATCTCCATCCGCACCGGCTCGCGCCCGAGCATGTCCTCGACGCGAACCTCGCGCAGTTGGCGGGTCACGTTCAGCTGCCCCGAGCCGTCCTGGAGAAGCTCGAACACGGTCGGCATCGTGCGGACCTGGATGCCGCGCTCGCGGCACGCCGTCACGACCCGCGCGCGCAGCGTTCCCGGAGCGGAGGGGATCGCGATCACGACCTCGTCGGGCTCGACCTCGTCGAGGATCCGAGCCAGATCCTCGGACTCGGTGGTGCCGAGCACCTTCAGGCCGTGCTCGTCCTTGATCCCCTGCAGGCGCGGGTCGTCGTCGACGAACCCGACCGGTCGCAGGCGCAGCCCCGGGTTCCGGACCAGTTCGCGGACCACGAGCCGGCCACCCTGGCCACCGCCGACGATCAGCGCGTCGCGCGCGCCCTTGGCCACGCGGAAGCTGTGCACGCGCCCCTCGACGACGATGTGGACGAGGAACCGGGCGCCGATGAGCACCGCCAGGGCGAGCAGGAAGAACAGCGCGATCACGCTTCCCGGGAGCGTCACCGGGCTCGCCTGGAGGGCCACCGTGAAGTGCTTGTAGGACACGGTCGGCGTCGTCGTGACCGGATGCAGAAACGCGATCGCTCCGACGATCACGAGCGTCGAGACGATCACGCCCTTGACCACGGCCTCGTAGTCGCGCTGGCCCACGAACGTCCATAGCCGCTGGTACTGGCCGAACAGCGCCAGAACGACGAGCACGACCGGCACGACCCACCACAGCGTGTGCGTGAGCAGGTCGCCGTAGCGGTCGTTGGAACCGCGGAAGCCGTCCGTGAACCTCAGCCGGAAAGCCAGGTAGTAAGCGAGCGCGACCAAAAGCCCGTCCACGACCAACTGGGGCACCGAGTGCCGATGAACAGGGAAGGCCGCGGATCTGATCCGCCGGCGCATGCGGCCGGGATTGTAGTAACGATCTTGTCAACGCCCCCTAAAGGGCTCGCTTCTCCGTGCCTAGGGGACGCTCTGAGCGGCCGTGCGGGAAAGCACGTGGTTCTTGAAGTCGAGCGCCTGAACCGCGACGTAGGGGCGGGCGGGTGCCTTGATCGCGGTCTCGAACCCGCGCTTGGTTGCCGTCGCCACCGCCGGCATGGCGTCCGGACTGTTGCCCGCGAACACGCGCCACTTGGCGACGGTCGTCGCCCCGTTCCAGCTGGCGTACACGGTCATCTTGCCGCCCCGGCGCGTGGCTGCCACTGAGGGCGGGGTCGCCGGCGTCCCGGTCCAGTTGAAGCGATACGCGCGGTAGCTGATGTTGTCGTCCACGAACCGGCCCTCGAAGATCAGCTTGCCCTGGGGGTTGTACTGGCTGAAGTAGGGCTGCTGGCCCCACCCGACGAAATCGTCGCCGTTGGACATCTCCTGGTCATCGCCCTCAAAGCTCGAGAGCAGCGGCGGGGAGTTCACGTGCTGGCCGACGACTGTCGCGGTCTTGTCCTTGACGTTTAGCCGCAGCTCGAGTGCACGCGACTGCGAGTGGACGTAGGGCGGACCGGCGCCGTCGTCGAACATGCTGACAAGCGCGTCTCCCGCGGACCGGACGCGTACGTCGTGCTGGAACGCGAACGACGCATCCTTACCGAACTTGAAGCTCGAGTACTTGCCTCCGAGGGTCCACATGGTCGCCGCCGTGTCGCGATTGACCTTGTACACCGCCCACGTATTGCGGCCCGATATGAGGAGATTCCCGTCGTCGTCGATCCCGATCGAGTTGACGTGGAAGTAGTCGTAGGGGTCGGCCGCATAATTGGGCTTGACCGGCGCCCCCTTCTTCTTGGGCCGGTTCGGCGGCTTGGTATAGCCGGCAGTCAGCGGGACGTGGTCGAGGCTGTCCCACTGGAACAGGACCAGGCCGGTGGGGATGTCGATCTCCTGGACGACCGAGTCGAGCACGACCTCGGTGCTCGAGGCGCCCACCGCGGACGCATTCACGACGACCGGATACTCCGCGGTGATCAGCGCGCTGTCGCGCCCGGTGAGCTGAAACTCGTGCAGGTCGGCGGATAGGCCATTGGCGGCCGAGATGGTCTTCACCACCTGATAGGAGCTGTTCATGATGATGTCCTCCCCGGTTCCGACGCCAGTGGTCTCGTTGCCCTGCCACCAGGTCAGCACCGGCGCTCCCTCGTAGCTCTGGACGCGGAAGTCCGTCGCGGCGTCGTTCGTCGGCACAGGGTCAAACCAGATCAGACCGCCCTTCGGGCCGATGATCTCGGGGCCTTGCTGGAGCGGCCCGATCTGCGGCGCGACGAAGATGTCTCCCTGCGCGGTCGGGTCGGGCTTGGTGATGGTGACCGCGGCCGGGAAGAAGTCGGGCTGTGACTGGAAGTACCACACGTCCCCCTTGACCCGCGGCAGCTGCGGCCGCTTGGCGAGCGGAACCGACCCCGCCGGAATCGCCACCTGGAACTGGTAGGTGCCGTTGTGCGAACCGTCGATGTTGAGCCCGGTGGCCACCGTCACCGTCTCGCCCGGCGCAAACGGGTCGCTCGGGTTGGGGATGAAGCTGCCCCCGTCGCCGTCGGAGTCGGACTCGAGCGTCCCCGTATGGACGCCGCTGCTCGACCCCGTCACCGTGATCGAGCCGAGCTGCGAGATGGGCACGCCGCGGAACGCGATCTGCGTCTGAGGCGACGCAAAGTGGCTGCCCGGGATCGGGAACACGTACACGGGCGGTGGCCCGCTCGGATGCTTGGTCGTTGGCGCCGGCGGCTTCTTGCCCTTAGCGACCGCGACCCCACTCGAGCAGAGCACCACGACGAGGCACAGCAGCACGACCGGGCAGGATGTTCGGCGGATCAGTCTGCGGTACCGCCGGGGCATCCTGCCCAACCGTTCATTTCGCCGCTCGGATCAATACTCCCCGGGGAGCCCGTTGTTCGAGCCGCTCTGGGTCGGAAACGCGTTCGAGGTGCCGAGGACATGACGGTGAGAGTCGAGCGCCTGCACCTTGTAGACCTTGAAGGAGCTGGTGAGGGGGATCGTCGTCTCAAAGCCGGATTTCGCCACGGTCGCCACCGCCTTCAGGCTATTAGCGCTCGAACCGGCCAGCACCCTCCAGCTCACAACCTGGGTGTCACCATCCCAACTCGCGTAGATGGTGGCTTTCCCATGATTGTTGCGCACCGCGCCGCTCGGTGGGTAGTACGGGATGCCCACCCACTTCTGGACGTAGGCGCGGTAGCTCTGATCGGGCTTGGGCCATACCGCGTCGAACAGGAGCTTGCCCGTCTTGCTCTCCTCGGAGAAGAACGGCTGTGAGCCCCATCCGAGCTCCACGTTGCCGTTGGGGAGCAGCTCGATGTTGCCGAGGTAGGCGGCGTTGTAGGTGCGGGGCCGGGTGTAGCCGTCGACGAAGCTGCCGTCGTGCTTGGTCAGGTTGAGCTTGATGACCAGCCCCTCCATCGTGCCGTTCGGCTTGCCGAACGTCGCCTTGCTGCCCGACTGGCCGGTGATCTTGCAGCAGTTGTCGTTGAACACGGTGAGGGTGTCGCCGTGCAGCGTGACGTCGTGCTGCCAGTGGAACTGCGCCTTGGCCGGGAGCGTGAACGTGCTGTTCCTCGGGTTACCGCTGACCTTCCACACGATCGCGTTGGTGGCACGGTTGACGAGATACGCCGTCCACGTGTTACGCATGGAGACCAGGAAGGTGCCGTTGCCGGTCAGCTGAATCGAGTTGATGTGGTACGCATCCCACGGCACACCCGGGAATGGCTTCTGCTGCGACTCCGAGAGCGGGATGTTCGGCGTCCCGCCGGGATTGAGCGCGTCCCAGCTGTAGAGGAGTGCTCCGGTGGCCAGGTCGTACTCCTGGACGGCCGAGTCCAGCACCTGCCCGTTGGCCGAGCCGCCGTAGGGGGTGAGGTTCATCGGGACGGTCTTGTACGCCGTGACCCAGGCGTTGGCTCCACTGATGACCATCGAGTGCTCGGAGATGATCCACCCGTCGGCGCCCTTGAGCGTCGCCACGTGCCGGTAGTGCTGGTCGACGACGACGTCCTCCCCGCTGGTCGTCTGACCTAGTCCGGTCACTGTGCCCTGCCACCAGCTGAGCACCGGCTTGCCTTCGTAGGTCTGGGTCGTGAGGTTGCCGGCCAGCGCGCCGGTGCCGATTGGGTCAAACCACACCGGCTGGAGGTTGTGGTCGAGGATCAATGGGCCCGCCTGGCCGGTCAGCGGTTGGTTGAAGAACAGGTCCTTAAACACCGCGACCATGAAGTAGCCCGGGGCGAGCTTGCTCGTCTGTGTCTTGACGTCGGTGCTCAGCTTCGGCGGATGCAGCTTCGGCGCCGACACGAAGCTCCAGGCGCCCTTGGTCGTGTACGCGCCGATCGCCGCGGCCTGGGCGGCCGTGGCCGCGACTGCCAGCGCGCAGCAGAAGGCCGCGGTGATGCCGGCGAGACGGCTGAACTTGGACGTGATGAGTGGCACGGGCACCTCCTCAGGCGGTTGAGGACCCTAACACGGGCCAAACGGCGAAGGTTGCGCCGCGGGAGGCGGGTGGGTCCCAGTCATCCAAGCAGCAGATCTACCAGCACGCCTGGGTCCCGCCGCACGCGCCCGTCGGCGGCGATCACGCCGTCGCGCTTGACCAGCTCGAGCTCATCCGGGCGGGTGAGCCGCCGCAGCCGACCCTCGGCGATCAGGCGCTCGTCGACCGCGCCCACGCGCCCCTCGAACACCGTGTACACGGGCGTCCCGAGCGCCACCGCCTCCCGATTCATCGTCCCCCCCGCGGACACGACGACGTCGGCGTAGGCGACCAGCGATTGGGCGTCGATGGCCCGCTCGGGCACGATGAAGCCGCCGCGGCGCTCGAGCTCCGATCTCTGCTCGGGCGTCCGGGGCAGCACCACTGCCTGCTCTCCGGACACCCTGTCGAGCACACCGGCGAACAGGTCGTTCTCGAAGCGGTGATAGAGCGAGACCTCCGGAGGCGTGCGGACGACCGCAATCGGGCGGCCGGCGTCGAGGCCGAGGTCGTCGAGCACGGTGCGATCGGGCTCGAAGTCGGCCAGGTAGTACTCCTCCTTGAGCCCCGGATAGGCGCGGATCTTGCCCCTCGCGCCGTAGCGGTAAAGACGCTCGGGCGGGATCGCGTCGGGCACGACGACGGCTCGGGCCAGACGGCAGTTGACGTTGTGCTGGACCGTCGCCCATTCGTAGTCGAACGTCGTCGAGCTGGGAATGCGCAACAGCGCGGCGGCGATCGTGATGTCGTTGGACCCGTGCCCGAGCGCATAGTCGAAGCGCCGCCCGCGCGCCCAGCGCGCGAGCGCCAGCGAGCGCTCGCCCAGTCCCCACGCCTTGGCCGCCAGGCGGCCGCCGCGGTGGCGTCCGATCGCGGTGTGTGCGATCCCAAATCGCTCCAGGAGCTCGAGCGTCTGGGCGAAGTCGCGCGCGGTGACCTGCACGTCGTGCCCCCGCTCGCGCAGCGTTGCGATCACCGGTCGCATCACGAGCACATGGGGCGAGTTGGTCAGGTCTATCCAGACGCGCATCAGGCCGCTGAGTAAACGCTTATCGAATTCCGACCGGCTCATTCCCTCGCGGCCGCTACATTTGCCACGATGCTGATCGGCCCGGGGTCCGTCACCGACTCGTTAGTCACGCTCGCGACGCACATCATCCGCGACCTCGGGCTGACGGGCGTCTCGGCGATGACGCTGACCTCGGGCGTCGTAGGCTTTCCAGGCTCGGAGCCGACGATGCTGTTCGCCGGCTTCAACGTGTTCCAGCGGCACCTGAGCATGTTCGGGATCGTCGTGTTCGGCGTGCTCGGGGACATGATCGGCGCGTCGATCGCCTACGGGATCGGTTATTTCGGCCGGCGCGAACTGCTGGAGCGCCACGGCGCCAAGCTACACGTGTCGGCGCGCCGGCTGAGCCGGGCTGACGCGTGGTTCGAGCGCTACGGCGCGCCGATGATCGTCGTCTCGCGCTGGATTCCGTTTGCCCGCGCCGCCTTCCCGTACGCAGCCGGGGTGAGCCGGATGCCCTTCTGGCGCTTCGTCGCGTTCGCCACGCTCGGCTCGATCGTCTGGATCACCGCGCTCGGCGAGCTCGGCAACGCGGTGGGCAGCCAATGGCAGAGCTGGCGCCACAACCTCGAGTACGTCGACTACGCATTCGCCGCCCTGCTGCTCGCCGCGATCGTCTACGTGGTTGTGCGTATGGCGCGAGCGCGGAGTAGCGACCCGACCGCCGTGGCCTAGACGGTGGACCCGTCCGTCCGGACGCTCGGGTCTGCGCGCGAGTTTCCGATCTGGCAGGCGGTGGCGCTAGGCGTTTTGCACGGCCCGGCCGAGCTGCTACCGATCTCCTCTTCGGGCCATACCGAGGTCATCCCGTGGCTCGCCGGCTGGAACTACACCCGGCTCGACGATGAGCTGCGCAAGGCATTCGAGGTCGCGCTGCACGCCGGTACCGCCGCCGCGCTACTCATCAGCCTGCGCGACGAGGTGGAGGACGTCGTACGCGGGCTGGACCTACGTCGGCTGGCCGTGATCGGACTCTCGTTGGCGCCACCGGCGGTGGTCGGCTACCGGTTCGAGCGACCGATCGAGCGTCGTTTCGGCACTCCGGCGACGATCGGCGTCGGTCTGATCGCGGGCGCGGTGACGATGGCGCTCGCTGACCGAACGCCCCAGGAACGCATTTACGAGGAAGCCGGCGCGGCCGATGGGCTGTGGCTCGGCGTGGCGCAGGCATGCGCGTTGATGCCGGGCTTCTCCCGTAACGGCGCGACGCTGGCGGCGGCACGAGTGCGGCGCTTCGGCCGGCCGGACGCGAGCCGCCTGTCCTGGCACGCTGCGCTGCCCGTGATCGCCGGCGCGACAGCACTCAAGGGGCTACGCCTGTTTCGCCGTGGGGTACCAACAGGGTCGGCGCTGCCGATTGCTGCCGGAGCGGGCGCCGCGTTCGTCTCGACGCTCGCCTGCGCCCGGGTAATCGAGATCCTCGAGCGCGACGGCTCGCCGGTCCCGTACGCGGTATACCGGGTCGGCCTCGCCGCCGTAATCGCGCGCCGCCTCCTTCAGGCTGGGTCATAAGTCGGCTTTCGACCCGGCCCGGACGCCGAGTGCCGGCTTCGGAGCCATATATGGCGCGGAACCGGCGTTCACCGCCGGCTGAGGGTCGAATGCCGAGAAACGACCCAGTGCCACGACTAGGCCAGGGACCACAGATAACCGGTGCCGAGCCGCTCCGCTCGGACCCGCCACTCCAAAGCGAGCCGCCACAGCTCGGCCGGCGCCCGCGGCCCCGGGAGATCGCACACGGCGGACACCTCGGCGGTGGCCATCGTCCCGAACCGGCGCAAGGCGTCTTGCACCGACAGCGACGCCACCGAAGCGGCCGGCGCCGCTCCGGCGCTCACCGCCGCGGCTCGCAACGCCGAGTAATCGGCAGGCCCGTACACCCCGTGCGCCGCACCGTCGTCCCCGATGAACTCGAGCGAGGGGAGCTTCACGCGCTCACCACTCGGCGAGCGGTGCTCGGGCGAGACGGCTCCGCAGCGATCGAGATCGGCCGCAAACGCCTCGAGTACCCCGTGCGAGGCCAAACCGAGACGGAGGCGATCCACGTCCAGTCCGGGCACCGCCCGCGCCTCCTCGATCAGCGTCTCGGCGGTGTCGAGCTTGCGCCGGCGGCACATCAGCCCCTCGCGCAGACGCCGCAGGTACGGGGCGGGATCTCCCTGCTCAGCGGCCGCTTTGACCGCTAGACAGGCCGGGTGCGAGCTGCGCGGCGCCGCCGCCAGCCACAGCCGCGCGTCGACCGGCATCCCGCTCCGGCCGGCCGCCTCGAGCATCTCCGAGACGACGGGGATCGGGTCGCCGACCTCCCGGGCCATTCCGCACATCACATACGTCACCGAGAGGCCGCCGGCGAACTCCAGGGCGAGCTTGCGCAGGGCCGGCTCGAGCGCCCAGGACCACGGACACATCGGATCGGTGTAGTAGTAGGTGTGGACCACTGCGATGTAGCGCAAAATAGGGGTTGGTGGCCTGCCCTGCGTCCGACGACAATCGAGCCTGAGTGAGCACGCTGCTCGGCACCACGCTCAACGGCCGGTATCGGCTGGAGGCTCGGATCGGCGCGGGCGGGATGTCGACGGTGTACCGAGCCACCGACACGACCCTCCAGCGGCAGGTCGCGATCAAGCTGATGAACCGCGAGATCGCGAGCGACTCCGACCAACTCGAGCGCTTCCGGCGCGAGGCCCGAGCGGTGGCGCAGCTCTCGCACCCCCACATCGTCGGGGTGATCGACTACGGAGAGGACCTGGATCCGGCCTTCCCCCGCCCGTACATCGTGTTCGAATACGTCGAGGGCGAGACGCTCAAGGAGCGCATTCGCCGCAGCGGCCGGCTCCCCATCACGGAGGCGGTGGCCTACGCGATCGAGATCGCCCGGGCGCTGGGCACCGCGCACGCCCATCACATCGTCCACCGCGACGTCAAGCCCCAGAACGTGCTGATCGACGAGGAGGGACAGGCCAAGGTCACCGACTTCGGGATCGCCCGCACGCTCGACGAGGAGGGGCTGACGGTCGACGGCCGGGTGCTCGGCACGACCGACTACGTCTCGCCCGAGCAGGCGCTGGGCCGGGGCGTAACCGGCCAGTCGGACCTCTACTCGCTGGGCATCGTCCTGTACGAGATGCTGACCGGCGAGGTCCCGTTCAAGGGCGACAACCAGGTGGCGGTGGCGATGAAGCATGTGCGCGAGATGCTGCCCGACGTGCAGGCCAAGCGGCCCGAGGTGTCGGCAGCGCTCGCCGCCGTGCTCGACACGGCGACCGCGAAGCGCCAGGAGGACCGATATGCAGACGACGTCGAGCTGATCGCCGACCTCGAGGACGTGCTGGCGATCGAGACGGCGCGTGCGGGCAGCGCGACCGGTGAGGTGACGACGGTGCTGCGGACGCTGCCGTCGACCGCGCAACGCCGCGTTCCGTTCACGGTTCGCCACCGGGCGGTGATGGCTGCGCTGGCGCTCGTACTGGT
>DATJUA010000019.1:0-68528 GCA_035502815.1 Solirubrobacteraceae bacterium
GCGCCACAGTGTGCGCCACAGTCGGTGTCATTTTGGGTGGCGTCAGGAACGCGTCGAGACGCTCTCTTGCCGTGTCCTCGCCGCCTGGCACGAGGTGTCCGTAGCGGTTCCACGTCTGGCGGACATCGCCGTGGCCGGCCCAGGTGGAGATCTGCTTCCAGTCGAGACCGGCGGCGATGAAGTACGAGATGGCGCAGTGACGTGCTTCATGGGGAGTCAGTGGTTCAAGTCCGGCTGCCTTCCACGCCTTGTTCGCTCTGGCTCGGATCGTGGATGCGAAGAACGCCTCGGGCGCTGTGCGGCCGAAGACGAGGTCGCGACCCTAACGCCCTGTCCGCGCCTTGTGGCCCATGAGTTCTCTTCTGACGACGAACGCCATCGGAACCGCGCGGCAACCGGCGCCGGTCTTGACGTCGACCGGTCCCTTGACCGGATCCCATGAGCGCTCGACGCGGATCACGCCGGCCTCGAAGTCGACGTTGGTGCACTGCAGGCCGCGCAGCTCGCCGCGTCGGAGACCGCAGAACAGCGCGGCCGCCCAGAACGCTCGCTCGGAGTCGGGTAGCGCGGCGAGGTACTCGTGGGCGCGCTCCGGGGGTTCGATCCTGTCACGGCGGCCGCGGACCGCCGGGAGGTCGAGGTTGTCGGTCGGGTCGATCGAGAGTTCGTCTCGGCGGATCGCCCGGCGAAAGATCACCCGCAGCGGATCGAGGATGTTCGCGATGGTCGAGGCGGACAGGCCCTGCGTGCGCAGGTCGTCGACGAAGTCCTGGACGTCGCGCCGCTGGATCTGCGAGAGCTTCCAGCCGCCGAGGGCCGGGACGACGTATGACCGGAGCAGCTGCTCGTAGCCGCGAGCGGTCGACGGCTTGTACGGCTTGCCGCCGCGGTCGAGGATCGCGCCGTCGTGCGCGCCGGCGATCAGGACCTCGGCGGCCTCAGCGATCGTCTTCGCCGTCGGCGGTCGCATGGTCCCGCGCCGCAGCGCGACCTGCGCGTCCTGGCGCCACAGCTTTGCGGCGCTCCGTGTGGGGAAGGTGCGCCAGACCTGGCGGCCGGTCCGGGCGTCGTACGCCTGCGCCTGGTAGGTCGGGGAGCAGTTGCACACGCCGCCGTCGCGCGATTTGCAACTGCGGGCGTGGCGAGTGCGGATCCCGGTAGCCATGGTGGCGACCGATGCTAAGCCCGGCGCGGGCGCCTGAACACCGACTCGGCGTTCTCGTTCGCCCACCGCTCGAGCTCGGCGACGGGAACGAGTCGGAGCTTGCCCCGCCGGATCAGCCGTAGCTCGGGCTGAAC
Organism: Solirubrobacteraceae bacterium; assembly: GCA_035502815.1. GTDB lineage: Bacteria > Actinomycetota > Thermoleophilia > Solirubrobacterales > Solirubrobacteraceae > Palsa-465. Next base: position 1,300 of record DATJUA010000019.1, read on the forward strand.
GTGGCGCTCGAAACGAGTCCAGCGACATCCCGAGCGAGATCGCCGCCTCCTGACGACTGAGCGCAACACGCGGGACATTGCTGGACGCTGTGCTGGCAGTCGCCGGCGTTCCCGTCCGCGCGCCGGGCGAGCCCGCTCCGACCTGGTGGGCGCACCACTGCGGGGTCGCGTGGATGGCGGCCTGGCTGACCGTCCGCGGCCGCGAGTTCAAGGGCAGCCGGGAGCTCCTGGAGTTCGACACGTGGTCGGGAGAGATCTCGTGGCAGGACCAAAGGGGCTTTCACGACTCCAAGCACCGCCCCGACCTGGTCGGTTTCCGCGTCGACGGCAGACCGGTCGCGGTCGAGGTGGAGCTGGCGCCGAAGTCGATCGAGCGTCTGCGAGGGATCCTTCTTTCGGCACGCGGTGTGGCGCCACGCCGGTAAGAGCAACGGCGTCTACTACGTCTGCGGTGACCAAGACGGACTCAAGCGGATCAGGAAGGCCGCCAAGACCGGCCGAACCTACAGGTACGACGACCTCGGGCTCACGTTGTTGTTGCTCGACACGATCAAGTCACAGGCGATCGAGATGCGCGCGGCCGCGAAGGCCGCGCGCGAGTCACTGATCGCCCAGTAGGTCGAGCGAGATCCGCGCGAAGTCGTCGGCGGTCGCGAACGGCGGCGGGTCGAGTTCGGCTGTTGCGGCCAGTGCGGCGAGTTGGTCATAGAACGAGTCGGGCAACGTGGTCGAGTTCGGCTTCGCGCCGCCATCGATGATGACTACGCGACGATGCTTGCGCTGCCAGCGGAGATAGAGGCGGTAGAGCATCTGGCCGTGCCGATCGCGAGCCTCGTGGAGCTGGGCGCACACGCCACGCATCGAATCGTGCGAGGTGGTGTCCTTCCAGCGCTCGGGTCCCGTCGTCCGCACCGCGTCAACGATCGCCAACAGCTGGATGCGGACGGCCGCGGGCTGTACGAGAAGGAACGAGAACGCCGGCACGTCCCGCTCGCCGCCCTCAATTCGGACGAGCCATTCAATCGACCAAAGCGCCATCCTCGGGGCGAGGCTACAAATCAGCGAGGACGCGCCGATTGTGTGGCATATATGCAACACGCATGCTAATCTCAGCTGCATGGCAAAGAAGACCGCAGACGATGCAGCGAGGGAGCTGCTTTTCAGAAGCGAGAGCGAGCGCGAGGCCCACGCAATGGCCGTTCAGGCGCTGCTCGCGCGCAACGCGCTGCTCACGGCGCTCGAGACCGCGCGTGCCGAGCAGGGTCTCACGAAGGCGGAGTTGGCGGCGCGCGCCGGGCTCGAAGCGTCAAGCGTCAGAAGGTTGCTGACGTCGAAGACGGCCAACCCGACGACTGAGAACGCGTTCCGGCTGATGGCCGCGATGGGCATCAAGCTCGAGGCGACGCTCCCGACAGGCGAGCGGATCGAGCTCGTCGACACGAGCGCCCCGCGGTCGCGGCGCCGCTCTGCGAAGGCAGCATGACCAGCGCGGGCACCCCAGCCGACTCAAATCCTCAAGGCCAGCCGCCGTCGCGGAAGCCCGCCAACATTCCGGCGCCCGGCACACGGCCGAAGCTACCGCAGAGTCTCTTCTACCTGGAGGCAGATGAGGATGACCGCGGAGCTTCCACCGAGGAAGCGAGTTCACCGGACACCGTGTCGTAGAGGCACGCAGTCGCGGAATGTGCCGCGATGCGACGGACACCGTCGACAGAACGTCCCGACGCCTGAAATTAAGCGGGTACGGCGGTGGTGCTGGGCAGCGCGTTCGCGAGCTCTCGGCGCGAGCGGATCCCGAGCTTTGCGAACACGTGGCGCAGGTGCCACTCGACGGTGCGGGGGCTGAGGAATAGGCGTGCCCCGATCTCGGGGTTTGAGAGCCCGTCGCGGGCCAGTTCGGCGATCTGTCGCTCCTGGGCGGTGAGATCATCACGCGCTTCGGGAGCGCGTGTACGTACGTGCTCGCCGGTCGCCTGCAGCTCGGTCCGGGCGCGCTCGGCGAACGCCTCCATCCCGATCGTCGTGAACTGTTCGTGCGCGATGCGCAGTTGGGCGCGTGCGTCTACACGGCGGTTCTCGCGGCGCAGCCACTCGCCGTAAACCAGATGCGCTCGGGCGAGGTCTGGGCGAAGCCGGGCGCGGCTCAACCTTTCGATCGCCTCGCGATAGGCGCGCTCGGCGTCCTCCCCTTCGGTGACCAGCGCCCGTGAGCGCGCGAGGACGCCCAACCCCCAATCGCTGTCGCCGATGGTGGCAGCCTCGACCAGTCGCTCCAGCGCCGCGTCGGCGACCTGCGGCTTGCCGGTCCTGGCGGCCGCCTCTACCAACTCGGGCAGCGCCCACACCGAGAGAAACAGCTCGGGCGCCTCCTCGGCGGCTTGCTGAGCGTCCGACAGCGCCTGCTCGTAACGGCCCAGACCATTGTTCAGGATTGCGGATACCCAATGGCACCATTGGATCCCGACCCCCTGTCCGGCAGCTGACGCGTTGCTCGCCTCGACGTCAATCAGCGCTTGAGCCTCGGCTGTTCCCCGAAGGGCGGCGAGAGCTACGGCTGCAAAGCGGTTGAGGCGAGTCCCGGTCGCTTCCGCGACCGTGTCCCCCTCCGCGATCAGCGAATTAGCCGTCGCAAACTCGCCACGCAGGACCGGGAGAATTCCCAGCGACTGGAGATAGATCGGCAGTTGGACGAGCAAGCCCGCATCGCGGAGCGACTGCAGCTCGCGGGCGAGCATCGTGCGCCAGCTCTCGTCGTCCCAGAGCATGATCGCGGCGACCGACGCCAGCCATCCCCAACGCAGACCTTCTGCCATGTCGATCTCGCCGTACGCAAATACACTCAATGCCCGGCTCAGCCTCGCCGCCGCCGCGAGGCGTCCTTCGACGGCTAGGACGGAGAACCCGTCGAGCACCAGGTCGCTTGGGCGCGGAGTGCCGGGGGCTTGGGGGGCGGAGATGGCGGCCTGGCAGATCTCACGCAGTGTTCCGGCCGGTGCGAACCGCCCGGCGAACCATGCAGCGATCCACGCGTCCAGGTAGGTCTCGCGCGCGAGCGCGGGATCCAGCGATTCGAGCTGTCTGGCTGCCTTCAACAGCATCAGGGCCGGAGCCTCACCGCCCCAGGTCGAGGCGAACGCAATCTGGCCGCGTAACAGTTCGACCCGAGCATGTCCCAGCTCGTCCAGCGACCCAGCCTCCGCCGTGCTCAGCAGCCGCATAGCCTCATCGAACGCGCCGGCCTGAAAATGCGCCTGTGCCGCGGCCAGCGCGCGCCGGGCCCGCCGCCCGCGGTCGAGCGTGAGCGCGACCGACCGCCTCAGAAACGCCGCCGCCGCGGCCACGCCACCGCGGGCCTGTGCCCGACCGGCCGAGCGCTCCAACTCCGCAGCGACCTGCTCGTCGGGCCCCGCCGCCGCGGCAGCCAGATGCCAGGCTCGACGATCCGGATCGACCTCCCGATCGGTCACCTCCGCCAACGCCAAATGCACCGCCCTGCGATCCTCCGCCCTGGCTGACCCATACACCGCGGAGCGCACCAGCGGGTGGCGAAATGTCACCCGCTCGTTGATCGCCAACAAACCATCTCTATGGGCGTGATCGGCGGCCCCAGGCTCGATGCCGAGCTGCTCAGCAGCTCGCCAGAGCAAAACGGGATCGCCCACCGGGTCGGCCGCCGCCACCAGCAACAAACGCCTGGCGTCCTCAGAAAGCGCCTCGAGCCGGCGCGTGAAGCTCTCCTCGATCCGTCCGGGAAGCGCCTGCGCATCCACCAGCCCAAACCCGACCGCCAACTGCGTCGCCGTTAACCCACGCGGCAGTTCCAGCAACGCCAACGGGTTTCCGCGGGTCTCCGCGATGATCCGCTCGCGGACTCGCTCGTCCAAAATGAACTGCACCGCTGAGCCCAGCAGGGCGCGGGCGTCGCCATTACTCAGACCGTGTACCTCTAGGCCGGAGAGGTTCTGTAGCTCGTCGCCGGGCTCGCGGGCGGCGAACACGATGCCCACCGGCTCCCCCAGCAGGCGACGGGCCGCAAACGCAAGCGTCACGGCCGATGCTTGATCCAGCCACTGCGCGTCCTCGACAACGCACAACAGCGGGCGCTCCTCGGCCACCTCGGACAACAGGCTGAGCACACCCAAGCCAACGAGGAACCGGTCTGGCGGCGGCACGCCTCCGATCACGCCAAACACGACGCGCAGCGCTTCGCGCTGCGGAGGCGGGATGCGCTCGAGCTCGTCGAGCAGCGGGACGCACAGTTGGTGGAGACTGGCGTATGCCAGCTCCATCTCCGACTCGACCCCGACCGCCCGCAAAACGGTCATATCTGACGCCGACTCGATCAGATACTCAAGCAGCGCCGTCTTGCCGACCCCCGCCTCGCCTCGCAAAACCAACGACCGACCCTCACCCCGCCGGACGTCCGCCAGCAACCCATCCAGCAGGGCGCACTCATCGGTCCGCCCGCGCAGGGGCGCCGGCCGCCCGGCTGCGGCAAAACCACTCTCCATTAGTCCGCACCGATCCTATAGAACCGACATATCAGAATGACGAGGAGGAGAGGGATGTTTCGCTTCCGATGCGCAGCTGCCGGTTGCCTGGTCATTGCGCTCATGTTGAGCGCGTGCGGTTCGAGCAGCGGGTCGAGCTCCGGTGCGTCTGCTACGGCCGCCACGGCGTCGGCGGAATCGACGTCGACCAGCGCCGGCCCTCCGGCTGGTGCGGCGATCAAAGTTGGCTTCATCTGCAGCTGTAGCGGTCCGCAGGCCTCCCTTTTAGCCGACTCGGAAAAGGTGGCACAGGCGTGGGCGGACAGCGTCAACGATTCGGGCGGGATCAATGGCCATCCGGTGAAGCTGTTCACGTTCGATGACGGCCAGATCGCCTCAACAGGTCTCCAGGATGCCAAGGCGCTGATCGAACAGGATCACGTGATCGCGATCGTGGGCGAGTACAGCCAGGTTGACGGTGATTGGGTGCCCTGGGTGGTTTCGCAGGGCGTTCCTATCGTCGGCGGATCAAGCGGTGACCCAGTGCAGGGCACAAGCCCCGGGGTGTTCCCGTCGGGTTCGACATTTCTGGCGCTCACCGTCGGGACGATCGCCGAAGCGAAGGGCAAGAAGGGCCTGGGGGTTATGTACTGTGCCGAGACGCCGGCCTGCGCGCAGTTCGTTCCACTCGCCACCGGTGTCGGAAAGCTGTTCGGTCTGAAGGTCACGGCGACGTCGATTTCTGCCACTGCGCCTAGCTACGCGGCGCCGTGTTTGAAATTCAAGGGCGCGGGCGTCGATGCTCTCTTCGTCGCTGACAACGGATCAATCGTCCAGCGGGTGGTCGCCGCCTGCTCGCAGCAGGGGTACACACCGCTGGAGGTGACCGAGGAAGCGGCGGCGACGAGCGCGATGCTGCACGATTCGCAGCTGGCCGGAACCCTCGCCGCGGGTACCGATGCCAACCCATTTGACTCCTCGTTGCCGGCGGTCAGGGAGTTCCAGGACGCGCTTGCGAAGTACTACCCCGGCTTGCTGGAGAGCGCTGGATACGCCCAGGACGACTTCTATCCGTGGGTCGGCGGCAAGCTCTTCGAGGCGGCGGCGAAGGCGGCCGACATCGGTCCGACCTCGACGCCAGCTGAGGTAAAGGCGGGGCTGTATGCGCTCAAGAACGACACGCTCGGCGGGATTGCGCCGCCGCTCACGTACACGAAGGGCAAACCGTACTTCAGCCCATGCTGGTTCAGCGCAAAGATCGAGAACGGTACGCTCGTCTCGCTCAATGGGAACCGGCCAGTGTGCCTGCCGGTCGCCCAGGCAGCAGCGTTGGTCAAAGCGCTTGGCTGACGCGCAGGGTCGTGCTCCCGTTCATCGTCATCGGCTTGACCTCAGGCGCGGTCTACGCGCTTGCCGGGCTCGGGCTGGTGCTGACGTACACGACGTCGGGTGTCTTCAACTTCGCGCACGGGGCGTTGGCGACGGTGTCGGCATTCGTCTTCTATTCGTTGTTCGTCGGTAGTCATTGGGCGTGGCCATTAGCGGCAGCGGTGTCGATCGTGGTGGTAGGTCCGCTGATGGGTCTGGCGCTGGAGTTGCTTGCGCGTCGAATCCAGACGACGACTCTGGTGCTGCAGGTTGCGAGCACTGTAGGTCTGCTGCTGGCGATCGAGGCCGGGGTGGCGTTGATCTACGGCACCGAGACGGTACGAACGGTCCCCACGTTTTTGGGGACTGGCAGCTTCAAGGTGTTCGGCGCGAGCGTGCAGGTCTCACAACTGGTGACGTTCTTGTTCGTGGTTGTGGTGACGGTGGTCCTGACCGGGTTCCTCCGTTATTCGCGCCGTGGCGTCTCGATGCGGGCGGTGGTCTACAACCCCGAGCTGCTCGACATCGCCGGGACGAGCCCGGCGGCGACTCGTCGCTTGGCGTGGATCATCGGGGTGACACTCGCGGCGGCGTCGGGGGTGCTGTTCGCCCCGGTCCTGTCACTCGATCCGGTTCAGTTGACGCTGCTGGTTGTCGCCGCCTACGGTGCGGCGGCGATCGGCGCCTTCCGGAGTCTGCCGATGACGCTCGTCGGCGGGCTGTTCATCGGCGTTCTCGCGTCGCTGTGCACGAATTGGTTTACGACCGGGCTGCTCGCGGGCTTGCCGCCGTCGCTCCCGTTCGTCGTCCTGTTCGGGGTGCTGCTGCTGTTCCCGCGCCGCTATCTGGTGCTCAAGTCGTTCACGGTGCCGCGGTCGAGGCCCTCGTGGACGGCGCCGGCGTCGCTCCAGTTGGCGATGGCAGTGGCACTGCTTGTGTTCCTGGCGCTCGTACCGGGGTTTGCGGGAATTCACCTGACCGACTGGACGACGTTCCTGGCGATGTCGACCGTGTTCATGTCGCTGTCATTGCTGGTGCACACCTCCGGGCAAGTGTCGCTGTGCCAGGTGTCGTTCGTCGCGATCGGCGCGGCCGCGTTCTCGCACCTCACGAGCGGAAGCCACGTGCCGTGGTTCATCGCGCTGGCGCTCGTGGGGCTCGTGGCGGTGCCGATCGGCGTTCTGTTGGCGATTCCGGCGATCCGTCTCAGCGGCCTGTACCTCGCCCTGGCGACGTTCGGGTTCGGAATCCTGCTCCAGGGGATGTTCTACACGCAGCACTACATGTTCGGCATCGACGGAATCGGCCTCACCGAGCCGCGGCCGAGCATCGCCACCAGCGATAAGTCCTACTACCTCTTGGTCCTCGCGCTTGCCACGGCGTGTGCCGTCTTCGCGATCTCGCTGAACCGCTCCCGGCTTGGCCGGCTGCTGCGGGGCGCGTCTGATTCCCCGCGGGCGCTCGAGACCTCGGGGACCTCCGTGACCATGACACGCTTGTTGGTCTTTTCCATCTGCGCCTTCATGGCCGCGGTCGGCGGCGCGCTGGCCGCCGCCGGTCAGACGACCGTCTCGGCTGACTCCTACCAGCCGATCCTCTCGCTGACGTACTTCGCCGCAATCGTCGTCGTCGGCCGGGCGGGGCCATGGAACGCGGTGCTGGCGGCCGCCGGATTGTTCCTGATCCCGTCCTACGTCTTGGGCGGAACGATCACCACGTGGCTCCAGTTGCTCTTCGGCCTCGCGGCCATCGGGTACGCGATCACGCCTGCGGGCTGGCACGGCGTCCCGAGCGCATTACAGCGCGCGATCGACAGCGCGTTTGGGCGCCTCCGCATCCCAGTTCCGACGCTGATTCGCAGACCGGCCGCGAACGCGGGGACGGTGATGCCACGAATGGATGGCGGCCTCGGGGTTGAGAGCGTCGAGGTTCGCTTTGGCGGTTTGGTCGCCCTCGATCGCGTCACGCTGAAGGCCGAGCCCCGAACGATCACTGGACTGATCGGCCCCAACGGCGCCGGCAAGACCACGACGTTCAACGCCTGTACTGGACTGACCAGGCCAGCCGGGGGGCGGGTGAGGATCGCTGGCGTTGACGTGTCGCGACTCGGGCCATCCGCTCGCGCTCGGCGCGGAATCGGCCGCACGTTCCAACAGCCAGAGCTACTCGACACCTTGAGCGTCCGTGACAATGTCGAAGCCGGCGCCGAAGGCGCGCTGGCCGGTGCCAACCCCCTCACCCAATTCCTGGCCAAGCCCGGGCAACGCGCACAGGTCCGCGCGAGCGCGGACCGCGCGATGGAACTGTGCGGAATCAGCGATCTTGGCGAGATGCCGGCGATGTCTCTGTCCTCATCTCAGCGGCGTCTGGTCGAGCTGGCGCGCTGTCTGGCGGGACGGTTCGGCCTGTTGCTTCTGGACGAGCCTTCCTCAGGCCTCGACCGCACCGAGGCCACGCGCTTCGGGCAGGTCCTGCGGCAGGTGGTGGCCGAGCGCGGGGTCGGAGTGCTGCTGGTCGAGCACGACATGTCCTTGGTGCTCGAGCTCTGCCAGCACGTGTACGTGCTCGACTTCGGCGAGCTGATCTTCGAAGGCTCGCCGCAAGAGATCATCGCCTCACCGATCGTGCGCGCCGCCTATCTGGGCGACGTCAAGGTCGAGGCCGCGGTCGACCCCACCCACACCCTAGGGGAAGCCGAGACTGAGCGGCGAGTCCCACCGGGCTCGACGACCCCGACAGTGGCATGAGGGGACGAGACGGACAGCTGCGCGGCCTAGCCGCCATCGGCACCCTCGAGCTGCGCGGGGTCAGCGCCGGCTACGGCCGCGCGATCGTGCTGCGCGAGGTCGACCTCGATGTGCCCGGCGGAACCGTCGCGGCGCTGCTCGGGCCCAATGGCGCCGGCAAGACCACGCTGCTGCGAGTCGCTGCCGGCCTCCTCTCCGCCTCGGCGGGACAGGTGCTGCTGGGCGGCGATGACCTCACCGGGCGTAAGCCGTTCCAGCGCGCCCACTACGGCGTCTGCCTGATCCCCGAGAGCGGTGGGATCTTCCCCAACCTCTCGGTGCGCGACAACCTCCGCCTCCAGGTGCCGCCGTGGAAGCAGGACGCGGGTTACGAGCCGGCGCTCGAGACCTTTCCGATCCTCAAAGACCGTCTCGGTCAGGCCGCCGGCAGCCTCTCCGGCGGCCAGCAACAGATGCTCGCCCTGTCCCGCTGCTTCCTCTCCGACCCGAAGATCGTGCTTCTCGACGAGGTCTCCACCGGGCTCGCTCCGCGGATCATCGACGAGATCTTTGAAGCCCTGCTGCAGCTCAACCAGCACGGGACCTCGCTGCTGCTCGTAGAGCAATACGTCGGCCGCGCGCTGGCCATTGCGGATCGCGCGTACCTCCTCGGCCGCGGGACCGTCACCTTCTCGGGCGATCCCTCCGAGCTTGACGAGGGCGAACTCATGCGCCGCTACGTCGGCGCGACCTCATAGACCCAACGCGCATGAGCACCGCCAGAAATGATCAGCCCGTGGCGCGAAAAGGAATCACGCGCTCTCTTCAGGCGACAGCCGCCTCGAACTCCGAGCGCGGCAGCGCGTTTGCGAGCTCGCGGCGTGAGCGGATCCCGAGCTTTGCGAACACGTGGCGCAGGTGCCACTCGACGGTGCGGGGGCTGAGGAACATCCGCGCCCCGATCTCGGGGTTTGAGAGCCCGTCGCGGGCCAGTTCAGCGATCTGTCGCTCCTGCGCGGTCAGATCATCACGGGCCTCCGGGGTGCGTGCACGGACGTGCTCGCCGGTCGCCTGCAGCTCGCCCCGGGCGCGCTCGGCGAAGGCCTCCATCCCGATCGTGCTGAATTGCTCGTGCCCGATGCGCAGCTGGGCACGCGCGTCGACACGACGGTTCTCGCGGCGCAGCCACTCGCCATAAAGCAAGTGCGCTCGGGCAAGCTCAGGGCGAAGCCGGGTGCGGCTCAACCTTTCGATCGCCTCGCGATAGGCGCGCTCGGCATCCTCGCCTTCGCTGAGCAGCGCCCGGGAGCGCGCGAGGACTCCCAACCCCCAATCGCTGTCGCCGATGCCCGCCGCCTCGACGAGTCGCTCCAGCGCCGCATCAGCGACCTGCGTCTTGCCGGTCCTCGCGGCCGCCTCTATCAACTCGGGAAGTGCCCACACCGAGAGATACAGCTCGGGCGCCTCCTCCGCGGCTTGCTGAGCGTCCGACAGCGCCTGCTCGTAGCGGCCAAGACCGTTGTGCAGGATCGCGGATACCCAATGGCACCACTGGATCCCGACGCCCTGTCCGGCAGCTGACGCGTTGCTCGCCTCGACATCGATCAGCGCTTGGGCGTCGGCGTTCCCCCGCAGGGCGGAGAGAGCAATAGCTGCAAAGCGGTTGAGTCGAGTCCCTGTCGCCTCCGCGACCGTGTCACCCTCCGCGTTGAGCGAAGTAGCCGTCGCAAAATCGCCACACATGGCCTCAATTACGCCCAAACCCTGGAGATAGATCGGCAGATGGACGAGCAAGCCCGCATCGCGCAGCGACTGCACCTGGCGGTCGTTCATCGTGTGCCAGCTCTCGTCGTCCCACTGCATGATCGCGGCGACCGACGCCAGCCATCCCCATCGCAGTCCTGTCGCCATGTCGATCTCGCCGTGCGCAAATACGCTCAATGCCCGGCTCAGCGTGGAAGCCGCCGCGGGGCGTCCTTCCGTGACCTGGACTGAGAAGCCGTCTAGTAGTAGGTCGCTTGGGCGCGGAGCGCCGTGGGCCTGCGGGGCGGAGGTCGCGGCCTCGGAGATCTCACGCAGAGTTCCGGCCGGTGCGAACCGCCCGGCGAACCATGCAGCGATCCACGCATCCAGATAGGTCTCCCGCGCAAGCGCGGGATCCAACGATTCGAGCTGTCGGGCCGCCTTCAACAGCATCAGCGCTGGCGCCTCACCGCCCCAGCTTGAAGCGAACGCGATCTGGCTGCGCAACAGCTCAACCTGAGCACGCCCCAACTGATCCAATCGTGCTTCCTCCGCGCTCGCTAACAGCTGCAGAGCCGTATGAAATGCGCCTGCTTGAAAGTGCGTCTGTGCGGCGGCGAGCGCGCGCCTGGCCCGCCGCCCGGGGTCGAGCGTGAGCGCGACCGATCGCCTTAGGAATGCCGCCGCCGCGGCCACGCCACCGCGGGCCTGTGCCCGACCCGCCGAGCGCTCCAACTCCGCAGCGACGTCCTCATCCGGCCCCCTCGTCGCCTCGGCCAGATGCCATGCCCGACGATCCGGATCGACCTCCCGATCGGTCACCTCCGCCAACGCCAAATGCGCGGCCCTGCGATCCTCAGCCTCAGCCGACCGATAGACCGCCGAGCGCACCAGCGGGTGGCGAAATATCACTCGCTCGTCGATCGCCAGCAAACCCTCCTTTTGGGCATGATCGGCGGCCCCAGGCTCGATGCCGAGCTGCTCAGCCGCCTGCCACAGCAAGACCGGATCGCCAACCGGCTCCGCCGCCGCAACCAGCAGCAGAAGCCGCGTGTCCTCAGGGATCAGCGAGAGTCGTCGCACGAAGCTCTCCTCGATCCGCCCCATGAGTCCTTGCGCCTCGAGCAGTCCGAACCCTCCCGCTAGCTGCGTCGCCGTCAGACCACGCGGCAGCTCCAGTAACGCCAAGGGATTCCCGTGTGTCTCCGCGATGATCCGCTCTCGCACGCGTTCGTCCAAGACAAACCGCACCGCCGTCCCCAGCAGCGCGCGGGCGTCGCCGTTGCGCAGGCCATGCACCTGCATCCCCGAGAGGTTCTGAAGCTCGTCGCCGGGATCGCGCGCCGCGAAGACGATCGCAACCCGCTCCGCGAAAAGCCGCCGAGCCACAAACGCCAAGGTTAGGGCCGAAGCCTGATCGAGCCATTGCGCATCATCGATCACACACAGCACCGGACGCTCTTCTGCCATCTCGGAAAACAGACTGAGTACCCCCAGACCCACCAGCAACCGGTCTGGCGGCCCCACCCCTCCGATCACGCCGAACACGACCCGCAGCGCGTCGCGCTGCGGAGCAGCGAGCCCCTCCAGCCGATCGAGCACGGGCGCGCACAACTGGTGCAGGCTCGCGTACGCCAGCTCCATCTCGGACTCCACCCCGACCGCCCGCAAGACCGTCATATCAGACGCCGACTCGATCAGATACTCGAGCAGCGCCGTCTTGCCGATCCCCGCCTCGCCCCGCAAAACCAACGACCGACCCTCACCCCGCCGGACATCCGCCAGCAACCCATCCAGTACACCGCACTCCTCCACCCGTCCGCGGAGGGGCGCGCTCCACCCGGTTGCGGCAACACCGGTCTCCATAAGCCCGCGCCGATCCTATACAACGCCGCGACCCAAGCTGGCCGGTGGCGCCTCCCGCGCGCGCTCGAAGTACACGCGCTTGCCAATGACCACGTCACCCCCTTGGGCGGCTGCCGGAAGCGGGCAGGAGCGATCACGAACGCAGGAACTCGGTGCGCCACAGTCGCGCCACAGTCGACCCGGATTCAGCGCGGCTATGAGCCCCTCAGCAGCGGTTCCCGTCGAACCAGGAACCGTCCGATTTGCAGGCGATTCAGGCCAAGCTCACTCCTCGGAGGCGGGCTTCGAATCCCGGTAGCGGTACTTCAGAACCCCCGGGTTTTTGGGGGTTTCTTCGTTCTGGGGAGACGATTGTCGATTTCGTCGCGACGTCAGCCGCTGACGTTGCGGATCGGGGGAAGCTCGTATTGGCCGGTGAAGACGGCGGCGTTGGGTTCGTACGGGCACAGGATCGGCCGGAACCCGCCGTCGGGCGTCGGTAGCCACTTGGCCCGGCGTTCGGGCTGGGCGGGCTCGTCGTGCTGCATGACGATCGTCAGCCCGCCGTTGGCGTTGCGGTGTAGCCCGGGCGTTCGGTCGCCGATTGAGTAGCGGTTGATCGGGTTGGCGACCAGGAAGAAGTCGGTGTTGTCGTACATGGTGACCGACCAAAACGCGCTGACCGGTGGCTCGCGATCGAAGCGCAACTCGTATCGCTTACTGCCGTCGAGCGGGTCGCCGGCGGCGTCCAGATAGACCATCGCATACGCGGCTTCGTACCCGTGGTTGCCCCACAGGCCGCGTGTGCAGCCAGCGCGCGTTGCGCGCAGCGCATCGGCCCGTCCGCCAGCTTCCATGCGTCATCGTCCAAGGCGCCAATCTCGAAGAAATCGAGGTTGTAGTCGAACACGTGGTAGGTGAGGCTCCAGCCGTGCTGGATCGGGCTGGTGTCGCCCTTCAACGCCTCTTCCATTTTCTGCCTGGCGGCTGCGTGCGCTTTCCGCAGCATGTCCGCCTGCGCGCTGGCGGCGTCGGTGTAGGGCGATTGCGGATCGAGCAGGCCGAGCGCGGCGAAGCGCCGCTGGTAGGCCTGGTCGCGTGCTGATGGCGGGAATGCGCCATCCACACGCGCAGCTGTTCGAAGAAGTGCAGGTCTTCGGGGACCCGGGGGTCGCCGTCGGGCACGCCGTCGCCCGGTGCGGGTGGCGTGAGCGTCAGGCGTTCTTGCAGCTCTGCGACGTTCGGTAGGTCCGCTTCGCCGTCGACTGCCCAGCGTCCGACGAGCGTGGCAATGTTCGTCGGGAAGCGGATCACGCGCACGCCGCTTGGCGGCTCACCGCCCCAGTCGCGCTCGACCAGGAGGAACGATCCGGCCTCGGTGCCCGTGGCTCGATGGCCGACGTAGGCAAAGTTGTTCGTCCACGCGTCGACGAACTGAAGCGCGTAGTAGCGACCCTGGGTGTCGGGCACCTCGAGGCAGACAGGCCCACCGCTGACGTCCACGTTCGCGATCGAGCAGACGGTGTCGTTGTTGACCGAGACGAACGTCGTCTCGGGCCCCGCCAGGCGGTTTGCGTGCCCGAACTGGTTGTACGGGGTCGCCGGCACCGCACCGATACCCTCACGTTCGAACCGGCGGACCTGGCTCAGGTCGAACACGAGTGGGAATCCGTAAAAGAACGCCTCGATCGCCAGCGCGCCCAGCTCAGTCTCGGCCAACTGCGCGCCCTCAGTCATCAATCCGCTCCAGTTCGCAGGCTGTCCGGCCGTTTCGGCCCCGGTTCGACCAGCTTACCTATGCCTGCTACTCGCCTCGGCGCGTGACCCCACCCTGCTTCGCACGGAAACGCGTCTCCGCGGAAACGCAACTTCTGAGTTGCGCGACGTGCGAGGCGTGAGGCCTAGGACCTCACGTGCTCGGGCCAGGTTCGTCGGCACCGCTGATCGGCACACTGCGGATCTCGAGCAGCTCTAGGCCGAGTGCCTCGAGCTCGTGAATCACGCCGTACAAGGCGCACTGGTCGTAGAGCGAGCCGACGAGCACCGTGTCCTGGCCGCTCCGGCTCGCGGCCAGGGTGGGGAACGCTTGCATCATCGTCGGGCCGATCGGTCCCCGGACCCGGATCTCATAGCGCCGTGGCTCGCTACTGACCGTTGCTCTGGGTCTGGCTGCTCTGCTGGGACGTTCACGAGGCCACTCAGATGTGCGCGGGCGTGTCCGGCAGCCAGCGCTCGAGTTCCTTGATCGACCCCGCGTACATGCCGGCCGCGGTCTGCTCCTGATCGAGTGCGGCCATGTAGGCCGCGAAGCGCGGGGCCTCCTCACCGGCCGGTGCGATACACCACCGCCCATAGGTGTCAGCCACCGTGTCCGTGGCCTCGCGCCACTCGACGTACATGGCAAGCGCGTTATCGACGAGTGCCGGGATGGGCCACGCGGCCGTGCCCACGTCGATGCCCCTGGTTTGTCTATGTGAAGCTCGCATGAGCACATAGTTGGTGAGGGCCGGGTGAGCGGTCATCGCATGAATCGGATGATCGCCACAGACGGCTGCGCTCGCGCCGTGGCGGGCTGCGCGGGGAGAGCGCGGCGTATGCGAAGTCCGAGCAGCGGAAAGACGAGCGTCGAAAGGACGGCCGCGCCGACCAGGTCGGCCGCGATCGACGCGCTCAGCTGCCCGCCGGCGCTCGCCAGCGCGGTGATGGCGAGCACGAGGGGCAGCTGGGTGGAGCTCAGCAGCGCCAGCGCACGCCGCCCGGGAGCGTCCAGGTCACGCCGGTAGAGGAGCAGCGCCGGGGTGCCGCGGACGAACAGCATTAGGACACAGAACAGCCCGGTACGCAGGATGCCGCCGGCGCTTGCGAACGCGCTGATATCAAGCGTCATGCCGCTGACGACGAAGAACACCGGGACGAACAGTCCGAAGGCGATCCCGGCCAGCTTCGAGTCGAGCACCAACAGCTCCCTTCCGCGCATCAGCTCCCTCACGATCACGCCGGCGGCGAACCCGCCCAGGAGCAGATCGAGTCCGAGGCGGTAAGCGAGGAACGCGAGGCCGAACAGCAGCACCAGGACCCAGCGCACGGCGAGCTGGGAGCTCGCCTCGAGGGTGTGCTCGAACCAGAGCAGAGCCGGCCCCCGCGCCTTGACGGTCAGGACGCCGACGGCCACGGTGACGGCCAGGAACACGAGCAGAATCAAGCCGTTGTGCACCGAGCTCTGGGTAGAGAGTGCGAGCGTGAGCAGCAGGATCGGCCCGAACTCGGCGACTGCCCCAGCCGCGAGCAGGTAGGTGCCGAACGGCGTGTCCAGCTCACCGGCGTCGGACAGGACCGGGATCAACGTGCCGATCGCCGTGGTCGCCACCGCCGGCGCGCTGTACAGCACAGACACCGCGACGCCAGCCGAGCGCAGCAGCGCCACGGCTGCGAACGCGAGCACGAGCGACATGCCCCAGCCGAGCAACCCGAGACGGAGCGGGCGCCCGGCGATTCGCCTGGGGTCGATCTCATAGCCGGCGAAGAAGAACAGCAGGCCGAGTCCCAGGTTCTTGAAAAGGAGCACGGTCGTGCTCACCTGAAAGCCGAGCACGTGGGGGCCCAGCAGGATGCCGAACAGCAACTCGGCCACCACGACCGGCACGATGATTCCGGCCCTGCCCGCGATCGCCGCCAGCGAGCCGGCGAGCGCCACCGCGGCCATGATCGCGAGCAGCGTTTCGGGCGAGATCGAGTTCGTCGCAGCCTGCATTTCCCTGCGTCCCACCTTGCCGTAGGCAGCGCGACCGATCGTCAGTACCCGCGTACTGCACTTCCGAGCGCGATTACTTAGGCGCCCGCGCGACCCAATTGCAGTACCGCGCCACTGACGACGCGCCCGTCCCGCGGCGCCACGCTCCCCAGGCCAGGCAATACCTCACCCCTAAGGAGCCATTCAGCCATGAGCACAACCACCATGCAAGCCACCCGAGGGGCGATCTCAGCCGACCCTCACCGGACGGTCGCCGGCCGGGGACGCGGCGTCCTGGTCGTCGACTGCGATGCCTGGTTGCGCTCCCGGGTGTGCAATCTGGCCGAGACCGAACCCGGACTTCGGTTGGCCGGGGTAGCCGAGAGCCCGGAGGAGGCGATGCGTCTGGCCGAGCACGGGTCCGTCGACGTGGCCGTGCTGGGCCATCGCCCGCGGTGGCGCAGCGGGTTGTGGCTGTGCCGCGAGCTCAAGCGCACCGCCAACCCGCCCGCGGTGGTGATCTGCTCGGCCTATCCAGACGGGGTGCTGGCCGCCTCCTGCGTCGTCGCCGAGGCCGACGCCCTGGTCAGCATGTACGACTGCGACGCCGAGCTGTCCGGCGTTCTGCGCCAGGTCACGCTCGGGGCGCCGAGGTTGCCCGCGGTGCCGCCGCGCGTCGGCGCGATGCTGCACGAGCGCCTGGATCCTGCCGAGCACGCGATCTTCAGCATGCTGCTGGCGGGCATCCGGGCGGGCGACGTCGCGGAAGGGCTGAGGATGTCGCGCGCCGAGCTCGAGTCGCGCCGGTCGGCACTGCTGGGCAAGCTCGAGGCGCTTCCGCCGACCAGCGGGACGCGTTACTGATCGCCCGCCGAGCGATCGGTAACGGAGGACCGAGATGATTTCCTTTCAGGACAGCGAGTTTCAGTTCGGGTTCGAGCGCGCGCTTGGCGCCAGCTACCGCCAGGCGGCCGACGTCGGCGAGGTGCTGGCCACGGCGGAGCGGATCACCGACGGCGACGGCGACTCCTGGCTGCGCGAGTGGACGGCCACCGCGGGCGCCGCGTGGGCCTCGGCGGTCCGAGCCCGCGAGAGCGGACGCCGGATGAGCGCCCTCGCGCACTTCAGGCGCGCCGCCACCTACTACGCGACCGCGCTGTTTCAGATCTCGCATTCGAGCGAGCCCGACCGCCAGCTCGATCTCTGGCGCCGCCAGCGGGCGTGCTGGGAGCAGATCGTGGATCTGTGCCCGGTGCCGGGTGAGCGGATCTCGATCGCCTACGAGGACACGGCCCTGCCGGGCTTCTTCTTTCCTGCTCCGGGCGCGGCCGGCCGGGTCCGGCCGCTCGTGGTGGTCAACAACGGGTCCTATCAGGCCACGTCGGAGATGTGGGCGCAAGCGGGCGCCGCCGCCGCCGAGCGCGGCTATCACTGGCTTACCTTTGACGGACCGGGACAGCAGGCGACGCTGTTTGAGCAGCGGATCCCGTGTCGCCCCGATTGGGAGGCAGTGCTCACTCCTGTGCTGGACGCGATGCTGATGCGGCGCGACGTCGATCGCGGGCGCGTGGCGGTGATCGGAATGGGGCAGGGGGGCTACTGGGTAGCCCGTGCGCTCGCGTTCGAGCATCGGTTCGCCGCCGCCGTCGTCGATCCGGGGATCGTCGATGTCGTGACGGCGTGGACCGATCGCCTGTCGAGCGAGATGCGCCGCCAGCTGGAGGACCGTCGTCAGTCGGCGTTCGATCGCGAGATGCACCTGGCGGAGCTGTTCGCGCCGGCGAGCACCGAGACGCTCCGATTCCACGGCCAGCCCTACGGCCACAACGGCGGCTCGACCTTCCGGCTGCTCTTGACCATCGCCGGCTACCACCTGGGCGGCGAGCTGGCCCAGATCAAGACGCCGCTGTTGATCACCGAGTCAGAGGGCGAGGAGCTATGGCCGGGCCAGTCACGCCAGCTGTACGACGGCCTGACGGGCCCCAGGGAACTGGCGACTTTCACAGCGCGCGAGGGCGCGGGCGGACACGGTGAGCCGCTTGGCCAGGCCTTGCGCGAAACCCGCATCTTCGACTGGCTTGCCCGCCACCTCGGATAGTCAACCCCAACCCGAAATGAGACACCCGATGACGACAACAGCAACACTCACCCCGAACACCGACACGCAGGCCGCCGACGTTTACACCGTGGCGCCCGGGTATCACGTGTCGTTTCTGGCCGGCGCCGCGGGTGCCGTGACGCCCTTCGACCTCATCGAGGTCGTGGCGGCGCGGCCCGGCGGCCCGGCCGCGCAGCAGCATCAGGGCGCTACGTGGTTTCACGTGCTGGAAGGCCACCTGGAGATCTTCGAGGCACAGCGCGGTCGCGTGTGTCCGTCGATCCGGCTCTCACCCGGTGAGACGCACACGGTTCCGGCCGGCGCGGCGCACGCCGCCCACAACGCCGGCGAGGGTACGGTCAGGTTCCTGATCGGGGGTCAGCCCGGAACGATCGCCAGCTACCTGGCGCAGGTCGCCTAGCCACCAGCGACTACTTAGGTGCCCGCGAGCCGCCACTGCAGTAGTCAGCCACTGACGACGCCGGCGGGCGCTTGCGAGAGGCTCACTGTCATGGAACGTGATCAATATCAACTGCAGCGGCTTCTCAGCCGTCGTAGCTTCCTCGGCATCTCCGGACTCGGAGCCGCTGCGGCGCTCGGAATCTCACTCGAGTCGGCAAACGCGACACAGCACGTCAAGCGCCGGGAGGTGACGGCCGCGAGCACGGACTCCGGCTATCACCAGCCGTTCGCGCTGGACGCGAGCTCCGTGCTGAGCGAGGACCACTTCCTGGTCGAGGTCGGGAAGATCGACCCGACCAAGGACAAGGTCGTCGCCTACAGCCGGACCGACGGTCAGGTTGAAGCGGTCCTGCTCCGTAACGGGATCGTCTCTCAGGTGTTCCGCGACCCGGCCGCGGCCGGCGGCTGGAGCACCCGGGAGATCGCCGCCGGCGCGACCGACATGGTGGCCGGTGTCGCCGACAACAAGCAGGGCTGGCCCACGCTCCAGGTCTTCTACCGGACGTCGTCGGGAGATATCAAGCATCTGATCGAGGACCTGCCGGGCAGCAACGGGATCTCGAGTGGCACCTTCACACCGATCGACGACGTGAAGTGGGGAGCCGATTTGAAGGATCCCCCGCTCCAGATCACGAACGACCTGTACCGCAACCTGCTGGTGTTCTGCATCACGCCGGCCTCCTCCAAGAACGCCACCGACTCAAAGCTTGGCTTTCACTGGACGGGTTGGGGACATCCGGGCGGGCAGACCCAGTCCGGGGTCCTTAGTGGATTCGGCATGTACCAGGCTCAGGGCAAACTGACGACCGGTTCGGCCGTGGTCAGCTACGCGTTGACCGCGTTCCTGAACCAGCCGGCGTTGTTGCTGTACGTGCCGACGGCCGACGGCGTCCACGTCTATCAGCACGAGTTCCAGAGCGAGTTCCAGACCGAGCATCTCACCGTGAACGCGAAGCTCGACGACTTCTACGTGCCGCCGCCGACGTTCGCGCCACCGCTCACTCCCGAGCATGTGACCGTGGAGTCGATTGACTATCTGTTCAGTCCAAACGTGAACTACCTGCCGACGGCGATCGTGCGCGGGGTCAATCAGGAGCTCTACGCACTCACCGTCGATTACCTGAACAAGAAGTGGTACGCCCAGCAGCTCCAGCTACCCAAGGACGCCAAGCGGGAGGCCGGGAAGTGGGACTGGGAGCCGAGCAATCTCAACCTGGGCGAGGACAACTACCTCAAGACCAACACCCTGCTCAACCTGTTCCTCGTCAGCGGAGGGACGCTTAGCGTCGTGCGCCAGGTCGACTTGAACAATGCCAACAAGAACTCGGTCAACCCGGTTTACAACCCCGCGGTCCCGCTCCAGGGCGGGCTGGCCGGAGTGAGCAGCCAGACCCGGGCGTCGGCGAGCGACGAGTTGGTCGCGGTCGACCGGGACGGCAACCTGGAGGTCCTGACCAAGCGCTCCGACGGCGGCTGGAACGCCAATCAGATCCACCTGCCGGCGACCGAACCGGCGGAGGTCAGCACCTATCGGGTGCAGCTCACCCTCTCCGACGACTGGGGGACTCGCGTGGCCGCCAAGCCACTCCAAGTGACCTCGTCGGGTCCGGCGATCGCGTTGCTGAACGGCCGGAGCGTGACGTTGTCGAGCACGCCAATGACGTTCACCACCGATCGCTCCGGTCAGGTGACGATTCCGATCGTGGCCGACGCCCTGTCGGCGCCGAAGCTCACTGTCAGCGGAGGTGGGCTGACCGCCCCGGTGGTTGTCTCGCCGAGCGATGCCGTCAACGCGTACATGTCCGGGACGGTCACGCTCAACTACCTCCCGACGATGAGCGCCGGCACGCTGGCCGCCGCCTCGACGCTGAGTGGCGCGACGCTGTTCCCGCTGGCCAGGCAGGACAAGGACATAGCCGGCCAGGCGGCCAAGGTGTTCGCCGGCGCGGCAGCGGCGGGCGCCGATCCCACCGTGAACGGTCAGGTGGCCACCGAGGCTCACGCCGAGGGGCTGAACGGCGTCGGGACAAGAGGGCATAGGGTGCACACGACTCGGGAACCGGTCACGCTCGGCTCGCGGGTTGCGCTCGGCGTCGCCACGTTCAAGGTCGATGGCGTCGAGCTGTCCTTCAGCGACCTGGCCCATGACGCCCTATACGCGATCAAGAAGGGTGCGGCAAAGGTCAGTGAGGTGGTGCTGACGTGGGACAAGTCGCTCAACCGATGGGTGAGCACGATCACCGCCGACTTCGACGCGTGGGCACACCAGGTGCTCTCGGTGACGATCCAGGGCCTCGACGAAGCCGCGCACATATTCAACGCCGTCGTCAACAAGCTCGGGGCAGTGCTGACCGACGTGATCGACTGGCTGAAGGCGCACGTGCTCAAGCTGCTCGCGGACACGGTCACCCTGGCCTCGCGGTACGACGGATGGCTGCTGGCCCTGAGCGACGAGCTCTATACGCTGACCCAGAAGGCAAAGGGTGGCGCCGACCACTGGCTCCAGGGCCAGGAAGCGGAGATTCGCGCCGCGCTGGACAAGCTCAAGGCCCAGCTGGGCTCGAGATCGATCTCGTCGTTCACCGCACCCCCTAAGGGCAACACGGTGCTGGACACGGGCTCCCAGCCGGCGCCGCAGCAGCCAACCAGCGCCAACGCGAGCTGGCTGCTGGAAAAGGTCACGCAGTCCGGCCCGGGCCTCGCCAAGACGCCGGCCGTCGACGACGCCCTGAGCACGCTGGTCAACCAAGCCAAGAGCAGCATCGGCTCGGTCGGCCAGGACTTCATCAAGGCCGCCAACGACTTCCGAAACTCGCTGGCGAGCCTCGTCTCCAACCCGAAGAACTTCGGCACCGTCGGGATCGACAAGCTGATCGACGCGCTCGGCAACGTCGTCAAGGCCGCTCTGGACGCGGCCCAGGGGATGATCGACCTCGTGCTGAACCTGATCGCCGTGGCGATCTCGGTCTTCAAGGCAATCCTCAGCACGCCGCTGACCGCCCTACCGGTGCTCGGGCCGCTGCTCAAGGCGGCCGGCATGAGCAAGGCCCCAACGGTCGGTGGGCTGGTCACTCTGCTCGTCGCCTTCCCCACGGTCCTCGGCTACAAGCTGGCCCACCTCGACGCCGACGCGCTGCCGTTCAAGAACGACAAGAGCACGTCGGTGCAGAGCGTGGCGGACGCGGCGGACGATCTCAGCTACACGACGTTCGCCGCCGCGTCCTTCTGGGGGCTGATGGACACGATCGCGTCGTACTACGTCGCGGGTGGAAGCGAGCCGCCGGCCCTGTTCTCCTGGATCGACATGGCCGCCCCCGCGGTGATCAGCGCGCTGACGGTTCCCGCTCACGACGACGGCCTTCCGTTCACCTCCGCCATCCAGCTCGACGACAAGGCGGACGTGTACACCGCCGTGGCGTGGGGGGCAGGCGCCATGCCCGGCGTGTTCGCGGCGGTCAGCTACTGGGGCGGCGAGGGAGCGGCCGAGCCGATGCTGTTCTTGACCTCTCTAACTGGCCTGCTGGCCGCCGTGTCCGGCGTCATCGCCGCCCTGGACACGAGCCCGAGTCCCGCCGACGCCGCGGAACCGGCTGTCCTGGCCGTGCTGGCGAACGTCGCCCCCGGCCTTGCTTATGGCCTGGAGAAATCCGTGGTGGCATCCACCGACGGCCTCTCGGCGATCCTGGCCGGGACGATCGGCGGCGTCTGCACGTTCGTTGCCTCGGCGATGGATGGCTTCGGCGTCGAGTGATGACGCGATGAGCCAACGACACCCGCAACCCGACAAACGACAAGGAGACACGCATGCTGTCCGGCTTTGAAAACCCGTTTCACCTGCTGATCATCGCCGTGGTAATCCTGATGCTGTTCGGTGCCAAGCGCCTGCCCGAAATGGGCCGCTCGCTGGGCACCGGGATGCGCGAGTTCAGGGACGGCGTCATGGGCCGCGAACCGGGCGCGCCGGCTCAGGCCTCCCTCGAGTCCTCGGCCGAGTCCGCTGATCACGCCCGACATGGCGCCCCGGTAGCCTGAGTTCGGCGGGCGCTGACCGCGTTCGAGTCGCTTTCGGATCCGGCGTCCGGCAGGTAACCTGCCAGCATGACCGTCACCGGGGCGCGGGTCGGTTCGGGTGCGGCGCACGCGTGGCCGCTGATCGGGCGTGACGCGGAACTCGAGCAGATCGCCACCGCTCGGGCGAGCGCTGCGTGCCCGGCGGTCGCGGTGATCGCCCCCGCCGGCGTGGGTAAGTCGCGACTGGCTCGCGAGGCCGTGGCAGCCGCCGCGGATGCGGGGGCGATGGTGTGCTGGGTGCAGGGGACGCGGAGCGCAGCGGCGGTGCCGCTGGCCGCGTGTACGGAGCTCCTGCCGCCCGATGCGCGTGCAGATGATCCGCTGCTTCAGCTTCAGCGCACCGCGCGCACGCTGCGCGAACACGCCGCGGGCCGACCAATCGTGATTGGCGTCGATGACGCCCAGCGCCTCGATCCGGCCTCAGCGGCGCTGATCCTTCAGCTCGCCCTGACGGGCACGGCATTTGTCCTGGCCACGGTTCGCTCCTCGGAACCGTGCCCGGACGCGGTGGAGTCGCTGTGGAAGGACGCGGGCGCGGCGCGGCTCGAGCTCCAGCCGCTGTCGGAAGCATCGACCTCGGAGCTCGTCGAGGCCGTGCTCGAAGGACCGGTCGAGCAGCGGGCGCGGGACCTGATCTACGACGGCTCCCAGGGCAACGTCCTGTACACGCACGAGCTCGTGATGGCGGCGCTCGAGATGGATGCGTTCGTCAGCGTCGACGGATACTGGCGGCTGACCGGCCGCCCGGTCCCGAGCGCGTCGCTGATCGAGCTGGTCGGTGGGCGCCTGTCGGTGCTCGACGACGACGAGCGGCACGTGATCGAGCTGCTGGCGTTGGGCGAGCCCCTGCGCCTGCGAGAGCTTGTCTCGCTGGCCGGCGCGCAGGCAACCGCGTCGGTGGAGGCCCACGGGATGACGACGGTGGAGGGCATCGGCGAGGCCGGGACGATTCGGCTCGCCCATCCGCTCTACGGCGACGTGGTTCGCTCCTCGATGCCGGTAATCAGAGCGGCACAGACGAGGCGCGATCTGGCCCGCACGGTGCAGCGACGGCCGGACCGCTCGCGCGAGGACGCGCTGCTGGTGGCGCGCTGGCTCCTCGATGCCGGCGATGGCGTCCCCGCGGATCTGATGCTGGAGGGCGCGGCGGCGGCGATTGCGGCGGGGGACCCCGAGTTCGGCGAGCGGCTGGCTCGGCTGGCGCTGGATGAAGACGGCGGCCTCGCGGCCGCGCTGCTGGTGGCGCGGGCGTGCGCTGTGCGCCAGCGCTACGAGGAGGCAGAGGCGGTCCTCGCTCCGTTCGAGGGCGGGTGCCAGACGCAGGAGATCGGGGTCGCTTATCTGCAGCAGCGCGTCGTCGGACTGCTGTGGGGGCTCCGCCGCCCTCAGGACGGTATGGACCTGGTCACGCGGGCGCTGGGGTGGTGGGATGACCCGGGTTGGCGGCGCCGGCTGGCACCGCTCCGGGTCCGGGGCCTCGCGATGACGGGCGACTCCCGCACCGCCGCCGAGCTGTCGGGCCAGGTGCTCGCCGATGAGGCTCTGGAGCCGCAGGTGCGGCGCCAGGTCGAGGTCGTCCACGCCGTCCACCTGTTCGGCGCCGGGCGAGCCCGCCGGGCTTGCGAGCTGCTCATCAAGCTCCGGCCGCCGATACCACTGCGCGACGAGGTCGACGAGCTGTCGATGATCGCCTCTTCCGTAACCGGGATCGAATCGGGCTGGGAGATAGACGAGGTCGAGCGGTGGATGGGTCGCGTCTTGAGAGAGGCGATCCGCACCTACGACGAGGCGGCCGCCGGCATCAGTGCGAACACGCTGGGCGCCCTGTGCCTGCTTCGCGGGAGGTTCGTCGACGCCGCCCGTTGGCTGCGCGAGGCACTCGTGCATCAGGAGTATCACGACCCGTTCCGGACCCTCAAGTGCTCCTACGCGCTGCTCGCGGGAGTCGCGTATTACACGGGAGACCGGGACGGCGTGGCAGCAGCGATGGAGCGCTGCCGGGCGGCGATCACCGGCGACCTGATCGATCAGGAGCGGGCGTACGTGGTCCGCGGCGAGGCGTGGCTCGCATTGGCGCACGGCGATCCGCCACGGGCGCAGCAGATGCTCCTCGAGCGCGCGGACGGGTACGGCAAGGTCCCGCTGTACGCCGCGCAGCTGTATCACGAGGCGATGCGCGCGGGTGCGCCGGCGCGCCGGGTCCATCCGCCGCTGGCGGCCTTGCGCGAGAGGTGCGACGCGCGCCTAGTCCTGGCGTATGCGGATGACGCTGCGGCCCGGGCCGAGGGGGATGGGACGGCCATGCTGGCTTGTGCGGATGAGTTCGAGGCGATCGGCGCGCTTCGCCACGCGTCGGAGTGCGCGGCGGTGGCGGCCGAGACGTTCATCGAGGCCGGACGTCAGGATTCAGCCCGACGGGCGGCAGCGCGCAGTCGCGAGCTGCACGGCCTCTGCCAGGGAGGCTCCCCGCCGGAGGTGCGAGGGCTCGAGCCCGATTCCTACAGCCTGACCGAGCGGGAGCGCCAGCTGGTCGAGCTCGCAGCGCAGGGACTTTCCAACGCGGAGATCGCCGATCGGTTCGTGCTCTCGGTTCGGACCGTCGAATCGCATCTGTACCGCGCGATGCAGAAGCTCGGGGTTAAGGATCGCCGCGATCTCCGGGTCGGACCTGAGGCCCGACCCTAATCGTTAGCGTTTCGGCTAACTGTAGACTCCGCGGCGACCCACCGAGGAGGACGAACAGATGACCGATCATCGGATCGCGACGCAGGAGGAATGGCAGGCGCAACGAGACGCGCTGCTCAAGCAGGAGAAGGAGCTCACGCGGCGGGGCGACGAGCTGACCCGGAAGCGGCGCGAGCTGCCGTGGGTCGCGGTCGAGAAGGACTACCGGTTCGAGACCGAGAGCGGCACGAAGACGCTGGCCGAGCTGTTCGCCGGCCGCTCCCAGCTGATCGTCTATCACTTCATGTTCGGGCCGGAGTGGACGGCGGGTTGCCCGGTTTGCTCCTCGATCGCCGACACGCTGGCTCCGCAAGTGGCCCATCTGAAGGCGAGGGACACGACGCTCCTGCTCGCCTCGCGCGCCCCGCTCGAGAAGCTCCTCGCCTACCGGGAGCGGATGGGCTGGCCGATCGAGTGGGTCTCGAGCGGCGGCAACGACTTCAACCGCGACCTCGGCTTCCTGTACACGCAGGAGGAGCTGAAGGAATTCCTTGAGGGCGACATCCCGGTGACCGTCGAGCTGAACGCTCGCATGTGCGGGACCGACGCGGCCCACTACGTGGCGCAGGGGCCCGGGATCAGCGTGTACGCGCTCGCGGACGGAACCGTCTACCGGACCTACGTGAGTTCGGCGCGCGGCCTCGAGGCACCCGGGATGGCCTTCTACGCGCTGCTCGACCGGACGCCGAAGGGACGCGACGAGAGCGCCGCCGAACCGCTGTGGATCCGGCGCCGCGACGAGTACTGAGAGACCCGCGCGTAGCTTCTCAACCCGTGGGTTGAGCCGCCGCGAGATCTCAACCCGCGAATCGACCCGCACGCCGATGTGAGAACGGGGTTCTGCGACGACGATGCTCGCATGTCAATTACCGATTACCTCATCGACTCAGCCCTCGTCCTCCTCGTCCTGCTCCAGATCAAGGAGCGCCCGCTCACCACCAAGGCCCTGATCCGTCCGATGGTCATCGTCGCCGTCGCGGTGGCGAACTACCTGCACGGGATCCCGACCGCCGGCAACGACCTCGTCCTGATCGGGGTGCTCGGCATGCTCGGGCTCCTGATCGGCGTGGCCAGCGGCCAGACCGTGCAGATGCGCCGCAGCGCGAACGGCCAGGTGCTCGCCCGCGCGCGCTGGCTGTCGGGCTTCTTCTGGGTCCTCGGCATGGGCTCGCGGTTCGCCTTCCTGATCTGGATCAACAACGGTGGTGCCGCGACGATCGGGCACTTCAGCGCCCACCACTCGATCACCGGCGGCGAGGCGTGGACGGTGGCGCTGCTCGCCATGGCCGTGTTCGAGGTGTGCGGTCGCAGCCTCCTGCTGGCCACCCGCCGTCAAAAGGCTCTGGGCTCCCCGGTCGCCGAGCTTGCCTGACTCGACCATCCATCGGTGCAAGAGCGGGACCCGCGATAACGCGGGTCCCGTTACGTCGTACCTTCCCTGATCAGACCGTGCTGTTCTATCGCCTCGACCCGCGTCTCGCCGCGGCGATCCGTATCGCCGGGCTGCTGGCGATCGATTTCACCGTGGTGGGCAGCAAGCACCCGCCCGGGACGAGCGGACGCGGGCTGCTCGTGACCGTTCTGCTGGTCATCGCCAACCTCGCGTGGCTGACCTGGACGATCTGGCCGCTTCGCGAGAATCGGCTCACGCTCGACCTGTTCACGCTGGCGATTGCCGGCGGCGTGCTTGTCGGCGCGACTCCGGGCAGTGGGGCCAGCGCGTTCGTGTTTGTCGCCGCCGTGGCCGCCGGATTGCGCGTGGAGCTGGGACGCGCGCTTGTGCTCGTGGCCCTGGGTGCGCTCGCGGTGGGGGTTTCCAACCTCATTTACAACGCCAGCGGGGTGGGTGTGATCGCGTACGCGCTGGGCTTCTCCGCCGCCGCGCTGGCCGGGTCCAACAGCCGGCAGTTCTCGCAGCGGGCCGAGCAGGCGGAGCTGCTGCTCGCGCAGACGCAGCGATCGCAGGAAGAGCACGTCCGCGCGGCACGCCTGGAGGAGTCGACGCGGATCGCGCGTGAGATCCACGACGTGCTCGCCCACGCGCTCGCTGGTCTCGCCATCCAGCTCGAGGCGACGAGTGCCCTGCTCGAGCAGGGCGCCGACCGCGAGGCGATCCTGGCTCGGATCCAGCGTGCCCACGCCCTCGCCCGCGAAGGTCTCCAGGAGACGCGCCGCGCTGTCGGTGCGCTGCGCGGGGACGGTGTGGAGCAGCCGGCCGCGGTCGAGGCGGCGGCCGCGCGGGCGGCGATCGAGGCGCTGGTGGCGGAGTACCGCGCCGGCGTCGACGCGCCGGTGGAGCTGAGGATCGACGGGGACTCAGGGCGCCTGAGCGGACCGACCGGGCAGGCCGTCGTCCGCGTGGCGCAGGAGGCGCTGACCAACGTGCGCAAGCACGCGCCGGGGGCAGCCGTGTCGGTGGCCGTCCACGCCGGCGAGCGCTCCGACGAGGACGTGGTGCTCCGCGTGGACGATCACCCGCTCGGGAACGGCCGGCCGGCCCCGACCGAGAGCCTCGCGGCCACGGGTGGCGGCTACGGCCTGCAGGGCATGCGCGAGCGGGCCCACCTGCTCGGGGGCACGCTCGACGCCGGCACCGGGCGCGAGGGCTGGAGCGTCGAGTTGCGCTTACCACCGCCCGCGGCCGCGGCGACGGTTGACGAGGCGACCCGATGAACGGCCCGGTGCGCGTGATCGTGGTGGACGATCAGGCGCTCGTGCGCGAGGGCCTGATGACGCTGCTCGAGACCGCGCCCGACATCAAAGCGGTGGCCGCGGCGCCCGACGGGGAGGCGGCGGTGGCGCTTTGCGCCCGGCACCGTCCCGACGTCGTGCTGATGGACCTGCGTATGCCCAAGCTCGACGGCGTCGGGGCGACGCGGCGGATCCGCGCGGCCCAGCCCGACACCGAGATCGTGGTCCTGACCACCCACGCCGATGAGGCGTCGATTCTCGACGCGCTCCAAGCCGGCGCGCGGGGCTACCTGACCAAGGACGCCGGAATCGCGGAGATCTCGCGTGCCGTACACGCCGCCGCCAGCCACCAGATGCTGCTCGATCCGGCTGTCCACAGCCGGCTGATCGCGGCGATGAGCAGTGGCCCGCGGCCCGCGCCACCCCCGGCCAGCCTTCCCGACGAGCTCACCCCGCGCGAGGCGGAGGTGCTGTCACTGATCGCGCGCGGGCTCTCCAACGCCGAGATCGGCGCGGCGCTGGTCGTGAGCCAGGCCACGGTCAAGACGCACATCAACCACGTGTTCGCCAAGATCGGCGCGCGCGACCGCGCGCAGGCGGTCCACTACGCCTACACCCACGGCCTCGCGGATTGACGGCCTGGAATGGGCCTCGCTGCGCTCGGCGTCCATGGGGCCGTGAGGGCCCGTCCGGTCCGCGGTCGCGATCACCACTGCGGCCCGCGGACCAGCTCGATCAGCCGGCTCAGGACCCGCTCGCCGTCGACCCGCAGGCCGTTGTGCTCGTACTCGCTGGTGATCCACGACCGCAGGCCGCCGATCAAACCCGCCGTCTCCTCGGAATAAGCGCGCTCGACGTACATATCCCGGGCGTAGATCGCGGCCGCAGTCGGCACCTGGTTGGCCCGGAGAACCTCCTCGTCGTACAGTCGCGGCCATTCGCGCTGGGCCAGCAACTCGCCGGCCTCGCGCAGCGGAGCCAGCCCACCGTAGTCCTCGAACATCCATGGAAACACGTGCTCACCGGTGAACACATCGACCGCTTCGAAGGTGGCCGGGAGCATCCGATCGGCCGACCAGCGGGTCCTACCGCCGTCCGCCCAGGAGGCCTCGTGCAGCACCGCGTACAGCGGGTTGCGCACGAACGGCGCGGCCGCCTCGACGTCGTGCACGAACGCCGGCGAGTCCGGCGGGAGCTCGATCAGGTAGTGAAGGCCCTCGGCCCCGTCGCTCATCCCGAGCTCACGGCCGAGCTGGCGAAAGCGCCGCCACGTCAGCCGATCGCCCGAGGGTAACCGCACGCCATCGCCCTCGATCAGCTCGTGCAGCCGCATAATCCGGTCGCGGTCGGACGGGTAGCGCTGGTAGTAGCGCCGGCTGCGCTCGAGCACGAGCTCGTAGGTGCGCGCGTAGACCTCGTCGATGCGGGGCCCGAGCGGCGGCAGGCCTCCGGTGATGAACGCCTCGCTGAGCCCCTCGGGCGCGAGCGACAGATACGTGACCACGCACATGCCGCCGAAGCTCTGTCCGAGAACGCTCCATCGTTCGGCGCCGAACTCGCGACGGATCCACTCGGCGTCTCGCACGATCGAGTCGGCCCTGAAGTGGGACAGGTACTCGGCCTGCTCCACCGGCGTGCGCCCGGGCAGCATGCCGACGGGCGAGGAACGGCCCGTGCCGCGCTGGTCGAGCATCAGCACGCGGTATTCCCGGAGCGCCCGGTCGACCCAACCGGGCGAGTTTGGCTTGCGCGTCGGGCGTGCCGCTTCGAAGCCGGGGCCACCCTGGAGGTAGACGAGGAACGGGCGGTCGCGGCCGTCGGGGGCGGCCAGCTCGCGCGCGAACACGGTGATCCGCTCGCCGGTCGGATCGTCGTGATCGAGCGGAACCTCGAACGAATGCTCGACGACCACCATCCCAGGCAGAAGCACCTCGACGCCCATCGACCCAATCATGCCAGCGGCCGTGTAACGCCCCGACAGCCGGGGGGTTTGATGTACCGGCATGTGGTTGGCGCCCGACGTTATGTGGAAAGCTCGCCAGACATGACTCGAACCGAGCGCACGGCAAACCTGCTGGGCGTGGTGGTCCCGTTCGCGGGCGTGCTGGCCGCGATCGTGTTGCTGTGGAATCGCTGGGTCGACGGAACCGACCTGGCGATCCTGGGCGCCATGTACCTGATCACCGCCGTCGGCATCACGGTGGGCTTTCACCGGCTGCTGACCCATCGCGCCTTCCAGACCTACGGATGGCTTGAGCGCCTGTTCGCGGTGATGGGCTCGCTTGCCGTCGAGGGTTCGGTGCTGGACTGGGTGGCCGACCACCGCAAGCACCACGCCCACGCGGACAAGGAGGGCGATCCGCACAGTCCGCACGTCGGCCACGGAGAGGGCCTGCGTGGACTGTGGCATGCCCACACCGGCTGGCTGCTCGAAACCCAGGGCCAGGCCGACTGGAAGCGCTACGCGACCGAGCTCTACGAGGACCCGAAGATGCGCCGCATCGGCCGGCGCTTTCCAATGTTCGTGCTCGTCTCACTCGGGATCCCGACGCTGGCCGGCTTCGTGCTCGGCGGGTTCACGCTGCGCGGAGCGCTGCTCGGCTACATCTGGGGTGGTCTGGTGCGGATCTTCCTCGTCCACCACGTCACCTGGTCTGTGAATTCGATCTGTCACTTCTTTGGGCGCCGGCGGTTCGACATCGAGGATCAGTCGACGAACGTCGCCTGGCTGGCACTGTTCTCACTCGGCGAGTCCTGGCATCACAACCATCACGCGTTCCCGCGCTCGGCCTACCACGGGTTGCGCTGGTGGGAGATCGACCTGTCGGGCCTCTTCATCTCGGGGCTCGCGCGCGTGGGTCTGGCCTGGAACGTGGTTCGGATCACGCCGGAGCGCCAGCTCCAGAAGACCGCCGCGGCCGTTCAGTAGCGAGTGACGATCCGCGACGCCCGTCCCGAGGACTGGGCGGCGATCTGGCCGTTCTTCCGCGAGATCGTCGCCGCCGGCGAGACCTACGCCTACGACCCCGACACGACTGAGTCCGAAGGACGGCGCATGTGGATGGTCGCCCCGCCGGCGCGTACCGTGGTGGCGACCGATCCCGACGGCGAGATCCTCGGCACGGCCAGCATGTACGCCAACCGTCCCGGCCCGGGTTCGCACGTGGCGTCGGCCAGCTTCATGGTCGACCCCCGCCGTGGCGGGCGGGGCGTGGGTCGCGCGCTCGGCGAGCACATGATCGAATGGGCTCGCGAGCGCGGCTTTCGCGCGATCCAGTTCAACGCGGTTGTGGAGACCAACGAGCCGGCCGTCGCGCTGTGGCGCTCGCTCGGGTTCGAGGTGATTGGAATGGTTCCCGAGGCATTCGCGCACCCTCGGCACGGGTACGTGGGACTGCTCATCATGCATCGATTTCTCTGATGCGCGACTATGTGCGCCCGTCGCAGCACGGCGACGGCGCGATCAGGCATCATCAGCGCCGCGCCGCCGAGTCAGAAAATCGCCCATCCGTCCGCTGGGCAAGGTTGAATCCGTCTATCCATCCAAATCCAGGAGGAGTGCCGTGCCGTTAACACAGGCCCAGCTCGTAACTGCCGTGGCCGATCGAGCCGAGTTGAGCAAGGCCGACGCCAAGCGCGCCGTCGAGGCGCTCGAGACGATCGTGCTCGAGCAGCTCGGTAACGCAGAGAAGGTTCGCATCGGTGGGCTGGTCCAGCTGACCGTCCGCGTCAAGCCGGCTACGAAGAAGCGCTCGGGCCGTAACCCGGCGACCGGAGAGGAGATCACGATCGCTGCCAAGCCGGCAAGCGTCGACGTGCGCGCCCGGCCGCTGGCCAAGGCGAAGGCCGCTCTTCCGTCAGTCCAGAAGGCGCGTCGCCGACTCGCCGCCTGACGCCAGTCACGCGAGCGGGGGCGGGGACCCCTCGGCGCTGGAAGCGAGCGTGGGGTCCCATGCGCACAGCGTGCAGGCGTGACGGAACACGCCGTGGGCGAAGCCGAGGGCGACCGCGCGTGGGTCGGGGCTCGAGCGGACCTCGTCCCAGTCGAGGACGTATTCGCCGAGCTTCGCATCCCAGCGCGCGGGCGCGACCGGCAGGTCCGAGAACGTGTCGCGCGCAGGATGCATATAGGCGTAGAACGCCGCCTTCGGATAGCGCGGGTCACCAGGCCACCAGCCCACGGCGACTTCCTCGGAATCCATTGCATTGCGCATGATGTAGTCCTCGGCGGGCGGCTTGGCCGCCCGACCGGAGAACAGGTTGACCGCGAGGTCGAAGGACCCCCACCACATGTTGACTCGGCTCGACCGGCCGCGGTAGGGGGCGCGGAATGCCGCGAGCACAAGCGCGACCTGGGTGGCGGCGGCGAAGTAAGCCGTGACGTGGTCGGTGTCGTAGCTCGAGTGCTCCTCGTCCTGGTCGAGTGGGACGCTCCAGTCAACCTCCTGCGGCGTAAGGTCGATCTGCACCGGGCCGGCGAGGTGGAGAACCGCCTCGAGCACTGCCGCCGCGACCTCGGCCACTGAGCGGTTCGGCGTCAGCGGAGCGCGCCGGTCGCGACCGTCGGTGTGCTCGACCACGACCTCGTGCCGGCGCAGATCGAGCGTGACGACGAATCCGCCCGATCCGTTCGGGGCCGGCAGCAGTGGAGTCTCCAGACCTCGCGCAGTGAGCCGCAACGCCGCGTGCTGGAACTGCGGCTCGCTCGGCGCGAGCGCCACGGCGAGCTTGCCGAGGAGCTGGCTGTGGGCGTGAAGCGTGTCACACGTCGCGCGCCAGTCTTCGTAGTTGACGGACGGCCAGGATCCGGACATTGGCGCACGCTACCTCATCGCCGCGCGGGCGGCAGGCATGAGACGCCCGCGGCGAGCGCGGCCACGGCGGCGATCCCGAGCGGAAGCGCAGAGCTTGACTTGAGCAGCAGCGCGCCGGCGACCGCTCCGACCAGCATCGCGACGACGGCGCTCGACCGCGGTGCGACACTTCACGGGTGGGCGCACACCTGTGGGTATTCCTCGGCATCTCCGCGGTGGTCATCGTGGTTCCCGGTCCCGACACCGCGCTCGTCACCAAGAATGCGGTGCTCCACGGGCGGCGGGCTGCGCTCGGGACGGCGTTCGGCGTCGAAGCCGGACTGTCGGTGTGGACGCTCGCGTGCGCGTTCGGGGTCGCGTCGGTGATCGAGGCATCCGCCACCGCGTTCACTGCGCTCAAGCTGATCGGTGCGGCTTATCTGGTGTGGCTCGGGGTGCAGGCGCTGCTGGCCGCGAGGCGCGGAGGCTCCCACGCGACAGCTCCGCGGTCCGCCGGCACGAGCCTCAGTGCGCTGGGCGGGTTCCGCCAGGGCCTCCTGAGCGACCTCGCCAACCCGAAGATCGCCGCCTTCTTCACGAGCGTGCTCCCGCAGTTCGCCGGGTCGGGCCATTCGGTGCTCGTCCCGTTCCTCGTGATGGGAGGCCTGTTCGTGGTGATGACCGTGGTGTGGCTGTGCACCTACGCGCTCGCCGCGGTCAAGGCGTCCGAGCTCCTGCGGCGCCGGCGGGTGAGCGCGGCGATCGACCGGCTGAGCGGGGCGATCCTGATCGGGTTCGGGGTGCGCCTGGCGCTCGAGCGCCGGTAGCCCGTGAGTGTCCGACCTGGACTCTGAGATCGATCCGCTGGCCGGATTCCGGCTCGACGGCAAGGTCGCGATCGTGACCGGCGCGAGCGCGGGCCTGGGCGCCCGGTTCGCGCGTGTGCTCGACTCCGCGGGGGCGAGGGTCGTGCTCGTCGCGCGCCGGCGCGAGCGGCTCGCCCAGCTCGCCGCCGAGCTGCGCGACGCGCTGGTGCTGGCCCACGACCTGTCGCGGGTGGACGACGTGGGGGCGGTCGTCGCGCGGGCGCTCGAGCAGTACGGACGGGTGGACGTACTGGTCAACAACGCGGGCATCGTCGATGTGAGTCCGGCCGAGGAGGAAGCGCTCGACGAGTTTCGCCGAGTGATCGATGTCAACCTGGTGGCGCCGTTCGCGCTCGCGCAGCACGCCGCCCGCGCGATGCTCGCCGGCGGCGAGGGCGGGGCGATCGTCAACGTCGCGTCGATGCTCGGGCTCGTTGGCGTCGGGCAGATCCCGCAGGCGGGTTATGCCGCCTCCAAGGGGGGACTCGTCAACCTGACGCGTGAGCTGGCCGCACAGTGGGCGCGCAAGGGGATCAGGGTGAACGCGCTCGCGCCCGGCTGGTTCGAATCGGAGATGACGGCCGACATGCTTGGTGAGGAGGGAAGGGGGCGCGACTGGGTGGCGCGTCGCGCGCCGCTCGCTCGCCACGGACGCGAAGGCGAGCTCGACGGCGCGCTGCTGTTCCTGGCCAGCGGCGCATCAAGCTACGTGACTGGGCAGGTCCTCACCGTCGACGGCGGGTGGACCGCAATCTGATCCAGCTGGGTCATAACCCCTCACTCAAGGACCCGCGCGCATCGAGTGTGGAGGTATGACCCATATATGGCGGTGAATCCGCATTCACCGCTGGTGGCGCGGCGAGTGCGGGGTTATGACCCCCACGGGCTTCGCGCTGCGACCAGCGGGTAGAACAAGACGGTGAGCTCTACCCGTTCAGGAGACGCGCCGGAGCGGCGCCCAGGAGAGGGACTGCCGCCCGAACCACCCCCCGCCGGCACCCGGACCCCCGAAGGCCCCGGCTCCGGGGCCCCGGAGCCCGCCGGCGCCCCAACCCCCGGCGAGCACGCCGGCGAGGTTCCGGCCAGCCGGACCGGCACCGCGTTCACGAGCCTGATCGCCGGTGCGATCGTGCTGATCCTGCTGCTCGTGTTCATCCTCGAGAACACAGAGAGCGTCAAGATCACGTATTTCGGCGTCGGCGGCCACTTGCCGCTCGGCGTTGCGCTCCTGATCGCCGCGGTCGGTGGCGCGCTGCTGGCCGGGATCATCGGCGGCGCGCGCGTTCTCCAGCTGCGCCGTCACGTGCGGCGCCACAAGCTCTGACCGCCAACTCAGCGGCGCAGGCGGGCCTTTAGAGCGGCTCCGGCAGGGTCCCCGCCGGCAAGCGCGCCGAGTAGATCGATCGCGTCTCCAGCCGGCGGGCGACGAGCACGGCTCCGGCCACGGTGATCAGGATCGCCACCATCGACGCGCCCGTGGTGTTGGTCAGCTCGACCGTGAACGCGACCGCGGCGATCGGCGCCTGCATGCCCGCGGCGAGCATGGCCGCCGCGCCGGCGACCGCGCACGCGGCGACGTCCGGCCCCGGAGAGACCAGCGCGAGCGCGTGCCCGAGCAGCGCGCCGAGCACGGCGCCGAGGCTCAGCGTGGGGGTGAACAAGCCGCCTGATGCACCGCTGCGCAGGCACAGCGCGGTCAGCAGCGGCTTGAGCAGAGCCAATGCGGCGAGCGTGGCCACCGTGCCGGCGCCGGTCAGCGCGAACTGGGCCAGGTCGCGACCATTCCCCAGCAGCAGCGGATAGGCGAGCGAGGCCAGCCCGAGGATGGCAAAGGCAACCGGTGGCGCGACGAGCAGCGCGCGCCCGGTGGGCCGGTGGCTGCCGGCCCACGCGATCAGACGGACGTATCCGGCGGCGGCGACGCCGATCACCGGTCCGGCCAGCAG
Source organism: Solirubrobacteraceae bacterium (assembly GCA_035502815.1). GTDB lineage: Bacteria > Actinomycetota > Thermoleophilia > Solirubrobacterales > Solirubrobacteraceae > Palsa-465. The sequence goes on from DATJUA010000019.1 coordinate 36,853, forward strand.
CGACCACCCGAGCATCGCCGGGTCCGGATAGGACAGCAGCGGAACGTGGTAGACGGCGGTCGCGGGCAGGGTGATCCAGCCGACCGCGGTGGCGATCGACGCGGTCAGGAGCGCCGGCGCGACCGTCGTCAGCGTGATCGAGCCCATGTACAGCTCGGCCGCGAACAGCGCGCCGGCGAGCGGCACGTTGTAGACCGCGCCGACGCCGGCGCCGGCCCCGCACGCGATCAGCAGCATCTTCTGTTCCCGCGGTAGGTCAAAGCGCCGGGCGATCCAGGAGCCGAACGCGGCGCCGGCATGCTGGGGCGCGGCCTCGCGGCCGAGGGAGGCGCCGAGACCGATCACGACCTCGGACCAGGCCCCGCTCACGAGCGTGCGCGGCAGCGAGAGGTCACCCCGCCCCGACCACACGGTCGCGGTGGGGGAGCCTCCGCTGCCCCCGAGGCGAGTGTGGATCAACCAGCCGCCGATCCCGGCCACGATTCCGCCGCCGATGACGACGAGCATCCGGCGCAGGTCACCGTGCGCCGCCGCCGCCGTGGAGTACTCCCCGGTGTGATAGCTGAACGCGGCGTGCTGTACCGCGCGCAGCACGGCCATCATCGCGATCGCCCCAATCCCGGCGGCCACGCCGGTGACGGCGGCCAGGCACCAGAACCGCGGGGTCAGCGTGCCCGCTGACGCCCGGAGGTTGGCCTGCCAGGTTCCGCGAGCGTCGTTTCCCATAAGTCTCCTAACCAACCATTCTCGGTCGGGCAGCTACATAGTTCAAAGAGAACTTTCGGATAAGCTTGATCCTGATTGCCTATGGATGAGCGCCGGCTTCAGTACTTCCTCGCGGTGGTGGACGAGGGAGGCGTCACCCGCGCCGCGAGGCGGCTGCACGTCGCGCAACCGACGCTCTCGCAAGCGCTCCGGACGCTCGAGACCGAACTCGAATCCGATCTGTTCGCGCGCGTCGGACGCCGGGTGCGGCTGTCGGCGGCCGGAGAGGCCTTCGTCGGCCCGGCGCGTCAGGCGCTGCGCGCGATCGACGAAGCGCGCGCGGCGATCGCCGGGGTGCGCGACCTGAGCACCGGAACGCTCGAGATCGCCGCCCTGGCCACCTTGGCGGTCGATCCGATGGCCACGCTGGTTGGCCGCTTCCGGGCGTTACACCCGGGGATTCGGGTGCGGATGCTCGAGCCCGAGAGCGCCGAAGGGGTCAGCGCGCTGGTCCAGGACGGCACCTGTGATCTCGGCGCCGCTCACCTCTCCCTGCCTCGAGACGGACTACATGAGCAGGCCCTGGGCGACCAGGAGCTCCTGTTTGCGATGCCTCCAGGACAGGAAGGCGACGTGAGCAGACCACTCCGGCCTCGGGAGCTGGCCCGGACCCCGCTGGTCGTCAGCCCACCGGGCACATCGACGCGCATCCTGCTCGAGCAGGCGCTGGCCGCCGTCGGCGTAACGCCGCAGATCGCGGTCGAGACCGCGGCTCGCGAGGCGATCATCCCGCTCGTGCTGGCCGGCGCCGGCGCCGCGCTGCTGCCGGCGCCGCTGGCGCGCGAGGCGCACCGGCGCGGGGCGGCAGTACGGACGGCGAACCCGAAGATCGTCCGGCCGATCGGCCTCGTCTACCGCGACGCGACGCTCTCTCCGGCCGCGCGCGCGTTTCTCGAGGTCGCGTCGAGCACCCGGGCCTAGGCGGGCCGCCGGGCCCGACGGCTCAGGGCTGGTCCGGCACGTTCGAGCGCAGGTCCTCGAGCCACGTCGCGGCCGTCCCGTCGCTGGGCGCGCGCCAGTCGCCGCGCGGCGACAGGGACCCGCCGGATCCGACCTTGGGTGCGTTGGGCATCGCGGAGCGCTTGAACTGGCTCGTGCGGAAGAAGCGCTCGAGGAACACCTCGAGCCAGCGCTTGATTTCGGCCAGCGTGTACTCGTTGCGGCGCTCGGCGGGGATCAGGTCAGGCCAGCTCCCCGCCTCACGATCACTCCAGGCATGCTGGGCGAGGAACGCCACCTTGCTCGGCGGATAGCCGAAGCGCACGACGTAATAGAGGAAGAAATCCTGGAGCTCGTAGGGGCCGACGACCTTCTCTGAGCCCTGGAGCTCGTCGCCGTTTTCGCCGCTCGACGGGACGAGCTCGGGCGAGATCTCGGTGCCCAGCACGGAATCGAGCACCTCGTCGACCTGGGCGCCGAACTGATCGGTGTCGATCGCCCAGCGCAACAGGAACTGGATGAGGGTCTTCGGGACCGATGCGTTGACGTGGTAGTGGGACATCTGGTCGCCCACCCCGTAGGTGGCCCAGCCCAGCGCGAGTTCGGACAGATCGCCCGTGCCGAGCACGAGTCCGCCGTGGTAGTTGGCCAGACGGAACAGGTGCGAGGTCCGTTCGCCGGCCTGCACGTTTTCGTAAGTGATGTCGTACACGGCCTCCCCGTCCGCCGCCGGGTGTCCGATGTCGCGGAGCATCTGCATCGCCGCGGGCCGGATGTCCAGCTCGTGGGCGCTCACGCCGAGCGCCTTCATCAGGCGACGGGCGTTCGACAGCGTGCGCTCGCCGGTGGCGAAGCCGGGCATCGTGTAGGCGAGCACGTTCTCACGCGGCAGCCCGAGTCGGTCGACCGCGCGCGCGGCGACGATCAGCGCATGGGTGGAATCGAGTCCGCCGGAGACGCCGATCACGATCTTCCTGATGCCCGTGGCCTCGAGGCGCGTCTCGAGGCCGCGGACCTGGATGTTGTAGACCTCCTCGCAGCGGTCGTTGCGCACGCGCGGATCGGCGGGAACGTAGGGGAAGCGCTCGACGCGACGCCGCAGTGCTACGCCCGGGCCGTTATCCGACGACGAGCCAAGCTCGAACTCGATCCGCCGCAGGCGAGCCAGGTGACGGCGGTGGTCGTGGATCGAGTCGCCGTAGCTCGAGGTGCTGGCGCGGTCGGACACGATCCGGTCCAGGTCGAGGTCGGCGGTGATCAACCGCTCTCCAGTGGCGAACCGCTCGGCCTCGGCCAGGAGGTCCCCGTTCTCGTATATCAGTGCCTGCCCGTCCCAGGCCAGGTCGGTCGTCGACTCGCCCATCCCCGAGGCCGTGTAGAGGTAGCCGGCGATCGTGCGCGCCGACTGTGAGGCGCACAGCAAACGGCGGAATCCCGCCTTGCCGATCGTGATGTTGCTTGCGGACAGGTTCCCCAGCACGGTGGCTCCAGCGAGCGCGGCATACGTGCTGGGCGGAATCGGTACCCACAGGTCCTCGCACACCTCGACGTGCACGATGAACGACGGCAGGTCGCGGGCGCAGAACAGCAGGTCGGGGCCGAACGGGACGTCGTCGCCGAGCAACCCGATCCGGTCGCCGACCGCGTCGCGGGCGGCGCGGAACTGGCGCTTCTCGTAGTACTCGCGGTACTCGGGGAGGTAGCTCTTGGGGACGACGCCGAGCACGCGGCCGCGGTGGATGACGACCGCGGTGTTGAAGACGCCGTGCTCGTGGCGAAGCGGGGCCCCGACGACGAGCACGGGCTCGAGCTCGCTGCTGGCGGCGGCGAGCTCGCCGATCGCCCCCTCCACGGCGTCGAGCAGCGCCGCCTGATGGAGGAGGTCGTCGATCGAATAGCCGGACAGCCCGAGCTCGGGGAAGATCACCAGTGCGGTGTGGTCGTCCGAAGCCCGCCGGGCAAGGGCGAGCGTGCGCTGCGCGTTGATCCGGGGCTCGCCGATGCGCATGTGCGGTACCGCCGCCGCCACGCGCACGAACCCGTGGCTGTAGAGGGATGCGAAGCTCATGTGTGTGGCGATAGTGTGCGGGCCGGGTAGCAAGGAGACATGGCGAGCGAAAGCGAGAATTCGAGTGTCCCCGAAGCGGTCCAGGAGCTGGTCGACCAGCTGGTGGCCCGCGCCGAGGCGCGCGATGACTCTTGTGTGGAGCTGTCGGAGCTAAGCGAGATCATCCAGGAATCGGAGCTTGGCGATGACGAGGCCCAGATGGTGCACGACATGCTGCAAGAACGTGGTTTGGACGTGCGCGACGACTGCGGGCGCCACAGCGTCGAGCAGACGAGCTACGCCAACGGCGACCTCGCGGAGCGCACGACGGACGCGATGTCGCTGTTCCTCCAGGAGGTTCGCCGCTACCCCCTGCTGACGCGCGCCGAGGAGGTGGAGCTGGCCAAGCGGATCGAGCGAGGCGATCTCGACGCCAAGAGCCAGCTCGTCAACTCGAACCTGCGGCTGGTGATCTCCAACGCGCGCAAATACCAGGGCCACGATCTGCCCTTGCTCGACTTGATCCAGGAGGGGATCCTCGGCCTGATCCGGGCGACCGAGAAGTTCGACTGGCGCAAGGGCTACAAGTTCTCGACGTACGCCACTTTCTGGATCCGCCAGGCGATCCAGCGCGCGCTGGACAATCGTTCGCGCACGATCCGGATCCCGGTCCACCTCGGCCAGCGGGAGCGCAAGATCGCGCGGGCGCACCGCGAGCTGGCCACCCGCCTCGGGCGCGAGCCGACCGACGAGGAGATCGCGCAGGCAGCCGAGATCTCGCGCCAAGAGCTGGACGAGGCCCGGGCCGCCTCCCGCGTGGTGACCAGCCTCGACCGGCCCGTGGGGGAGGACGAGGAGACCTCGTTCGGCGCGCTGCTGCCCAGCGGCGAGCGCGGGCCCGAGGAGGAGGTCGACATCGTGCTACGCGAGGACGCGCTGCGCCGCGCGCTCGAGCAGCTGCCCGAGCAGGAACGCGAGGTGGTCAAGCTGCGCTACGGCGTCGGCGGCGACGATCCGACCCCGCTCTCAGAGACCGGCCGGCGGCTGGGAATCTCGCAGGACACCGTCCGCCGCCTCGAGCGCAAGGCGCTGGCCGAGCTAGCCGAGAGCCGCGAGCTCGATGCCCTCCGGCCCGCCGCCTGAGCGCGGCGACGCCGGCGCCTGCATCGCGATCAGCTCTTGCACCAGCGCGAGAGCGGCAGCATGGCTGTCATCCCGCACCTTGCCGATCGCGTGCACGGCGTAGGTACCAGCCGGCTCGGGATCGTTCGAGCGCTCCTGGACCGCTCGGCGGTAACGCACCCGCTCGAGTAGCGAGCGCGCGGCACGCCGCTCCCACAGCTCATCGCCCCAGGCCAGCAGGCGGGCGACGCGGGCCTCCTCGGTCGATCGCGAGCTCGAGGTACCTACGGCGAGCGCCGCGTACCGGTACAGGTCGCCGCGCCGCCGGTCGTCAAGCAGATCGTTGTAGCCGCGCATGAACGAGGCGATCGGCCGCGACACGGAGCGCGGATGGTCGCTGAAGCCCTCGCCGGCGAGCATCGATGCCAGCTCCATGACGCACGCCCCATGCTCGGGCGAGGAGTGCCTACCCCGGCTGAGCTTGATCGTCTGGTAGCTGATCGGTGGCATCTGAAACCTCCTGGCTTTGGACTGCCTCGGCGCACCCCGAGGTATGCGCGCATCATCCCTGCCCGGCGCGTCTCGATCAACCGTCTATATGTGAAGAAACCGAAGCTAGCTATGCGCCAGCTCGCGCTCGGAACGCGCCTCCCGGCCATCGCGACCGGGATGGGCCGGATCCCGATCCATGCTTTCGGACTCCTCGTCGCGGAACAGCTCGGCCGTGTGGCGGGCGGTCTGCTCGGCCCACGAAGTCGTGGTGAGGACGCCCAGAACCAGGCACAGCGCTCCCAGGCCGGCGGAGATCCACCACCCGACATGGGTCGCGGCGGCGAAGCCGGGGCCGACCGCCCCCGAGATCGTGCCGCCGGCGACCGCGCCGAGGACGGCCACACCGAGCGTCAGCCCGACACTCCGGCTCGTCGAGGCGACAGCCGCCGCCACGCCCGCCTGCGACGGCGGCATACCCGATACCGCGGTGTTGGTGATTGGAGGGTTGACCAGGCCACAGCCGATCCCGAACACGAAGTAGGCGGCAAGGAGGTACGTGGTGGACGTCGTCGGGGTGATCGCGGTCAGCATCACCGAGGAGACGATCAGGGCACTACCTGAGATCGTCAGCGGCCACCGAGCCCCATGGCTGCTGACGAGCCGACCCGATATCGGCGCGAACACGAGCACCATGCCGGCCATCGGCAGCATGTACAGGCCGGCGTGCAAGGGCGAGAAGTGGCGGACGCCCTGGAGGTAGAGCGTATTCAGGAACAGAAACCCGCCCTGGGCCGCGAAGGCACAGATCGCGATCGTGCTGGCACCAGAGAACGGCACGCTGCGGAAGAAGCGGATCTCGATCAGCGGCTCGCGTCGGCGCAGCTCGATCCAGACCAGGGCCACGAAGCTGGCAAGCGAGAGGGCGAACAGCCCCAACGTCCCGGCCGACGTCCAACCGGCCCGCGGTGCGTCGATGATCGCGTAGGTCAGCGAGGCCAGGGCGAGGATGACGAGCACCTGGCCGGCCGGATCGATGCGACGCGCGCGGGCGGCGCGTGAGCGGGGGACATACATGGTGGTCAGCACGAACGCAACGACGCCGATCGGGACGTTCACGAAGAACACCGCCCGCCAGGAGATCGCGTCGACGAGCGCGCCGCCCACCACGGGGCCGAGCGCCATGCTCAGCCCGAACACGGCGCCCCATGCGCCGATCGCTCGCGCGCGCTCGCGCGGGTCGTCGAACACGTTGCGGATGATCGACATCGCCACCGGGTTGAGCATCGAACCGCCGATCGCCTGGAGGACGCGGGCGGCGATCAGCAGCCCCAACGTGGGGGCCAGCCCGCACAGCAGCGAGCCCAGCGAGAAGATCACCAGCCCGGCCCGGAAGATCCGCTTCCGTCCGATCCGATCGGCTGTCGACCCGCCCAACATCAGCAGGCTGGCCAGCACCAGCGTGTAGGCGTCGATCGTCCACTGCAAGCCGGACACCGACGCGTGCAAATCCCTGCGAATCGAGGGCAGCGCGACGTTGACGATCGTCGAGTCGAGCCCGACCATGAGCAGGCTGAAGCAGCAGATTCCGAGCACCAGGAGCCGTCGGCTCCGGCTCAGGCCCGCCGCGGAGCCGCCGTTCTGGGGTTCGTCCATGTATTTCGATGCTACCCATGGGTCTGGAAATGATCGGCGGCGCCCTGTCGGTGTCACAGTTACGCCCGTGAGCACGGACACCGGGGACCGGTCGGGCGTCTCGGTTGAGGGGCGGCGCCGGGGGCGGCGGCTCTATCGCCGTGTGCAGCGCGGTTCTCGTCCGCGGGCCGGAAAGCACGCCGAGGGCGGCCACGAGCTGGGGGTCCTCACCGGCCTGGCTGCGCTGAGCCTCGACGCGCTCTCGAGCATCGCCTATGGCCCCGAGGCGATGATGGTCGTCCTGGTCACGGCTGGCGTGGGCGCCCTGACCGACACGGTGCCGCTCACGCTTGTCATCACGGCGATGCTGTTCCTGCTCGTCGTCTCCTACACCCAGGTGATCGACGCGCACCCGGAGGGCGGTGGTTCGTACTCGGTGTCGAAGGCCGAGCTCGGCTACTGGCCGAGCCTGCTGGCCGCCGCCTCGGTGGTCGTCGACTACGTGCTGACCGTCGCGGTCAGCCTCGCGGCCGGCGCCGCCAGCCTGGGCAGCGTGTTTCCGGGACTCGCGAGCCATCTCCTACTCGTCAGCATCGCCGGCCTCGTGATCCTGACCGCGGTGAACATGTTCGGGATCGCCGAGTCGGCGCGCCTTCTGATTCTCCCGACCCTGGTGTTCGTCTTGAGCATCCTGGCCACCATCGTGGTCGCCGCGCTGCGCTCGCACCCCGTCGCGCACATCGGCGCGGCCGAGTCGTTCCCGGCGGAGAAGGCGGTGGGGATCCTCCTGATTCTCAAGGCGTTCGCGTCGGGGTGCTCCGCGGTCACCGGGGTCGAGGCCATCTCCAACGGCGTCCCGGCGTTCCGGAAGCCGCGGGTCACAACCGCGCAGCGGACGGAGATCTCGCTCGGCGTGCTGCTGGGGGTGATGCTGGTCGGGCTCGCGCTGGTGATCCGGTCCCATCACGTGGTGCCTCGGGGCGGGGTAACCGTGCTGGCCCAGGTCACCGCGGGCGCATTCGGCACCGGCGCGATGTTCTACATCTCGAATATCGCCGTGGCCTTGGTCCTCGGTCTTGCTGCCAACACGAGCTTTGGCGGACTGCCGGTGCTGATGAGCCTGCTGGCCAAGGATCACCGGCTTCCCCACGCTTTCTACCTGCGCGCGGAGAAGCCGATCTACCGGATCGGGATCATCGTGCTGGCGATCGGAGCGGGCCTGCTGCTGCTGGCCGTCGACGCGAAGACCGACAGCCTGATTCCGCTGTTCACGATCGGGGTGTTCATCGGCTTTACGCTGAGCCAGATCGGGCTGGTGCACCACTGGTTCAAGGCCCGCCCTTCGCGCTGGCGGCTGCGCGCGGCGCTCAACGGCACCGGCGCGGTCATGACGACGATCGCCGTCTTCGTGTTCCTGGGTACGAAGTTCCTCCACGGCGCGTGGGTCGTGGTGCTGACGATCCCGCTGCTGATGCTGCTGTTCACCCGGACCGAGCGCTACTACACCCAGGTCGCCAAGGAACTGAAGCTGGGCAGGACGCCTCCGCCGCCGAAGCGGCGAGAGGGCGTGGTGATCGTCCCCACCTCGACGGTCAACCTGCTCACCCAGAAAGCGGCAAGCGCAGCCTTGTCGCTCGGGCAGACGGTGGTGGCGGTCGCGGTCGCGGGGGACGAGGAGGAATGCGAGCGGGTCAAGCGCGAGTGGGATGAGTGGAGCTGCGGGGTCCCGATCGAGGTCCTGCTCGATCCTCAGCGCTCGCTCGTGCGGACCGTGCTGCGCTACATCAAGTCGATTCAGGACGAGGATGCGACGATCGTCGTGCTGATTCCCGAGGTCGTCCCGCGCAAGCGCCGGCACGAGATCTTCCACAATCAGCGCGCCCGGCTGCTGGCGGCCGTGCTGAAGGCCCGCACCGATGTGGTCATCGCGACACTGCCGTTTCACTTGCACGACTAAGGCGCCGCCGTCAGGCGCCGCCGACCTTCATCAATGCGGCGCGGCCGATCGTCATCGACGACGTCCCGCTGCCGTCCGCGGGTCCCGGGGAGTTGAAGATGGACCGTCTTGGGGCGCAGGGCGCTCACGCCGGGGCTTCCGAGGCTGTCGTGGTCCTCGGCGCTCGGGCGCAGCACGACGATCTCGCCGGGAGCGTGGTCGATCAGCCAGGCCACGTCGTCGGCATCGAACCCGTGGCTGCCTCGCGACGCGGCGGCGATGACGATCCGGTCGAAGCGCTCCTCGGCGATTGCCCGACGGAGCGCGTGACGCCGGTTGCGGCCGCGCTCGATCCGCGAGTCGACGGGCACGCCGGCCTCGGTCGCCCGCTGCTCGATCGCCTCGAGCAGGGGTACGCCCATCGAGCACTGCCGCGGCAGCGGCGTGTCGAGGGGTACGTCGAGCGAGACGCGGGCCAGGAACACGGGAACGAGCGTGCCGCCCTCGACGACGGCCAGGCGTAACGCGGCGGCGAGCGCGCGCGACGACAGGTCCTCGGCGACGAACGGGAACAGGATGCGGCGGCTTGAGCGCGGCGCCGCCACGGGGCGTTGGCGGGAACGCGGCCGGACACGCGCCACGGCCAGGACCGCGACCGCGACCGCGAGGACCACCACGACGACGATCAGCAGGGCGGTCATATCGAATCTCCTTTCGTACGCCGGGTGCGGTCGGCGACGATTCGCAGGTCGACACCGGGCAGCAGCTCGAGCAGCCGGAACGGCAGGGCGCTCTGGGTCAATCGGCGAAACGCCCCGCGAGGCTTGGGCGTTCCCATCAATACATAGGTGGTGCCGCGATCCTGCGCCACCCGCTGGGCGACCGAGGCGACGTCGTCACCGTGCTCGATCAGCAGGTGCGCGCCGAGCACGCTGGAGAGCCTCCGCAGCGCTTCGAGCTGCTCTCGCTCCGGATCATCGGGCTCGTGATCGGACACCCACAGGACATCGAGCTCGGCTCCCAGCCGCTGGGCCGAGCGCCACGCCCTGCGCACGACGCGCTGGGACTTCGCCTGCGGGGTGACCAGGGCCAGGAGGCGCTCACCGACCGCGGCCGACGCCGCCGCGTCGATCAGGCGCTCGTCGCCCGGACGGCCGATCCGGGAGGCGTCAGCATCGAGTGGGATGCGTTTGGCTTCTACCTCCTCGGCGACCTGGCGAAGCGCGACCTCGCGCAGAGCGGCCAGGTTCTCGACCTTGAAGAAGTTGTTGAGCGCGGCCGGGACACGCTCGGGGGGATAGACCTTGCCGGCTCGCAGACGCTCCACCAGCGATTGGGGGGTGATATCGATCAGGACGACCTCGTCGGCCGAGCCGATGACCGCGTCGGGAATCGTCTCGCGAACCCGAATACCCGTCAGCTCGGCGACTTGGTCGTTGAGGCTCTCGAGGTGCTGGACGTTGACGGTCGAGAACACATCGATCCCGGCGGCCAGCACGTCCTCGACGTCCTCGTAGCGCTTCTTGTGCTCGACCCCCGGGGCGTTGGTGTGAGCGAGCTCGTCGATCAGCGCCAGCTCGGGGTGGCGCTTTAGCAGCAGCGGAAGATCCATCTCCTCGAGCACGGATTCGCGGTAGGTGACCCGCCGCCGGGGCACCGTCTCCAGGCCCTCCGCCTGGGCGACCGTCTCGGCCCGCCCGTGGGGCTCCAGATAGCCGATCACCACGTCGCGGCCGTTCTCCGCCTCGGCCTGCCCCTCCCGGAGCATCTGGTAGGTCTTGCCGACGCCGGCGGCCATACCCAGGAACACCTTGTGGTGGCCGCGGCCGATGGGCTGCACGTCCTGGATGGTGACGTGTGTGTCCGGGGCGGACACGCGATCATTATGCGCCGAGAAGGTTGTGCACGATCAGATCGATCAGCTTGATGCCGATGAACGGGGCGATCAACCCGCCGAGGCCGTAGATCCACAGGTTCCGCCGCAGCAGGGCGCTCGCGCCGATCGGCCGGTAGCGCACGCCACGCAGGGCGAGCGGGATCAGTAACGGGATCACGACCGCGTTGAAGATGATCGCTGAGATGATGGCCGACCGCGGCGTCCCCAGATGCAGGATGTTGAGCACGTGCAGCGGGCTCTTGCCCCCTGGCCTGGTCGCCCAGGTCGTCGCGAAGATCGCGGGCAGGATCGCGAAGTACTTGGCGACGTCGTTGGCGATCGAGAACGTCGTCAGGGCGCCGCGGGTGATCAGCAGCTGCTTGCCGACCTCGACGATCTCGATGAGCTTCGTCGGGTTCGAGTCGAGGTCGACCATGTTGCCGGCCTCGCGCGCGGCCTGAGTCCCTGTGTTCATGGCTACGCCGACATCCGCTTGGGCGAGCGCCGGCGCGTCGTTGGTGCCGTCGCCGGTCATCGCCACCATCCGGCCGGTCGCCTGCTGCTCCTTGATCAGCGCGAGCTTGGCCTCGGGCGTGGCCTCGGCCAGGAAGTCATCGACGCCAGATTCCTCGGCGATCTTGGCCGCGGTCAACCGGTTGTCGCCCGTGATCATGATCGTCCTGATCCCCATCGCGCGGAGGTGGTCGAAGCGGTCCCGCATGCCCTCCTTGATCGTGTCCTTGAGGTAGATGACACCCATCACCTGGGAGTCGCGCGCGACGGCCAGGGGCGTGCCGCCTTCGCGGCCGATCCGGTCGAGCACCGGCTGGAGCTCCGCCGGCGGGCGCCCACCTTCCTCGGTGACGAACTTGATCACGGCGTCGCCCGCGCCCTTGCGCAGGTGCTGGCCGTTGAGGTTGACGCCGCTCATCCGCGTCTGCGCGGTGAACGGGACGAACTCCGCGTGCAGCTCGGCCATGTCGTGCTCGCGGATTCCGTACTGCTTGGCCAGGACCACGATCGAGCGGCCCTCCGGCGTCTCGTCCGCCAGCGAGGACAGCTGCGACACCTCGGCCAGCTCCGCCTCGGACACGCCCGGCATCGGGATGAACTCGCTGGCCAACCGATTGCCGATGGTGATCGTGCCGGTCTTGTCGAGCAGCAGCACGTCGACATCGCCCGACGCCTCGACCGCACGGCCCGACAGCGCCAGCACATTGCGGCGCACGAGTCGGTCGATGCCGGCGATCCCGATCGCCGACAGCAGCGCGCCGATCGTCGTGGGGATCAGCGCGACCAGCAGCGAGATCAGGCTCGTGTCCGAGATCGGCGTGTGGGCGAACAGTCCGAAGGGACGGAGCGTCGCCACGACGATCATGAAGATCAGCGTCAGGCCGGCGAGCAGGATGTTGAGCGCGATCTCGTTCGGCGTCTTGCGCCGCTCGGCGCCCTCGACCAGACCGATCATCCGGTCGAGGAATGATTCGCCGGGCTCCTGTGTGATCTCAACCAGGATCTTGTCCGAGAGCACGCGGGTCCCGCCCGTGACCGCGCTGCGGTCGCCGCCGGACTCGCGGATGACGGGTGCGGACTCCCCGGTGATCGCGGACTCGTCAACCGACGCGATTCCCTCGATGACGGTGCCGTCTCCGGGGATCAGCTCACCGGCCTCGACGACCACGATGTCGCCCTTGGCGAGCTCGGAGGCCTGCTTGATGGTCCCGTCCTGAAGCCTCGCCACGGTCTCCTTGCGCATCGAGCGCAACGTGTCGGCCTGGGCGCGCCCGCGTCCCTCGGCGAAAGCCTCGGCGTTGTTGGCGAACACGACGGTCAGCCAGAGCCAGACCGAGATCACGAACGTGTACCAGGCTGGGTCGTCGCCGCCGAGCGCCTTGCCGCCGAACAACTGGATGAACCAGGTGACAGTGGTGATCGTCGCGCCGATCTCGACTACGAACATGACCGGGTTGCGTATCTGAACCCGCGGGTCGAGCTTGAGGAAGCTGTCGATCAGCGCGCGCCTGAGGATGTCGGGCCGGAAAAGCGAGATCGCGCGGCGCTCGTGCGGCTGCTGGGGCTGTGGCTGCGGGTGTTCTTCCGGCGGGGCTGCGACGCTCATGCGTGCACTCCTGTCATCCGGTCGAGCGCGAGGTTCAGCTCGAACACGTTCACTCCGGGTTCCCCGGAGAAGCCCAGGCCGCGGCCGCCGGTGTACTTCGAGACGAGGCGCATCACGGTCGACAGCGGGAGGTGACGGACCGTCGCGATGCGATGGGCCTGGATATCGGCGTTGCGAACCGATATGTCTGGGTCGATGCCCGACGCCGAGGTGTTGGCGGCATCGACGGGTACCTTGGCCGCGGTGAGGCCGCCGGGGTAGTACTTCCCGTTCAGGCTTATGTACGCCTGGATGTTGGAGGAGATCTCCTGCTCAGTGGCGACGCTGTTCGGACCGAGGTTCGAGAATGTTGTCGCGGCCGCGTTGTCCGGGGGCGCCGTCGCCGACGGGCGCGTCTGGAAATACCGCGGATCGGGGTTAGTGACCGGTACGCCGTTGTCCATCTCAGGCTTGCCGTTCTTGTAAACCTGGAGGCCGAAGTTCTGGCCAATCTCCTGCGAGCCGACCAGCTTGCCGTTGACGTGCACCAGCTGGCCGTCGGCATTGCCGGGGAAGGCCACCTGGCTCACACCCGTGATCACCAGCGGATAGAGGATTCCGCAGAACAGGGTGAGGACGAGGATCCCGATCGCCGAGGTGATGATGTCTCGTTTCATGTCAGTGAGTTACTGGTAAAGGTGTCCGGTGAGGCCTTGGACGATCGGACCGAGCAGCAGGGCGGGGAAGAAGGTGAGAGCGCCGACGAGCACGATTACGCCGATCAGCAGCACGACGAACGTCGGGTTATCCGTGCGCATCGTGCCGAGCCCCGCGGGGCTCACCCGCTTGCCGGCCAGCGAGCCGGCAACCGCTAGGGCGAACAGGATCGGGGCATAGCGGGCGAACAGCATGGTGAAGCCGCCCAGGAGATCGGTGAACGTGATCCCGTGCGAGCCCAGGTTGCCGGCGTTGGGCTGGACGAAGCCGCCGTAGGCCGCGAACGCAGAGCCGTTGTTGTTTGCCTGACTCAGATACGCATAAAAGGTCTCGGAGAACCCCTGGGGGCCACCGGCGGCGGCAGCCGAGATCGAAGCGCGGCCGGCGCTGCTCGCGGTCGCCAGCGCCGTGGAGAAAAGCGCCGCCAACGGGGTGATCAGCAGCCCGATCGCCACGAGTTTTATCTCCCGGGCCTCGATCTTCTTCCCCAGATACTCGGGTGTTCGTCCCACCATCAGGCCGCCGATGAACACCGCGAGCAGGACGTACAGCAGGATCGAATACAGACCGGTGCCGACGCCGCCGAAGATCACCTCGCTCGCCGAAAGGTTGGCCATCGGCACGGCGCCACCGATGCCGGTGAACGACTCGATCGCGCTGTTCACCGCGCCGCACGAGGTAACCGTGGTGACGACGTCGAACAAAGCCGAGCCGGCGATGCCGAAGCGCTGCTCCTTGCCCTCCATGTTGCCGCCGGTCGAGCCGGCCACCACCTGGGTGTGTAACCCCGCCGCGTGCTGGGCCGGCGAACCGTGGGCCTCGGCGATGTAGGCCACGCAGACCGCGCCGAAGAACATCACCAGCATCGTCGCGAAGATCGCGTAGCCCTGCCGGCGGCTCCCGGTCATGCGTCCGTACATGAACACGAGCCCAGCCGGGATGACCAGTACGGTGAGCATCTCGACGAAGTTCGTGAACCCGGTCGGGTTCTCGAACGGGTGCGCGGAGTTGGTGTTGAAGAAACCGCCACCGTTGGTGCCCAGCTCCTTGATCGCCTCCTGAGAGGCGACCGGTCCCATCGCGATGCTGTTGGCCAGACCGGTGGGGCCGTTGAAGTTCAGGTAGTGAGAGAAGTTCTGGATCGAGCCCTGGAAGACCAGGATCAGTGCGACGACGAACGAGATCGGCATCAACACGTACAGCACGGTGCGGATCAGGTCCTGCCAGAAGTTGCCGATGCTCTTGCCGCTGCGTCCGATGATCCCTCGAATCAGCGCCACGGCCACCGCGATACCCACGCCGGCCGAGAGGAAGTTCTGCACGGTGAGCCCAGCCATCTGGCTGAAGTAGCTCATCGTGGTCTCCCCGCCGTAGTACTGCCAGTTGGTATTGGTCAGGAACGACGACGTCGTGTTGAACGTGACGTTCCACGGGGCCGAGTGGAAGCCCTCGGGGTTCAGGCCCGTCCAGTTCCACAGCGTCTGCGTGCGCAGGATGAAGTACAGGAGCAGCCAGCCGGCCAGCGAGAAGATGATCAGGCTCTTGGCGTACTGCTTCCAGTCCTGACCGCGCTCGGGGTCGACCCGCATGATCCGGTAGAAGAGGCGCTCCGGGGTGCGGAATACCGGGTCGAGAAAGGTGGGCTGGCCGGTGTAGACGGCCGCCATGTAGCGACCAAGGGGGATCGCCAGCAGCGTCAGGACGACGCAGAAGAGGACGATGGTGAGCCAGCCG
The DNA here is from genome assembly GCA_035502815.1 of Solirubrobacteraceae bacterium. Lineage (GTDB taxonomy): Bacteria > Actinomycetota > Thermoleophilia > Solirubrobacterales > Solirubrobacteraceae > Palsa-465. Next base: position 52,211 of record DATJUA010000019.1, read on the forward strand.
AGGAAGGTCATCCGGCCGCCTTGACCTCGATCCGGCGCCCACGCGGGGCGGGTAGGAGCACTAGAACTTCTCCCCGCGCAACAGGGCGTAGAGCAGGTAGATGCAGACGATCACCGACGCGACCAGGCCGAATACGTCGGCGGGGCCGATCGAGGCGACGACGAGGCTCATATCGCGTCGATCCCGTAGATCAGCGCGAGCAGAATCGCGAACATCAGCACCCCGAGCAATATCGAGACAACGTCCATGTCCGCATCGTGGCTGGCGAGTCATGAAGCTCGCATGCAGAATTCGCCCGTCGCCATACAGATTCCGTGAAGAGAGCTACGCTGAGGGCGAGAATTCGGGCCCGCCCACCCCGCGGCTCGGGGCCGGCTTGGCGTTCGTGCTCGCCGGGGGCACGGGGCCCTGGGTATGAGCAAATCGACGCCTAAGCGCACCTATTACGAAGCTGCCCACAAGGCGGCCGAGCGCGACACGCCCCCCGGCGGTCCGGATGGCGTCCGCGCCGCCCACAGGCCTGCCCAGAAGCGGACCTTCTACGAGGCGGCCCACAAGCTCGGCTACTGGGCTCCGGCGCCAAGCGCGTACGAGGAGGAGTCGGAGGAGACCCGCCGGCGCTTCGAGGCGCTCAAGGACGTCGACCGGGACGTCGTCGCCCACGCCGGCAAGGCGGTGCTCGCACTCGGGGCGCTAGGCGTCGTGTACGGCGACATCGGAACGAGCCCGCTGTACACCGAACAGGCGATCTTCAGCAACTATCACGCCACGCGGGTGGTCACGGCGGGGAACGTGTTCGGGGCGGCCTCCCTGATCTTCTGGGCGCTGATGATCGTGGTGTCGATCAAGTACGCGGGATTCATCATGCGCGCCCACAACCGGGGAGACGGCGGGATCATGGCGCTGACCGCACTCCTCCAGCGCAACCGGGTGGCCCAGGCCGCCGTTCTGGTCACGCTCGGGATCTTCGGCGCGGCGCTGTTCTTCGGCGACGGAATCATCACGCCCGCGATCTCCGTGCTCGGGGCGGTGGGAGGTGTGTCAGTCGCGTCCTCGGCGCTTACCCATCTCGTGGTGCCGCTGTCCCTGGCCATCCTGATCTGCCTGTTCGCGGTGCAGCGGGTGGGCTCGGGCACGATCGGTTGGCTGTTCGGACCGGTGATGCTCCTGTGGTTCGCCGTCATCGCCGTGTTCGGGCTCAGCGAGGTGGTCAAGGACCCGGCCGTGTTCCAGGCCTTGTCTCCGAGTTGGGCCGTCCGGTTCTTCGCCACCCACGGCTTCTACGGCTACCTCGTGCTGGGTGGCGTGGTCCTGGCCGTCACCGGGGCGGAGGCGCTGTACGCCGATCGGGGCCACTTCGGCCCGAACGCCATCCGGCTTGGATGGTTTGGTGTCGCGCTGCCGGCGCTCGTCCTGAACTACCTTGGCCAGGGCGTCTGGATCCTGCACCACCCGCTCGCGCGCGACGACTCGAGCACGTTCAACCCGTTCTTCCAGATGCTCCCGCACTGGACGTTGTGGCCCGCGGTGATCCTGGCAACCGTCGCGACGGTGATCGCCTCCCAGGCGGTCATTTCGGGCACCTTCTCGGTGGCCAAGCAGGCCGTTCAGCTCGGCTTCCTGCCCCGCCTGAAGATCACGCACACCTCGAGCGTCGAAGGTCAGATCTATGTACCGATCGTGAACTGGACGCTCTGCATCGGCGTCGTCGTGCTGACGCTGCTGTTCCGCAACGCCAACAGCCTGGGCGACATCTACGGCGTGGCGGTGACGGGCACGTTCATCCTCAACACGGTGCTGTTCCTCGCCGTCGCCCACCTGCTGTGGGGGACGCCGACGCGCCGCCTGGTGCCTGTCGGCATCCTATTCCTGACCGTCGAGGTGGCATTTTTCAGTGCCAACATCGCGAAGGTCGAACACGGTGCCTGGCTGCCGCTGGCGGTGGGGCTCGTGCTGTCGTTGATCATGATCAACTGGCGCCGGGGACAGTTGGTCGTCACCCGCAAACGCGTCGCCCAGGAGGGTTCGCTCGCCGATTTCCTCGATCGGCTGGCCAGCAAGAAGCCGCCGGTGGTCAGGGTCCCCGGCGTCGCCGTGTTCCTCAACCCGAACCCGGAGACCACGCCACTCGCGCTGCGCGCGGAGGTGGAGTTCACGCGAAGCCTTCACGAGCGGGTTGTGGTCGTGTCGATCGACAACGTCGGCATTCCGCATGTGGACCCGTTCGACTGCCTCGCGGTGCGCGCGCTCGGCCACGGACTGTTCAAGATTCTCCACGTCACGATCAGGATGGGCTACCGGGACAAGCTGAGCGTGCCCGACGCGCTCGTGCTCGCGCGCAAGCAGGGACTGCTCGAGCGAAACCTCGACCTCGAGCACGCGGCCTACTTCGTCTCGCGGATCTCGATCACGGCGAGTAGCACCAAGCCGCTGCGGGCGATACGCGAGAGGCTGTTCATCATGATGGCCCGCAACGCGGCCAGCCCGATCGACCACTTCGGGCTGCCGCCCGACCGGACGGTGATCATGGGCTCGCAGATCGCGCTGTAAGCCATCGCTTTGATCATTCAAGCCGCGAAGCGGTAGCCGACCCCCGGGTCGGTGCGGATGTAGCGCCGGCCCTCGGGCGGCTCGATCTTCCGGCGCAGGTTCGCGATGTGCGCGCGGAGTACCTGGGTGTCGTCGCCGTAGCCCGGTCCCCACACGGACAGCAGTAAGTCGCGGTGGGTCATCAGCCGGCCGCGGTTTCGCACCAGGAGCCGGAGCAGGTCGAATTCAGTGGGCGTGAGGTGGACCTCGTTGCCCTGCACGCGGACCGTGCGCCGGGCGAGGTCAACGTCGAGCCCGTCCACGTGGAGCTCGGCGTCCTCTTTCTCGGGGGCGATGCGGCGCATGTTCGCCTGCAGGCGCGCCACGAGCTCGCGCGGGCCGAACGGCTTGGTCACGTAGTCGTCGGCGCCAGCGGCGAGCGCCCTTACCTTGGCGTCCTCGTCGCCGACGGCCGACAGCACGATCAGCGGCATGTCGCTCCACTCGCGCAGGCGCCGGGCGAGCTCGACGCCGTCGAGGTCGGGCAGGAGCAGGTCGACGATCGCCGCGTCCGGTCGCTGGAGGGCGGCCACGTCGAGCGCCTCCTCGCCGCTCGCGGCCGGGAGCGCCTCGAAGCCCGCCTCGCGCAGGATCACCCGCAGGGCGCGCAGGATCTGCTGCTCGTCGTCGACCACGAGGACGCGTGGTCGTGGCGTCGAGCTCGTTGTGCTCACGTGGGGAGCGTAGCCGCAGGCTCGGGGCCAGGGTCGGCCTGCGCGGGCTGCTCGATCGGCAGCGTGACCACGAAGCTCGATCCCTGGCCGGGGAGCGATTCCACCGAGATCGTGCCGCCGTTGGCCTCGACGAACCCCTTCGCGATCGACAGCCCCAGCCCCGAGCCGGTCCACGGTTCGCCGCGAGAATTGGTTCCCGCCCACCCGCGGTAGAACGGCTCGAAGATTCGCTGGCGCTCGGCCGGGCCGATCCCCGGCCCCTGATCGACGACCCGCACGACGGCGCGCGAGCCGCTGCGGCGTATCAGCACCGACACCGGCAGGCCGCCCGAGTAGCGCAACGCGTTCTCGAGGAGGTTGGCGAACGCGCGCTCGAGCTGGCCGGCATCGGCCCGCACCGGCGGCACGTCGGGGTCGACCGCGAGCCGCACCTCGCCGCTGGAGTCAGGCAGGCTGTCGCGGGCCGCGAGCACGACGTCCTCGAGCGAGACCCAGTCCTCGCGGGGCTCGGCGCGCCCGGCCTGGAGGCGCGAGAGATCGAGCAGCTTGTCGACGAGCGCGGCGAGCTGCTCGCCCTCCTCGACGACCGCGTCGCTTAGCTCGCTGCGTTCAGCCGGCGTCAGCGAATCGCTGCCCAGGGCATGGCCGGCGGCGACGATCGCGGTGACCGGCGTACGCAGGTCGTGGGACACCGTGCGCAGCAGCGCCGTTTTGACGTCGTCGCTTCGCCGCAGCGCCGCGGTCTCGACTGCCTCGGCCTGGAGCGCGTCCCGCCGGACGGCGATCGCCACGAGCGCACCCAGCGCCGGGACGATGTGTGCCCCTAGCCGCTGCTCGGCTTCGGCGGGAAGGTCGCTGGGTACGAGCAGCGTCGCCACCTGGATGCCGTCCGCGCCGGACAGTGGCAGGGCCAGGCGGCGCTGCTCGCCTTGGCAAATTCCCAGCTCGATCGACGCCGAGCTGAGGCCGAGCGATTCGGCCACCCGGCGCGCAGCGGCGGCCAGGGCGCGAGGTGTCTCCGTTCCGCCGAGCAGCTCTCGGGCCAGCGCAGCCGCCAGATCGGCCTCGGCCCGCCGGCGATCCGCTTCGGCTGCACGGCTGCGGGCCACCTCGGCGATCGTGCTTACCGCGACGGCGACGATCGTGAATGCGGCGAGCGCCACCCAGTTGCGGCTGTCGGCGATCGTGAAGCGACCGACCGGGGGGAGGTGGAAGAAGTTGAACGCCGCCGCGCTGAGCAGCGAGGTGGCCAGGCCCAGCGGCAACCCCCAGTAGGCGGACACGAGCAGCACGGCGGGCAGATACACCACGCTCAGCGAAACGACCGGCGCGAGCTCCTTGAGGGCATAGACGGCCGCCGTGGCGACCCCGACCGAGATCACGGCGGCGGCGATCCCGAGGCCGAGGTGTGGTCTGGAGGCCCGCAACGTCCCCGGCCGCTCAGCGGGAAACACGCGCGGCGCCGACGACTTGAATTTGTCGGCGGCGCCTGGCGGCGGCGCCTTCATGCCGTCCCCGCGCCTCCGTAGGAGGACGGCGGCTCGGCATCTGTCTGGGCGCCGGCGATCTGCTCGAGCAGTGCCGATGGGCTCGTGCCGCCCAGCACGCGCAGACGGGGGAGGCGATACGGATCCTCGCTCGGGCTGGCCCACCCCGGAATGACCGTGGTCGAGCCGACGAAGCCGGCCGCTTTGACCGCCGCGATCACCGTCGCGTCGTAATGGCCGGACGGGTAGCAGAACCAGTTCACGGGAACGTCGTAGCGCTTCTGGAGGATCTTGCGCGCGGTGGCGACCTGGTATTGGAGCTGGGCGGAGTCGAGCGTGATCAGGTCGGCGTGGCTGATGCCCTGGGTGTCGAGCTCCCAACCCGCCGCGATCAGGCCCCGGACCTGGGCGTCGGTCAGGCCTCCCTGTGACGGCGGCAGGCCGGTCAGCTGGATGTTCTCGTTGCCCACCCAGCCCAGCCGCTTGAGGATCGGCAGCGCGTTCTCGTATTGCGACGCGTAGCCGTTGTCGAAGCTGAGCACGATCGGCTTGCCCGGGCCGAGCGGCACGCCGCGCGTCCAGTAGGCCTCGAGCTGATCCAGCGTCACGGCGTGCCATCCGGCCGCCTTGAGCGCCGCCATCTGCGCGGCGAACTCGCCGGCGGGGACGTAAAGGCCGGGGAATGGAGCGCCGGCCGGCGGCGGGTTGATCACGTGATACATGAGCACGGGTACGGTCGCCGTTCCCGGCTTGCCGGTGGCCGGGGTGGGCGGGGACTTAATCGATGTCGAGTGGGGGATCGAGAGCTTGTGAGACGACGCGCCCACCGTCGGCTGGTGGTGCCTGGCGGTCGCACGAGCAGCCGTGGTCTGCGAGCCGACCTTGTTCTTCGCGCCCCCGCCCGTGGCGGCGATGGCGATCGCGGTGGCGAGAAGTCCGACCGCGAGCAGCGCCGCGAGCGCGGTCAACCGGGCCCGCCGAACCCGGGCACGACGCTCACGCTCCCTCGCGAGCCGACGAGCACGAATCTGTGCCTCGTTCATCAGCCCACGAGCGTACCCGCCGCGAAGGCGAAATACATGATGATCAGCGCCACCGCGCCGGCGCGCCGCATGCCCCCAGGCCGGGCGAGGAGCCCGAGGGTCAGGATGGTCGCGGCGAACAGCCACGCGAGCTGGAGCTTGCCCAGCGTGGTGACCGCAGTCAGGGTCACGAACAGCGACGGAATGATCACGCCGGCGGCCAGATTGATCGTGTTGCTGTTGAACGTCTCGCCGACGAGTGCGGCCCCGCGTCCGGCGAGCCCGAGGCGGACCGCGGTGGCGGCGTTGGGCAGGCTCGTGAGCGGACCTAGGATGAGCACGCCGAGCACCGCGCTCGAGACGTGCCAGTCGCCGGCCAGGGTGAGCGCCGTCTGCACCATGCCGGCGCTGCCGGCCACGATCAGCACCAGGTCGAATAGGATCAGCCCCAGGAGATGGTGGGTCGGGCTCTCGCCGGGATCCGGAGGCCGTTCAGGGCCCGGGTGCTCGTGAAGCGCACGCGCGAGCTGGGCAATCGGGGAGCGGTCGCTCGGGTGCAGGCGCTCGAGCAGCCCTGCCCCGAGGACGACCAGCGCGAGGTAGGGGATGAGCGCGAGTGCGGACAGTCCGGCGGCCGCCCCGGCTGGGAGCCAGCCGACCAGCAGGACGATCGCCACCAACGTGACGAGCAGGCCGACCAGCCCCTCGAGGGCCACCACCTCTCGGGGCAATCGTACGCGGCCGGCCAGCAGCGCGCTCAGTCCGATCATCGCTGCGAGGTTGAACCCGTTCGAGCCCACGAGCACGCCGACGCCGACGTCGTTGGCGCCCTTGACGAGCGCAAACAGCGCGGAGGAGATCTCGGGTCCGTCCGCCGCCACCGCGGTGAGCAGCCCGATCAGCGCTTCGGGAAACCCGAACCGCACGCCCAGGCGGTCCAGCCGGCGCGCGAACAGCCGGGCCGCCGCGAGCGTGACGGCGAGCGAGACCAAGAACAACGGGGCTGCGAGGGCGGCGGGCATCGGGCTCCGAGGTCGACGACGTGCGCCGACCAGACTTCCCGGCTCACCCTGATCGGACCCTACCGGAAGGACTCCGCTCTCGCGCGGCGAAACGGCAGTCCATGCTGTTCAGACGCCGTCCACCACAGATCGACACCCGCCCCATCCAACCCGCCGAGGGCTTCGACCACCTCGCCGCAGAAGCGGTCGCGGTGCTGAAGTGGCTGAAGGCCAACCAGGTCGAGTTCGTGCTGGTCGGCCCCGTGGCCGAGGCCATGCGCGATGGCGCGGCCTCACCGGGTCCGGTGGCGATCGTCCCCGCGCCCTACCGGCGCAACCACGAGCGCCTGTCTCGCGCGCTCGACGCCGCCCACGCCCGACCCCGGCCCGAGGGTGGCGCTCGCGAGAGTCGCGAGGCCGTCGCGGCCAAGGCCATCGCTGAGCGATCCGGCGCGGGCGAGCGCTGGGTGCTCGGCACCGGCGCGCACTACCTCGACGTCGAGGGAAGGCCGAGCGGAACGCCGGGATACCAGGAGCTGCTCTACGAGTCGACTCGCTTCGAGCCGGCAACCGGAATGGCCGTCGATGTCGCCTCGCCAGAGGACATCGAGCACTACGCCCACGTCCGACGCACCGGGACCTCTCCCGAGATCCGCGTCATGCGCGGCGTGCCCCAGGAATCCGCCGTAAACCCGACCTGACGCCCCTCGCGCCGGCATCTGGGCCGGGTAGCCTAGGTGTATGCCGATTCGACCCAGGACAGCGGCGCTGGGCGCAGGCCTGTGCGTGGCGCTGCTCGCGGTCGATTGGGTCGCCGCCTTCCACGTCGGATTCTTCGAACACGCCGATCAGGCGATCTACATGCAGTTCGGCAACCTGGGCGCTCACCCGCGCGTCGGATCGCTTGCCGGTCGCCTGGTGTCGAAGTTTGACCCGGACCCGTACGTGTATCTGGTCGTGGTGGTCGTCGCCGTGGCGCTGGTGCGCGGCCGGCCCTGGTTGGCGCTTGCCGCGGCGGCGATCGTGCTTGGCGCCAACGTGACGACCGAGTTGCTCAAGCATGCCGTGGCCTCTCCACGGCCCGGCTGGCTGTTCCCGGGCGGCGTGTCACCGCTTCCGCCCGATTCCTGGCCCAGCGGGCATTCGACCGCGGCGATGTCGCTCGTCCTTGCCGCGGTGCTCGTGTCGCCCGGCCGGCTGCGGCCGGCGGTGGCGGCCCTCGGCGCCGCCCTGGCCATCGGGGTCGGCTACTCGGTGCTGGCGGTGGGCATGCACTACCCGAGCGACGTGCTCGGTGGGTATCTGGTGGCCGCGACCTGGGGGCTCGGGACCGTGGCGGCGTTGCTTGGAGCAGGCCGCTGGCGCCAGGCCTCTGGCCAGGCGAGCCGGGAGCGCGTCTCGATCTGGGCCGCGCTCGGCGCCCCCGGCGGGGTAATGCTCGCCGCGCTCTTGCTGTGCGCGGCCCTGTTGATCAGCCATCCCGAGGTCATCACGTCGTACGCCCGCGCCCATGAGGCGTTCGTGATCGGAGCGGCGGGGATCGCTGCGCTCGGCCTCGCGGTGTCAACCGGCATGCTGCTCAGCGTCCGGCGCTAGCCGGAGCTGCGGCGCTTCACCGATACCGGCCGGGTTCCCACAGCGGCTCCTCGCCGCGGTTGGCGCCACGGCTGAGAATGAACAGCAGGTCCGACAGGCGGTTCAGGTAGCGCACGACCTCGGGGTTGACCTGCTCGCCGCAGGCGATCGCCAGCCGTTCGGCTCGCCGGCAGACCGTGCGGCAGACGTGTAGGTGTGCGGCGGCCTTGGTCCCGCCGGGGAGGACGAACGACTTCAGCGGCGCCAGCGTGGCGTTGACCTCGTCGCAGCGCTCCTCGAGCCACGCGGTCTGCTCCGGGATCACGCGTAGCCGCTCCCGGTCGCGCTTGCCGCGCGCTCGGCGTCCAGCCTCGCCATTACGCGCGGCGCGCGACTCATCCGGCGGATCCTCGGGCACGGCGATGTCCGCGCCGACATCGAACAGGTCGTTCTGAATGCGCCGCAGCCAGTCGGCGTAGCCGTCCGGGAGGTCCTCCACGGTCAGCGCGAGGCCGATGAACGCGTTCAGCTCGTCCACCGTGCCGTACGCCTCGATCCGCGGGTGGGTCTTGGGCACCCGGCTCATGTCGCCCAGATGCGTCTCGCCGGAGTCGCCCAGACGCGTGTAAATACGGGTGAGGTTGACGGTCATCGCGTCCCGAGTCTAGAGGCGCCTCGCGGTGACGAGGACCGCGGCCATGCCCGCCCGGATGGGCCGGCCGACGCGCTGCTCGATCTCGCGGTGTCCCCGTTCCAAGGCCTCCCGCTGGGCGGGCGCGAGCCGCGGGTAGAGCGATGTGGTGGCCAGAAGCGCGTTCAGCTCGTCGGCGGTCTGCTCGGTGACCCGCGGCGCTGTTGCGATCTCCACCTCGCCGAACAGCGGGCCGGCGTAGGGCCGCGCCAACGGGCGATGGCCCAGCCAGGCCCATACGTCCGAGACGTTCTCACGCCGGTCGTCCACGCCGCTTAGGATCGTCTCGAGATCCCGAAGCGGCGGCAAAGCGGCGGCGACCTCGGGCGCCACATCCGTCACCGCGGCTATGAGCGCTTCGTCGTCCGTGTCAACCAGCTCGTGCCGAAGACCGCAATGGGTGATCAGCGCCAGCAGGCCGCCCGGCGTCAGCGCCGCGGCCACCTTGGCCCAGCTCACGTCGGGGTCGACCCAGTGGAAGGCCGAGGCGGAGAAAACGGCGGCGAACTCGCCCTCCACCGAGATGTCCTCGTACCGGCCGTTGACGAATTCGACCCGGCCGGGGCCGTCCAAACCGCGGCGCGCCAACTCGATCAGGTTGGCGCCCGGATCGACCGCCGTCACGTGCAGCCCGCGCGCCACGAGGCTGCGCGTGAGCTGTCCGGTGCCGCACCCGATCTCGAGCACGCGATCGCCGGCCACCAGGCCGCCGAGCTCGAAGGCACGCTCGATGAGCTCGTCCGGGTACGTCGGACGCCTGCGGTCGTACTCGGCCGCGACGGTGTCGAACGTCGCTCCGTAGCTTCTTGGATCGGCATCGCCGGGCATGGAGCGTCGCAACCTAGCGCCTCCGGCTGACGGGTGGCCAAGGCGCCGCCGTCAGGCGCCGCCGACAAAATCCCTGTCCGCGGTACGATCAGCGTCGTTCAAGGTCGGTGGCGATGGGAAGCCGGTTGGAATCCGGCGCGGACCCGCCACTGTGATCGGGGACGCCGGTCGCTTTGCACGCCACTGGTCGACGCCGGGTCGACTGGGAAGGCGCGACCGGTAGGCCCGAGAGCCAGGAGACCAGCTTCCGACCGCAAAGCCAACAGCCCTCGTGGAAAGGGGTGGCCCTCAGTGCATCGCAAGACCGTTGTCGCTCTGATTGGAGCGATCGTCATGGCCGTCGCCGGCTCGGGCGTAGCGCTCGCCGCAACGTCGGGTCCATCGGTGACCGTGCAGGTCAAGAACGGGACCAAAACGCTCACCGACGCGACCGTACACGGCGAGAAAGGCTGGATCACCAAGGACCGGACGCCGAAGGGCAAATGCTCCGGCAGCAGCGCGTTGGGCGCTCTCGATGCCGCCACACACGGCAAGTGGGTCGGGAAGTACTACTCGGAGTACGGCGACCTCCTCGTGACCTCGATCGACGGCGTGAAGCCGAAGGGAAGTGACTACTGGGCGTTCTACGTGAACGGCAAGGCCGCGAGCGTGGGCGTTTGCGCGGTGAAGCTCAAGGCCGGCGAGAAGCTCCTGTTCAAGGTCGCGAAGGGCTAGCCGCCGCCGCGACTGCCGCTCGATGGCCCTGAAGGTTGCAGCCCTGGCGAGTGCGATCGCGGTCGCGTTCGCGCTCGCCGGGTGCGGCCTGGGTGCCGGCAAGGGCACCTCGGACGTCGCGCTGACCGTCACCCGTGACTTCGGGTCGGTCCCGGTCGGCTCGGTGACCGAGCGTCAGGTGTCCGGCTCCCAGACGGTGATGCGCATGCTCGAGCGCTCGTTCCGGATCACCACCCGGTACGGCGGCGGGTTCGTCGAGTCGATCGACGGGTTCAGCGGCACCTCCGACCGGCGCGACTGGTTCTACTACGTGAACGGGATCGAGGCACCGCTCGGCGCGGCCGGTACCAGCGTGCACAAGGGAGACCGGATCTGGTGGGATCTACACGACTGGAGCGCGACCGATTCGATCCCCGCGGTCGTCGGCTCATATCCCGAGCCGTTCGTGCACGGGATCGATGGTCGCCGCTACCCCACGACGCTCGAATGCGCCTCGGACACCACCGCGGCGTGTCAGAAGGTGACCTCGCAGCTGGACGCAATCGGGGTGAAGGTGGCGAGCCAGGCGCTCGGTGCGGGAGGCTCGGGGACCGACTCGCTGGCCGTGGTCGTGGGGACGTGGCGGGACATTCAGGGTCAGTTCGACGCGTCCGAGATCGAGCACGGCCCGGACTCGAGCGGGATCTACGCCCGGTTCGCGGGCACCAACGGCAGCGCCCTTGAACTGCTCAACCCGCACGCGCAGGTGGCCCGCACGCTCGGTGGCGCTGCCGGGCTGGTCGCGGCCATCGGCAACAGCTCCACGGCACCGGTGTGGATCGTCACCGGGACCGACGCTGCGGGGGTGTCTGCGGCCGCCGCGGCGCTGACGCCGGCGCGGCTGGATTACCACTTCGCGGTGGCAGTGCAGGGTCAGACCGTGCTTCCCGTGCCGCTCGAGCCGTCGTCGTGATCTACCGCCGCCGCGCCAGCCCGATGCACGCCGCGCGGGCCGGTGCGACGTGCGCCTACTGCGCCGGTCTGGCGATCGCCGCGCTCGTGCTTTCGGCCCCGCTCGCGCTCGCAGCGGTCGCGTTGGCGCTCGTGGGCGCGGCCGTAGGGGCCGGAGTCTGGCCCCAGATTCGCCGGGCGGCGCTGTTCGCACTGCCGCTCGGACTGCTCGTGATGGTCGTCAACGCGATTGTCGTCCGCGACGGGCTGACTGTGATCGCCCGCCTGGGCAACTGGCCCGTGTTCGGTCAGGTGGACGTCACGCTCGAGGCGACGGTCGCCGGCGCCGTGCTCGGGCTGCGCGCGGTCGAGCTGATCCTGTGCGGAGCCCTGTACACGGCCGCGGTCGACCCCGATGAGGTGCTGCGGCTGTTCCGGCGCTTCTCGTTTCACTCGGCGCTCACGGCGACGCTCGCCACGCGCATGGTGCCGGTGCTCGCACGCGACGCGCGGCGGCTGGCGGACGCGCAGCGCTGCCGGCCGGGACGGCCGCCCTCGCGCGGCGCGCTCATGCGTGCGGCGACCAGCGGCGTGCTCGATCGCGCGCTCGACGTGGCCGCGGCGCTCGAGGTGCGTGGATACGCCGCCGCGCAGCGTCCCCGGCGCGGGTGGGAGCGGCAACGGCCGTACTCGCGCCACGACCTGGCCTTCGCAGCGGCCGGCGTGGGGATTCCCGTGCTCGCGATCGGCGGGCGCCTGGTCGGGTGGGCCCGCTTCTCGTCGGATCCTGCGTTGCACGCGCCGGTCGGCGTGGGCGGCGCGTTGCTCGCGGCGGCCCTGCTCGCCTGCGCGCTGCTTCCGTTCGCCGATCGGAAGGGGATCGAATGACGGTCCTCTCCCTCGAACACGTCACCTACTCATATCCCGGCGCCGCGGCGCCGGCGCTCGAGGACGTCTCGGTCGAGATCGGGCCCGGCGAGCTCGTCGTGCTGGCCGGCGCCTCGGGATCGGGCAAGTCGACGCTGCTGCGGGTCGCCAACGGGCTCGTTCCGCACTTCCACGGGGGCGAGTTCGCCGGGCGGGCGATCGTGGCGGGAATGGACACGCGCGAGCACGGCCCCGGTGACCTGGCCGGTGCCGTTGGGACGCTGTTCCAGGATCCCGAGACCCAGGTCGTCATGGGCACGGTGCGGGCCGAGCTCGCGCTCCCGCTCGAGAACCGGAGCGAGCCGGGCCCGGCCGTGGCGCGAGGCGTGGAGGAGGTGGCTCTGGCCCTCGGCATCGGGCACCTGCTCGAGCGCCTCACCTCGGAGCTGTCCGGCGGCGAGCTTCAGCGTGTCGCGCTCGGGGCCGCGCTCGTCGGCCAGCCCCGCCTGATCGTGCTCGATGAGCCGACTTCGCAGCTCGACCCGGTGGCCGGAGACGAGTTGATCACGCTGCTGCGGCGGCTGGGCGAGGATTTCGATACGGCGATCGTGCTCGCCGAGCACCGACTCGAGCGCTGCCTGCCGTTCGCCGATCGGGCGATCGGAATGCGCGGCGGCCGGGTGGCGTGCGACGGAACCCCCGGCGAGTTCCTCGACTGGGCCTCGGTCGCCGCACCGGAGCTCGCGACCCCCGGCGCGCACCTGCTGTCGGGGCTCGGGCTCGCTCCGGTGGCCGGGGTCAAGGCCGGCCGTTCCGCGCTGCGGGCAGCCGGTCTGCTCCCAGACCGCGCGGTGAGCAGGTCCGATACCGGCGCCCCCGAGACGCGGGGCCCGGGGCGAAGGCGGCGCGCCGACGACAGCGCGCTCGAGCTCGATCGGGTCTGGTACGAGGTCGACCGGGGACCGACCATTCTCCGCAGCGTCTCGGTGTCGGTCCGCGCCGGTGAGCGAGTCGCGCTGATGGGACGCAACGGCGCCGGCAAGTCGACGCTGCTGCGTCACGCCGCCGGCCTGATGCGTCCCACCCGGGGCAAGGTGCGCAGCACCGGCCGGGTCGCGCTGCTGCTCCAGAACCCCACCGATTACCTGATCCACGACCGGGTTGAGCTCGAGGCATCGCCCGCGGCGCTGGCCACCGTCGGGCTCGGCGACGCCGCCTACGCCCGGCGCCATCCCCGCGACCTGTCGGGCGGGGAGAAGCAGCGCCTGGCCCTGGCGATCGTGCTCGACGGGGTGGGCGGGGATCTCAATCAAAAAGCTGCCGTCGTGTGCCTCGACGAGCCGACGCGCGGCATGGACCGCCGGCGCAAGGACGAGCTCGCCGCGCTCCTGTGCGAGCTCGATGCCGCCGTGCTCGTCGCGACCCACGACCCGGAGTTCGTCGCCGCGTTCGCCCAGCGGGTGATCCTGCTGGCCGACGGCGCTCCGATTGCCGACGGGTTGCCGAGCGAGGTGCTCGCCGGCGGCACCTACTTCGCCACCGAGACGGCGCGCATCCTCGGTGGCGCCGGCGGGGTGCTGCGCCCCCAGGACGGGGTCGCGCTCGTGTCGGGATCGCTGGTGAGCGGGAGCGAGGTCGGAGCGTGACCTGGCAGCTCGGCGCGTTCGGGGTCCTCGCGGTGGCACTCGCCCTCGGCTTCGCCTGGTATGAGCGCACGCGGCCCGATGCGCGGATCGTCGCGCTGGTGGGGACGCTCGCCGCCTTCGGGGCCCTCGGCCGGATCGCCTTCGCCGCGTTCCCCAACGTCAAGCCGACGACCGACATCGTGCTCGTGTCCGGTTATGCGCTCGGCGGCGGCCCCGGGTTCGCCGTCGGAGCACTGTCCGCGCTCGCCTCGAACTTCTTCTTCGGGCAGGGCCCCTGGACGCCCTGGCAGATGGCCGGGTGGGGCGTCACCGGACTGATCGGGGCCGGGCTGGCGCTCGTGATCGGTCGCCGGCGGACCATCGGCCGGTGGCCACTCGCGATCGTGTGCACCGTGGTCGGGTTCGGGTTCACCGCGCTCCAGGACTTCGGGGACTGGGTCACCTACAGCGACCACAGCCTCGGTGCGCTCGGGGTCTACGTGGGCAAGGGGATCGGGTTCGACTGCATTCACGCCGCCGGGTGCCTGGTGTTTGCACTGGCGCTGGGGCCGGCGCTGATCCGGTCACTCAGCCGGTTCACGATGCGGCTCCAGGTGACGTGGCAGCCCGTCGTGCTCGTCCTGGTCGTCGTCTCCGTCGTGGGCTGGCTGGCCGGCCAGCCAGGCTTGGTCGGGGCGGGTCCCGCCGTCGCCCGCGCGGCCGAGACACCGGCGGGCTACCTGCTGAGCGCCCAGAATTCCGACGGCGGCTTCGGCTCGGCGCTGGGTCAGTCCTCAGATCAGCTGTACGCCGGCTGGGCCGCGCTCGGGCTGGCCGCCACCGGCGAGAACCCGCAGGAGATCCAGCGCGACGGTCACAGCGTGATCGACTACATCGAGTCCGGCCTCGCCGCGAACACCGACCCCGGATCGATCGAGCGCACGATCCTCGTCGTCCGCGCGGCGGGCCTCTCGGCCGAGAGCTTCGGTGGGCGCAACCTGGTGAGCGCGCTCGAGGCCGATGTCGGCCGCAACGGGTCGGTGTCCGATCAAACCAACCTGACCGCGTTCGCGATCCTGGCGCTGCGAGCGGCCGACGTCGCGCTGCCCGGAGACAGCCTGGCCTGGCTGGTACGCCAGGAGGACTCCGACGGCGGGTTCAACTACGCGACGCGCGGAGGGTCGAGTGACGTCGACGACACGGGCGCCGCGCTCGAGGCGTTGGCCGGTGACGGCGCGGCGGGCGCGTCGCGCGCTCGGTCCCGCGCGGTCCGGTACATCCGTGCCCAGCAGGACTCAGACGGCGGGTTCCCGAGCCAGCCCGGATCGGGGTCAAACGCGCAGTCGACGGCGTTCGCGGTTCAGGGTCTGATCGCGGCCGGCGTCGACCCCGGGTCGCTGCACCGCCGCGGCTCGCCGTCGCCGATTGACTACTTGCGCTCGCTGGTCGCCGGTGACGGCCACGTTCGCTACTCGCGCGGGATGGATGAGACGCCGACGTGGGTGACTGGTGAGGCGCTGATGGCGTTGGAGGGCAAGCCGCTCCCGCTCGCTCCGGTGCCACTCTCGCCTGCCGCGCCGGTCAACCATGCAGCCGCCCGCGCGACGCGTCGGCGCGCGTCGCCGAAAGTCACTGTGAGTCATCGCACAGGTCACGTGCCGTCGGTCCCGGCTCGGCGTGTTAGCGTGCGCACGCCCGCGACACGGGCCGTCGACCGGCTCATTACCTACGCCGGGATCCTCACCGCGCTGACGCTAGCGCCGCTCGGTCAGGGCTGAGGCGCCGGCGAAGCCGCCGCCGTTCAAATTCAAAGCCGATACCCTCCCGCGTCCCAAATGCGGATCGGAGTCCCCAAGGAGACCGCGGACGGTGAGCACCGGGTGGCGCTCGTCCCGGAGGTCGTGCGCAAGCTCGCCGGCGGCGAGCGTGGGCTCGAGGTGGTCGTGGAGCGGGGCGCGGGCGCCGGCGCGCTGATCCCCGACGCGCAGTACGAGGAGGCGGGCACGCGGATGGTCGAGGACCCCACCGGCCCGTACGAGGCCGACGTCGTCGTGAAGGTGGCGTTGCCGTCTGCGGACGAGATCGGGCGCCTTAGCTCCGACGGCGTCCTGATCGGGTTCCTCCAGCCGCTGACCGCCGGGGAGGCGATCCGCTCGATCGCCCAGACCGGCGTCACGAGTTTCGCGATGGAGGCGATTCCGCGGATCAGCCGGGCGCAGTCGATGGATGCTTTGTCGAGTCAGGCGAATATTGGTGGTTATAAGTCGGTGTTGATCGCGGCGACGGAGATCGGGCGGTTCTTCCCGATGTTGATG
>DATJUA010000020.1:0-62372 GCA_035502815.1 Solirubrobacteraceae bacterium
CCTCGGCCCGATCGACGTGTGGGTCAACAACACGATGACCACCGTATTCGCCTTCATCGACGACATCGAACCGAGCGAGTTCGAGCGGGCTACCCGGGTCACCTACCTGGGCGCCGTGTGGGGGACGAAGGTGGCGCTCGAGCGCATGCTCCCGCGCGACCGCGGCACGATCGTCCAGGTCGGGTCGGCGCTCGCCTACCGCGGAATCCCCCTCCAGGCGCCCTATTGCGGCGCCAAGCACGCGATGAAGGGGATGTTCGAGTCGCTGCGCTGCGAGCTGCGTCATCGCGGGAGCAAGGTGCACGTGACGATGGTTCAGCTTCCTGGGATGAACACGCCGCAGTTCGACCACTGCCTGAGCAAGATGCCGCGCCACCCGATGCCCGTCCCGCCGATCTACGAGCCCGAGGTTGCCGCCCGCGCGATCTATTGGGCCGCCCACCATCGCCGGCGCGAGCTCTACGTGGGATTCCCCACCGTCTACACGATCGTCGGTAACAAGCTCGCGCCGTGGCTGGCCGAGCGCTACCTGGCGCGCACGGCGGTCGACGGCCAGCAGACCAAGGAGCCGTTCGACGGGACCGCGGCTGCGAACCTGTTCGCGCCCGTCGATGACGACCACGACGAGGGAGCACACGGCGGGTTCGACGATCAGGCCCACCCGCGCAGCGCCCAGGCGTGGCTCAGCCGCCACCGACTCGCATCGGGAGTCGCCGCGACCGTCGCGACTGGGGCGGCCGCTGCTCTGCTGAGGAGCCGGTCCGCTTGAGCTGAAGCCGCTCGGCCAGCCGGGAGGAGAGGGCCATGATGGTCAGCGCCGGGTTGGCCGAGCCCTGGGTCGGCATAACGCTGCCGTCGGCGATGAACAGGTTGGGCACCTCCCAGCAGCGGTGCTCGGAATCGACCACGCTGTGCTCGGGGTGCGAACCCATCCGGCAGCCGCCGACCAGGTGGGCGTAGCGGTCCACGGCAAGCACGTCCTGCGCTCCCGCGGCGTCAAAGATGTCGTGCAGCGTCTGCTTGCCGTACGCGATGTTCTTGCGGTCGTTCTCGCATTGCGAGTAGTCCATCCGCGCCACCGGAATTCCATGCTGGTCGGTGACGTCGCCCGCCACCGTGACCCGATTGTCGGGCCGGGGCAGCAGCTCGGACAGGATCCCCAGCGTGTACCAGTGGTTGTAGTCGCGCATGTACTCGCGTAACGCCCGCCCCCAATGTCCGTGGCCGATGACGTGCTGGGCGTGCTCGATCGGCAGCGGGCCGACGGTCTGGATCGAGAAGCCGCGGGCGAAGCCGCGGCGCGCGTCGGTCTCGTAGAACTGCTCGGAAGAGATCTCGGGCGGCGGTGCCTTGTACATCCGCATCTCCTCGGGAAATCGCCCCGCCACCTGCGGAGCGCCCTGGACCATCACGCACCGCCCCACCTGGTCGCTGTTGTTGGCCAGGCCGTGGGGGAAGCGAGCGCTCGTTGAGTTCAACAGCAGCCGCGGCGTCTCGATCGAATAGCCCGCCACCGCCACCGCGTCGGCTCGTTGCACGCGCTCCCGGCCGTCTCGGATGTAGCGCACGCCGGTGACCCGGCCGCTGGACTCGTCGAGCTCCACGCGGGTGACCATGCAGTTCGGGCGAATCTCGGCTCCGTGCTCGATCGCGTCCGGGACGTGCGTGACCAGGGGCGAGGCCTTGGCATTCACCTTGCAGCCCTGCAGGCAGAAGCCGCGATAGATGCAGTGCGGCCGGTTGCCGAACGCGCCGTTCGTGATCCCCACGGGGCCGACGCGCATCTCGATTCCGAGCTTGCGTGCGCCGCCGCGGGCGGCGTCGGCGCCGCCCGCGATCGGGTGGGGCGTGTGCGGATACCGGTGCGGGTCACCCCACGGCCAGTAGTCGCCGGCCACGGGCAGCTCGAGCTCGAGCCGTTCGTAGTGCGGCTTCAGATCGGAGTATGAGATCGGCCAGTCCTGCCCCACGCCGTCGCGCGTATGCACCTCGAAGTCGGAGGGGTGAAAGCGCGGGCAGTAGCCGGCATAGTGGACCATCGATCCGCCCACCCCCCGGCCCGAGTTGTTCTTGCCGAGCTCAACCGGGTCCGCGCCGCCCGTGACCCGCTCTTCGGTCCAGTACAGCTTGTGCGCGCCGGCCTCGTCGGAGACCCAGTCGGCGTCGGGGTCCCAGAACGGGCCGGCGTCGAACACGACGACCTTCCACCCCCGGCGGGCAAGGCGCTGAGCCAGCGTGGCGCCGCCCGCGCCGGCGCCCACGATCACCAGGTCGACCGGAACGGACTCGTCGTAGCGCGCCATCCGCTCCTGGGGCACCGCCCGGCGGTGGACGTCGAGCAGGAACGCCGAGTCGTTGTCGGGCGGGCCGACCGCGCCCCGCAGCAGCGTGCGCAGCTCGTGCCGGAGGCTCATCCGCGCTCCCAGCTCTCGCGCTGGCCGACGCCCATGCGGGCGTAGCCGCGCGGGTAGGCGGGGCCGCCGAACCCGATCTCATTCCACGCCCAAGGATGCGAGTAGAACGCGCTGAGTGCGCCGCGCGTCACGACCTTCCAGGCCCGGCTGGGCGGCAGCTCGTCCCACACGCGGCCGTGCAGGTCGCCCGCGGCGAACGCCTCGACGATCCGGTTTTGGATCTCCCACGAGGCGCCGGCGAAGTCGATCGACCCGCGGCCCACGGCGGCGGCGTCGAGTCCCGCCGCGACCCGGCGCCAGGTGTCCCGATCGTCAGGCATGTCGGCGAAGCGAAAGCCGTCGAGCTCGCCGGCGAACAGCTTTGCGTCGACCATGTTGAGCACCGGGATCTTCGGCTCGGCGTCCTGGGCCAGGAGGACGTCGCAGAACGCGCCGAGCGTGGCCGCCTCCTCGCTCGTGAAGAAGCGAATCGGGGGAACGTTCTCGATCCGCCCGAGCACCACCCGGCGCGTGACCTCATCCCAGTGGTCGACCTCGTCCAGCACGTTGAAGTCCGGGTAGCGGCCGCGCATCTGCGGCGTGACGCCGTTTCGCTGATGCGGGGGATCGCCGGACAGCATCAGTGCTCGCGGCCAAAGGCGGCGGCGGCCACGCCAAGCCCGCCGACGAGCGCGAGTGAACCGGGCGCGAGCAAGGGCGGCCCCATTACGATGTTGAACAGCGGTTCGTCGAATCCAGCGGGCTTGCGCGCGACGCCGCGCACGTGGGTGACTACGCCAATCACGCCGTCCAGGCAGTAGAGCGCCGACAGCGCCGGCAGCCACGTCCGCGCCGCGCGCTCGGAGCGAAACCCGGCCACGCCGGCGGCGGTGAGCGCCGGGGAGAGTACGACGGGCGTCCACATCCACTTGTCGCCGAACGACCCGCGGAAGTGCTCGAAGTAGATCTCGAGCCCCAGCGGGAGCGCGCTGAACGCGGTGGCCGCGGCGAGCGTGCGCTGCAACCGGCCGCTCCGGACGTTATCCCACCAGCCAGTAAGGCCCCGCCGCGAGGTGCCGCCCACCTTTTGCTTAAGCCGCATGGCGCTCCGCATCCGCTCGTTTGAGCTCGAGCCCGTTCCCGGGCCGATCGAGGGCGGGGACGAGATCTCCGTCCCGCGGGTCGATCACCCCGTCGAACAGCATGTGCTCGATCCGGACGTGGTCATGGAAGTACTCGAGGTGGATGAACTGCTCGATCGCCGTGGCCGGGTGCAGGTGGATAGCCGGCCCACAGTGCAGCGAGAGCGGCAGGTTGTGGGCGCGGCAAAGCGCGCCCACGCGCAGCAGTTCGGTGATGCCGCCGCAGCGGGTCACGTCGGCCTGGAGCACGTCGACCGCGCGCGCCTCGATCATGCGCCGGAAGTACGGCGCGTCGTCGCCGTACTCACCGGCGGCGATCTCCATGCCGGCCGGTGCCCGGTCGCGCAACAGGCGCAGCCCTTCCAGGTCCTCGGAGGAGACGGGTTCCTCGAACCAGCTCACGCGCGCGTCCTCTGCGAACCGCCCGGCCAGGTCGAGGGCCTGCTTGCGCGTGTATGCCCCGTTGGCGTCGACGAACAGGCGAGCGTTCGGGCCAATCGCCGTGCGAGCTACCTTGACCCGCTCGGGATCTCGGTCCGGCTCGGACCCCACCTTCATCTTCACGCGCGGGATGCCCTGCTCGACCCATTCGGCGAGCTGCGCGGCCAGGCGCTCGTCCGAATAGGCGGTGAACCCGCCCGAGCCGTACACCGGAACGCGCTCGTGGGCCATCCCGAGCAGTTTGCAGAGCGGGACACCGAGCACGCGTGCCTTCAGATCCCACAGTGCGGTGTCCACCGCCGCGATTGCCATCGAGGTGATCCCGGGCCGGCCGAGGTTGCGGGTCTGCTCCACCATCCGCTCCCAAGCCGCCTGGGGAGACAGGGCGTCGCAGCCGCCGACGATGCGACCCAGCTTCGAGTCGATCAGCTTCGCCGTCGAGACATCGGCATACGTGTACCCGAGCCCGACCTCGCCGCCTCCGTGGGCGTGCACGAGGACCAGCGTGGTCGAGTCCCAGGCGAGCGTACCGTCGGCCTCGGGCTGATCGGTCGGGATCGTGTAGGCCCCGACCTCCAGCTCGTCGACCGCGACCTCGGTGCGGGTCGTCGTGCTCATCGGCCGGGCAGGAACTCCTGGAGCTTCTGCGAGAACGACTGCCTGACGATTCGTCCGGCGTCCGGGTCGCCCGCCAGCAGCGCCGAGCTCAGCGCCTTGGCCTGTTCGATCGTGATGTGTGGCGGCAACGGCGGGACCTCCGGATCGGTCACTGCCTCGTACACGACCGGCCGGTCGGCGTTCAGTGCCTCGTCCCAAGCGGGGGCGACCTGATCGGGCGTCTGCACTCGAATGCCCTTGAGGCCGACGAGCTCGGCGTAGCGCGCGTACGGGAAATCGGGCAGGTCCTGCGAGCCCTCGAACTTCGGATTGCCCTCCATCGCGCGCTGCTCCCACGTGACCTGGTTGAGGTCGCGGTTGTTGAGCACCATCACGACGAGCCGCTGGTCGGGCCACAGGTGGCGGTACTTGGCGATCGTAATCAGCTCGTTGATCCCGTTCATCTGCATGGCGCCGTCGCCCACCAGCGCCACGACAGGCCGGCTCGGATGCGCGAACTTGGCGGCGATCGCGTACGGGACGCCTGGCCCCATCGTGGCCAACGTGCCCGACAGCGACGCCATCATGCCCTTTCGCAACCTGACGTCGCGGGCGTACCAGTTGGCGGCTGAGCCTGAGTCCGAGCACAGGATTGCGCCATCGGGGAGGCGCTTGGACAGCTCGTGGAAGACGAGCTGCGGATTGACCGGATCGGCGCTGAGCTGGGCCCGATCCTGGATCAGCTTCCACCACTCCGCGACCTCGCCCTCGATCTTGTCCCGCCAGGCGCGATCCTGCTTGCGCTCGAGCCGCGGGATCAGCGCGCGCAGCGTCTCGGCGCTGTCGCCGACCAGGTTGACCTCCATCGGGTAGCGGATCCCGAGCATCTTGCCGTCGATGTCGATCTGGACGCCGCGCGCCTTGCCCTCCTCGGGAAGGAACTCCGAGTAGGGGAAGCTCGAGCCAACCATCAAGAGCGTGTCGCACTCCTGCATCAGCGTCCAGCTCGGCTTGGTTCCGAGCAGTCCGATCGAGCCGGTCACGAACGGAAGATCGTCGGGGAGCACTGCCTTTCCGAGCAGCGCCTTGGCCACGCCGGCGCCGAGCACGTCGGCGGTCTCGGCCACCTCGTCGGAGGCGTGCAGCGCGCCCTGGCCGACGAGCATGGCGACCTTGCTGCCGGCGTTCAGGGCAGCGGCCGCGCGCTCCAGGTCGCCGTCGGCGGGCACCACGCGCGGGCGCTGGTAACCGGGTCCGGAGTGCACCGTGCCGTGCTTGTTCGGCGGCGTGGGGACCGCGTCGGCCTCCTGCAGGTCGTTGGGGATGATCAGCGCGGTGACGGTGCGCTCAGCCAGCGCGATCCGACACGCGCGGTCGACCAGGTGGCGGATCTGGGCCGGCACCATGGCCATCTCGACGTACTCGTGCGCGACGTCCTTGAACAGGCTCTGGAGATCTATCTCCTGCTGGAAGTTGCCACCCAGGCCCGCGCGGGCCTGCTGGCCGACGATCGCGAGCACGGGCTGGTGGTCGAGCTTGGCGTCGTAAAGCCCGTTGAGGAGATGGACGGCGCCGGGGCCGGACGTGGCCAGGCAGACGCCGAGCTCGCCGGTGAACTTGGCGTGCGCGCACGCCATGAACGCGGCCATTTCCTCGTGGCGGACCTGGATGAATTCAGGCCGGCCGAGATCTTTGTTTCCGTTGCTCGAACGCTCAAACGCGCCCAGGATCCCGTTGATCCCGTCACCTGGGTAGCCGTAGATGCGCCGGATGCCCCACGTCGTGAGGCGCTCCAGCAGATAGTCCCCAACCGTTGCAGTCATGCGCTCTCGTTCCTTTCTCGTCTGCCCGCCTCGGAGCCTCCTACCTTGCCCGTACCCGGTTGCCGTTGGCACTAACGGGCACGGTCAGCACACCTACAGACGGTCCTGTGCCTCTCGCATCGCCACGGCCGCGTCGATGTGGGCGAGGTGGGTCAGCCCTTGCGGGAAGTTGCCGAGGAGCTCGCCCGACTTCGGGTCGACCTCCTCGGAGAACAGCCCGAGATCGTTGCCGCGGGCGACGGCCTGATCGAACACCACGCGCGCCTCGCCGAGATCGCCGCCGCGCGCCAGGCACTCGGCCAACCAGAACGAGCAGGGCAAAAACGCGCCCTCCTCACCCTCGAGCCCATCCTCGCATCGATAGCGGTACAGGAGCCCGTCGCCCGCGTCGAGCTCCTTGCGGACGGCGGTGACCGTGCGCTGCATGCGCTCGTCGTCCCAGGCGACATACTCGACGCTCGGGAGCAGCAGCAGGGCGGCATCCAGCTCGGGCCGGCCGAACGCCTGCACGTAGACGCCGCGCTCTGCGTCGTAGCCGTCGCGCTCAATCGCGTCGTGCACCTCGTCACGGGCCTGCTTCCAGCGCCGGACCGGGGCGCGTCGCATGCACTCGTCGGCCAGCCGGATCCCGCGATCGAGCGCTGACCAGCACAGGGCCTTGGAGTGGACGAAGTGCCGGGGTTCCCCGGCCCATTCCCAGATCCCCTTGTCCGGGTCCGACCACCGCTCGGCGGCGTGGTCGATGAGCGAGACGAGAAACCGCCAGTCGTCGTCGCTGGGCGAGTGGCCGCGCCGGTGCCAGCGCCAGGTCAGGTTGACGAGTTCACCGTAGGCGTCGAGCTGGAGTTGCTCGGCGGCGGCGTTGCCGAGCTGGACCGGCGCCGACTCGCGGTAGCCCTCGAGCTCTTCGACGACGTCGCCGCGCAGCCGCCGCTCGCCACCCACGCCGTAGACGACCTGGAGGTCGCCCGCGTGGCCGGCCGCCGAACGCATGATGAAGGCACGGAAGGCATCGGCCTCCTCGACCGCGCCCAGCTCAGAGAGCGCCCGCGAGCTGAAGCTCGAATCGCGGACCCAGGCGTAACGGTAGTCCCAGTTGCGGGGGCCCCCGATCGCCTCGGGCAGCGACGTGGTGGGAGCCGCCGCCACGGCCCCGGTCGGTGCGTACGTGAGGGCCTTGAGCACGATCCCCGAGCGGCGCGCCGCGGGCTCGTCGCGAGACTCCAGTCGCAGCGACCTGGCCCAGTCCCGCCACCAGTCGACCGTCTCTTCGAGCAGCGCGTCGAGGGCACGCGGATCGGGAGCCTCGGGCGGTTCGGCATCGATGTGCTCGGGCGCGCAGGAGGTCAGGGCGAGGCGCACGCGGTCACCGGGCCCGACCGTGAAGCCGCCAGCCAGCTCGTGCCGGGGATCCTCCTCAAGCTCCTGATCGCAGTAGACGAGCAGCGCGTCGTTGCCGCCGATCGTTGAGTGCAGGCGACGCCCGTGCCGGCGGATCCAAGGCCGGACCTGGCCATAGTCAAAGCGCGGCGCCACCTGGACCACCAGCTCCACGGACCCGCGCAGACCCTCGACGACCCGAAGGATTTGCCGCTGCTTGCTGTGCTCGGGACCGCCGTGGATCGTGAAGCAGTCGAGTAGCCTGGCCTCCCCCGTCGGCCCGAGCAGCGTCGTCTCGAGCACGAGCGTGTCGTCGAGGTAGGCGCGGACGTAGTCCCACGGTCCGTCGCCAGCGGGCTGGACGCAGCAGTGTCCGCCGCGCTCGCGGTCGAGCAGGCGGCCGAAGGCACTGCCGGAGTCGAATCGTGGCAGGCAGCACCAGTCGATCGAGCCGTCGCGTGAGAGGAGGGCGGCGCTGTGGCAGTCGCCGATCAGCGCGTAGTCGCCGATCGGGGGGTATTCGTGCTGGCTCACGCATGAGCAACTACCCGGGTAGCCGGCGCTCGGACACCGAGGTGTCAGGGGATCCCAAGCGGGTAACCAGACGAGACAGGGCCGGGGCAATGACATGGGTCGGCGGCGCCTGACGGCGGCGCCATACCCCGACTGACAACGAGAGGAGTCAGGACATGGGTCTCACAGACAAGGTGTCGGGCAAGATCAAGCAGGCTGCGGGCGACGTGGCCGGCGACTCCGACCTGCGCCGGCAGGGCAAGCAGGAGGAGCGCAAGGGCGAGGCCAAGGACGAGCTCTCGCGCGACCAGGAGAAGGCCGACCGCAAGGCGCAAGAGGTAGCGAACCTCGAACGCAAGACGTCGTAAGCGACGCAGTCGCTCCGGACGTACCTGGGTGCCCGCGCGGAACCGTCCGCGCGGGCGCCGCTATTGTGGCTTCGCGATGCGTCGCCACTCCCGATCTCGCAGTTCCAGCTCGGGTGGCGAGGTCTCGCGGGAGGCGTGGACGAGGCTGTTCGCGTGCACCGGTGCCGCGGCGCTTCTCCAGCTCGACGGCACGCTGATCACGGTGGCGCTGCCCTCGGTGGCGCGCGGCCTGCACGTGTCGAGCGCGTCGACGGCGGTCGTGCTGAGCGCGTACTTCGGCGCCTACGCGATCGTCCTGCTCCCCGGAGGAGCGCTCGTCGACCGCTTCGGGGCGCGCCGGTGCTCGCTCGTGGGCCTCGCGCTGTTCGGCATCGGCGCCGGGGCCGGCGCGCTCACGTCTAGCATTGGCGCGCTGATCGCCACCCGGGTAGTGCAGGGCGTGGGTGCCGGCTTGGTCAGCCCCGCGGCTTTGGCCGGCGCCGTCAGCGGGTTTCCCCCCGAGCGCCGGGGCAGCGCGCTCGGGATCTGGGGCGCGAGTGCCGGCGTCTCGAACCTCGTGGGGCCACTGCTCGGTGGTTTGCTGACCGTGTCGCTGGGATGGCGCGCGGCCTGGTGGGCGCTCGTGCCGCTGGCGCTGATCGCCGCCGCGGCGATCGCCCGTGAAATGCCGGCCACGCTCCACGGCGAGGAGGCCGTCGAGAGGCCGCCGACTCTCAACCGCGTGGTGATGGCCGCCACGCTGGTCGCCGCGCTTACCTTCGCCGTCATGATCGGCTGCTTCTACCTGGCCTCGCAGTATCTCCAGAAATCGGCGGGCTTCTCCGCGCTTGGCGCCTCGGCCGCGCTGGTAATCGTCGCGCTGCTGGTCGGCGCGGCGGCGCCGCTGACGGGCCGACTTGTCGACGAGCACGGCGAGCGCCTGCCCGCGATGCTCGGGTTCGTCCTCGCGGCCGGAGGGCTCGCGGTGCTCGCGATCCCGGGTATGCCGCTCGCCAGCCTGGTCACGATCCTGCCGCTGGTGCCCGTTGGGCTCGGGCTGGGGATGCTGTTCGTGCCGACCTCGCGTGCGGCGTTGAATGCGACGCCGCTGGCTTCCCACGGACGAACCTCCGCCATCCTGTCCGTCGGTCGGCTGCTCGGCGCCGGCATCGGTGCGGGCCTGGGCGGCGCAGTGCTGGCGGGCGGCACCGACGCCTCGACCGTCCACAGCGCGATGCTGATCGGCTGCATACTCTGCCTGGTGGTCGGAATTCCGGCCGCCACGCGACTCGGGGCGACCCGCGGCGGCGTCGCCAGCGGCGCACGCGCCACCGGCTGATCGCGGGGCACAGCTGAGCCCAGGTCATTTGGGCCGTTTCCGCTTCCCTCGCGCCGGGAATCACTGCGGCATGGTTTCGGGACGGCCGGGGATCCTCAACGTGCGCCTGAACAGTCGCCCAGACAGCGCGGGGCTCGTGCGTGCCGCGCTGGGTGTGCTCGTGAAGCCGTTCTCCATCCGCTCCGAGCTGGTTGACGACCTGAAGACCGCGGTCAGTGAAGCTTGCAACAACGCCGTCGACCATGCCTACCGCGGCCAGAGCGGGGCGATCTCGGTTCGTGTCGACGTCCTGGTCGAGAGCATCGAGGTGAGCGTGCGCGACTGGGGCGGTGGCTTTCAGCAGCTGGGGCCCGCCGGCGACCATCTCCGGGTTGGCCTTCCGCTGATCAACGCGCTGGCCGACCGGGCCGAGTTCCTGACCGCGCCGGGGAGCGGCACGGAGGTGCGCATGAGCTTCGACATTCGCCACGATCCGCGCCGCGACGATCTCCTGCTCGCGCTCGAGGAGAGCGAGGACCTCGAGGCGTGGACGCCGTGGCGGCGCGGCCTCTCGGGTGACGTCGTCGTCACGTTGCTCCCGGCCGTGTTGCTCGGTGAGGTGCTCGAGCCGCTTACGAGCGCGCTGACCGCGCGCTCGCGGTTCTCCCTCGAGCGGTTCTCGGACGTCTTTCTGCTCACGCGGACGGTTGCCGAGCATGTCCAGTCGACCGCTTCCAGCGCCCGCGTCAGCTTCGCGCTGAGTGCCGGCGGGCAGCAGCTCGAGCTGACGATCGGCCCGCTTCGCGCCGGCGCCGGCAAGGAGCTTCGCGACATGGGCGAGGCGGGCATGCTCCACCTCGCCGACGAGGTGGCCTCCGAGTCGATCGACCACTCAGAGCTGCTGCGCATTGTGCTGACGGATCGCCAGCACGACATGAGCGGCGCAAACAGCCAGCCTTAGGCCCTTAGCGCGACTCCTCCCACTTCGAGCGCACGGCCTTGATCACGACCGAGGGATGCTCGTCGCTGGCCACGGTGTGCGCCTTGCGCTCCGTCGTGAAGGTCAGGTAGAGCAGGAGCACCGCCACGCACGCGAGCAACAACGCGTAGGTGCCCGCAAACGGGTTGCGCTCGCCGCCGCGGGCGGCCGCCCGACCGTGGCGGAGCCAGTAGAGAGCGATCGCCGCGGGGACGACGACCACGATAAGCGTGAACATCCCGATCCCGGTCCCGATTCTTCGGCTACCCGTCGTCCGTCTCGTCCTCTTCGCCCGCCTCGGGCGGCGGCGCGCCCGGCACGCCGGGGTCTGAGCGCTTTCGCTGCCACTCCCGAGAGACTTCCTCCGTGCGCTGCCCCAACTCCTCGCTGCGACGTTCCATGTCGCGTGCCTTTCGCTCGAGATCGTCGGCGATTCGCTTCGGGTCGCTGTCGGCCATGCTTAGCGATTACCCGGGGCAGGCAGTGCGCACACCTGCTGCGGCTCGTTGGGATGGTCGGCGGCGCCTGACGGCGGCGCCTTGGAGGATGGTCGGCGGCGCCTGACGGCGGCGCCTTAGCGCCTAGCTCTGACCACCAGCCCCTCGGACACCGACCGGCGCACCTGCTCGACCGGCGCGCGTCCCTCGCGGCGCTCGAGCGGCTTGACCCACAGCTCGTCGACCAGGATGGTGACGGTGGCCAGGAGTGGCACGGCCACGAGCAGTCCGATAAACCCGAACAGCTGCTCCACCGCGACCACCCCGATGGCGACGAGCGCGGGATGGAGCTTCACCGTCCGAGCCACGACCAAAGGCTGGATCAGATTGCTCTCGACCTGGTGCGCCAGGATGTAGACGATCGCCACCAACACGGCCTCCTGGGTCGAGACGGTGAGGGCAAACAGGATCGGCGGGATTGAGCTGGCCAGCGCACCGAAGTAGGGCACGATCATCGCCACCGCCGTGAACACCGCGAAGAACGCGGCGAAGCGCAGTCCGACCAGCTGCAGGCCCAGGTAGGTGAGCCCGCCAAGCACCAGCATGCCCGCGAGCAGTCCACGCAGCCAGGCCAGGTAGGCGGTCCGCAGCCGGCCCACGATGTGCTGCACGTGTGGCCGCCGCGCGGGCGGGAAGAGCCGGATCATCCCGTTGACCAGCGGGTCGGGATGGATCGCCGTGTAGAGCGAGGTCAGCAGGACGACGATGATGGCGGCTACCGCCGCCGCGATACTCGCGCCAATCGACTCCGCCGGTCCCAGCAGCTTGGCCGGGTCGCGCGTGTAGCCGGTGACGAACTTCTGGACCTGCGCGGTGATGTGCGCGGGCGAGGATCCGGTCAGGTGGCCGAGCCGGCGGGTGAGGGAATCGCCGATCGCCGGGAGCGAGGCCGCGAAGTGATTGACCTCGCGGGTGAAGACAGGGACCACGAGCGCCACCAATCCCGCGAACGCCGCCAGCCCGATCAGCAGTCCGAGAATCGCCCCGATCGCCCGGGGAATGCGCCACCGCTGGAGCAGGTCGGCGAAGGCCGAGAGCGGGGCGGCGATGATCGCCACGATCAGCACCCCGAGCACCAGGCTCGTCAAAGCGCGGAAGATCATCGCGGCGACCACCAGTCCGAAGGCAAGCAGCACCGCCTTGTAGATCACACCCGCGGTGATCCTCGAGTCAGACATCTCGGTTCAAGGCTGCCCTTTAAACGCTTTGCGCACGCCTCCGCAGGCGGCGGGTTATCTCAGCTGAGGGCGCAACCAAGCTCGGCGGCGAGGTCGCCGCGCCGTGCGACGGCGACCTCCTCGAGGCCGAGCCAGCTCGCGACGAGGCGCAACTCGTCTGCCAGCGCATGCGCCACGGCTCCCGGGTCCGCTCCCTCCTCGGCGTGCGCGCCCTGGACGAGGAGAGCGCCACGGCTCCGGTCGGATTTGAGATCGACCCGAGCCACCAGACGGTCTCCGAGCAGAAACGGCAGCACGTAGTAGCCGTGGACCCGCTGGGTTGCCGGCGTGTAGATCTCGATGCGGTAGCGGAAGCCGAACAGCCGCTCGGTCCGTTGGCGAAACCAGATCAGGGGGTCGAATGGTGAGACCAGCGCCCTGGCGTTGACCTTGCGCGGCGCGATCGCGAGGGGCCACAGGTATCCGGGCGCCGTCCATCCCTCCACCTCGACCGGGATCAGCTCGCCGGCGGCCACGAGCTCCATCACGCGCGCCTTCGAGTCGCGGCGAGGCAGCCGGAAGTAGTCGCCGAGATCGGGCTCGGTGGCCACACCGAGCGCGCGGGCGGCGATCCGCACGAGCTCGCGCTGGGCGTCCTCCTGCGTCGGCGTCGGCTGCTCGAGGATCTCGGCCGGGAGGATCCGCTCGATCATGTCGTACAGGCGCTCGAAGTTGACCCGGCGCGCCGCGCCGATTCGCCCGGTGAAGAACAGGTGCTCGAGCGCGACCTTGCCCTCGTGCCAGTTCCACATGTGGCCGGGCCGGGGCTCTGGCCGGACCGGGTGGGCGGGGGCCAAATCCCGAGCGCGAACTGGGCCGTCGCGCTGCACCAGCTCGAGCGTTTCCGCCACCAGCTCGGGCTGCTCGCGAGCGATCCGCGAGATCGATCCCCATGCCTCGCGGTCCACGTCGGCCATCCGCCAGCGAAACAGCGCATGGAGTTCGACCGGGATCAGCGACGCCTCGTGGGCCCAGTACTCGACGAGCCGACGGTCGATCCGGCCGGTGCCGTGCCCGGCAATCCGATCAAGGCGGGCGCGGTCGTAAGGCCCCAGGCGCGAGAAGACCGGCATGTAGTGCGCGCGCAGGAACACGTTGACCGAGTCGAGCTGGAGCAGCCCGAGCTGCCCGACAAGGGCTGCGATCCGGTTGAGGCTCGGTGGCCGGGCGGGGCGCGGCCGGCCAAAGCCCTGGGCGGCCAGCGCGATCCGGCGGGCGCGGGCGAGGTTCAGCTTCGGGACGGCGGGGGCTCGGACCGAGGTCATCGCGCCTTAGCCTATGGGTTCGATGGCCCGGGCTCGGACCGCACCGACCGTGGTCGCTCAGCGAGGAGATCTCGTCGTCGAGCGCGATCGGCGGCACCCCTCCGGGCGGCTGCTGATCCAGGCCGGGATGGAGGCCTCTTACGTCGATCTCGCCGATCCGTCGCACCTCGAGTTCGACTACATGCGCTGGATGCGAATTGTGCTCCAGGTGGCGCGCGCGCGGCGGGTGATCCACGTCGGCGGCGGCGCCTGCGCCTTGGCACGAGCGCTCGCCGCCGAGGACTCCGCCCCCGCCCACCCAGGACGTCAGGAGGTGTGCGAGGTCGATCCCGACGTGCTCGCTCTCGCCCGCGAGCATCTGGGCCTGCGCCGGACGCCCGGACTGCGAGTGCGCGTTGCCGAAGGACGTGCGTTCGTCGCCCGCCAAGCGGCGGCGTCCTGGGACGCAGTGGCGATCGACGCGTTCGTCTCGGCGACGGTGCCGCGCCGGCTGATCACTGTCGAGGCGTTCTCGAATGTGGCCCGGGTGGCCCCGTTGGCCCTGATCAACGTGCTCGACGATCGCACCGCCGGCGAGGTGTATCTGGTCGCCGCCGGGCTGTCGGCGGCCTATCCCCGCGTGTGGGCCCTGGGAGGCCGGACCGGCAACACGATCGTGGTCGGCTCGAGCCGGCGGCTCGACCTCGACCGAGTGGCAGCGCAGGCCGCGGCCGATCGCTCGCCTGCTCGATTGACGACCCAGGCTCGGCTGGCCGTCCTGATCGCCGGGACCCCGGCGCTGCGCGACGAGGACCTCGCGGAGATCTGAGTCGGGAGCTACAGACGCCGGGACGGACGCTCGCGTGCCGTCCGGAACAGCTCGGCGGTCTCCGGATCCATGTAGTAGTCGGTGCCGCCGTCCGCGCGGCCCGCGGTCGCGATCGGCATCACCCGGTTCAGGTGGCGCGAGTATCGGCCGGGCCAGGCGAGGATGCCGGCAACACCGTGCGAGCCCTTGTCGAGGTCCAGCCGTTTCGCCAGCTGCTCGCCCCCGACACGGGTGCCGGGGCTCTCGGCAAGCAGATCGAACAGCTCACGCGCAGGGGGCGCGAGCTTGCGGTAGAGCCACGCAGCCTGGTCGGCGTCATCGGCCGACCAGGCGTGGACGTCGTGATTTCGGCGCGAGCCACGCGGGCCACGGCGCCCGCGCCCCCCTTGAGACTGAGTGCCTGCCCATCCCGCGCCCGGCTCAGACGCCAGAAACGCGGCGAACCAGGCGTAGAACTCCGGCACCCTCTCCTCGGGGACGGCCACCGTGACCTGCTTGTCGGCCATCAGATCTCGGTCGTCTCGGCGCTTGTCTCGGCGCTGCGCTCGGGCTGCTCGGCGCGCTCGCGCCGGTGCCCGCAACCGCGGCCATGATGACCGTGACCGTGACCGTGTCGTCCGTGGCGCCCACGGCGGCGGGCACCCGGCCCGGCCAGGAAACGCGCGAAGAACGCATGGAACTCGGCCACCCGGTCCTCCGGGACGTCAACCGTAATCTGCGTTGACTGCGGATTGGGAGTGATATTGGACTCCATTTCGCTACTCCTTTCTTGCTTACGAATGCAAGCATAGCACAAGTAAATACTTAAGTAAAGCGTCCGGCTGGCCCGTTCTTGCGTCCCTGGCAGATCAGCGGGTAACGGTGGCTTCATGTCCGTCGCGATACTCGACATCGACGGGACGCTCGTAGACACCAACTACCACCATGCGATCGCCTGGTTCCGGGCCTTCCGCCAGCACGACATCGTCCTGCCGATCTGGCGCATCCATCGACACCTCGGGATGGGCGGCGACCAGATGGTCGGGGCGCTAACCGATGAGCGGACCGAGCAGGAAAAGGGCGACGAGATCCGCGCCACCGAGAAGACGCTCTACTTCCAGTTCATCGGGGAGGTCGAGCCGATGGACGGGTCGCGTGAGCTGATCGAACGGCTCAAGGAGCGCGGTCATGCCGTTGTGCTGGCTAGCTCGGCCAAGTCCGATGAGGTCGACCACTACCTCGACCTGCTCGATGCCCGCGAGCTCGCGGACGCGTGGACCACCTCGGCCGACGTCGAGTCGACCAAGCCGGCGCCGGACCTGGTCAGCTCCGCGCTCGAGCGCGCCGGTGCCTCTCCGGATGACGCGATCATGGTCGGGGACACTCCGTGGGACGTCGAGGCGGCGGGGAAGGCCGGCGTCAAGACGATCGCCGTGCTCACCGGCGGCTTCGCCGCGGCCGAACTCGAGGAGGCCGGCGCCGCCGCCGTGTTCGAGTCGGTGGTCGAGCTGTGCGGAAAGCTCGACCAGACCCGGCTGCGCTGAGATCCGCCGAGCGCGGCCGACGGCCGGCAATCCTCCGCTACGCCAGCGTTGCCGCCAGCAGCGCCCCAAAGACTCCGATCCCGAGCGCCAGGGCCGCCGTGTAGTCGCCGACCCGTCCGGAGTGCAAGGAGCGGACGGGACGAATGGCGGCGGCCCCCGCCGCCCGCGCCGGCCGCCAGCCCGGCACCACTCGCTCGCCCCACAGCTCGAGCCCGGCCAACACGATCGCGAGCCCGGTGGCCGCCGCGCCGTACAGATAATCGAACCATTCAGGCGAGGACGAGCCGACGGACCCGAGGTGCCGCGCGGTTCCGAATACGGCCGCGTAGTAACCGGTGAAGTCGGTGAATCGGTGCGCGGCGGTCGCGGCGAGCCCGGGCAGACCGGACCACACGCCGGTGGCGACGGCGCCGGCCAGGAGCAAGACGGCGGGGATGAACATCGTGGCCGGCGTGCGGGCGTGGCTCCCCCGGGTTTCCGGCCCGGTGTCCTCGTCGGCCAGGTCGGGGGCGTCGCGGCTGACCTCACCCCACCCGCAGAAGACCCGCGCGCCGGCGCGTAGAACCGCGGCCCCACACAGCGCGGAGGCGAGCGCGACCAGCGGCGGCACGAATCCGTAGCCGGCCTTGATCGCGGCGTCGTCGATCATCGACTTGCCGAGGAAGGGGCCGAAGGGTGGCATCGAGGTGATGAGCACCCCGCCGGCGGCGAACAGCACCCCCGTGGCCGCCAGGCTTCGCGCTCGTCCGTGCAACCGGTGCTGGCCGACCTTTCCCAGCCGATGCTGGACGATGCCCACGCACGCGAACAGAAGCGCCTTTCCGAAGCCGTCGGCCAGAACGTACACCGCCGTCCCCGCCACTCCGGCCTGGCTGAGCAGGCCCATCCCGATCAGGAACACCCCGACGAACGAGATGGTCACGAAGGCGAGCAGCCGCTTGAGGTGGTCCTCGGTGAGGGCCATCGCACCGCCCCACAGCGCCGTCAGCAGGCCGGCTCCGACAAAGATCGCGCGTACCACGTCCGCGTGCGGGCCGAGCGCACCCTGAAACGCGGTGAACCAGACCTGGCCGATCCCGTAGATGCCGAGCTCGCTCATCGCCCCGGCGAGCAGGAGGCACACCGGCGTGAGCGCCACGGCGTAAGCATCGGCCAGCCAGAAGTGAAACGGCACCACGGCCGCCTTGATGAGCAGCGCACCGACGATCAGCGTGAAGGCGATCACGACCACCCGGTCGTCGCCGCCGTGGCGCAACGACGCACCCATCTGGGCCAGGTTGAGCGCTCCGGTGTGGGCATAGATGAGCGCGATGCCCAACAGGAACAGGAACGCGCCGATCGTGTTGATCACGGCAAAGTTCAAGCCCCCCTCCAGAGCCGCGCCCTCGCCGATCTTGTAGCCGACGAGCGCCACCGCCGAGACGCTCATCACCTCGAACATCACGAACATGTTGAACAGGTCCCCCGTGAGGCAGAACCCGACCATCCCGGCCATGAAGGTCAGCATCAGGACGTGGTAGTAGGGGTGCTGTACGTCCAGGTGCCGGAGCCCGTAGATGAGCGCGAGCACCATCAGCAGGCTCACGAACGCGGCCAGACCGACGCCGATCGCGCTGACCGAAAAGTCGATCCCGATGGCGACGCCCTGCCGCGGGTGCCAGCCGCCGAACCAGTAGACGGTCAGCCCGTGCCCCACGTGGACGAGCAGCAGCGTCGTCATCCCGGTGGTCGCGAGCGCGATGCCGACCGCGAGCAGCTCGGGCGCGGAGCGCGGCAGGAGCCGTTGGCAGAGGATCAGCAGCGCGGCGCCGAGCAGCGGCACCGCGACCGCGAGCGGCGCTAGCTGGCTCAACCCCTCATCCGAGTCATCGCGTTTGGATCGACAGTGCCGAACCGCTTGTTGGCCTGCACGACGAGCGCCAGCAGCAGGGCCACGACGGTCGCCTCGACGACCACGTCGGTCAGGCTCAGCGCCTGGACCACGGGATCGACGACGGTCGAGTTCGTCGGGATGTCGGCGAAGATCGGGGCTTTGCCGTGCGAGACATACCCGACCGACAGGAGCAGCACGTAGGTGGACGCCTGCATGACGGTCAGGCAGATGATCAGATGCACGTAGTTGCGGCTGCTCATCACCCCGTACAGACCGGCGCCCAGCAACCACGCGGCGACGATGTACGGATAAACGCTCACGACTGCCGTCCCCGCAGTCGCTGGTCGAACATCTCGGCGATCACCATCAGCAGCGCGCCACCGACCTCGAGCCCCACCGCGACGTTGGCCAGGGGGATCATGCCTCCGGTCAGCAGTCCCGACGTGCCCTTCGAAATGAAGTTCTCGAAGAACACTCCCGTGACGATCAGGCCTCCGAAACCGATCATCGCGAAGCCCGCCGCGCCGGCCGATTCGACCATCTCGACCCAGCTCGAGGTTCGCCTGAGCCGAAGCAGGACCATGGACTCGCCACCCACCGAGACGAACGCGATCGCGCCCATCAGGATCACGCCCCCCTGGAAGCCTCCGCCCGGCGTGAGCTGACCGTGCACGACGATGTATGCGGTCAGGACGACGAGCGGGCCGACCAGCGCGAGACCGATCCAGCGCGTCGACTCGCTGGCCCGGCGATCCTCCGCGGCCGCCGTGGCCTCGTCTCGCCCCCTCTCCCCGCGCAGCCGGCGCAGCAGTACGAGCACCCCGATGACCGAGACGAATAGGATGAACTCTTCCCCGAGGGTGTCGAACGCGCGGTAGTCGAAGGCGGTCACGACAACCGAGTTGGTGGCGCTTCGATCGGGAACCGCCGCGCGTGCGACGAGCCTGCCGTAGGCGGCGTGGTAGCGCCCGAAGCCGTAGAGACCGGTCACCCCCCACACCAGTCCACCGACGAGCAGCGCCAGGCCGACGATCGCCACCACGCGGCGTCCGGGCGTCATTCCTCGCCTTCCTGCTGCGCCTCCGGCGGCTGGCGGTTGACCGCCTCCTCCTGCTCTCGGATCTTGGCGATCGCCAGCAACAGCATGAGCGGAACCGCCAGGCTGCCCACCACGATCTCCGACAGCGCGACGTCGGGGGCCTGCAGGGCGAAGAACAGCAATGCGAGCAGAAGGCTCAGGAACCCGGCGGCGATCGTTTGCCGGACCGGCTCACGGATTGCCACCGCGAGCGTGCCGACCCCGGCCACCAGGGTCAGGAGCACCGCGAGCAGTCCGTTCAACGCCCCCGCACCTCCTCGTCGGTGACGCGCCAGTCCCCGCGCTCGACCAGGCGCGCCGCCCGCCCGGTCGCGTGGGTCAAGATCGGCGAGAGGACGATCAGCAGGACGGCGATCAGGATCGATTTGTCACCGACCAGCGAGAACGACTTCTGGACGACAACGGCGGCGGCGATGCAGGCGGCGCCGAGGACCGGCGGGGCGGAGAAGTGCAGGCGGTCATAGACCGTCCGCATCAGCACCACGCCCAGGCATCCGATGAGCGTCAGCACGACGCCGAGCCACAGCAACACGTCCACCGCGATGTGCCGGACGGTCATCGCTGCCGTCCCAGGAAGCGGACGAACGCGAGCGACCCGCCGGCCGAGAGCGGTATTAACACGACGGCCAGGTCGGTGAATGGCTGCCGGTTGAACGCCATGGTCATGGTCACGAGCAGCAGTC
This sequence comes from Solirubrobacteraceae bacterium, assembly GCA_035502815.1. GTDB lineage: Bacteria > Actinomycetota > Thermoleophilia > Solirubrobacterales > Solirubrobacteraceae > Palsa-465. Next base: position 19,899 of record DATJUA010000020.1, read on the forward strand.
CGGTCACGACGGCCGCGACGTTGTAGGCGGCCAGGGCCGAGATCACGTCCGCTCGAAGGCATCCGAGGCAGCATGGGACGAGGCCGCCGGCGAGCACGATCGAGGCGGCCAGCCAAATGCTCATCCGAGCTCCAGCGGATCGAGCGGGGTTTGGGTCGGAACCAGTTCGTGGACGATCAGGAGCTCGCGCTCGGGATCGATCCCGATCACGTAGCGATTTGCGCCCAGCGACCCTCCCCACTCGGTCAGCACCCGCCGCGCCGCAGCCTCATCGCCGTCCCCGGTCGCGGTGTAGCGCGCGACCCGGACGCGGCCGCGCACCGGCCGGCGCAGCACGAGCAGTTGGACGAGCGCCCACGCCGCCCGCCCGCTGTCGGTCACGAGGGCGATGAAGGGACGGTAGGCGTAGCGGAGCATCGAAGGACGGACCATGACCTCGACGCTGCGAAAGTTGCCCACGAGCGTCGCCAGCGCCGTCGCCAGCGCGGCCGCGACTGCCCCGGTGATCAGCTCCGGGGTCTGCACGGTGTCCACGAGCAACAGGTAGACCGCGAAGAACGCGACCAGCCGAGCAACCACAGCGATCCCGGTGCGTATGGACATCAGGCCACGCGCGCTAACACGTGCTCGGCGTAGGCCTCGAAGAAGGCGTCCTGATCGGACCCGATCTGCTGCACGTACAGCTCGTCGAACCCGTCGGGCTTGCACAGGCTATGGATCTCCCGTGCGGACCGGATGTCGAGCGCCACGTCCGCACGCTTCAGCAATACGCGACCCCATTCCTCGCTGGATAGGAAGTAGCCAATCTCCATGCGCGCTCGACGGATCCCCTCTGCCCGCGGCCGGGTGCTTGTAATCAGGAGGCATGGGTGGACGGACCGATGCGATGCCGGTGCCCGCCACCGGGCGACGGCTGGCCCTACGGTTCGCGCTCGACCCGGGTGGCCCGGCTCAAGATGCGGCATCCATGGGGCCACGTTCCCCGTCCGGACGGGGTGGGCGGCCCCACGGACGCCGAGCGAAGCGAGGCCCTAAGCGGCCACCTTCTGCTTGTGCTTGCCCTCGGCGAACTCCTCCACGAGCTTGGCGTTGAACGCCGGCAGATCGTCGGGCTTGCGGCTCGTCACCAGCCCGTTGTCGACCACCACTTCCGCGTCGACCCATTCCGCGCCGGCGTTGCGCAGGTCGGTCTGGAGGCTCGGCCATGAGGTGACCTTGCGGCCCTTTGCGGCTCCGGTCTCGACCAGCATCCACGGACCGTGGCAGATCACACCAACCGGCTTGTCCTGCTCGAAGAAGGCGCGGACGAACTTGACCGCGTCCTTGTCGGCGCGCAGCTGGTCGGGATTGGCGACGCCGCCTGGCAGCACGAGTCCGTCGTAGTCATCGGCCTTGGCGTCCTTGACCGCCTTGTCGGCCTTGATCGTGTCGCCCTTGTCGAAGTGCTTCCACATCTGCACATCGCCCTTTTCGAGCGAGACGATGTCGACATCGGCGCCCGCCTGCTTGACGGCCTCCAGCGGCTCGACCACCTCCGGTTGTTCGGCGCCCTCGGTGAACAGGAACGCGACGCGCTTGCCCTTTAGTTCATTAGCCATCTCTATGGCTCCTCTCGTTTCGTTCGGGTCCTGACTTGTGAGTACCCGAGCGCTGCCGGGCGGAAAACCAAGGCGCCCGCGCGACCGCCGCGGCACTGTTCCCGATCCTCAACCGCCGATCAGGGCCGTCTCAACTGCTGATCAGGACCGGCGTTGCGAGCGGGATGTGAGCGAGCAGCCAGCGTCCGTCGGCGAGCGTCACGCGCACGCAGCCGTGACTTGCCGCCTCGCCGATGCTGCTCGTCTCGGGAGTCGAGTGGATCGCGATCCGGGTTCCCCCCGTCCATCCCTGGATGGCGTGCGGCGAGTGCGCCGACAGGGCCAGGATGCAGCAGCCATAGGGCCCCTCGGGATCGCCGGTGAGCAACCGGTCGGTCACGGCGAACCGGCCGGTCGGAGTGGGCGCGTAGGACTGCCCGACCGCCACCGTGAAGCGCATGACGACCTTGTCGTTGTCGAGCACGGTGAGGCGGCGGGCCCCCAGCGACACCTCGATCTTCCACGCCACGCGACCGAGTGACGCGGAGGACTGGGCGATCCACGCGACGCGATTGTTTCCCGCCTGCGAGCTCATCACCCCAAGCCAGCCCGGGACGTGGGAGACCACCCAGAACGCCGCGGGCGAGCCAAACTGGGTGCGGGTGCCGACGTGCGCCACCGCGCGTCCGGAGGGGGTCGCGCGCAGCGTCGTCGGATGGAGCAGAAGCGCGACGAGCGACCCCGACCCGCCCGGAATCGCGGGCTCAGTGTGCGCCGGCTGGGTGCGTGCGTCGGTGGATCCCGTGCCGGGCGCCGGTGCCTGGTTCAGCCGGAGGGTCTGAGTCGTGGCGGTGGCGGCGCCAGATCCGAGGCCGATGACGATCCCGATCACGATCGGGATGGCCACGATCAGCACCGCAAGGCCGGCCACGACCAGGCGTTTGCGCTGCGCCCGCCGGGTTCCGTCTCCGTCGCCGCCCATGCGAGCAACGGTATCGCAGCATTTCCCCGATCGTTCCAGGTGAAGCGCGTCCGCTCCCCGGCCAGCCACTCGTCAAACCCTGCCACTAATTCTTTCACGAACCCTTAGCGACCGGATTCTGCCGGTTACAGAGGCAATATCCGTCATCAGCGACCGGGGCGGCCGCTGATGGCGGAAATCGCACGTGCGGGAGGGAACGGCCGGGCGATCAGCCGCCGGCGACCGCCGGCAGGATCGTCACCTCGTCGCCATCGGAGACGGGCGTCTCGAGGCCGTCCAGGAAGCGGATGTCCTCGCTGCCGACGTATACGTTGACGAAGCGCCGCAGCCCGCCGTCCTCGGCGATCCGGCTGCGCAACTCGCCGTAGCGCTCGTACAGGGCGTCGAGCACCTCGCCGACCGTCGAGCCGTCGACGCTCGCCGTCGCTTCACCGTCGGTGGCGGCTCGGAGCTGGGTTGGGATCTTGACCGTGACTGCCATCGCGCGCTCAGTCATATCACGCGACCGCGACGACACGTTGAGCGGCCTGCTCGAAGGAGTCCAGCGTGGGCTCGATGTCCCAGCGCTCGAACATCCCGCGCACGACGTCGAGGGTCTTGAGACCCTCGCCGGTGATGTAGGCGACCACGCGCTCGTCGGGATCGATGTCGCCGCGGGCGGCAAGCTTGGCCAGGACGGCCACGGTCACGCCGCCGGCGGTCTCGGTGAAGATCCCGGTCGTCCGCGCCAGCAGCTTGATGCCCTCACGGATCTCCTCGTCCGTCACGGCGTCGATCGACCCGCCCGTCCGGCGGGCCAGGTCGAGGGCGTAGGGTCCGTCGGCCGGGTTCCCGATCGACAGCGACTTGGCGATCGTGTCCGGCTTGACCGGCCGGCAGAAGTCCTGGCCGTCCTCGAAGGCGGTGGCGACCGGGGAGCAGCCGCGGGCCTGGGCGCCGTTGAACGTGGGCAGGCTGCCCGCGAGCAGCCCGGCCTCGATCCACTCCTCGAACCCGCGCGCGATCTTCGTGAACAGCGAGCCCGAGGCGATCGGCGCGACGACGCGGTCGGGCAGCTCCCAACCGAGCTGCTCGGCGGTCTCGAACGCGAGCGTCTTGGACCCCTGGGAGTAGTAGGGCCGCATGTTGATGTTTACGAAGGCCCACTCGTGCTCGGCCGACAGCTCCGTGCACAGACGGTTGACGTCGTCGTAGTTGCCGCGTACGGAGACGAGGTGGGTCCCGTACACGCCTGTCGCGAGCACCTTCTGCTCCTCGAGGTCGTGTGGGATGAACACGTAGGACTCGAGGCCGGCCGCCGCGGCGTGTGCGGCCACCGCGTTGGCGAGGTTGCCCGTCGACGCGCACGCGACGGTCTGGAAGCCCAGCTCGCGAGCCCGGGCCAGCGCCACCGACACGACGCGATCCTTGAACGAGTGGGTCGGGTTGGCGGCATCGTTCTTGATCCACACCTCCCGCAGCCCGAGCTGTTCGGCGAGCCGATCGACCCGCAGCAGCGGCGTCCACCCGGCGGGAAGCACGCCCTGAGGCGGAGCCTGCACGGGGAGGAAATCGCTGTAGCGCCACAGCGAGTGCGGACCCGCCTGGATCCGCCGGCGCAGCGCGGCCGGGTCGTCATCGGACCGAGGCGAGTAAGCGACCTCGAGCGGCCCGAAGCAGCGCTCGCACACGTAGCGCGCGTCGAGCGGATAGCTTGCCTTACATTCCTTGCACAGCAGAGACTCTGGCGGCATATATGAAAAAACCTCCGCCGGGGTCAGTGGTCCGGGTCGGAGGTCTTGGAGAGAACCTGCCCTATCCACATCTCCCAGGCCTATTGTTGGAGCCTGATGGAATTGGCACCGTTCCCTTGCGGGAGGTTGCCGGGGTTTCATAGGGCCAGTCCCTCCACCCCTCTTGATGCGTACAGCTATGTCGGCCGAATTATATCCAGACATTCGTCAGACTTCGAGGGGTCTTAAGTCGCCGGCTCTCGGTTCGACGAGTCGGCGGGGTTGTAACGCCGACTCGACGACGGTGTTCAACGGTCGCCATGGCTGCTACCTCTGCTGATCCGCTCGAGCGCCTCGAGGCGACGCTGGCTCTCGGCCAGAGCGCGCCGAGCCGGCGGATGCTGATCGTGGTCAACCCGTACGCGACCACGGTCTCGGATCGCCTCAAGAACCTCGTCGTCTATGCGCTCCGCGGTCGCTACGAAGTCAACGCGATCGACACGGACGGCCGCAACCACGCCACCGTGCTCGCGCGGGAGGCGGCTCGGGAGGGCTACGACGTCGTGGTGGCGTTCGGCGGGGACGGGACGGTCAACGAGGCGGCCAACGGCCTGGCCGGCTCGAACACGCCGCTGTGTTGCCTGCCGGGCGGACGCGCCAATGTCTACTGCCGGATGCTCGGCATCCCGACCGACGTGGTGGACGCCACCGAGCATCTGCTGCTGATGGCCGACGACTGGCATCCGCGGCGGGTGGACATCGGCTCGGTGAACGACCGCAAGTTCCTCTTCTCCGCCGGCCTTGGGCTGGACGCGAGCGTCGTGGAAAGCGTCGATGCCCATCCCCATCTGAAGGCGCGGTTCGGCGAGTGGTACTACACGTGGACCAGCGTCCGGACGTTCACCCGGCGCTACATGGTCCATCCCCCCCGGCTCGAGGCCGAGCTGGGCGGCGACAGGGTCGCCGGCGTGACCGTGATCGTGCAGAACGCCACGCCGTACACCTACTTCGGGGACCGCCCGGTGGAGATGGGTGAGGGCGCGAGCCTCCAAAGCGGCGATCTCGCCGGCCTCGTGCTCCAGCGCGCGCGCCCGGTCGATGTGCCCACCATCATCGCGCGAGCTCTCTCGAGCCGCTTCCGCGTGACGCGTCATCGGCACGTCCACCCGTTCTCGGGCCTGCGCGGGCTGCGAGTCGGTTCGCTCGACGAACGACCGCTGCCTCTCCAGGTCGACGGCGACTACATCGGCGATGTGGCCCAGGCCACGTTCGGCGTGATGCCGAACGGGCTGGCCGTGGTTTCCTAAAGGCGCCGCCGTGAGGCGTCGCCGACCACTTAGTTCACCCTTGCCGCGGCTGGCGATCGTTGGCGCCGGACTCGTCGCGTGTGGCGCAGCAACGTTGATCGCGGCGCCGGCGCTGGTGTCGGCCCACCCTCTCCCGGCAGCCCCGAACTGCCCGATCTTTCCCGCTGAGAACCCGTGGAACCAGCCGGTCGACAAGCTCCCGGTGGCGAACAACTCGGCCCAGCTGATCGCGAGCATCGGCGTGAACGATCCGGTTCACCCCGACTTCGGGTCCGGGCTCTACGACGGCGAGCCGATCGGGATCCCGTACACCGTCGTCTCGTCGAGCACGCGGAAGGTGCCGGTTCACTTCCAGTACGCCTCGCAGTCGGACAAGGGACCGTATCCCCTTCCGAAGGGCGTTCCGATCGAGGGCGGCTACGCGTCGACCGGCGACCGCCACGTGATCGTGGTGGACCGCGACACGTGCACCGACTATGAGCTGTTCGCGGCCTATCCGCACGACGGGGGGCGCTACTGGACCGCCGGCTCGGGCGCGATCTTCAACCTGCGCTCCGATCAGCTGCGTCCGGCCGGGTGGACGTCGGCTGACGCGGCCGGCCTGCCGATCCTCCCCGGCCTGGCCCGGTACTCCGAGGTCGCCGCCGGGAGCATCGATCACGCGCTGCGGTTCACCGCGCCGTGCACGGCGCCCCGCTACGTCTACCCGGCGCGCCACGAGGCCTCCACCTGTAGTGGCCCGAATCTCCCGCCCATGGGCCTCCGGGTCCGACTCAAGGCGAGCGTCAACATCTCGGGCCTCCCCTACCAGGCCCGGATCGTGGCCCAGGCGCTAAAGACCTACGGCATGATCCTGGCCGATAACGGCTCGCCCTGGTTCATCTCGGGCGCGCCGAACAAGGGGTGGAACAACAGCGCGTTGCACCTGCTCGACCGGCTGACCGGACGCGACTTCCAGGTCGTCAACACGAGTTCGCTGCCCCACCCCGGGCTCTGACCAACCTCCGATCGGCGGGGTCCCGGGGGGAGAACATCCGCCGCTGCAGGCTCTGTAGGCCGTGGACGCTCCCGTCCCCAGCCGTCCCGCGCCGAGCGGCTCCGCTCCGAACGGTCCCGCCCCGAGCCGTTCGGTGCGCGCCCCACACCCGGTCTCCCTGACCGCCACCGATCTCGAGCTGCTGGCGTTCCTCTCTGAGCACCGCTTCGTGCTGCCCGACCACGCCGCGGCCCTATTCGGCGTCACCCCGCTGACCGCGACCCGTCGCCTGGACAAGCTGGCCGAGGGCGGCTACGTCAGGCCGGCGGCGGTGTTCAGCCGCCGGCCGCCGATGTACCTGATCAGGCCGGCCGGGCTGCGGGCGCTGGGCAGCTCTCTCCCCACGCCTCGCCTCGACCTGCACACATATGAGCACGACATCGGGGTGGCGTGGTTGTGGCTGGCCGCCCGGCGCGGGACGTTCGGCCCGCTCAGCGAGATCCTGGCCGAGCGGACACTTCGCTCGCGGGACGGCGCGGCGGATCACGACTCGCACCCGCGCGAGCTCCTGGGTGTCAGGCGCGGCGGGACTGGAGCGCACGGGTTCGACCGGCTCCACTACCCGGACCTGCTGCTGCGCACGGCCGACGGCCGCTGGGTCGCGCTCGAGCTCGAGCTTTCTCCTAAGCACCGCCCGAAACTCGAGTCGATCCTGTCCGCATACGGAGCCGACCCCCGGATCGCCGGCGTCGTCTACCTGGTGCGCAGCGCTGGGGTGGCGCGGAGCGTCGAGCGCGCGGCGCGCAAGCTTGGCGTATCGGACCTCGTCCACCTGCAGCGGGTCCGGCTGGATGTCCCGTTGCCCCCGGTGGCAAGTCGGCTGGCGATCGAGCGCGCTTCCGGGGTGGCGCGGTGAGGCTGCCCGCGCCCGGGAGCGAGCTGCGGCGCAGGCTGGTGCTGGCCCTGTTCGTCGTCCTCCTGTTGCTCCCAGCGGCGGTCGGGACGGCGGTGTTGGGCCTGATGTTCGCCGTCGCGGCGGCTCGCGCGATCCGCTTCATCGGTGCCCGGCTGAGGCGCCCGTCGCGCCGCCAGGACGGGATCGTGCTCGGCGTCGACCGTCGCGGGCGGCTGCTGCGTCTCGGCTATGACGAGCTCTCAGCCCACGGGCTGATCGTCGGCGCCAGCGGCGCCGGCAAGACGACGACGCTGCTGCGGATCCTCACCGACCAGGTCCGACGCGGGCGACCGGTGGTCGCGATCGACATGAAGGGGTCGCCCGCGTTCATTCGCGAGCTGGCGGCCGCGGCGGCGGCCGCCGGCCGTCCGATCAAGGTGTGGACGCTCGACGGCGGGGCGCACTGGAACCCGCTCGCCCACGGCAACGCGACCGAGCTGAAGGACAAGCTGATCCGCACCGAGCGCTTCACCGAGCCGCACTACATGCGCGCCGCCGAGCGCTACGTCCAGACGGTCCTCCAGGTCCTGGCCGCTGCCGACCCGGACCGGCCGCCGACGCTACAGAAGGTGGTCGAGCTGATGGATCCGGCCCGGCTGACCGGTGTCCTGCGAGGCGTCGATCGTCCGTTTCGCGAGCGGGTCCAGGACTATCGGGCCGGTCTCACCTCCGATCAGCTGAGCGCAATCCGCGGACTCCAGACCCGTCTGGCCATCCTCACCGAGTCGCACGTGGGGCCGTATCTCGCGCCGGCGGGCGACGCCTCGGCGGCGACGGTCGATCTGCGGTCGGCGCTGACCGGCCCCGAGGTGGTCGTGTTCAGCCTGAACGCGAGCCGTTACGGACAGCTCGCGGCGCAGATCGGAACCCTCGCGGTGCAGGATCTGATCACGGCGTCCGGGGTGCGCCTGGCCGACCCCCCGCGGGGGACCCCGGCCGCGCCGGCGATGATCGGGATCGATGAGTTCTCGGCGATCAACAGCGACCTCGTGGGGGCGCTGCTGGCGCGGGGGCGGGAGGCGGGGATGCCGGTGTTCGTCGCGACGCAGGAGCTGGTCGACCTCGAGCGCGCCGGCGTGGGCCTGAAAGACCTGGTCCTCGGCGTCACCGCGGTGAAGATCGTTCACCGCCAGGAGGTGCCCGACTCGGCCCGGACGCTGGCCCGTATCGCCGGCACCGAGACGGTGTGGGACGAGACGCGCCAGACCGGTGGTGGACTGCTCGGCGGCTACGACACCGGGCGGGGAACGCGCCGCCAGGTCGAGCGGTTCATCGTCGACCCGAACGTGATCCAGACGCTGCGTACGGGACAGGCGGTGGTCATCTCGAAGATCCGGGGAGCCCGGCCGCGGACTGTGCGGGTGACGCCGCCCCAGCGCGACGGCCCGGCGCGCTGAGGCGCCGCCGACCTCGATCACCGATCAGGCGGTACGGGGACCAACCACGCAGACGAATCCCAGCGGCGCGTCGCCAAGCGTCTCGAAGCAGTGCAGTTCGTCGCCGGCGACGTAGACCACATCCCCTTCGCTCACCTCGTGGTTCTCCTCGCCGAGCGTCACGCGGGCCCGGCCCGACACGATCACGACACCGTGATCGTGGGCGTGGCGCTCGCGGGCGGTCCGGCCACCCACCGGCACCTCGAAGTAGCGAACGCGATATTCGCTGGCGCCCTCGGCCTCGCCGATCAGCTCGTGCCTTCGCACCCCCGCGGATGACGGGTCGGTGTATGCCTGGGGCTCGACACCGTCCCAGCCGCCGGCGGAGGACCGGCGGTGGATTACACCCATGGGCTCATCGGGATGGTCGGCGGCGCCAGACTGCCGGGAGTTAGAGGATTCTCGGCGGTTGCCGCCTCAGGCCGCCGCCGGCGTCACCCGGTAGGCGTCGAACACGGCGTCGATGTTGCGCAGCCGGCTGATCGCCTGGTCGAGCGAGCGCGTGTCGCCGACCTCGACCACGAACCGATTCTTGACCATCGGGTGGTTGACGATGCAGCGCGCCTCGAGAATGTTGATGCCCGCCTCGGCGAAGGTCCTCGACATGTCCTCGAGCAGGCGATGGCGATCCCACCCGTCGACCTCGATCTCGACCCGGAAGGAGGTCTCCGGATCGCCGTCCCAGGACACCGGGGTGAACCGATCCGGGTCCTTGCGCAGCACGGCGACGTTGGGGCAGTCCTCGCGGTGGATGGTGATTCCGCGACCGAGCGAGATGTAGCCGACGATCGGATCCCCGGGAACCGGCCGGCAGCACTTGGCCATGCGCAGCATCACCTCGTCGATCCCCTCGACCGAGATGCCGAACCGCGAGGACGACGTGGTCGCGCGCGAGCGCCGCCGCCGCGTCTTGAGCAGGTCGTCGGCGGCGGTCGGCTCTGACTCCGCGGCCTCCCCCTGCTTGAGGCGCTGCATGATCTTGTTGACGACCACCTTGGGCGAGATCTTCGCCCCGCCCAGGGCGATGTAGAAGTCGTCGGCCTTGCGGAAGCCCATCTCGCGGATGACGTCGGCCAGCAGCGGTGAGCCGACGATCTTCTGGGCCGGCAGCCCCTGCTTCTTGAGCGCGTCCTGGAGCAGCTCGCGACCGCTGTGCTCGGAGTCCTTGCGCGACTCGGCCTTGAACCAGGCCTTGATCTTGTTCCGCGCCCGGGTCGTCTTGACCAGGGCCAGCCAGTCCCGCGAGGGGCCGCGCTCGCGCTTGGAGGTCAGCACCTCGACGATATCGCCCGAGCGCAGCTGGTAGGACAGGGGGACGATCTTGCCGTTGACCTTGGCGCCGACGCAGCGGTGACCGACGTCGGTGTGGATCTCGTAGGCGAAGTCCAGGGGCGTGGCGCCGGAGGCCAGTGACTTGACCTCGCCCTTGGGCGTGAACACGAACACCTCGTCCTCGAACAGGTCGACCTTCAGGGTCTCCATGAACTCGCGCGGGTCGGACTCCTCCTGCTGCCAGTCCAGCAGCGAGCGCAGCCACTTGAGCTTGCCGTCGGATCCAGACCCGCCAACGCCGGCGCCGTCGCCCGAGCGGGGGCTCCCGTTCTCCTTGTACATCCAGTGGGCGGCGATTCCGTACTCGGCCAAGTCGTGCATCTCGCGGGTACGGATCTGGATCTCGAGCGGCCGGCCTTCGGGTCCAATCACCGTCGTGTGCAGCGACTGGTACATGTTGAACTTGGGCATGGCCACGAAGTCCTTGAACCGTCCGGGCAGCGGCTTCCACAGCGAGTGGATCACCCCGACCGCGCCGTAGCAGTCCTTGACCGAGCCCACGATGACGCGCATCGCGGTCAGGTCGTAGATCTCGTTGAACTCGCGCCCCTTCTTGGTCATCTTGGCGTAGATCGAGTAGAAGTGCTTGGCGCGCCCCGAGATCTCGGCGTGGATGCCCAGCTCCTCGAGCTCCTTGCTCAGGTAGACCGCGGCCTGGTTGACGTAGCGCTCGCGCTCGGCGCGCTGCTGAGCGACCAGTCCCTTGATCTCGTTGTACTTGCGCGGGTGCAGAGTCTGGAAGGCGAGGTCCTCGAGCTCCCACTTGATCGCGTGGATACCGAGCCGGTGGGCGATCGGCGCGTAGATGTCGAGCGTCTCACGCGCCTTCTCGATCTGCTTCTGCTTGGTCATCGCCGAGATCGTCCGCATGTTGTGCAGGCGGTCGGCCAGCTTGATCAGGATGACCCTGATGTCGGTGGCCATCGCCACCATCATCTTGCGGTAGTTCTCGGCCTGCGCCTCGTCGCGCGATTGGAAGGTCAGTCCGGTCAGCTTGGTCACGCCGTCGACGAGGCCGGCGATCTCTTCACCGAACGCGTCGCGCACCTCCTCGAGCGACGCCGAGGTGTCCTCGACCGTGTCATGCAGGAGCGCGGCGCAGAGCGTCTCGGTGTCCAGCCGCATCCCGGCGCAGATCTTGGCCACACCGACCGGGTGGACGATGAAATCCTCGCCGGACTGCCGGCGCTGGTCGGCGTGGTGCACGCACGAGTACACGAACGCCTCCTCGACCCGGTCGCGGTCGATCGGCAGCGCCGACTCGTGGGCGTGCTCTTCGACGATCGCGAACAGGTCTCCGAGCAGTCGCCGCTCGGTCTCGGTCAGCTCGATGCGAGCGACGTCGGCGTGCCCGTCGGGATGCGCTACGCGGTCGACCGGCGGACGCGAGGTGGCGAACAGTGCGGAGCCATTGCCGTCCTCACCCGGTGCGGCGCTCGCTCCGTCCTTGCGGGTCCGGCTCAGCCTCCTGGAAGATGGTTTGCGCTGCTCAGGAATCGTCGTCCGTCCTCGTACCGCTGGGTGTAGACCCTGTACGCCGGCGAGCGCTCGAGCGCGGTCGGGGCGTCACCTGCGATCGCCAGGGCCGGCAGATCCCGGTCGAGGCTGACGAGCTCCAGCTCCGCGAGAACCCTGATCAGCCGAGCCGCCAGATGTGCCGGTCGACCCTGCAAACCATCTCCGCGAAGCAGGTGCTCGAGCTCCTCGCCGGCCACCCTCCCCCGCGCCCTGAGGGCCCGGTAGAGAGCCACGAGCGAACCACGGAGACCGTACTCCAACTCGTGCATCTGCTGTGCAAAGCGTAGCTCAGGCTCGCCCCACGCCAAGTGGGTATAACCGCGCCCGGCGTCAAGCAGCGCCGCTTGCGCCGGTGTGGCCGGAGGATCGAGTGCAACCAGGTGGGGGAAGCGCCCGGCGATCGACAGGTGCTGCCCGAGGGCGTGGTAGGAGATCAGGGCGAACCCTCCGGTCCGCTCCTCCAGACCGGCGAGCCGCCGCCGCGTATGCGCACAGACGGCGAGCATCGGCCCACTCACCGCGAGCGCGTCGGCCAGCACGGCGAGCGGACTGTGGTCCCGGCGGTCGAGAACCGAGCGCGTGCGAGCGACCACGGGCGCCGGCTCGGCTGGTTCGCGGTCGAAGGCGTCGAGCACCGCCGGCAGATAGTCGTCCGGCTCCCCCAGCACCTCGATCGGGTCCGGCGTACACGGCCGGGCGTGTCCAAGGATCAGGCGCGGCTCGACCGCCCCCTTCCAGAAGTTGCGCTCGAGGCGGAAAGTGGCGTCGACCGGCTGCTCGGGCTCGACCCCGAGCTGCCCGTCACACCCGAACGCCACCGCCCGCGCGCTGATCCCGCCCGAGCCGACCGAGAAGCGCAGATGCCGGCCCTCCCCCATCGGACGCAGGTCGCTCAACCGCGCGCCGGGCACGAGCAACCGCGGACGCGGATTGCCCATCCCGCACGGCTCGAGCCGCTCTAGCTCTTCGGCCAGGTCGAGACCAAGCTCGCGCCCCGACGCGATCGCGTCCACGCGTTCGCGCGCGACGAGCAGCTCGTCGGGCAGGACCTCCTCGGTATGGCGCTCGAGCGCCTCGCGGAACGCGTCGATCCGGTCACGGTGGATGGTCATCCCCGCCGCCGCACGGTGTCCCCCATAGCGCTCGAGATGCTCGGCGCAGGCGTGCAGCGCTCCGAGCAGGTCGAAGCCGGGAATGCTGCGCGCCGAGCCCGACCCCTCCTCCCCGTCTAGCCCGACTACGACCACCGGCCGGTGGTGGCGCTCAACCACGCGCGAGGCGACGATCCCGACCACGCCGGCGTGCCAGCCCTCCCCGGCCAGGACGTAGGAGCGCCGGCCGGCCTGAGCGGCCACCTGGGCCTCGGCCTCCCACACGATCGATTGCTCCACCGCGCGCCGCTCGGCGTTGACCCGGTCGAGCTCGGCGGCGATTTGCGCCGCTCGGTGCTCGTCCTCGGTCAACAACAGCTCCAGGCCGGCATCGGCGCGGCGCAGCCGGCCGGCGGCGTTGATGCGCGGAGCCAGGCGGAAGGCGAGCGCGTGCGTGCCGAGCGAACTCGGATCGACGTCCGCGACCGCCATCAGCGCGCGCAGCCCGGGGTTCGAGGTGCGCGACATCGCGGTCAGGCCCTCGCGCACCAGCCTGCGGTTCTCGCCCACGAGCGGCATCAGGTCGGCGACCGTCGCCAGCGCGACCAGCTCGAGGTGCTCGTCGGCGGTGACCGCTCCGAGCGCCTGGGCCACCTTGTAGGCGACCGCGGTGCCGCACAGCTCCGGGCACGGATAGCCGCACACGGCCGGATGGACGATTTCGCACTCGGGCAGCGCGCCGTCGGCGCGAGGTGAATGGTGATCGCACACGACCACCTCGAGTCCCGCCTCCCGGGCCGCCGCGACCTCGCTCACGGCGGTGATCGCGCAGTCGACCGTGACCAACAGGCCGGTGCCGCGCTCGGCCAGTCGGCTCACCGTGCCCAGCGACAATCCGTACCCGTCGAGGAGACGATCGGGCAGATACCACCCGACATCCGCGCCCCGGGCACGCAGGGCGCGGAGCATGATCGCGGTGGCGCAGACGCCGTCCACGTCGTAGTCCCCGTGGACGACGATGCGGCTGCCCCGCTCGATGTGCCGCTCGATCACCGATAGCGCGCGGTCGATGCCGGAGAACGCGGTCGGATCGTGCGCCTCCCGAGGATCCAGGAAGGCTCGCGCTTGGACCGGGTCGATGATCCCGCGGCGGACGAGCACCTGGGCCAGCACGTGGCTGATGCCGAGCTCGCGGCGCAGTACCAGCGCCGCCCCGAGGTCGTAGGCGGGAACCTCGAGCCGCGGCGCGACCGGCGGCGGGGCCGGCACAACCCGCAGCGCGACGTCCGAGCGGGGAGGTTCGACGGGCTCTGAGCGAAGAAGGGCTGCCTCGGGCATGGCGGGCAGCCTAGGTGGCGGCCCCGACGGAACCGGCGATTTTCAGCGCCGATTCGGGCGCTCGGGACGCTTAATTTTCAGTCCTGTTGCAAAGTTGGCGCAGACCGAGGAAGGTCGGCCGCGCCTGACGGCGGCGCCTCGGGTTGGATCGGCGCCGCGCTCAGGCCATCTCGGGCCCGATGCCCGTAACCCGCTCTCGCCGGACGCCCTCGAACCAGACGACCGCCAGCCCGATCAGGGCGCCGGGGATGCCCTCCAGCGCGGTCGTCAGATGAGTCGCGCTCCGTCCTGGGATCGAGAAGCCGTGAATCGCCCATCCCACGAGCGCCGCGCCGATCAAGGCACCGATCAGGGCACCGACGATGCCGCCCCAGAACCGGTCGGGCAACCAGATTGTGAAGTGCCAGATGGCGAGACCCATCATGACCCAGGCCAGCATCCCCATATCAGTGACCGCCCTCTGAAGAGCCCATCAGCGGCGCCTCCCATGGCGGCGGTTGCGGGAACGGGGCTTCGGCGGGCGCTTCTGGGGCGCCGGTGCCATGCCCTCGTTCTCGGCGATGTCGGGAGCCGGACGGACCTCCTCGGCCGGGGACTCCGCCCCGGCGTCGGGCGGCGGGGCTCCATTGCCCGCCTCGGGCGGCGGCGTTCCAATGCCGGCGCCGTCGGCTCCGTCCCGGGCCCGCGGGTCCCGCGCCCGGTCGCGGTCCGCGGCCGCGCCGGACTGACCGCCATCGGCGCCGGACCGACCGCCCGCAGCGCTCGGCCGCCCGCCCGCGCTGCTCGAACGCCCGCCCGTGCCACTCGATCGACCGCCGGTACCACTCGAGCGACCACCCGTGCCGCTCGTGCGACCGCCACCCGCGCCTGGGCCTGCGCCACCGGGACCGTCGGATGCAGCGCGACGAGATGCACGCCCCCCTCGCGACGGACGCTCGGTCGGCGGCGCCGGGGCGTCCTCCTCGGAGGTGCGAGCCAGCCGCTTGGTCAGGGTCGAGGTGCGGTGCCGAGGCTCCTGCTCCTCCTCGGCGATGTCGCGCTTCATCTGCTCGAACTCGGCGGCCGAGACGCCGTCGGGCTGCGGCTCGGTCAGACGACCGCCGCGGCCCTGACGCCTGACTGTCGGCTCGACGTCGGCGCCACGGTCAGCGTATGCCGGCACGTAACCGAGCTCGCTCTCGATCCGCGCGCGGCGGTGACGGTACTGGCTCTCGCGCTCCTTCCAGTGCATCAGCACCGGAGACGCGATGAAGATCGACGAGTACGCGCCGGACGCCACGCCGATCAGCAACGCGAAGGCGAAGTCGGTGAGCTCGGTGGAACCCGGTGTGCCGCCGAATAGGAGCAGCGCGACGATCGGCATCAGCGTGCACGAGGTCGTGGCAATCGACCGGGTCAGCACCTCCGACATCGACCGGTTCACGATCTGCGAGAACGCGGCGCGAGGCATTCTGGGGATGTTTTCTCGCACCCGGTCGAACACGATGATCGTGTCGTACATCGAGTAGCCCAAGATGGTCAGCAGCGCGGCGACCGTGTCAGCGGTGACCTGCCGCCCGGTCAGCGCGTACACGCCGGTGGTGATGAGCAGGTCGTGCGCGAGCGCGATCATCACCGGGATCGAGAACTTCCATTCGAAACGCAGCGCGACATAGGCGCAGATCACGAGCAGGGACGCGATGATCGCGATCACCGCGCTGTCCGCGACCGCGCTCCCGAACGTCGGCCCGACCGACGTGTACGAGAAGGCCTTTTGGCTGTCGGCGATCCCGAACTTGTTCTGGAGCGCGTTCTCGACCTCAGCCCGCCCCCCGCTCGGCAGCTTCTTGAAGGAGATCTGGTAGGCGTTCGCGCCGAACGTCTTGTCTCCCGTGAGTTTCTGGACCGTCGGGCTGGAGATTCCCAGAGAGCTGATCAGCGAGGAGACCTGGTGCTGGGTGGCCGCCTGCTCGAGCCCGACCGTGATCCGCGTGCCGGAGGTGAAGTCGATTCCCAGGTTCAGTCCCCGGCCGCCGATGGCCAGCGCCCCGATGGTCAAGATCACGCCCGACATCGTGAAGAAGTACTTCGAGGCGCCCATGAAGTCGAACCGCCACGCCCGCTTTTCCCCACCCGCTCCGAGCGCCGACTTGTGCCTGATCGCGCGCGAGCTGCCCATCGTGGAGAGAATCGCCTGCGTGGCCATCACGGCCGTGAACAGCGACACGAACGTGCCGATGCCGAGCGTGAACGCGAATCCCTGGACGTCGGCCGTGGCCAGCACGAACAGGATGAACGCGGTCATGATCGTGACCACGTTCGCGTCGATGATCGCGGTCAGGCCCTTCTTGTAACCAGTGGCGATCCCCTGGCGAATCGAGCGCCCGGCCCGGATCTCCTCTTTGACGCGTTCGAAGATCACGACGTTCGCATCGGCGGCGACGCCAATGGTCAGGATCAGGCCCGCGATCCCCGGAAGCGTCAGGGTGATCGGGATCAACTTGATCAGCGCGAAGAAGTACAGGCCGTAGACGGCGAGGCCCGCAACGGCAATCACCCCGAGCAACCGGTAGTACGCGATCAGGAAGATCGCGACCACCAGCAGCCCGACCGCGCCCGCAACCAGGCCGTTGTGGAGTGCGGAGGAGCCAAGCGTGGCCGACACCTGCTCCTCGGAGATCAGCTTGAGGTTGATCGGCAGCGCACCGAGGCGCAGCTCGTTGGCCAGATCCGTTGCCGAGTTGATCGTGAAGCTGCCGCTGATGTCGGCGCCGTTGTCGCCGTTGATCCCATCCGGGTACGTCTTGTAGTCGATATACGGGACCGTGATCAGCTGGTTGGTCAGTCCGCCCAGGGCGACTGCGAAGTGCTGGTAGAGCGACTGGCCGAGCCCGCTGACGAGCGCGCCGCGGCGGGCGATCTGCGCGGTCACGTTCTGGAACTCGGTCTTGCCCTTGGAACTGAACCCGAACGTGACGTCCGGCTCGCCGCTGCTGGGGTCGCTGCTCTCCTGCGGGTTGGTGATGTCCGAGCCGCGCAGCGCGACGTTGTCCTTGAGCACGAAGAACTGCGCGCTTGGATCGGTGATCGGGGTCGGATGCGAGAAGTCCGCGGGAACCGCCTCGAGCACCACCCAACCGCGCTGGATCGTGAGGACCTGGCCCTCGGACGCGGTGACGCCGTTGGGAAGTCCCGAGTTGAGGTCGTCGAGGCTGTCGTCCGGGCCCGAGAGCAGACAGTGCTGCCCGGCCACGGGGACGGTGCCCGCATCCTTGGCTGCGGTGGCGCAGGCGGCGCTCCCCGGCGCTCCGAACATCCAGTACTGCGTGGTGATCCGAGAGTTGGTCGAGCTGGCCCAATACGGCTGCTTTGAGGCCAGCTGCACCGCCTGATAGAGGCCTGTGCTCCCCGCGCCGGGATCCCCCGGGCTGAGCGTGCTTCCGTTCCCCTGGCTGATCGAGATCGCGGTCGGATCCTGACTCTGCAGCTGGCTGGCCACCGTCTTGCCGTTCGGCGTCAGCGCGTTGGCCTCCCAGTCGTAGAAGTACAGCTGGGCGGTTGCCCCCACCTCCTGCTCGGCGCGCGAGGTATCGCTCACGTTGGGCAGGCCGACCGTGATCTCGTTGCCGCCGGTGGTCTGGATCTCCGGCTCCGCGACACCCAGCTGGTCGACCCGGCTGCGCATGATGTCGACCGCGCGCTGCAGCGCGGTGGGGGTCACCTTGCTCTGGGCGCTGGGAAGGCCCTCGTATACGAGCTCGACCCCGCCCTTCAGGTCGAGGCCCAGCACCGTCTTCTTGGCCTTCACCGCGCCGGGGATGCCGGCGACCACGATCAGCGAGCCGAGGACCAGCCCGATGACGAGCAGCAGGACGAAGCCATTGCGCTGGCGATCAGTCATCCGTCGTTGTGGATGCTAGAGGTACGAGGCTCGCGTGTCGCGCCCGGACGATCGGTTCTCACCGGTGGTTGTTAGGCGTGAGCACGACCAGCACGCCGCCTTCTTCGTCGTCATAGGCCGGGAATATGTCAGCCACGGCCTTCGCCGGCGTGTCTCGCTCGGCGTGGACCTCGACCGGCTTGGCCTTGACGCGGACCTCCCATTCGAGCGCCGTCTTGACGTGATCGGAGCCGTCGTCGAAGCGGAGGCCGAGCACCTCAGCGACCGGACGGCCGATCACCTGCTCTGTCTTCAGGCCGGTCAGCTCGAACGATCCGCGGCCGCAGTCGACGATCCGACCGTCGTTGTCGCAGGCGAAGAACGCCGCGTTAGGCGCCGGGTAATAGTCGTCCAGCAGCTCGAACAGGTAGGCGAAGCCGCATTTCTCGCACCCCCGCGCCTCGCGGCGGAAGCCGGCGTTGCGGTCGGTCCCCATCGAACGGTTACCGCAGTGGGGACAGATGAAGTAGTGCTCGTGACTCATGGCGCGAAAGAGCGGGCCTGGCAATCGGGCTCGGCGGTTTAGGCCGGGCGGTGCTCGATTCCTCGGGCGCCCTGAGGATAGCCGCCGACCCTGTCGGCGCCCTGGGGCTCTTCACTAAGACTTAATCGAGGCCTTCCGGCGGCGCCCTAGAGGAGCGATAACGGACCGGGCGGCTCGAGTCCGAGGTGCTCGAACGCGTGCCGCGTCGCCGCCCGCCCCCGCGGCGTGCGCTCGATCAGGCCGCGCTGGAGCAGGTAGGGCTCGTACACGTCCTCGATCGTGTCCTGCTCCTCCCCCACGGCGACGGCGAGCGTGGACAGGCCGACCGGTCCACCTCCGAACTTCTCGCAGATCGACCGCAGGATCTCGCGGTCGAGGCGATCCAGGCCGGCGTGATCGACACCGAGCTGGTCGAGCGCCTCGCTCGCCTCCTCGCCGGTCACGACCCCGGTGCCCCGGACCTCGACGTAGTCGCGCACGCGCTTGAGCAGCCGGTTGGCGACGCGCGGCGTGCCGCGGCTGCGCTCCGCGATCGCTCGCGCCCCCGCGTCTTCGATCGCGACGTCGAGCAGCCGGGCGGAGCGGCGGACGATCGTGGCCAGGTCCCCCGGTCCGTAGTGCTCGAGGCGGTGCTGGATCCCGAACCGGTCCCGCAGCGGCGTCGTGATCAGGCCCGCCCTGGTCGTGGCGCCGATCAGCGTGAACGGCGGGAGCGGCAGCGTGACGACGCTCGCCCCCGCGCCCTGACCGATCGTGATCGGAAGGCAGCCGTCCTCCATCGCCGGGTAGAAGGTCTCCTCGAGCGCGCGCGGCAGGCGATGGATCTCGTCGACGAAAAACACCGCGCGCGGCTCGAGCGCGGTCAGGAACGCCGCCACGTCGCCCTTGCGCTCGAGCGCCGGTCCGGCCGTCTGCACGAACGGGACTTCGAGCTCGGCGGCCACGATCTGGGCCAGCGAAGTCTTGCCCAGGCCGGGTGGGCCGGACAGCAGGACGTGATCGAGCGCCTCGCCGCGGCTGGCCGCTGCCGCGATCGAGACGGTCAGCTGGTCCTTGACCGACGCCTGGCCGATGAAGTCCTCGAGCCGGCGGGGGCGAAGCGAGCGGTCGAGATCCTCGTCGGGGAGGAGCTCGGGATCCTGAACGCGGGGCGGGCGGTCGGGCTCTTTGACTTCGCGGACGGGGCTCACCGGCGAGCCGTCCGCAGGGCGTGGGCGATCAGGTCCTCGGGGCGCTCACCCTCGGCGCCGTCGAGCAGCTCGTCGGCCTCGACCGGCGTGTAGCCGAGCCCGAGCAGGCCGTCGCGGGCGAGGACGCGCGGATCCTCGGTCCCGCGGGCGCCGTTCAGGATCGCGGCCGGGACGGGCGCGCTGCCGGCGACCTTCTCGCGCAGCTCGACGATGATGCGCTCCGCCGTGCGCTTGCCGACGCCGGGCGCGGCCTGCAGCCGGGCGGTGTCGCCGGCCGCGAGTGCCTTGAGCAGCTCGCGGGGCGGTCCGCCCGACAGGACCGCGAGCGCGACCTTGGGGCCGACCGACTGCACCGCGATCAGCATCAGGAACAGCTCGCGTTCCTCCTCGGTGGCGAATCCGTACAGCTGGAGCGCGTCGTCGCGGACGACCATATGGCAGTGCAGGAGCACCTCCTTGCCGACCGCCGGCACGTGCCTGAGCGTCTCGGCCGACACGGACAGCCGGTAGCCCACGCCGCCGGTATCGATGACCACGTGGTCGCCGCGGCGAACCGCGACGGTGCCGGACACGAGCGCGATCACGCCCGCGCTACCGCCAGCGCGCGCGCGAACGGCGCGCGGTTGAGGTCGCAGATCGCGACGGCCACAGCATCGGCCGCGTGTTCGGACATGGACGCCGGGCCGGACAGCCCGAGCAACCGGGCGACCATCCGCCCGACCTGGTCCTTGCCGGCGCGGCCGTTTCCGCACACCGCCGCCTTGACCTGCTGCGGGGTATACGAGCGCGAGGGCACGGAGCGCTGCCCGGCAGCTAGGAGCACGGCGCCGCGAGCCTGGCCCACCGCGAACGCGGTCCGCACGTTCGCGCCGAAGTAGAGCTCCTCGACGGCGATCGCCTCCGCGCCATGCTCGTCGAGCAGATCCGCCACCCGGGAGTGAATCTCGGTCAGCCGGCGCTCGAGCGGAACGCCCGCGCGCGTCTCGATCACGCCGGCGGCGTGCAGGCGCAGGCGCGAGCCGCCGCCCTCGAGGACGCCGTAACCGGTGCTGGCGGTGCCCGGGTCTATCCCAACCACGATCATGGGTGACCAATTCTCCGTGGCCGCCCGGACGCCTTCATGGGCGGGCTCGCCGCCACCGGAGACATGCAAATCCTGCCAATCGAGGCGGCCGACGGCAGCCGTGGCATGTTGTGCACGTGGGGCATGCCAGACATGCCATGGTCGGCCGAGAACCGCGCGAGTGGCAGGTTATGCATGGCCAGGGCGGGCGCCGGGGCCCCATCCGGCTCGCGGCCGCGCCTACTTACCGACGCAGGAGTAATTCGAGTTGGGCGCAGTCACCCGGTACATCTTCCAGATCCCGACCTGCGCGATCAGCTTCCGCTGGGTCAGGCTGGGCGCGATCGCCGGCGCGATCCCGTCGATCGAGTCGTGCGGCCCGACGAACATCACTCCCTGGTGGACCATCGCGGTCCCGACTCGACCCAGCGTCACGTGCAGCTTGTAGGCCAGCGCCGTCTGGACGCTGTGGTTGACCGCCGCGAAGCTGATCTTGCACGGGTAAACGCCGTCGTGGCCGCCCACCGCCTTGACCGCCTCGGTCATCTGGTCCAGGTGCGAGACCGCTTGCGAAGCGATCTTCTCCTCGGCGCCGGCGTCGGTGATCCGGCTCCAGGTGAACGGGAGCAGGATCGCTACGAGCACCGCGCTCAGGCCAACCGCCACCGCAGTCGAGGCGCCCCCGCGCACCGCGGGCAGCAGTCGCGCACCGAGCAAACCGAGCCGGACGATGCCAACGCCCGCCAGTACACACGTCAGCCCGGCCGCGGGCAGGTAGAAGCGCTCGAGTCCGGGATAGCCGTCGAGCGTCATCCCCACCACGACGACCCACCAGACCACGGTGGCGCCGGCCAGCGACAGCGTCAGCCAGTCACGGGGCTTGTCGAACCAGGCGAACACGACCGCCACCCCACCAGCCAGCAAAACCGGCAGGAGCTGGATGTCGACGCCACGTCCGAGCACGCCCCAGAACGGATGCGGACCGAGCCCGCCGTTGTATTCCTCAGCGTGGATGGCGGCCAGGAACGGTTGGCCCGAGCCGACCCAGGGCGGCGCGAACCAGAAGAACGGGATCGAGAACAGGCCGAGCACGACGAGCACACGCAGCCGCGGCTCCTTCCACCACAGCCATATCGCGTAGACGACGACCAGCGGCCACGCCTCCGGCCGCAGCTGCGAGGTGGCGACGCCGAACACGAACGCCCAGCCGCGCCGGCCGTCCAGGAACGCGAGCACGGCCCACAGCGCGGTGGCGATCTCCGTCGGTTCCGAGGTTCCGCGGAACCACTCGTCCCAGTAGTCCTGGGTGATCAGGATGCCGGCGGCGGCAATCAGCCCGGCCAGCACCGGAGCCCAGCGGGGGGCCCGGCCATCTCGCGCCACCAGACGAGCCGCGAGCAGGTATGCCGCGATCATCCCGAGGAACCCGCCGGCGCGAGCGGTGATCACCCACAGGGTCGGCGCGACCGTGCTCCCGGCCAGCGAGTAGATCGCGGTGAACATCACCGGCAGCGGCTTCCACGACGGGCCGCCGCTGATCGCGAAGCTCAGCGTCGGCGAGAAGACCTCGCGGCCCCACGAGATCCAGGCCCACGGGTCGTAGCTCGCGACCGTCGGGAGCGCGGCAGCCGAGATCCCGGCGAGCACGGCGCTGGCCAGCGCGGCGAGCCAGAACTGCTTGTACGCCAACCAATGCCAGCCCGGCAGACGCCAGCGACCGCCGACGGGCCCGCGCCGGTGAGAACGCGCCGGCTCGGCGGGGGTCTGCGTGAGAACCTGACCCTCCACCGATCAGCCAGCCTCAGGTCCGGGGGGCAGGATGACCGTTCCCGTTCAAGCGGCAGCGCAGGAGCGTCCCCACCACGCGGAAGCCATCGACGGCGGTCAGCTTCTTGCCTTCCTCGGTGGCGCGGGCCCGGTAGTGGACCGGGACTTCGAAGATGCGTTCTCCCCGCTGGACGAGACGCGCCGTGATCTCGGGCTCGATCGCGAACCCCGGTGAGCGCAGCGGGAGACTGCGGAACACGTCGGTCCTGATCATCTTGTGGCAGGTCATGATGTCGTGCAGGTACACGTTGAACAGCACGTTGCACGCGAACGTGACGCCCTTGTTTCCGAGCACGAAAAGGAACGAGTGGCTCGTGTAGCCGTCGAAGGCGCGCACGCCGAAGCAGGCGTTGGCCCGTCCGTCCAGGAGCGGCGGCATGAGCAGCCCGAGGTCGGTCGGGTCGTACTCGAGGTCGGCGTCGAAGATCGCCGCGTACTCGCCCTCGGCATGGCTGAGCGCGGTCTGGACGGCGGCGCCCTTGCCCCGGTTCTCCGGATGCTCGAACAGCCGCACCCGGCCGTCGAAGTTGCTTGCGCGCAGGATCTCCCGCGTGCCGTCGGTGGACCCGTCGTCCACGACGATCAGCTCGAACTCGGTGGGCAGCTGTGTTTCGAGCACCTCGGCGATCGCGCGCTCGACGCGCTCGCGCTCGTTGTAGACGGGCATCAGGATCGACAGCATGTGCGGATTGGTCGGGCGTGAGTGGGCGGGCGCGCCGGCGACTCGGATAAACCGCCGGCCGGCATGTAGACCCGCGAGGGCATCCGATGCTAGCCGATCGACCGGGCGACAAGACGACTCGGACTTTCTCGGCGGCGCCTGACGGCGGCGCCTTGGGACTTTCTCGGCGGCGCCTGACGGCGGCGCCGTAGTGCTGGCACCATCCCGGCCATGGACTACGCCGCTGCCGGCCTGCTCGACGGACTCGACGGCGAGGACCGCGCCGCGCGCGAGCGGCTCCTGGACCGCCTCGCGCAGGAGGGCTACAGCGTTGAGGAGCTACAGGCGGCCGTGAAGGAGGACCGGCTCGCGCTGCTCCTGGTCGAGCGCGTGCTGGGGGGCCGCTACAGCGCGAAACAGCTGGCCGAGCGAACCGGCCTGCCCGCGAGCCAGATGCTGCGGATCCGTCGGCTACTCGGATTGCCCGAGGCCGGCCCGAGCGACATCGTGTTCGGCGAGGAGGAGGCCCGGGCGGCCGAATCGACTCGCCTGTTCATGGACGCGGGCCTGAGCGAGGCGGCGATTGGCGAGATCACGCGCGTGCTCGGCGAGGGAATGGCCCGCCTCGCCGCAACGACGGCGGCCGCGTTCGTCGACGCGTTCCTCGAACCCGGCGACAGCGAGGACGAGGTCGCCCAGCGTTTCGCCACGGCGGCCGAACAGTTGATTCCGGCTATCGATCCGGTGCTGATCGCCGCCTACAAGCAGCATCTCGCCGAGGCGGTCAGGCGCGGAGTGTTGAGCCGAGCCGAGCGCGAGTCAGGCGAGGCCGGGGGCGCCCAGGAGATCACCGTCTGCTTCGTGGACATGGTCGGGTTCACTCGGCTCGGGGCCCAGATCGAGGCTCAGGAGCTCGGAAGCCTGGCCAGCCGACTGGCCGAGCTGGCCACCCACGTGACCGCGCCGCCGGTCCGGCTGGTCAAGACGATCGGCGATGCCGCCATGTTCGTCAGCCCGGACGCCGGGGCTGTAGTGGCGGTGGCGCTATCGCTGCTCGACGCGGTCCAGGCGGCCGATCTGCCCAGCCTACGCGCCGGCGTGGCCAGCGGCAGCGCGCTCCAGCGCGCCGGGGACTACTACGGACACGCGGTCAACTTGGCCAGCCGAGTGACCGGCGAGGCGCGGCCCGGCAGCGTCCTGTGCACCGAGCAGGTGCGCGACGAGGCGCCCGACCGGTTCGACTGGTCCTTCGCTCGGCGGCACAAGCTCAAGGGCATGTCGGAGGCGGTTCCGCTCTACCGCGCCCGCCCGTTGAACTCAGGTGAGCAGACGCCCGCCGTGGAAAAGGCGACTAAGAGGAAACCGAAAGCAGATCGACGACGAACACGAGCGTCGAGTTAGGCGGGATCGTCGACCCGCTCCCCGCCTTGCCGTAGGCCAGACCGGGCGGGATGATCAGCTCGCGCCGGCCCCCGACCTTCATCCCGGGAATCCCCTGAACCCAGCCGGGGATCACGCTTCCGTTGCTCAGCGGCGTCGTGAACGTCTGATTCCGGCTCCAGGAGGAGTCGAACACCTTGCCGTTCTTGTACAGCGCACCGACGTAGTTGACCGTGACCGTGTCCCCCGCCTTGGCGGTCGTCCCGGTCCCGGTGATCAGGTCCTTGGTCACGAGCTTGGTCGGCGCCGGCGTCTTGGGCACGGTGATCGTCGGCTCCTTGGACAGCGGCGAGGGCGGCTTCGGCGTCGTGACGGTCGAGGTCGGCGTCGTGGCCGTGGTCGTGGTCGACTCGGCCGTAATCGCGGCCGCCGTCGCACCTCCTTGAGGAGCCAACTGAACGCCGGCGGCCTTGGAGCTCCCGCCGCAGCCGGCGACCGCTACCGCGGCCAGGCCGAGCAGGGGTATGAGGCGCGTTGACTTTGGCATGCGGCGTTCGAGGCTAGCGGGCCGATGTAAAAACCGCGTTGGTGCCTTATAAGAACGATCGGCAGCGCCTGACGGCGGCGCGTTATTGCGCTACGCGCTCGAGCACGTCGCTGTCGACGTCGAAGTTCGCATTGACCGCGTTCACGTCGTCGGACTCCTCGAGTGCGTCGATCAGCTTCAACAGCTTGCCCGCGTCAGACTCGCCCACCGGGACGAGCGCACGCGGACGCTGCATGAGATCGGCGCTCTCGATCTCCACCCCGGCGTTGGCCAGCGCCTCGCGCGCCGCGGTGAGGTCGGCCGGCTCGGTGATCACCTCGTATACGTCCTCGTCCAGTGAGATGTCCTCGGCGCCGGCGTCGATTGCCGGCATCAGGTCATCCTCGCTGTAGCGGTTCGCGTCGACGACGATCACGCCGCGCTTGTCGAACAGGTAGGAGACCGACCCGGGCTCGCCGAGGTTGCCGCCATGCTTGCCCAGCAGGTGCCGCATCTCGGCGCCGGTGCGGTTGCGATTGTCGGTCAGCGCCTCGATCAGCAGCGCGACGCCACCCGGGCCATACCCCTCGTACAGGACGGTCTCGATCTGGTCGGCATCCCCGCCCTCGCCGGTTCCCTTGGCGATCGCGCGCTCGATGTTGTCCTTCGGCATCGAGGCGTCGCGCGCCTTCTGGATGGCCAGCGCAAGCGCCGAATTGCCTTCGGGATCACCGCCGCCCTCACGCGCGGCGATCTGAATCGCGCGCGCCAGCTTGGTGAAGTGCTGGCCGCGGCGCGCGTCGACGACTGCCTTCTTGTGCTTGATCGAAGCCCATTTGGAGTGACCTGACATGCCTTCTCAGTTTAGTTGCAAGGGTCGGCGGCGCCTGAGGGCGGCGCCTTAGGTTGGGGCTGCGCTGCGCGCAGCGTCCGTGGGGCCGGTGAAGCGTCATCCGGCTGGATTGGAAACCCATGGGGCCTCCCCCCGCTCCCACAGCTCGTTCAGCGTGATCCAGTCCTTGTAGGTGTCCATGCACTCCCAGAAGCCGCCGTGACGGAAAGCCCGCAGCCGCGCCTGCGCCGCCAGCCGCTCGAGTGGCTCGCGCTCGAGGACTGAATTGCGCTCGATCACCTCGAGCGCCTCGCGTTCGAAGCAGAAGAACCCGGCGTTCACCCACAGCTCGCTGCGCGGCTTCTCGCTGAACCCGAGGACGGACCCGTCGCCGTTCAGGTGCGCCACCCCGAACGGGAGACGGGGCTGGACGACGGCCATCGTCGCGGTGAGCCCGTGCTCGCGGTGGTGCTCGAGCAATCCCGCGAGGTCGATGTCGGCGAGCCCATCGGCATAGGCGAGGCAGAAGCGCTCCTCATCCAGAGCCGTGGCGGCCAACCGCAACCGCTCGCCGGTCGGCGCGTCGGTGCCCGTGTCCAGGCACGCGATGTGCACGTCCGCCGGCCAGGTCGACCCGTCCACGAACGCGCGGACCTGCTCGGCCAGGTATCCGGTCAACAGCAGAAACCGGCGGAACCCGTGCCCCAGGTACATCTGCATCACATGCCAGACGATCGGGCGTCCTCCGACCTCGATCAGCGGCTTGGGCACGGACTGCGAATGCTCCTGCAGGCGCGTGCCCCGCCCGCCACACAGGATCACCACGGTCGGCAGGGTTGACGGCACGGGACCGGATTATTCCCGGGTAGCATCCGCCGCGATGAGCACGGTCGCGAACCCCGAGATCTTCAAGGCCTACGACATCCGGGGCCTGTACGGCTCGGACATCGATGCTCCCCTCGCCGAGCTGCTCGGACGGGGGTTCGCGCGCGTGATCGGCGAGCTCGAGGATAAGCCGACCTCCGAGCTGCGCCTCGGCCTGGGCCACGACATGCGCCTGACCGCCCCCGCGCTGTCGGAGGCATACCGCAAGGGCATGACCGATGAGGGCGCCACCGTGCTCGACGCCGGCGAGATCGCCACCGAGATGCTCTACTACCTGATCGGCTCGCGCGACCTGGACGGCGGGTTGATGTGCACCGCCTCGCACAACCCGGCGCGCTACACCGGGGCCAAGCTGATCAAGCGGGGCGCACTTGCTCTGTCCGGGGATTCCGGCATCGGCGACATTCGCGACAAGCTCGAGGCCGGCCTGGGCGATGCGCCCGGCGGCGGCTCGGTCGAGCGCGTCGACCTCTACGAGGGGTTCCACGAGTTCGCGCTCGGGTTCATCGACCCCGCCGCGGTCAAACCGATGCGGGTGGTGGTCGACGGCGGCAACGGCATGGCCGGGCCGATGGTCGGGCCGATCCTGCGCCGCCTGGGCCTCGATCTCGAGGAGAACTACTTCGAGCCCGACGGCCGCTTCCCCGACCACGAGCCCAACCCGCTCCTGCCCGAGAACCGCGAGTTCATCATGCACGAGGTCACCCGCCAGAAGGCCGACCTGGGGATCGCCTGGGACGGAGACGCCGATCGTTGCTTCTTCATCGACGATCAGGGCTCGTTCGTCGACGGGGACTTTCTGACCGCGCTGATGTCCGAATCGATGCTCGAGAAAAACGCGGGCGCCACGATCCTCTACGACGTTCGCGCGAGCTGGGCGGTGAAGGATGTCGTCGAGGCCGCCGGAGGGCAAGCGCTGATGAACCGGGTGGGCCACGCCTTCTTCAAGACCCGGATGCGCGAGGAACACGCGGTGTTCGGCGGCGAGGTGTCCGGCCACTACTACTTCCACGACTTCTTCTGCGCGGATTCGGGGACGATCCCGGCGCTGCTGATCCTCGAGCTCCTCTCGACGCGGGGCAAGCGCATGTCCGAACTACTCGAGCCCTACCGCTCGAAGTACTTCATCTCCGGCGAGATCAACTCGGAGGTCCCCGATGGCGAGGCGAAGATGCAGGAGCTCGCCGAGCGCTACCGGGACGCAAACCAGTACCACCTGGACGGGCTGTCGGTCGAGTACGACGACTGGCACTTCAACGTTCGCCCCTCGAACACCGAGCCGCTGCTGCGCCTAACGCTGGAGTCATTGCGCTCGCGGGAGGACATGGAGCGTCGTCGTGATGAAGTGCTCGCAGTGATCCGTTCGTGAGTAACTCGGAGCGGCGCGCCACGAGCGCCGAGGACGCGCTGGCTCTGGCCGAGCGCGCCCGGATCCACCGGATCGACCTGCCGACCCCTTTCCTGGTCGGCCGGGTGAACTGCTACCTGATCGAAGACGACCCGCTCACGCTGGTCGACACCGGCCCCAACTCCGGCAAGTCGCTGGATGGTCTGGAGCGGGCGCTCGAGGCGCACGGACGCACGATCGAGGACCTCGAGCTGATCGTCGTGACTCACCAGCACATGGACCATCTCGGCCTGCTCGAGATCCTGGCCCGCCGGTCGGGGGCGGAGGTCGCGTCGCTGCACCTGCTCGAGTCCTACCTGGCGGACTTCTCGCGCAGCGCGGCCGCCGACGACGAGTTCGCCCGGGCGGTGATGCGCCGGCACGGCGTTCCCGACGATCTCGCCACCGCGCTCGGCGCACTCGCCGCAGCGTTGCGGGCCTTCGGCTCGAGCGGGCGCGTCACTCGCCCTCTGCTCGACGGCGAGGACCTCAGCCTGCGCGACCGGACGCTGCGCATCCTCCACCGCCCGGGACACAGTCCCTCCGACACGGTTCTGTGGGACTCCGACCGCGAGATCCTGATCGCCGGCGACCATCTGCTCGCCCACATCTCCTCCAACCCGTTGGTGTCGCGGCCACTGGCTGGACCGTCGGAGCCGCGTCCGCGGGCCCTCCTGCAGTACATGGACTCGATGCGGGCCACGAGCGAGCTGCCCGCCCGCCTCGTCCTGCCCGGCCACGGCGATCCGATCCTCGACCACGCCGAGCTGATCGACGAGCGGCTGCGTATGCACCGTCGGCGCGCCGAGCGGATCCATCAGATCATCGCCGCCCAGCCGCTCAGCGCCTACGAGATCGCCGTGCGGATGTGGGGAAACGTGGCCGTCACCCAGGCCTACCTGACCCTGTCGGAGGTGCTCGGGCACCTCGACCTGCTCGTCTCGACCGGCCAGGCCGTCGAGCACGGCTCCGACGGCTTGTCGGTGTTCGAGGCTACATAGACCCGTGTAATCGTTCGGACATTTGGCGTCCAGGCGGCCTGTCGGCCGGCGCCCAAGGTGCCGATTAGCAGGGGACATGGTCGGGGAGAGCGACAACGGCGGGATGCCCGAGGAGCGAGTCCCGGGCTACTCCGAGCTGCTTGAACGCGTTCCGGCGATCGTGTACGTCGCGGAGGCCGGCGAAATCGGGCGCTGGCACTACGTCAGCCCCCAGATCGAGCAGATCCTCGGCTACACGGCGGTCGAATGGTGCGCCGACGCCGGGCTGTGGCTCGAGCGGCTACACCCGGATGACCGTGACTGGGTCGTCGACCGCGAGTGCTCGCTGGCGGGAGCCGATCCCGACGGCCCGGCGCTCGAATACCGCATGGTGCACCGCGACGGGCGCGTGGTCTGGATCCGCGATGACGCCGTTCTCGTCCACGACGAGTCGGGCATGCTGCGCTGGCACGGGGTGCTCTCCGACGTCAGCGAGCGCAAGCAGTTCGAAGCCGAGCTCGAGCAGCGTGCCGCCCAGCAGGCCGCCGTGGCCCTGCTCGGCGAGCATGCCTTGGAGGGTGCGAGCACGGCCGACCTGATGCAGGAGGCCGTCACGAGCGCGGCGCAGATGTTGGCAGCTGAGATCTCGGCGGTGTGGGAGCTGGTCCCGGCCGACGGCGCGCTCGTCCTGCGGGCTGGCATCGGCTGGCCGGCGTCCGCTTTCGGCAGCCTCCGCTACCCGGACGGCGCTGGATCGCAGGCCGGCTACACCCTGCTCAGCGGCGCCCCCGTCGTGGTTGAGGACTGGGACGCCGAGCGCCGGTTCGAGCAGCCGGACTTCCGCGGCCGGCGCACCGGCGCCGGGCTGTCGGTGAAGATCGAGGGCCGTTCACGCGAGGCGTTCGGCGTGCTCGTCGTCCAGTCGATGAGCGCCCGGCGGTTCGCCCCCGGCGACGTGGACTTCCTCCAGGCACTGGCCAACGTGCTCGCCGACGCGATCGAACGGCAGGCAATCGAGGACGCGATCCGGGACCGGGCGGTCCACGATCCGCTCACCGGGCTCCCCAACCGCGTGCTGTTCGTCGATCGTCTCGAGCACGCGCTGGCCCGGCTCGGGCGCCAGCAGTCGCTTTGCGCGATCCTGTTCCTGGATCTGGACCACTTCAAGCTCGTCAACGACAGCCTCGGCCACCACGTGGGCGACGAGCTGCTCGCCGCGGCCGCCCCTCGTCTCAAGCAGGCGCTCCGCTCCAGCGACACGGTGGCGCGCTTCGGTGGCGACGAGTTCGGGATCCTGCTCGAGGACATCGCGTCCGAGCGCGACGCGATCGAGAGCGCGGAGCGGATCGCGGCGATCTTCGCCCGACCCTTCGTGCTGTCCGGCTCCGAGCACTTCGTCACCACGAGCATCGGGATCGCCCTGGCCCGCGGTGGCGAACTGGCCGACGAGCTGATCCGCGACGCGGACGCCGCCATGTACCGGGCCAAGGACCGTGGCCGCGCCCGCTACGAGGTGTTCGACGAGGCGATGCGAGGCCGGGCGATCGCGCGGCTACGGATGGAGAACGACTTGCGCCGGGCGCTCGAGCGCGACGAACTGCGGCTCGAGTATCAGCCGGTCGTGTCGTTGCGGAACTTCTCGATCGTCGGCGTCGAGGCGCTCCTGCGCTGGAGCCACCCCACCCGCGGAGAGATCCCGCCCAGCGAGTTCATCCCGATCGCCGAGGAGAACGGCCTGATCGAGCCGATCGGACGGTGGGTGCTCGAGCAGGCCTGCCGCCAGGGCGCCGAGTGGTACCGCGCCCGCCCCGACGCCGCCCCGATGACGATCTCGGTCAACCTGTCGGCCGTCCAGGTATCCCGGCGCTCGCTGCCGCAGTTGGTGGCTTCGGTCCTGCGCAGCACCGGGCTCGACCCGGCTTGCCTCAGCCTCGAGATCACCGAGACCGTGATGGTGCGCGACGCCGACGGCCTCGGCGAGGTGCTCCAGGCGCTGAAGGCCCTGGGAGTGCGCCTCGTTCTCGACGACTTCGGGACCGGCTACTCGTCGCTCAGCTATCTCACCCGCCTGCCGCTCGACGTGCTCAAGGTCGATCGCTCGTTTGTGGACGGACTCGGCTCGGAGCCCCGCGACACCGCGATCACCGAGACGATCATCGCGATGTCCCGCGCGCTCTCGCTGGACGTCGTGGCCGAGGGCGTCGAGACCTCCGAGCACGTGCGCGAGCTCAGCCGGCTCGGGTGTGGACTCGCCCAGGGCTATCACTTCTCACGCGCCGTCCCCGCCGCGGACATCACGCATGCGCTCGAGCACGGTCCGGTATGGCTGCCGGCGCTCGAGGGCTAGCCCGATCTCTTACGGGTACGCGGAATCGCCGGCTCGCAGCGGCGAGACGTTAGCGTCGCGGCACTCGTAGGCGCCGTTCGGGATCGACGTGCGGAGCGTCGCCGTGTCGTTGGGCGCAATGACCTGGAGGGCGTAGGCCGTCGCGCAGCCGTTCGAGGTGGCCACGCCATGGCCGACATCGAGCCGGAACGATGCGCTCGCGCCGGGGGCGATGACGAGCGGCACGGCTGGATTTGAGCCGAAGAAGTCGTTGGTCACGTGGTGGGGGATCGTCGGCAGCGCCGCGCCGTTCTGGCCCAGGAACTGGATGCCGGGCCATCCATAGGTCCGGCAGCTCGCGCTGCTCGTGTTGCGCAGCTGGAAGCCGATCTCGCCGTGGCCCATTCCCCCTTGCTGGCCGAGGAAGGAGAGGGCGAGCATGGACGCAACACAGGGCGGCGCCCCGGACCCCGTCGCCGTCGTGGTGCTCGTAGTCGTGGTGGTGGTCGACGTCGAGGTCGGAGCCGTGCTCGTGCTCGTGGTTGTCGTGGTGGGAGCGCTCGCCGCGGGCGTCCCCGCGCCGCTCGTCGTCGTGCTCGCCCCACCGCCCCCGGCGCTGCCGCAGGCGGCCAGGAGGAGGGCAAGCGCCAGCAGGAGCAGCGCCTTTTTCATGTTTCGTTGTTCGAGCATCGCGTCGAAAGCGCTCCGACTGGGAAGGTCGGCGGCGCCTGACGACGGCGCCTCAGCCGGGAGCGGGTGCGTGCCACTATCACGGGCAGCTGAACACAATGGACCGTAGCGAGGAACTCCGACGGACGAAGCGTCCTCCCCAGCGAGGACGGCTGGGCATGGTCGAGCGATGGCTTCCGTTCTGGGAGCCGCAGCTCGTCGTGGCCGTCGCGATCGCACTTCAGCTCTCGCTCTCCGAGGACGTCACGATCGGCCCAAACTGGCTGTTCCCGGCGCTCGAGGGCGCGCTGCTCCTGGGCCTGGTCATCGCCTCGCCGCATCCCAAGGCGCGCAACTCGCCCTACCGGCACTACGTGGCGATGGTCATGATCGGGTTCGTCAGCGCCGCCAACATCGCCTCCCTCGTTCTCCTCTCGCACAAGCTGCTGCACGGCGGCAACGAGAATGGTCACGCGCTGATCCTGTCCGGCGTCGTGCTGTGGTGCACGAACGTGCTGCTCTTCGGCCTTTGGTACTACCAGGTGGATCGAGGCGGCCCGCTCGCGAGAGCGGCCCACCAGCACGAGCTTCCTGACTTCATGTTCGTGCAGATGGACAAGACGCAGTTCGCGCCTAAGAACTGGCAACCGCAGCTGGTCGACTATCTGTATCTCTCGTTCACGAACGCCACTGCGTTCAGCCCCACCGACACGATGCCGCTCACCGCGATGGCCAAGCTCTTGATGAGCGGCCAGGCGCTGGCCTCCCTGGTCACCGTCGGGCTCGTCGTAGCCCGCGCTGTCAACATCCTGTCGTGAGCTTCTCGGACCAGCCCGCGACGGCGGAGCCGTCCACCGACGAGGACCCGCTCGAGCGGTCGATCCGGGATATCGGCGGCGATCTGGCGTCGGCTTTCCCCTCGAGCGCCCGTCATCCGCTGAGGGCGCTTGACGCGCGGGCGATGGATCTCGCATCGAGTGACCAGCAGCTCAAGGCAGCCCTGTTCCGGTTCGTCGACGTCACCCCGGCCTGCCGCTCGCTCGACGATCTGGCGCGCCACCTGCGGGAGTTCCTGCGGGAGGTCCCGGACACCCCGCCGCCCCTGGCCACGGCGATGCGGATGGCCGACAACCGGGCGGGGCGCACCGCGCTCGGGGCGGCCGCGGCGGCCGGCGTGCGTCACATGGCACATCGGTTCATCGTCGGCGAGTCGCCGGCGGCGGCCCTTGGCGTCCTGCGCGAGCTGTGGAACCACGGCGTGGCGAGCTCGGTCGACCTGCTCGGCGAGGCCACCGTGACCCAGGTCGAGGCCGACCGCTACGCCTCCCGGTGCGAGGAGGCGCTGGTCGAGCTGGCCCGCGTCGAGGCAGGATGGCCAGCGCGCGAGGTGCTCGAGCGCGACAGCGTCGGGCCGATCCCCCGGACCAACGTGTCGGTGAAGATCTCCGCCCTGACGCCCCTGCTGCGCCCCGACGCGCCGGAACGCGGGCGCCGCGACGCGGCCGCGCGACTGCGCCCGCTCCTGCGCCGCGCCCTCGAGCTGGACGCGCACGTTCACATCGACATGGAGTCGCTCGACTCGCGCGAGGCGGTGCTCGACCTCGTGCTCGAGGTGCTGTCCGAGGAGGAGTTCGCACGCGGACCATCGGCTGGGCTCGTGCTCCAGGCCTACCTGCGCGACTCACCCGAGCAGCTCGAGCAGGTCCTCTCCTGGGCCCGGACCTCGGACCGCACGCCGCCGCTCACCGTCCGCCTCGTCAAAGGGGCCTACTGGGACCACGAACTGGTCCAAGCCAGCCAGCACGGCTGGCCCACGCCGGTGTTTGACGTCAAGGCCGACTGCGACCGGAACTTCGAGGTGCTCACCCGGCGGCTGCTCGACGCCCGGCCGGCCGTCCGCGTCGCCGTGGCCTCGCACAACCTGCGCTCGGTGGCGCACGCGATCGCGTACAACCGGATGATCGGCGGCGAGGATCGCGACCTCGAGCTCCAGATCCTGCGCGGCTTGGGAGACCAGCTGGCCGACGCGCTCGCTTCCCGTGGGTTTCGCGTGCGCGCCTACTGCCCCGTCGGCGACCTGGTCGCCGGCATGGCGTACCTGGTCCGGCGCCTGCTCGAGAACACGAGCAACGAGTCGTTCCTGCACGAGCAGGCCCGCGGCACGGCGCTCGACGTGCTGCTAGCCGCGCCGTAGCCGTACCGGTCGGCCTCGCCGCGCGGCGAGTGTGCCGATGACCGGCCGGCAGACTCAGGGGGCCAAGGGTGGTCGAGAAACCACCAAATACCTTGCGTTTCTCGACCAGGCTCAAGCTCGCGCGCGGAACTGGACTATCAATTAACTGGACAGTCCTACAGAAATACAGTACGGTGTCTTGCGTGACGGAGAGGCCGTGGTACGAAAGTGAGCCGATCCCGGCGCTGATGTGGGGTGCCCGCGGGTCCTACGGCGACGCCTCACGCCGCGCGCTCGCCGCGGCGGGCTGTGACGACATTCCCCAGAACGGGGGGTTCGTGCTCGCCGCCCTCGACGTGAAAGGGTCTGAGTTCACCTCGCAGGCCGACGCGGTGGCGTTTCTGCGCCGGAGCAAGCAGCGCTCGAGTCAATTGATCGACACGCTCGTGCTCAGGGGATATATCGAGCGCCAGATCGATCCCGAAGACCGCAGGCGGATGACCGTGCGCTTGACCGACCGTGGGCGCGCCGCCGCCGCCGCGATCCAGGCCGCGGTCGACGCGATCGACGCCGAGCTCGAGCGGCGGCTCACGGCCGGGGAGCTGCACGGCCTGCGTGCCGGGCTGGCCACGCTCTACGACATCCGCGAGCAGTCGAGCGATGAGCGCGACTGAATCGCCTGCCGAGCTGCCGGTCCGAAAAACCCGATCCTCGCCGATGTGGCGTTCCGCCGTGGGCGAGCCGGCCTGGGCGCGGCCCCTGCTCCTCGTTCTGACCGCGATCGCCGGTGTCGCTTACGCGTGGAACGCCACCGGCAACCTCGAGATCTACTACGCGGCGGCGGTGCGCAGCATGTCGATGAGCTGGCACAACTTCTTCTTCGCCGCGTTCGACCCGGCGGGGACGGTCACGGTCGACAAGCTCCCGGGCGCGTTCTGGGTGCAAGCTTTGTCGGTCCGCCTGTTCGGTGTTCACGCGTGGGCGATCGTCGCGCCACAGGTCGCCGAGGGGATGGCGAGCGTGCTCGTCCTGTACCGGCTCGTTCGGCGGCTGGCCGGTCCATCGGCCGCGATCCTGACCGCCGCCGTGTTCGTCCTCTGCCCCGCCACGGTCGCCCTCAACCGCGGCAACGTGCCCGACACCCTGATGATCCTGCTGCTCTTGCTGGCCGCGGACGCGACGATGCGCGCCGCCATCTCGGGACGGCTGCGGAGCTTGGTCTGGGCCGGGGTGCTGGTGGGGCTGGCCTTCCAGGCCAAGATGATCGAGGCGTGGCTGGTGCTGCCCGCGCTTGCGCTCGCCTACTTCGTGGCCGCCGGCGGCGGATCGTGGCGGCGCGCCGGCCGGCTCGGCATCGCGGGGCTCGTGACAGGCGCCGTCTCACTCAGCTGGATGGTCGTCGTGGCCCTGTGGCCGTCGGCCAGCCGGCCGTACGTCGACGGCAGCGCCAACAACTCGATCTTCCACCAGGTGTTCGTCTACAACGGCTTCGGCCGCCTCGATCAGCTGTCACCCGATCAGCTGTTGACCAAGGCGATCGGCCTGCCGTTCGCCTCGCCCTCGCCGGGCTGGCACCGCCTGCTCACCGGCGCGCTCGGTCACGACACCGGCTGGCTGATTCCGGCGGCGCTGATCGCGCTTGCCGGCTGCCTCGTCGCGGCCCGCCGCGAGCACGGCGACAGCGGCCTGCTGCGCGCGTCGGCGGCTCTGTGGGGGACATGGTTGATCGTTCTCCTCGTCGCGTTCAGCGCCTCCTCGACCATCAACCCGTACTACACGGCGGCGCTGTCTCCTCCCATCGCGGCGCTGCTGGGAACCGGGATCTGGTTGGCGTGGGAGCGTCGCGATGAGATCCGGGTCAGGATCGCGGCCGTGGCCGCGGTGGTGGCCACCGGCGCGTACGGCGCGTGGCTGCTTCCGGGCCGGGGAGCCGGCCTGGTCGCGGGCCTGCCCGAGGTGGCGATCGCGCTCGCGCTCGTCGCGACGGTGCTGCTGATAATCGGGGCGCGCGGCTGGCGCACGACCGCCGTCGCGCTCGCGGCGGTCGCCGTCGTGGCCGTGCCAGCCGCCGCTTCGGCCTCGGTGGTTGCCAACGCCCTGGGACCGTTCGACACCCCCTTCGAGTCGCCGGCGGCGTTCACGTTCGCCCGCGCGTTGGGGCGGATCGCGACGCAGAGCAAGGCACTGCTCCAGCCGCTCGAGCGGGCCAAAGGCCTCCAGCCGGACCTGGCGGCGACGCAGACCTCGGCTCTCGCCGCCCCCTTCATCTACGGCTCGGGCCAGGAGGTCCTCCCGATCGGCGGCTTCACGGGGACGATCCCTGAGCCTTCGCTCGCCAGCCTGAAGGCGATGGTCGCCAACGGCGACTTCCACCTCGTGATTCAGGCGCGGGGCGCCAGCGATCCGCGCCTGGTGTGGATCGCCGGCCACTGCATACCCCTGAATACGGGGACGAGCGGGAGCAGCGCCGCGATCAAACTGCGGTTCGCCGTCTACTACTGCGGGCGCCTGACCCTCTGAGCAAGGAGTCGTGCAAGAGCTGATTCACGCGCGGTTTTCCTCGGAGGATGGGCCATAGTTCCGCCCAGGGATGAAGCGCTCGACACGCTGGAGGAGGAGGCTTGCCGCCTTCGCCAAATTTGCCTTGGCCGTGGTCGCGGTGGCGGCGGTCAGCGCGCTTGTGGTCAGATTCGCGCCGCCCTGGCTCGTCTCGACCAGCGGCCTGACGGGCGCAGCGCGCCTGCAGGAGCTCAGTCGCGTCCGGATCGCGCTGCTCGTGCTGGTGATCGGGGCGCTGGCGGCGGCCGTGGCCGTGTACCTGTTCCGAAGCTCCGTGCGCGAGCGCCGCGACGAGACCCGGGAGCGCGTGCTGACCGAGCGCTTCATGCGCGCCGTCGACCAGCTCGGTCACCCCGCCCTCGACGTCCGGCTCGGCGGGATCTATTCGCTCGAGCGCCTGGCCCGCGAGTCTCCCGAGAATCACGTCCCGATCATCGAGATCCTCGCCGCGTTCGTGCGCGAGCACGCTCCCTGGCCGGTGCGGGGGGGAAATGGTCGGCGCCGGCCGTCGACGGACGTGCAGGCGGCCGTGACGATCCTCGGCCGGCGCGTCGTGGAGCACGATACCGACGCCCCCATAAGCCTCGCCTACACCGCGCTGGCCGGAGCGACGCTGACCGGCGCGCACCTAGAACGCGCGCTGCTCACCGGGACCAATCTCGAGGGCGCGGACCTGTTCAAGGCCCATCTGAACGCCGCGGACCTGGAAGGAGCGAACCTTCGTAACGCCGGGCTGCTGCTCGCGAGTCTGAACGACACGGTGCTGTGGGGCGCGAACTTGGAGGGCGCGCGCCTGTACGGGGCGAGCCTCGAGGGCGCGGCGCTGAAGGGGGCGAACCTCAAGGGCGCGGGGCTGACCGGCGCCAACCTCAAGGACGCCGGGCTACACAGCGCAGATCTGAGCCGCGCGGACCTGACCGGCGCCAACCTCGAGGGAGCTGGCCTCGAGGGCGCGAACCTCGAAGGCACGAACATGCAGGGGTCGAACCTGCGCGGAGCGGTGCTCCTGAACGCCGTATACGACGAGAGCACGGTCTGGCCCAACGGACTCGACCCGTCCGCGCTGGGAGCGGTTCGCCGGGCCTGGCCCCAGGAGGCGCAGATCCGCGAGCCCGCGCCCGTTTGGAGCGAGCCGGCATTCTCGGCGGCCGAGGCTCCCTCGGCCTGGGCCGAGCCCCCCTCACAGGCTGAGCCGTTCTCGGAAG
The DNA here is from genome assembly GCA_035502815.1 of Solirubrobacteraceae bacterium. Lineage (GTDB taxonomy): Bacteria > Actinomycetota > Thermoleophilia > Solirubrobacterales > Solirubrobacteraceae > Palsa-465. Next base: position 58,189 of record DATJUA010000020.1, read on the forward strand.
CCGGGGAGTCATCTGGGCCCGGGGCCGCGCCGGAGCCCGAGGCCGGGGGCGGGCAGCCCGCCTCGCCGACCACCGTCGGATGGCCGCACGAAGCGCCGACCGCGCACGCCACCCCCGATCCGGCACCCGAGCAGTCGGTGGCCGGCCCCGAGTGGGCGCCCTCACCCGCGCCCGGATGGCCGCACGAGGCCCAGTCGACCCCTCAGACGTACTCGAGGTGGGTTCCGTCCCCCGGCCAGGGAGCCCCCGCCGGCGAAGAGGGGCCGCCGCCCGCTGAGCCCCCGTCAGGCCCCGAGGAGGGGCTTTCCGCCTCCGATATCCCGCCGCAGCCAGACTCGGCGTGGGGGGAGAACGCCGAGAACGCCGAGAACGCCGAGAACACCGAGAACGGTCAGAACGGCGAAAACGGCGAGGACGAGCCGGGCTCGCCGGGCTTCGGGTAGCGCCTGTTAACGTCGCGGGCCTATGTCCGCGTTTACCCCCTTCGCCAACGAGCCGGTACTCGAGCTGCGTCGTGCGCCCGTCCGCGCACGACTCGATGACGCAATGACCCGCCTGATGCCGACCCTGCCCTTGCAGGTGCCGGTGATGATCGGCACCGGCGAGCGCGCGGGCCAGGAGCTTCTATCGACCGACCCCGGCGACCCAGACCGCCTCGTGGCGTCGGCCGCTCGCGCCACCGAGCGCGACGTCGACGCCGCTGTCGAGGAGGCCGAGCGCGGGCTCCTGGCGTGGCGCGCAATGCCCGCGGCCGAGCGGGCGCAGAAGCTGATCGGGGCGGCGGCCTGGCTGCGTGAGCGTCGGCTCGAGCTCGCCGCGCTCGAGGTACGCGAGTGCGCCAAGCCCTGGCCCGAGGCCGACGCGGACGTTTGTGAGGCGATCGACTTTCTCGAGTACTACGCGCGCGGGGCGATCGAGCTCGAGGCGGGAGCGCCGTTGCTCCAGGTCCCGGGCGAACGCAATGAGATGCACTACGCGCCGCGAGGCGTGGCCGCCGTCATCTCGCCCTGGAACTTTCCCCTGGCCATCCCCTGCGGCATGACCGCGGGCGCGCTCGCCACCGGGAACGCGGTGGTCTTGAAGCCGGCGGAGCAGTCGCCCGGCTGCGCCCTGATGCTCGTCCGGGCGCTCCGGGCGGGCGGTGTCCCGGGGTCCGCGATCTCGCTGCTGCCCGGCGAGGGGGACGCGGGCGCCGCGCTCGTGGCCCACCCCGGGGTGCAGACGATCGCCTTCACCGGCTCGCTCCCGGTCGGCCTGGAGATCGCGCGAGCCGCCGGTACCGTCACCCCCGGGCAGCGCTACATCAAGCGCGTGGTGTCGGAGCTGGGCGGCAAGAACTGTGTGATCGTCCACTCCGACGCCGATCTCGATGAGGCAGTTCCCGGGATCGTCACCTCGGCGTTCGTCTATGCCGGGCAGAAGTGCTCGGCCGCGGCACGCGTGCTGGTCCATGAGGCGGTGGCCGACCAGCTCATCGAGCGCGTGGCCGGCGCGGTTGGGGTGCTGGTGGTCGGGCAGGCCGACCAGCTCGGTACCGATGTCCCGCCGGTGATCGAGCGCGCGGCGAAGGAAAGGATCGACCGCTACGCCGCCCTCGCTGCCGAACAGGGCCGGATTGCCGCGCGGGTGGACACTGTGCCCGAACGAGGCTGGTTCTGCCCGCCCACCGTCGCCGTCGACCTTCGCCCGGACTCGCGCGTTCTCAACGAGGAGATCTTCGGGCCGCTGCTGGCGATCGACCGGGTGGCGAACATCGAGCAGGCCTGCGACATCGTCGACGGCCTCCCGTTCGCCCTTACCGGCGGTCTGTTCGCGCGCGACCCCGCCACCGTGCGCTATGTCCGCCGGCGCAGCCCGGTGGGCAACTTGTATGTCAATCGAGGCATCACCGGCGCGATGGTCGCCCGGCAGCCGTTCGGGGGAAACCGGCTGTCCGGCACCGGGAGCAAGGCGGGAGGTCCGGACTACCTGCGCCAGTTCGTCGAGCCGCACGTGGTGACCGAGAACACCATGCGCCACGGCCTGGTCGTCTGAAGTCCTACCAGCCGCGTTAATTTCGTTCCCGCAACCGTTCTGTCGGGCGGTAGGCTTGATTTGAACACCGCAGCGGTCGATGATCGCTTCCAGATGCCTTTGCCGCCCTCAATCGCGTGGAAGCTGGCGCTGGTCGTCGTATTGGTCAGCGGGATTCTCGTGAGCGCGTGCGCCCGCGCGCCCCGGAGGCCGCTGCCCCGCGTCGAGCTGCGAAGGCTCGTGCTCGCGGCGCTGACCCTGTACGCGGTGGGCGTGTTCGCCTCACTGACCCACCACCCGCTGCTCGCCGGCGTGGTCTACGCATCCGGGATCGCGGCCTGCGCCCTGGCGGCCTGGCTCTCGCGCGGCATCGACCCCGACGATCCTCCGGACGAGGGCGGCCAGGATCCGCCCAGCGAGGGCCCGCCGCCAGACGACCCCGACGGTGTGCCTGCGTTCGACTGGGCGGCGTTCGAGCGACAGTTCCGGGCGTATTCGGACCGCCGGCGCGAGCCGGCCGGCGCCGGGCGCTAACCCGGCCCAGCCGACCGAAGGCCCATGTACGCAAATTATTTGCGTACGGACGCGAGCAGCAGCTGGTGCAGGCGGGCGTCGCCGGCCAGCTCGGGGTGAAACGAGACGGCCAGGACGTTGCCCTGGCGGATCGCCACCGGGTGCTCCTCGACGCGCCCCAGGACCTCCACATCCGGGCCGTGCTCAGCGACCCAGGGGGCACGGATGAAGACGGCGTGCATCGGCCCTCCGTCGATCCCTTGGACGTCGATGTCGGCTTCGAAGGAGCGGACCTGGCGGCCGAATGCGTTGCGCCGGGTGTGGATGTCGAGAACGCCGAGGTGGTCGCGGTCGAGCATGATCATGCCCGCGCAGGTGCCGAGCACGGGCGTCCCGGCGCGGACGACCGCGCGCAGCGGCTCGGCCAGTCCCTCGCGCTCGATCCCGAGCGTCATCACGGTCGACTCGCCACCCGGGATGATCAGGGCGTCGAGGCTCTTGAGGTCGTCGGGCAGCCTGACCTCGCGCGCTTGTGCGCCGAGGGCGCGGACCAGCTTGGCGTGGGCCTCGAAGTCGCCCTGGAGAGCGAGGATGCCGACCAGCCTGCGCCGGTCCGGCGCTCCGCCGTTGGATGCTTCCGCCGCTGTCGCGGGCACGGCTACCAGCCGCGCGGAGCGAGCAGTTGCTCGGCCTCGAGCTTCGACGTCTCGAGGCTCACCATCGGCTGACCGAGGCCGGTCGAGGCCGCCGCGATCCGGGCGGGATCCTGATAGTGCGTGGTCGCCTCGACGATCGCGCGAGCTCGCCGCTCGGGATCTTCGGACTTGAAGATTCCCGACCCGACGAACACGCCCTCGGCGCCGAGCTGCATCACCAGCGCCGCGTCGGCCGGCGTGGCGATCCCGCCGGCGCAGAACAGCACGACGGGAAGTCGTCCGTCCGCGGCGACCTGGCGAACCAATGGAAGCGGGGACTGCAGCTCCTTGGCGGCGGTCGCGAGCTCGGCATCATCGAGCGTGGTCAACCGCCGAATCTCCGAGCGGATCACGCGGAGATGTCGCACGGCCTCGACGATGTCGCCCGTGCCGGCCTCGCCCTTGGAGCGGATCATCGCCGCCCCCTCGCCGATTCGCCGCAGCGCCTCGCCGAGGTGGGTCGCGCCGCACACGAACGGGACGCTGAACGCCCACTTGTCGATGTGATTGGCCTCGTCGGCCGGCGTCAGCACCTCGGACTCGTCGATGTAGTCGACCTCGAGCGCCTCGAGCACCTGGGCCTCCGCGAAGTGGCCGATGCGGGCCTTGGCCATGACGGGGATCGAGACGGCCTCCTGGATGCCGCGGATCATCGACGGGTCGGACATCCGGGCGACGCGTGACTACTTGAGTTTGTACGCCTTGATGCGGTCGCGGTGCAGATCTTCATCCCGCGCGTACAACCCGTGCGCAAGCGCCTGCACGAGCGCCATCAGCGCCGTGTTGGAGCGGGTGAAGGAGGGGCTGTTGGACGAGAAGTAGAGCGTCATCTCGGCGTGCTCACCGACCTCCGACATGGTCGCGTCGGAGATCGCCAGGGTGCGCGCGCCGCGGTGCAGGGCGAGCTTCATCGCCCGCAGCAGGAGCGGGTGGGCGCGGCCGGCCGAGAGGGTGATGACGAGC
>DATJUA010000021.1:0-13089 GCA_035502815.1 Solirubrobacteraceae bacterium
GCCGCGGAGAATTTCGCGCGACGCCTGATCGGGCGCCGGCACCGCCCCGCGATCGAGTGAGCCGGGCGGCCCCGTCCGGCTATGCCGGGTTCGTGACCCGCGCGGTCGCGATCGGCCTCGACGCGCTCGCCATCAACGTGATCGCGTTGCTGATCGGCGGCGCCGTCAATCTGATCGCCTCCGCGTTCGGCCACCACGGCAGCATCGACCTCGTCGGGGCGTTGTTCGGAGCGGCCGCCTGGATCGTCTGGAGCGCGCTGTACTTCGTCACCTTCTGGACCTTGACCGGGCAGACGCCGGGCAGCCGGCTGCTCGGGATCCGCGTGGTGAGCGCGGACGGAGACCGGATCAAATTCAGGCAGTCGTTCCGCCGCGCCGTCGGTATGGCGCTCGCGACGCTGCCACTCGGCGCCGGCTTCCTGCCGGTGCTCACGGACGAGCGCAGACGCGGGCTTCACGACCGCATCGCCGGGACCGTCGTGCGGTGGGACACCGACGAGGAGGAACAGCCGGCACCGGGACCGCGCCCGGCGGCGGCCGCCGGGCACGGTCTCCCGATCGCCTAGCCCCGGTCACATGGCTACCTGCTCGGCCTCCTCGGCCGCGATCGCCCCGATCGCCACGAGATCCAGCGGATGGATCCATGCGTCGGCCAGGTGGAAGCCCCCGGCGTCGCGGATCGCGTCGCGCAGGCCGATCGCCCACCGATGCTCGATAAGCGCCACCGCTGCCGCCGTGTCGTTGGGCAGCACGTCGTCGACGTACCACACGCCCTCGGGCAGGACGTGGTCCTCGGCCCCCACTTCCGCACCCAGCTCGGCACCCGCCTCGGCGCCCTCGACGCCGCCGGCGCCGAGTCCGATCAGCGCACCGGCGATCGCACCCAGCTCGCTCGCCTCGTCCGCGCTGAGGTCGCTGTGCTGGAGGCGCTCGACGTTTCCGTCGGCGTCCTTGCGGACGAACAGCACGTCGATCAGGCGAACCACGTCGTGCTCTCGCAGCCGAACGAGCTCCTCTCTGATCTGGCCATGGAAATCGCCGCCGGCGAAGCCGATGACGAGCACCTGCACGGGTCCGATTGACATCGCAGATCTCCTAACCCGCCAGCAGCTTCTGCTTGGCGGCCTCGAATTCCTCGGCGCTCAGCGCCCCGGACTGCTTCAGCGAGCTCAGCTGGTTCAGCTGCGCCACGAGCTCGCCCCCGGCCGACGGCGCGGCGGCCGGTGCGGCCGGTGCGGCCGCCGGCGCGGGCGCCGCGGGCGCCGACTGCTGCTCGAGCGCCTGGATCCGCTGCTCCTCGTCGTCCTCGCGGTAGGCCGCGCGCTGCGAGGCGCGCCCGGCCATGTATGTGCCGCCTAGCATCGCTGCGCCGAGCAGCGGCCTTCTGCGCCTCACGAACATTTCATCGCCTTTCCTCGATTTTTTGTCATTGCTCTGCGTCCGGCCGAGGCACCGCCAGCAGGGCGGCTTTCTCGGCCGCGAACTCCTGATCGGTGAGCGCGCCCGCGTCCCATAGCGCGGCCAGACGCTCGAGCCGGCTCAAGCGGTCGTCCGGAACGGCCGACCAGGGCCCGCCGCTCCCACCCGCGATCGGCGGGGCCGGCGCGGATGGTCGGCGCCGCCCCGGAAGCCTCGGCCGACGACCGAGACGCGTCCGGATGCCCGCGAACGTGTCGCCAATCTGCGCGTCGGGAAACTCCCGCGCGGTCTGGCGCCGCAGTGCCTCGGTGCCCAGCCACGCAAACACGATCAGGAGCAGGACCGGGATCGGCATCCGGGTCGCGGGGAACGGTCCCCACAGCACGATCAGGAGCAGCAGCGCCACGATCACTGCGTACGAGGTGGTGACGCGTTCGCGAAGCCACGGGGCGATCGCGCGCCGGAACGCAGTGGCCGGCCGGCTTGGGCCCGCGAGCGAGGCGGCGAGCATGACGACAAGCCCGCTGAGGATCGTCGCCTGGGCGATATCGCTCAGCATCGAGGTGCCGATCGACCACGCGGCCTGAGCTGCGGGCCTGACCGAGTCGGTCGTGACGAGCGAGTTCACGATCTGGTGCCCGGCGAAGTTGCGCGCGATCAGCACGATCAGCCCAGCGATCACTGCGTCGACGCCGCAGATGAACAGGACGCGCCGGCGCCTTCCCTCCGACAGGTAGATCGCCAGCGCGGCCAGGATCAACGAGAGCGCCGGCAGAATGATGGCGAGCCCTCTGAGCACCTCGACCGCGTTCTGGACTGTCTTGATCTGGTCGTTCTGGAGGATCTTCAGGCGCGCGGCGTCCGGCGGGATCGAATTCACCAGCGACGACGGCAGGCCAATCTGCGACGCGAGGTCGGCGGCGATCGGACGCAGGTCGAGGAACACGGCGTTGCCGTTCAGCAGCACGAGCCTCGAGTTCCCCTCGACGATGTCGATGAACTCCTTGGCCGTCACCCGGTTTGCCGACTTCCATGCGGCCTGTATCTCCGGTCGTCCGAGCAGCTCGTATGCGGCCTTCTGAGCCAGGTTCTGCAGCCCGCCCGCCACCGGTCCGGCCAGCGGTTGCAGCTTCGGCGGGAGCGCGGCCTTCAGTTGGCCGGACACGTTCACGTTCGCGTAGAGCTGCTGCACGAGGTACTCCGAGAGCTCGGTCCGGATGGCCGGGTTCTGGAGCAGCGCGGTGCTCGTGTTCGACCAGTTGTTCGCGTCCAGCACCTGCCGGTTGGCGAACACCGCGAGGATGCCGACGACGGTCAGCAGCGTCGCCAGCGTGAGCAGTGCGCGCACACCCCATACCCTCCGGCGGGAGAGGTGTGGCGCGGCCTGTGCCGGCGCCGCACCGGACCGATCGGCTCCACTATTGGTTGGGTCGTTTCGGTCCGTCACCGCTGGGCGACATGCTCGATCCGTCCCGGGTGACGGGCAATCACCCCCGGCGGGTGATTCCCCCTCACCCCTCCGAGCCGGACGATCCGCGTCGATCGCCATGGCCGAGGATGACGTCACGCGCGGCCCCGGCTCGCCGGGATGGCCTCCCGGCTCCTCAGGACGGCCTCCCGGCCCCCCGGAACAGCCTCATCGCTCCACGATCTGGATGACGCTGCTCGCGGCGGTCGTCGCGTTGCTCGTCGGCGCGGGGATCGCCCTGGCCATCACCGGTGCGGGATCCACCACCACCACTACCACGACCCAGACCACCACGGCGGCCAATCCGGGCAGCACGAATATCTCGGTCCACGTGCCGACGAGCACGACCACCGTCACCGCCCCTCCCACGACGCAGACGGTCACGACCACTCTCACCACGACGACGACTACGACCACCACCACCACGACCAGCTCCACCGGGGGGTAGGTGACGAAGCCGCCGCCGGCAGGTGACGCTCGTCCGGTCGTCCTCGACCAGCTCCGCGTCCGCCTCATGCGGGCCCTCGAGCGACTAAACGGTCAGGGCGCCGACAACGCGCTCGACGAGCTGTTCGCATTCGGCACCGAGGTCGCCCTGGCCGAGGTGATCCTGCCCTGCCTCGAGGGCCTCGAGGCGAAGTGGGGACGCCGCCCTGACCTTGAGCACGAGCAGTTCGCGCACGGGCTGCTCGAGCAACGCCTCCTGTCGCTCGCGAGCGGCTGGGATCGGGGAGGCCGCCGCACGGCCGTGATCGCATGCCCTCCGCTCGAGACGAACCCCATCTACGCGATCGCGTCCGCACTCGTGCTGCGCCGGCGCGGCTGGCGCATCGCGTATCTGGGGGCCGCCAGCCCGATCAGGCAGACCAGGACGGTGGCGGCGCAGGTCGGCGCCGACGCCGTCGTGATGGCCGCCGCCGATCCCGCCCACTTTCGCGGCTCCCGCCTGGCCCTGGCTCGGATGGCGGCGAGACACGCGCTCGTGATCACGGGCCCCGGGGCACAGGCAGACGTAGGGACGGGCATCGTCGGCGCGCTCCTGCGGACCGATCCCGTGGCCGCGGCGGTCGAGGTCGACGGACTCGTGTTCACCCCCGCCGGGTGAAGTTGGCTCACCCCTCTGGCTGAGAGAGTCCGCACGGGTGTGACACCGGCCAGCTATGAAATTCGCATTAGGGGACGGGTGGGCGACCCTCTACTCGAGTCGTTCGGCGGGCTCGACGCAACGGTCAAGCCGGCCGAGACCGTGCTGCGCGGAGAGATCCAGGACCAGGCGGCGCTGCACGGACTGCTCGACCGCATCCAGGCGCTCGGGCTCGAGCTGATCGAGATCCGCCAGGTGCAGGAGCCGGACAGCTCGGCCGCGCGCCGGAAGTAAGCCCCCCGGCTGGGACACCTGTCCATATCCTCGCCGACACGCTTGTCCACATGTCCATCGACCCTGGCTGGCGCTCGGCAAGAGTCGTGGGCAGGTGTGAGCGCTAACGCGGATCAGACGGGTTGATTTCCAACTTCTTGCAGGTACATTGAGTCCGAACGGGCCCGTATTCGGCCCGAAGCAATCAAGCGATCGGCATTCCTGGGGAAGGACATGTCCGGCACCGCCACGTTGGGGCACTCCGTAGCCGAGTTTCCCGAGAGGCCCTCGGGGCGCATCCGTCTGAGCAAGCCTTCTTTGCGGCTGAGGCGCCGGTACGCGGCGCGGGCCGCGCTCGTCGTCGTGGCCTACTACTCCGCGGCCCACCTCGGCTACGCGTTTGGCTTCTCCGGATCGGTCGCCGCGATCGTGTGGCTTCCCGTCGGCGTCGGGATCGCCGCCCTCTACCTACTCGGGCCGCAGCTTTGGCCCGCAGTGGTGATCGGCGATCTGCTGGTCAACAACTACTCCACCCTCCCTTTCGGCTCGGCAATCGGGCAGAGCTGCGGCAACCTGCTCGAAGTCTTAGTCGCGGCGCTGCTGCTGCGCCGGCTCGCCGCCCGTAACCCCCCATTCGCGTCCACCGCGGGAATCGCAGGGCTGCTTCTTGCGCTGGGGGTGGGCACCGCAATCAGCGCCACGGTCGGGTCTCTGTCACTGGTGCTCGGGCACGTGGTCGTGCTCCAGTCGTCCTGGCACTTGTGGCGGACCTGGTGGCTCGGCGATCTGTGCGGGGCGCTGATCGTCGTCCCGTTCGCGATCGCCTGGACGCCGCCTCCGAGGCGGCCGTGGTTGCATGGCCGCTCGGTCGAGCTCGTCCTGATGCTGATGACCCTGATCGCGCTCAGCATCGTGGCCGCTCAGGCCGGCCGGCCGATGAGTTACCTCGCGTTTCCGGCGCTGACCTGGGCGGCGGTCCGCTTCGGCCCGCGCGGGGCAACGCTGGCGGTCGCGGTCGGCGCCGGGTTCACGCTCTGGGCGACCACCCACTACCTCGGCCCGTTCCATTTTCACTCGATCAGCCGGGAGCTGCTCGACACCCAGCTCTATCTCGCGGTGTCGACGGTCTCGACCCTCGCGCTGGCCTCCCTCGCGTACGAGCGCGAGATCCTCGCCCGCAGCGTCCGCGCCTCACGCGCCCGGATCGTGGCCGCCGCCGACGAGGAGCGCCGGCGAATCGAACGCAACGTGCACGACGGCGCCCAGCAGCGGCTCGTCGTGCTCGCCGCCCATCTCGGCCGGTCCGCGCGCGCGGCGCAGGCCAATCCTGGCGCCGCCGCGGCGTCGTTCGAGTCGGCCCAGGCCGAGCTCCAGGTGGCAATCGACGAGCTGCGCGAGCTCGTGCACGGCATCCGGCCGCCCGCGCTGCGCCAGTTCGGGCTGGCCCGGGCGGTCCAGCTGGCCGCTGCTCGGTCCGCTACCCCGGTGCAGCTGACCGAGCTTCCCGAGCAGCGCGTCGACGAGACGGCGGAGGCAACCGCCTACTACATCGTGCTCGAGGCGTTCACCAATGCCCAGCGCTACGCCCAGGCCTCGACGATTCGCGTTCGCGCGCGCCTTTCGTCTCGAGCACTGCTGCTCGATATCGAGGACGACGGCGTCGGCGGGGCGGTCGAGCGGGACGCGCTCGGGCTCCAGGGACTCCGAGATCGCGTCGAGGCGATTGGCGGAACCTTCGCAATTGAGAGCCAGCTCGGCGCCGGTACCCACATCGCGGCCGACATCCCGGCGACGGTCGTGGCGAACGGGTCCGGCTAGCTGGTTGGCGTTCCCTCGGCGGCGAGGAACGCCAGCGTCGCCATCACGCGCCGGCTCACGTCGTCGGGGCTGGCCAGGTCCAGCTTCATGAAGATCGCGTTGATGTGCTTCTCGACGGCGCGCTTGGACAGCACAAGCGAGGCGGCGATCGCCGCGTTGCTCTTGCCCTGGGCCAGCTCGGCGAGCACCTCGCGCTCGCGCGGCGTGAGATCGGCCAGTGGCGACTTCCCTCCCATCACCCGAGCGCGCACGAGCACCTCGACGACCTTGGGATCGACCACCGACTCTCCCCCCACCACAGCCTCGATGGCCGCGATCAGCTGGCCGGGCTCCTGCACCCGCTCCTTCAGCAGATAGGCACGGCGGGCCGAGCCATGCTCGAGTACGGCCAGCACGTAGCTCGGGTCGGCGTACTGACTCAAGACGACGACGCCAATGTCCGGATGCGAGTCCCGGAGGGAGCGCGCGACCTGGATTCCCTCGTCGGTGCCGGTCGGCGGCATGCGAATGTCCGTCAGCACCGCGTCCGGCCGCTGCCGCTCGATCGCCGCGAGGAGCGATCCGAGGTCGCTATAGCTCCCGACCACGTCGATCCGGTCGGAGTCACCCAGGATCTGCTCGAGTGCCTCGCGCACGAGGAACGTGTCCTCGGCGATCACCACCCGGATTGGCCGGTCCAGTCCTCTCTCCTGATGCCCACCGTTCGCAGCCGATCCAGTCAATCCGCTCCCAAGCCCCTAACGATGCGTAAGTGGCCCCCAACGTTAGCGCGCTCCCGTCCGGATTCGGACAGAGTCGCGAGGTTGTCGTGCACGCCCCACCGTCCGTGCTCGTGCACACACCCCTACGGGGCGCTCTCGTGTACGCCCGCAAGCCACACATAACCCACATGCGAGCATCATTGACCGCCGGTGGAACCGAGGCCCATACTCGGATCCGATGACCGGCGTGGCGACGAGCACGCTGCTGGAGCGCCGTTCTGGAGTCGACGAATCGGGGCCTCCGCGGCACAGTCGGCGGGAATGGCCGGCGGTCGCGCGCGCCCGAATCACGATGCCACCGCCCCCCTCGGAATCGGTGGAGCGCACGCGGCTGTTCGAGATGCTCGACGCCGGCGTTCGGCGCCGGCTGACCGTCGTCACGGGTCCGCCGGGAGCCGGCAAGACGCTGCTCGTGTCGTCGTGGGCCGCCCACCCCGCCCGCCCGCAGGTCCCCGGGCGGGTTGCCTGGCTCTCGCTCGAGCGGGGCGACGGCCGGCGCGCCCAGTTCTGGAGCGCGGTGATCGCCGCCGCGCGGATGGCGGGCGTCCCTGGTCTGGACTCGCTGACGGGTCACATGCCGCTCGACCACGACGAGTTCACCGCGGCATTCGCGAACGCGTTGAGCACCCTCCGGTTTCCGCTCGTGGTGATCCTGGACGACTATCACGAGCTCCCCGCTTCCTCGGCGGTCCACGGGCAGCTCGACGCGCTGCTGCGCTACGCGCCCGACATGCTCCGCCTGGTGATCGTCAGCCGGGCCGATCCGCCCCTGGCCCTGCACCGTCTCCGGCTCGAGGAGCACCTGGCGGAGGTGCGGTCCGCCGACCTCGCGTTCACGCTGTCGGAGGCGGCGGCGCTATTCGCGCTGGCCGGGATCGAGCTCGCCCCCCGGCTGGTCGCGTCTCTGCACGAGCGCACCGAGGGATGGGTGGCCGGGCTCCGGCTCGCCGCCTTGTCCCTCGAGGGCCACGAGGATCCCGAGTCGCTGGTAAGCACGTTCGCCGGCGACGAGGGTTCGGTCGCCGACTATCTGGTCGAGGAGGTGCTCCATCACCAGCCACGGCCGGTCCGCGAGTTCATGCTCCAGACGAGCGTCGTCGACTTCATCAGTCCCGAGCTCGCGGACGCGCTGACCGAGCAGTCAGACGGAGCCCGCGTGCTAGACCGGCTCGAGCACTCCGGCGCGTTCGTATCCCGGATCGCCGAGTCCGGGGGCTGGTACCGCTACCACGGTCTGTTCGGCGAGCTGCTGCGCAGTCAGCTGCGCCATTGGATGCCCGATGCGTTCGCTCGCCAGCACCGCCGCGCGGCCCACTGGTACGCCCAACGCGCGTGCAACGTGCCGGCCACGCGGCACGCGCTGGCGGCCAAGGACTGGGATCTGGCCGCGAATCTGCTCGCCACGGGCTGGCTGGGGCTACTCGTGCGTGGCGAATCGGCCGCCGTGGCCGAGCTGATCGGCGACATCCCTCGCCCGATCGTCGCCCGTGAGCCCGAGCTGGCCACTGCGGCCGGCGGGGCCCTGCTCGAGGCCGGAGAGCTCGAGCAGGGCCAGGACTATCTGCGGCTGGCCGACGGCCAAGCATCGGCGGTCAAATCCGGACGCCGGGCCGAATTCGTCCTCGCCCGTACGGTGGCTCAGCTGTACGAGGCGAGGGCGGCCGGCGACCTCGGGAGCGCGACCGCGACCGCCCGGAAACTGCTCGCCGGACAGGGATCGACGGCGCTGTCGCTCGACGGCCGCGAGCGGCGGGCGCTCGCGCTACTCAACCTCGGCGTCGCCGAGACCTGGACCGGGAACCGGAGACATGCGCGCTCAGCCCTGGAGGAGTCGGTCGCGCTGGCCAGGCACGTCGATCGCGACTATCTCGTGTTCTCGGCCCTGGGGCCGCTGGCGCTGGTGGAGGCGCTGACCGGTTCCCTGCGCCGAGCCGGTCGCCTGGCCCATCAGGCCGTCGAGCTGGCCGAACGCCACGGGTGGAGTTCGCTTCCGCCCACGGCCGCCGCCTACTGCGCGCGGGCCATCTGCGCTTACCACTGGAACTCCGTGACGGACGCGACGCGCTACCTGGACTGGGCGAACTCGACCCCTCGCGCCGCCGGCGATCGTCCGCTCCTGATGCTGGTCGAGCTTGTGAGGGCGCTCATCGCCCTGCGCCACGGAGACCACGAGCGGGCCGAGGCGGCGATCGTCTCGGCCCGCGAGATCGCCGATGATCGGAACCTTCCCCCTCGTCTTGCCGTCGGGCTCGCGTGCGCCGAGGGCGTCGCGATGATCGCCGCGGGCCGCCCCGACAGCGCCGCGGTGGCCATCTCGCGTTCGGCTCACGGCGGGCGATGGGGCGAGGTCGAGCTCGTCAAGGCGCGACTCGCGCTCGCCGGTGGCGACCCCAAGGGCGCCGTTGAGCTCACCAAGCACGTGCTGTCGGGCGCCGTCGCGATCCTGCACCCATCGACGGCAATCGAACTGCGGGCACTCGCCGCCGTGGCTCAGCATCAGCGCGGCAACGACGACGTCGCGCTGGGCCTCGTCGAGGACGCGCTCGAGCTGGCCGAGCCCGAGGGGTATCAAGCCCCGTTCCTCACCATCGGGGCACCGCTGCGCGAGCTGATCACGCGCCGGATCCGGGCCGGCACCGCGCACCGCGCGCTCGCCGGCCAGCTCGGCGAGGCGCTCGGCCCACACGCCGGCGGCGCGTCCCAGCAGCGCGGGGCGCTCCTGCTAGAACCGCTCAGCGAGCGGGAGACGGTCGTGCTGCGGTTCCTGCCCACGCCTCTGTCAAAGGCGGAGATAGCGTCGGAGATGTTCGTGTCGGTCAACACCGTCAAGACGCACATGAAGAACATCTACCGCAAGCTCGACGTGACGGACCGGACCCACGCCGTCCGCAGGGCCCGGATCTTGCATCTGGTCTAAGGCGCCGCCGTTCACCCGAGCGGGGTGACGACGCCTCACCCGACGGCCGAGCAACCTGGCCCGTCACGCGGCACCCCCAGAGCACATGACCTCCTGGCTGTTCCCATCGCTGCGCGGTTACCGGCGCGAGTGGCTCCGCGGCGATCTGGTTGCGGGACTCACCGTGTGGGCGGTTCTCGTTCCCGAGGCGCTCGCGTACGCGTCGATCGCCGGCGTCTCCCCCGTCGTCGGGCTGTACGCCGCGCCCGGGGCGCTGATCTTCTACGCGGCTTTCGGCTCTTCGCGGCATCTGGTCACCGGCCCGATGTCGGCCACCGCCGCGCTGTCGGCGGCCGCCGTGGCGCAGTACGCGACCGCCGGCAGCGGCCAGTTCACGATGTTCACGGCCGCGCTTGCCATCAGCGCCGGGGCCGTCGCAATCGTCGCGGGGCTGCTACGCCTGGGTTTTCTGGCCAACTTCATCTCCGAGCCGGTGATGAAGGGGTTCATCGTCGGGCTGGCGCTGACCATCATCGCGGGCCAGCTGCCGGAGCTGTTCGGGGTAGAGAAAGGGTCCGGCGACTTCTTCCAGAAGATCTGGGACCTGATCACCAAGCTGGGCGACACGCACGTCCTCACGCTCGTGGTTGGCCTGGGCTCGCTGGCGATCGTGTTCGGCCTGCGGAGATTCGCGCCCGCCGTTCCGGGATCGCTCGTCGCCGTCCTGGCCGGCGTCATCGCGGTGGCGCTCTTGCACCTGGACAAGCACGGCGTCGAGATCGTCGGGCACATCGACCGAGGGCTGCCCTCGCTCGGGGTCCCCCATCTGAGCTTCCAGGACTACCTGCGGCTCGCCGGGTCGGGCATCGGCGTGATGCTCGTCGGCTTCGCCGAAGGCCTGGGCGCGGCCAAGACGTACGCGGCCCAGCACCACTACGAGGTCGATGCCAACCGTGAGCTGGTCGGCGTGGGCGCGGCCAACGTGGCTTCCGGGCTGTCGAGCGGCATGGTCGTCAACGGGAGCCTGTCCAAGACCGCCGTCAACGGGTCGGCCGGGGCGAACAGTCAGCTCTCGGGCCTGCTCGTCGCCGCGCTGACGATCCTCACCCTGTTGCTGCTCACCGGCCTGTTCGAGAAGCTGCCCGAGGCGACGCTCGGCGCGGTCGTGATCGCCGCCGTCGTAGAGCTCGTCGACGTCCCCGCTCTGCGGCGGCTGTACCGCGTCTACAGCCGCAGGATCGCCCGCGCCTACGGCGTGGCGGGGCGTCCGGATTTCATCGGCGCGATCGCCGCGCTGCTCGGCGTGACCGTGTTCGACACGCTCCCCGGACTTTTCATCGGGATCGCCACGTCGCTGATCGTGCTCCTGTACTGGAGCTCTCGACCCCGCGTGGCCGAGCTCGGCCGGGTGCCCGGCACCGACCAGTGGGCCGATGTCGAGAAGCATCCCGAGAACGAGATCCTGCCCGGCGTGGTCGTCGTCCGAGTCGACAGCGGGCTCTACTTCGCCAACTCCGACTGGGTCCACACGCACCTGCGCCGGGCCGCGGCGCGCCCGGGGACCAAGGCGATCGTGCTCGACGGCGGCACCGCCCCGTTCCTCGACGTCACCTCGGCCGAAATGCTGGGTCAGACCGCAGATGACCTCGGCCGGCGTGGAGTGAGGCTGCTGCTCGCGCGCGACATCGGCGAGGTCCGCGACGTGCTCAGGCGGACCGACGTCGGCACGCAGCTACAGCGGACATACCCGACCGTGAAGGACGCGGTCGACGCCGTTCAGGCCGGAGCCCCGCGTCCCGTCTCGCCGTACGCGAGCAGACCGTAGATGATCCACAGGCTGAGGCCGAAGATGGCCACCGACCAGAGCGGATACGCGGGGATATCGAGCAGCGCGGCGATTGCCGTGAGCGATGCTGCGACGATGGCGAACCAGAGACCGAAACGCCCGCCCGCGAACAGCGACAGCGCGGCCAGGATCTCGATGACCCCCAAGATCAGCGTGGTCCAGCCCCATCCGGTGAGACTGCCGAACAGGTAATGCCCGACCGAGGTAAAGAAGGCCGAGTTGCTCGCCGCCGCGATCCCGTAGATGACATTCAGGATTCCACCGATCATGAGCAGGACGCCGGCGAACAGCGTGCGCCCTTCTCCAAGCACCGGATTCACGACTCCTCCTTTCATTCGCCTGGAGCGATGCTCGAGGACGCCTGGGTGATTACTCATCACCCGCCGAGGGTGGTTTGAGCGCGTGCCTGGGATCACCCCCGCCGGGTGAGGCGCGGTCACCCGAGCGCTCGGGACGCTTCCGGCCATGGACTCGACCGATAAGTACTTCCGCGGCCTGGGAACCGCCGGGATCATCGCCGGGGTTATCGGGATCGTCTGCGGTCTCGTCGCGATCATCTGGCCGAAGATCCCGCTGCTTACGCTGGCCATCGTCGCCGGGCTCTACTTGCTGTGCCTGGGTGTTCTGAGCATGGTCCGGGCGTTCGCACCCGGCCGCGATGGCGGCGCTCGCGCGCTCAGCGCGGTGCTCGGGCTGCTCGGGGTGTTCATCGGGATCGTGGTCATTCGCCGACCCGGTGACACCGTGCTCGTCATCGTCATCGCCGTTGGCCTGTGGCTGGTCTGTGCCGGGGTCGTGGAGGCGGTGGTCGCGCTCGTGACGCCCGGGTACCGGCTCGTCGGGTTCCTGACCGCCGCCGCCGACATCATCCTCGGCCTCCTGATCCTGAGCTGGCCGAAGGCTAGCGTCGCGACGGTGGCGATTCTCGTCGGCATCGCGTTCGTGCTCCGGGGCCTGCTGATGGTGTACGCCGGATTCCAGCTGCGGCGTGGCGAAGTCCCCGTGGATACCGGCCACGTCACCGGTGCTGGTCCTCCCCCACTGGCCGTCTGACGCCCTCGGGAGGTTCCCTGAAGAGCCGGTGGCGGATATCGCCGCCCCGCGCGGCGATTGCGCCGAGCTCCCAGATGAACTCGTGCATGGCGGGATCGAGCCTCAATTCGGGTCCGGCCGGAGCGACGCCACCAGAGCGGAACGCCATCGCGGCCAGCAGGATCTTGCGAACGAGCTCATCGGCGGCGTCCTCCAGGGTCGACCCCGAGGCTCGTGCAACGCCCGCCAGGGTCAGGCAAACGCGGTCGGCCCGCCTGAGGACGTAGAGCGAGGGTGTGGACGCGGACATGCTGGGGAGCATGTACCGCCCAGGCGCCTGCCCCAAACCGCCCCGTATGTGTCTACTCGAGCCGGCCGGCTGAGACGTGTATCACCCGCATCGGGTGATGGACCCCCGCCGCGAGGCTGCGACGATCGCCGGTCATGACGGCCATAGCGACATCACGCACCGGGCGGGACACGGTCCCGCAC
>DATJUA010000022.1:0-20513 GCA_035502815.1 Solirubrobacteraceae bacterium
CATAATCCGCGTGTCGGGGGTTCGAGTCCCTCCTCCGGCATCGAGAATACCCTGGAAATCAGGCTTTTCCGGTCGCGTCGAATCGCGGCTGCTTGAATCGGAACGCGGTAACGCCCGATCGATCGGTGGCCTAGCTGTTTCAACTGGCGGAGCGGCCGCCTGCGGAGGCCGAGGACGCGGTCTCCCACCTCGCCCAACTCAGAAGCCAGCGACCGAGTCCGCGGCCGTGCTGCTCTCATATCTGATCGCGCACGCGCTCCGGAGCAGCCTGAACGGCGCCCGGCCCTTGCTAGGCCGCGAGGTCGAGCGGCTAACGCCGAGGCGATTAATGTTTCTCCGCTCGGGGCGAGGAGGACGCAGTACGGGCCGCTCGGCGTTGTGACCTTAGCCAAGGAAGCCGAATGCGTGGCGGGTGTACGAGGCCGTTCAGGTGGCAGACGTCTATTAAGGCTCGGATGCCTCTTTATGTCGGGCCGGTCAGCCGGAGCCGCGCGGCTTCCGCGCTCGCCTCACCGCGCGTGCGCACGTCGAGCTTGCGCAGGATCGCCGAGACGTGATGATCGACGGTCTTCTCGGACACGACCAGGCGCTCGGCGATTTGCGCGTTGCGCAGGCCCTCGGCTAAGAGCGCCAAGACGTCGAGCTCGCGCGCCGTCAGGCCGGCTGGATTCTCGCGCGTGCTCGCGCGCGGCCCCCGCGGCATGCTCCGGATTCCCCGCTGGCGGAGGCGGCGAACGAGGACCGCCGCCGTTGCACGAGCCCCGAGTCGCTGCAGCTCATTGAGCGCGCGCCGCAGCAGTTCTTCGTCGTCGCCATCAGCGAGCGCGAGCGCGGCCTCGTACGGGCAGCCAAGTTCGGTCCAGCACTCCGCCGCGCGGCGCCAGTCGCCGCGGATCGAGAGTGTGTAGGCCTCAGCCGCTCGGGCTGGAATCTCCTCGATGATCCCTGCGCGCCACCGCCAATACGCGAGCTCTCCCACAATCCAAGCTGCGTCCGCACGAATAGCGAGATCGAGGGCCTCCTCGGTGGCCTCGAGAACCGCGGCCGGCTCGTGCTTGAGCCATGCGATCTCCGCGCGCGCGGCGGCGAGGTACATCTTGCTCGTCGGGGGAGGAGCTGATACGGGTCGCGGGCATGCGACGCCCGCGTCGTGTGTCGCCTCGGGGAACTCGAGGGCCACCTCCACACCGGGGTCGCCGCGCCGCGCACGGACCAGCGCAAGCACTGAACGTGCAAGCGCGGGTGCCGATGCCTGCGTCCGAGCCGTTCGCAGCACGCGTGCCGCACCGGCAGCGGCGTCGCTCCAGCGTCCCCGGTCGAGATCGGCGCGCGCGCCCATTGCGACGAGCGACTGACGCCAGTTACCGAGATCGCGCTCGCTGCAGTACTCGACGCCACGCGCGAGGTAAAGGTCCACTGCTACAAAACTACGGGCCCGAACCGCCTCCCTCACGAGCCAGTTAAAGGCCTCTGCCGCAACCTCCTCGAAGCCAGTGTCGATCGCGGCTTCTAGCGTCCGTTCGAGCCTCGCGCGGCCTGCGGAATCGCCGCGTTTGGCTTCGATCGCGCCGATATAGACGTCCACGTGCCTGGCCGTCTCGCCGTCATCGAACTCGTGCGCGAGCTCGAGCGCGCGATGCCCCCAGGCACTCGCCTGTCCGGGGTCTTCGCGCGTCATCGCAAGCTCGGCCAGACTTGCGTATGCCACTGCGAGATCCCGATCCGGTGGCAACGTCTCGAGCAAGGCGATGGCCCTCTCCCCCGCGGCGATCGCATCGTGATCGCGGCCCAACTGCAACAGCAGACACCCGTGCAGCCGAAGCGACGCCGCCTCCTCGCGCACCGCGCCGGCCGCACGATGGCTAGCGAGCGCCTCGCCGCACGCCTCGAACGCCTCCGCGAAATCTCCGGTCAGATACGCCTCGCGGGCCTGCGAGTCAAGAAGACCCGCCCTGGCAGAGGCTTCATCGGCAAAACGCACCGAGCGTGCATAGAGCGCGGCGGCCTCACGATGCGCTCCCACGGAGGCTGCACGCGCTGCCGCCGCCGGCGCATACCTCAGGACAGCCTGCGCGTCGCCCGCTACCTCGGCATGCTCAGCGAGCCGCGCGACATCACGATCCGCCTTGCCTTCCAGTGCCGCCAGCGCCGCGCGATGCAAGTCCAGCCTGCGGACGGGAGAGATCGCCTCCTCGATCGCCAAGCGGGCCAGCTCGTGGCGGAAGGACATAGCCGTCCCCGAAGCAGCCAGCATGCCCGAGGCAAGGCACTCGTCGAGGTAGCGCACCAGGTCGCCGGCGAGGGCTTGGAGCAACCACAGCTCAGCCTGTCCAGGGACGATCGCCACCGCGTCGAGCAGCCGCTGAGCCGGGTCCGACAGCCGAGCGGCGCGCGCCAGGACGGCATCACGCACCGTGTCGGGGAGCCGCTCGCCGCCCGTCGCCAGAACCTCGGTGACGAAGAACGGGTTACCGCCGGTGCGGCCGTAAAGCTCTGCCGGATCCAGGCCGTGTGGCTCGGCCAGCGACGCAACCGCCGCCCGCGACAGCCGCTCGACTTTCAGCCGCCGCGCTCGCGGGGCTTTCTCTCCCAGTAGGACCCTCAGCGCCGATCCTCGCTCGATCTCGTCATCCCGATAGCTCGCCAGCACAAGCGCTGGCACGGACCGAATTCGCGCCGCGAGCATGGTCAGAACATCGAGCGTCGCCTCATCGGCCCAGTGAAGGTCCTCGAGCACCAGCACGGTTGGGCCCGGGCCGTGCAACGCGTCCAGCAGCGTGACCGTCACCTCGTGTGGCCTCGCGCCGGCGGCGACCAGGCTCGCGAGCTGGCCGCCGAGGGACCCGGCGATATCCACAAAGGGACCCAGCGGACGCGGGGTTCGAAGCGGCTCACAGCCGCCCCACAGCGCTCGCGCCGGGTTGCGCTGAAGCTCGCAGAAGCGGCGCAGCAACGAGGTCTTGCCGACCCCGGCCTCACCGCCGATCCAAACCAACAGCCCCGTCGCGTCCGCCTGGACACTTGCCAGGAACCCGCTCAGCGCGGAGATGCTCTGGCCCCGCTCGAGCAGCTGCCCCTCGACGTCCGCCGCAATCGAGCTCATCCGCTCGCTCCACCCGCCACCCGATGCGCGGCGCCCATGGTCGCAGCCAGTCTGCCACGCCCCGGCGCCCACGTAAAGACATCCGCCGACCGAGCGCAGCTAACCCCGGTCGGCCAATCCTTGCTTTCAGCCGACCACACGCCCAGCAAGCGTCATCGGCACGCTCCGTGCCCGGCCCGACTTAGGCGCGTCCTCGGCGCGTTCCACGTCGGAACGACGCACACGGATGAGGCGCTTCGCGAAATCGAGATCGCCACCGCAGCGCTGTCAATTCTCCAAGCCGCAGCCCGGCGTAGGCCGCGCAACTCACTTCTCGTTCTCTCCGAGGCTCAGCACCGTTCCGGATGAGCGCGGGAATCAGCGTATTGGGCCAGAGGCCGATGTCTTCGGGGTCGTGACTTCGTCCCCGCGGCGTTTCCCGTGCATTCGCGTCGGTCGCTTCGCGATCAGCGAGCTCGCAAGCCTCACCACCGACCGCTAACGTCGGGGCGCGCAATGGAGACTGTTGCGGTCGAGGGTGATCGGATCGTTGCCTATGAGCGGTGGGGAGACCTCGGCGGTCAGCCGATGTTCTCCCTTCATGGCACCCCGGGTTGCAGGCTTAATCGACATCCCGACGCCACGTTGTGGCCGAAGCTGGGTTTGCACGTGGTCACGATCGATCGGCCCGGCTACGGAGAGTCGAGCGCTCTCCCAGGACGGCAGGTGAGTCATGCTGCGGGTGACGTTGCCGCTGTGGCCGACTCACTCGGTCTCGGGCGCTTTCTGGTCCTGGGCGCCTCGGGCGGTGGGCCGCACGCGCTCGCATGTGCGGCTGAGCTTGGAGATCGCGTGCTCGCGTGTGCTGCGGTTGCGTCGGCGGCGCCGTTGCGCCCGAGTGAGGTTGAGGACCTCATCGGGCTCAACCGCGAGAGTCTTCGGATCCTCGCCGAGCATGGCCGGCCGGGCATGGTCGACTTCCTCGGGTCGTTGCGCGACCAATTCCTCGCGGATCCGCTTGGAGCGCTGGAGGTTCGGCTGGCCGACGCCCCCACCGCCGACATCCAGTGGAATCAGCGTGAAGAAGTGCGGACCGTACGCCGTGAAGCGATTCTCGAAGCGCTTCGCCCCGGAGTTCAAGGATGGGTCGACGACGCGGTCTCGATATTCGGCAATGACTGGAATGTCGAGCTTGGTCGCGTCGACTGCCCGGTCAGGATCTGGCATAGCGACGACGATAAGAACGGCCCCTTGACCGCGATCCGGCGACTCGTCGAGTCCGTTCCGCGCGCGACGCTGACGGTATGGAGCGGGGAAGGCCACAGCGCCCCTGCCAGGAACATGGAGCGAGTGCTGGTTGATCTCCTCGACGCCGCGCGCGGTGCGGACTGAGCGCTGGTGCACTTGGAGTCGAGGTCGCCGGACAGCTCCACTCACGCGAAAGACAGGACTGACGCGAGCGGCCCACTTCACCATCGCCGGCCTCGAGACACTCTCGATCGACGCGCGCGAATAATGAGGCGCGGCTTCTTGGTGTTTCTCGTGATCGCCTCCGGGCTCTGGCTTGGGGTGGCTGCAAGCGGCGGCTCAACTGCCGGCGCGGCGCGGCACCGCGTGACGCGCTCCACGGTGGGAGGCGAGCGGACCATCACGTTGGTCAACCGCACGCGGGTCACGATCTGGCCCGCCGCCTGGCCGGGCTCCGTGTCGGGCAGGACCGGCTGGACACTGCCGGCCGGCCGCTCGATCTCGATCACGGTCTCGAACTCCTGGAATGCGCGAGTGTGGGGCCGCACCGGCTGTCACTTCACCGCCGATGGCCGCGGCCCGTGCCTGACCGGCGGCTGCGGCGAGCGATACCAATGCCGAGGCTGGGGTCAGATCCCGGCCACGCTGGCCGAATACGACCTGGACTCCTATGACCACCTCGACTTCTATGACGTATCGATGGTCGACGGCTCCAACCTGCCCATGTACATCACGATCACGCACGGTCGAGCCAACAGGCGAATCACTGCGAATGGGTGTGAGCGGGGCCGCGGATGCACGTCGACCGTCAAGTGTCCGGACGCGCTCCAGGTTCACCGCGGCGGCCAACTGGTCGGCTGCATCTCGCCTTGTGCGCGGTTTCAGACCGACCGCTATTGCTGCCGTGGTCAATACGCGCCAGGCTGCTCGCCGGCGCGGACGTGGCCGATCGACTACGCCCTCGTGTTCAAACGCGCGGAGCCCTACGCCTACTCGTGGTCGGGCGATAACGCGACCAGCGTGTTCACCTGCGCCGGGGGGTGCGACTACTCGATCACGTTCGGGGTGACACCCCCCGCGATCGGCGGCCCGCCCGGCTGACCAGCGACGGGCACGGCTTTACGCGCATCATCCTGAGCGGTAGCGTCGCGGCGCACCGCCATGCGCAGACAACTGGAGCCACCGCCCGCAGACGGGTACTCGCGCCGGCGCCCGACTATCGGCGAGGTGTACCGCGCCCTCCTTTTCCCCTGCCTCCTGTACATCGCTCTGCAGCTCGCCGGCCTCGTGCTGCACATCGCCGGCGCCGAACCGCGAGGGACGAACCGGCTCGGGACGCCGGCCACGGTGTGCTCGGCCCTGGCCTGGCTCGTGTTGGCGGTCGGCCTTGCGCGCCTGTTCGTCAAGCTGCGCCTACGTCGCGGTCACTGAGCGCAGCTGCTCCAGGGACTCTTGCGTGAGCCGCTGGAACGCGTCTGGATCGTCCTGGGCGACCCAGCGGGCGAAGGCGACGTGGAACACCGTCACGCCCGTCTGGGCCGCGAGCACGGCGGCGTCGTCGGGCACGCCCCGCGCTCGCAGGGCGGCGGCGATGGCCGCGGCCAGCGTCTGTAGCTTGATCAGCTCGCGCTCCTGCAGCTCCG
This sequence comes from Solirubrobacteraceae bacterium, assembly GCA_035502815.1. Taxonomy (GTDB): domain Bacteria; phylum Actinomycetota; class Thermoleophilia; order Solirubrobacterales; family Solirubrobacteraceae; genus Palsa-465. The sequence goes on from DATJUA010000022.1 coordinate 5,974, forward strand.
GGTTGGCGGCGACGATCCGGGTGCGGATCTGGGCAAACGGGTGGCGCTCGGTGAACATCGCGGTGACCGGGCCGAGGCCCGCCATCACCGCCTCAAGGGCGCTCGCGTCCGGGGGCGCGGACGCCACGCCGTCAACCCAGACGCGCTCGAGCTCCTCTGAGCCTTGGAACAGCACCTCGCGCTTGTCGGCGAAGTGGCGGAAGAACGTTCGCTTGGTCAGTCCGGCGCTCTCGGCGATCTCGGTCACCGTCGTCTCCTCGTAGCCCTGCCGATCGAACAGCATGATCGCGGCCTTGATCAGCCGGCCGGCGGCGTCTGGCTTCCAGCGCGTCATCTGGGTTCAGGGTAGTTGATGACACCCGGTGCCGTGGCCGTGCTAGAGTGATGTCACCGGGTGTCATGCGCAAGACAAGCAGAAGCAGCCCGGTCCCGAACCAAAATCACGCCACCAATCCGGAGGTTTTCATCATGCGCGTATTCATCACCGGCGCGTCCGGCCACATCGCATCCGGAGTCATCCCCGAGCTGCTGAGCAACGGCCATCAGGTGGTCGGCTTGGCCCGCTCTGACTCCTCCGCGCAGGCCGTCGCTGCCCTCGGCGCCGAGGTTCGCCGGGGAGATCTGGACGACCTGGAAGGGCTCAGCCAAGCGGCGGCCGAGTCCGACGGGGTAATCCATCTCGCGTTCAAGCACGAGGCGATGCGCAGCGGCGATTTCCTCGGTGCCGTCGCCGCCGACGCCGCCGCGGTCGACGCGATCGGCGAGGCGCTCGTCGGCAGCGGCAAGCCGTTCGTGGGTACCGGAGGCACCCTGATGCTCGCGATGGGCGGCATCACCGGCCGCGCGGGCACGGAGGAGGACCTGGTCGCGGGCGGCCCGCGGGTCGATGCCGAGAACACGATCGCCACCATGGCCGAGCGCGGCGTGCGTTCGTCCGTGATCCGTCTGTCGCCGATGGTCCACAGCGATCTCGATACGCACGGGTTCACGCCCGCGCTGATCGGCTTCGCTCGCGAGCACGGCGCGGCCGCCTACATTGGCGACGGCGCCAACCGCTGGCCGGCCGCGGACACCCGGGACATCGCCGTCCTCTATCGCCTCGCGCTCGAGAAGGCTCCAGCGGGCTCGCGCCTGCACGGCGTCGGCGACGAGGGGATTCCGTTTAAGACGATCGCCGAGACGATCGCCGGCAAGCTCGGGATCGAGACCAGGAGCGTGACCGCTGAGCAGGCGCCGGATTACCTCGGCTTCCTCGCGGCCTTCGCCTACCTGGACAACCCGACCTCAAATGCCCGCACGAAGGCGCTGTTGGGCTGGGAGCCGACCCATCCGGGCTGGATCGAGGACGTGAAGTCGGGCCACTACTTCGCCTAAGCCCCTGTCTCGCTGACGGGCGTCGCCTGGCTCGCCCCGGGAAGCCGCAGGACGAGCGGGAGTCCGAGCAAGGCGACGACCGCCAGCGCGGCAAAGGCTGGGAATGGGTGGTGGACCAGCGCTTGGACGATGAGAGCCACGATGAGGCCTCCGAGATTGCCGGCGAGCCACACGATCGCGCCCGCGGTCCCAGCCAGCGCGCCGGCAATCCGCTCGGCCGCGGTCATGACGATCGGCAGGGCGGGCAGCAGCGTCAAGCCGATCACGACCAGCGCCACGGCCCGCACCGCGAGTGAGCTGCTCGCGCCGCAAGTCAGGCAGCCAGCGGTGGTGACGACCGTGGCGACCAGCATGTAGCGGCGCTCGATCCGCCGCTGTGAGACGCCGGGCGCCACCGTGGCGCAGCCCACGACTCCCGCCACGACCATCCCGACCAGGAGGATCCCCGCCGTCGTGTCGGACACGCCGTCCGGATGCAGCAGCGTCTGTAGCCAGGTGGCGAGCGCGACGAAGATCCCGAAGCCGAGGAACACGAGGCCGCACAGCGTCCGCATCTCCGGGATGCGCCACAGCGCTCGGGCGGCGCTCCCCGCGATCGCCGCGTGCTCATCGGAGGGCTGACCGGGCCGACGCAGCGAGATCGCCAGTCCCACCGCCGGGACCAGCGCCAGCACCGCCTCGACGACGAGCACGCGGTCGAGGTCGCCGTGAGCCGCCAGGGCCGGACCGAGTCCGAGCGCGACGAGCATCCCCACGAAGTTGCCCGCCGACCCCACCGCGATCCCATTCGCTCGGTCGCGTTGGGGAAGGTACTCGCCCGCGAGCTTGCCGACCGCGCTTAGGATCACCGGTTGGGCGACGGCAATCGCCACCTGTCCGGTCAACGCCCAGGCAAACGAGTCGCCTCCCGCGCGGATGAACCCGCCCACCGCCATCAGCGCCCCGGCGCAGCCCAGGGCAGGCCGAAAACGGTTGTCGAGCAGCGCGCCGGCCGGGATCGCGAGCACCACGTAGAGCAGCGGGAAGATCTCCGACAGCCATCCGATCGCCGTGACCGAGACGCCGTAGTGATGCGCACTGTCGGTGGTGATCGCGGCGAAGGTCAGCCACAGCATCTGAATCGCCGCAGCCACCAACGCGTACCAGATCACCGGCGTCCAGTCTCCGCGCGTCACCGCGGCCGTCGGCGAGACATCGGCACGCCCGCCCACGCCGGGCTCGAGCACAGGTTCCCCCGTGTGCACGGCCGCATCCTAGAGTCGTCCGGCGACGACGGCGCGCTCGCCTTCCATGCCCACAGCGAGTGACTCAAGCTCGCGGTAGATACATTGCCAGCGTGCTCGGGGCGATCGGCTCCTCAGACTCGCCGGACTGGCTCGGGGCGTCGCCGCTCCATTCCTACCTCGTCGTCGACGTGTTCACCTCTCGCTCGCTCGAGGGGAACCAGCTCGGCGTGTTCCTCGACGGGCGGTCCTTCAGCGCCGGCGACATGCAGCGCCTGGCCCGCGAGATGAATTTCTCCGAGACCGTCTTCCTGCTGGATCCCGAGTCAGGCGGCGACGCTCGCATGCGCATCTTCACGCCCAGCCGCGAGCTGCCTTTCGCGGGCCACCCGGTGCTCGGCACCGCTTTCGTCGTCGGCACCTCGCTGCGAGCTGACGCGGTGGTCCTCGAGACCGGCGCGGGGCCCGTCCCGGTCGAGCTCGAGCGCTCCGATGGACGCGTCGTGTTCGGCCGCATGCAGCAGCCGATCCCGACCTGGGAGCCGTTCGACCGCCCGGCCGAGCTGCTCTCCGCCCTTGGCGTTGAGGCCTCTGAGCTGCCGATCGAGGTCTACCGCAATGGACCGACTTTCGTGTACGTCAAGCTCGCCGACGAGCGTGCCGTGGCCGCGGTCCGACCCGACCTGGTTGCGCTGCACGATCTCGACGTCGGCGCCAACTGCTTCGCCGGTCAGGGGCTCGGCTGGAAGACACGCATGTTCTACCCCGCAGGCGGCGTGCCCGAGGATCCGGCGACCGGTTCCGCCGCCGGACCGCTCGCGGTCCACCTGGCGCGCCACGGCCAGATCCCGTTCGGCGAGGAGATCGAGATCCGCCAAGGCGAGGAGATCGCCCGGCCGTCGCTCCTTTACGCGACCGTCACGGGGCGCCCGGACCGCATCGAGTCGGTCCAGGTGGGCGGGTGCGCCCAGATCGTCGCCCACGGGCAGTTTCAGGTGAGCCGCTAGCTTGTGAGTTAGTCCGGGAACCTAGATGGAGGTAACAACCATGGGCGACGTGGTCCGGCTGATGCCGCCGCGCAAGCGAATAGCGCTGATCGCGCACGACAATTGCAAGACGGAGATGCTCGAGTGGGCCCGGTTCAACCGCGGCACCCTTGGCGCGCACGAGCTGTATGCGACCGGCACGACCGGCGCGCTCCTGGCCGGTGAACTCGGCCTCGACGTCCACCGCTTCTTCAGCGGACCGCTCGGCGGTGACCAGCAGGTCGGCGCGGCGATCGCCGAGGGGCGGATCGACTTCCTGATCTTCTTCTGGGATCCGCTCGAGCCCCAGCCCCACGACGTGGACGTCAAGGCGCTGCTGCGTATCGCCGTGGTCTGCAACGTCCCCACCGCGTGCAACCGAGCGACCGCCGACTTCGTGCTGTCGAGCCCGCTGACAGCCGAGGAGTACCAGCGCTCGAGCGCCGCCTGAGGACCGCTCGGCATGTCGGTCGGAAATAGTCCGGCCAACGTGGCGAATCGTGGGTCGGGAATAGTCCGACTTTCATCCCAACCGCATGCAAACGGCGCCGGCTACCGACCGTTATCCGGTGTGAAGCGGTTCTTGAATGTGGCCGCGGTGTCCGCCGGTCGGGGCGACTGAGACGCAGGAAGACAAACCCCGCGGGGTCGCGGGAGGAACGCCACGGCGTGAACTCTGGCCGATCTCGCCCCGACAGCGGGGGTCCGACGCCCCCACCGCCGCGATCAACCGGACTCACCGCGGTTCCGGCGCCGGTCCGACTCAGGGCGTCAGGTCGTAGGGGAAGTCGGTGAGCACCTCGGCGCCGCTGTCGGTCACGACCACCAGATCCTCGAGCCGGCAGCCCCCGAACCCGGGGCGATAGCAGCCGGGTTCGAGCGTGACGACGTCGCCGGCGACCAGCACGTCCGGGGCCTGGCCCAGGCTCGGTGCCTCGTGGACCTCGAGCCCGACCCCGTGGCCAAGCGAGTGGTAGAAGCCCCTCTCGAGCACCTGCCCGGGCGTCTTGGTGAGCTGCGTGGGCAGGCCGGCCTCCTCGTAGGGCTGGCATGAGATGCGATGAACCTCCCTCCCGGCCGCCCCGGCGCGCACGGCCGCCAGAGAGCGGGCGAGCGACTCGAGCGTCAGCTCGTGGTAGCGACGCAGCTCGTCCGGCACCTCGCCGACGACGAACGTGCGAGTCATGTCGGCGTGGCAGGCCGACGCGACATCGCGCGGCCACAGGTCGATGATGATCGGCTCATTTGGCTGGATCGGCCCGGATCCCATCTCGTGACCCACTGCGGTCTGGGCGCCGTGAGAGACGATCAGGGCGTCGCCGGGATTGGCGCCGGCGGCGGCGACCGCATCCCCGATCACCAGCCGGACGCGCTCGCTGGTGACCGGCTCCCGGTCCGCGATGAGCCCGCCGTCACCCGGTGCGGCGCGGCGCAAGAGCTCCGCCGCCGCGCGCATGCCGGCGTCGGCGGCCACCTGCGCCCGGCGGATCCCGGCCAGCTCGGCCTCGGACTTGACGCGCCGGCGATCGTGGAACAGGCGCCGGTCGACGTCGAGCTCGATGCCGTTGGCGCGCAGACGGTCCGCGAGCTCGAGCGGGAAGTCGCCCGGCACGACCGCCCGCTCGACCCCGAGCGAACGGCAACCACGAGTGGCCACCTCGAGCTGCACCTCGCCCCGGTCGGCCCCGCTCGCGCGCAGCTCATCGAAGCCGAACTCCTCGAAGGGATGAACGTCGACCCCGCCGAGCGCCTGGACCCGGGACGCCTCGAGCGAGCTCACGACGACGTGGCGGCGACCGTCCACCTCGGCGTACAGGAAAGGATCGGGGACGACCAGCGGTAGCTCGTGGCGAAGCTCGGCGTGACGGACCGTGTCGCCGTAGATGAGGACGTCGGGCATCCCCTGGCATGTTGCCAGCTATCTGGGTGAGAGCACGAGCAGGGCGGCGCTATCCCCAGGCACCGCCACCGCGTAGCGGCCATGCGAAGCTGCCACGGACGCCGACCCGGTCCGCCCGGCGAGACGCCCGGTGAACGTGCCGGTCCCGAAGCTCTGGCCGTCCAGCTCGACCCCGCCGTGCGCGCGCACGTTCGGGGCGGTCAGCCGCTCGAGCTCAGCCCGCGCGAAACCTTCTCCCGCGATGGTCAGCGACAGTGCTCGCGCCCGCGCGCCCGCGTTGACCATGGTGATCCGCACCGTCCCGTCCTCGGCGCGCGTGGCCCACGTCTGGACGCCGCCGCTCTCGGCGCCGCGCACGGCGAGAAGCCGGGAACCTGCCGGAGCGGCTCGCGCGAACAGCATCAACCCGTAGTACTCCGCCGAGACCGTCGACTCCCAGCGTCCGTCGATCCGGCGAGGGGTGAACAGCTGATAGCCGGCGCCGGGGAAGGTGTGGATGTTGACCCCGTGCACGCCGACGCGGACCATCGCGAACAGGGTGTTGAGCGCCCACAGAGCCGAGGCGAACGTCTGGCTGACCGATGGGTCTGCGCCACACGAGACCGAGTTGAGCTCGTCGATTCGCAGGGAGAGCCCGCGGGCGCGCGCGATCGCGACGTACGGCGCAAAGCTGTCGGCCAGTCCGATCGAGGATGCGGGTTCGAGCAGATGCGCGACGGTCGGGTAACGCTGTGAGCGGCGTGGCGTGTAACAGAGCTGAAGCGGATACCGATGCAGGGTGACGAGCCCGACCTTCGGCGCGCCGGCCAGGAAGCGAGCGAGCTGCCGCGTCCACTCCGGCGCCCCAAGACTCGGCCCGGCCAGCGCGTGGTGCGGCAGCGCCGCACCGAAGGCCGTCCAGTCGGCGATCAACGATGACATGTCGTAGCTCGGCGGGCGGCCCGTGACGTGGCGCCCGTCCGGGGTGCGATACCAGGGAAACGTCGCGTACAGGTCGGGCTCGTTCCCGAGCTCGAGCGCGCGAACCGATCCGGCCCCGATTCCGTTCAGCAGTGCGCCGGCCTCGGCGGCGGCGAGCCGCGTACTGTCGGCTTCCAGGTTGAGCCCGACGATCAGCCGCGCCCCGAGCGCACGAGCCAGCGCGCGAGTCACCGCGAGCCAGCGCGGCGTGATGGCGTAGGTGACGCCGGGCGGGCGGGCGAGCCCGGCGACCGGCCACCACGTCCGGTCGGTGCTGTCGCCGCCGATCCGCAGTACGGGTGCCTGGCCGGGGACGAGATTGCGCACGAGCTGCACGAACACGGGATCGAGCGCGGCCGGGTCGCTGCCCGCGTAGGCCTCAACCGAGGGGTACTCGAGCGAGAGCCCCAGGAAGCCATACGGGACGCCACGCCCCGCTTGACCGGCGTCGACGGTGATCGCGGTCGCGGTGCCCTTCCCGGAACCTGCGCTCCCTGAGCCGCCACCTACGCGCGTCAGCGCCAGCACAACCAGCACCGCCGCCGCGAGCAGCAACGCGCGCCGCCGAACGAATACCATCGCCACCCCTTCTATCAAGGAGTTGCGCGTGGAACTCTGCCTGATGATCGAAGGTCAGGAGGGCGTTACCTGGCCGCTGTGGCAAGCGCTCGCCTCGGCCTGCGAGGAGCACGGCATCCCGACCCTGTTCCGCTCTGACCACTACCAGAACCTTGACGGCCAGCACCCGGAGCGGGGGTCTCTCGACGCCTGGGGCACGATCATCGCCCTGTCGCCGCTCACGACCAAACTCCGGCTGGGGACGCTTGTTACCCCGACCAGCTTCCGTCATCCCTCGGTCCTGGCCAAGCTCGTGGTCACCGCCGACCACGTTTCGGGCGGTCGAATCGATCTCGGGATCGGCGCCGGCTGGCACGAGGGCGAGCACGAGGCTTACGGCTTCCCGTTCCTGCCGACGGCCGAGCGGATCGACGTGCTCGAGGAACAACTCGAGATCCTGATGGGCACGTGGGACGAGGACGACTTTTCGTTCGCGGGCAAGCACTACACGCTTTCGCACCTGAATGCCCAGCCCAAGCCCGTCCAGCGCCCGCGCCCGCCGCTGGTCATGGGCGGGAACGCGGGACCGCGCAGCGCGGCGCTCGCGGTTCGGTTCGCCGACGAATACAACACCGCCTTCCCCTCGCTCGAGCAGATCAGGGAACGCAAGGCCAACATCGATCGCGCGTTCGAGGGCTCCGGCCGCGACCCGATTCCCTTCTCGGTTATGGTCGGCGCCGTCCTGGGTGCAGATCAATCCGAGCTGCAGAGGCGAGCCGAGCGGGTCGCCGGGGCGACCGGTCTGGACGCCGCTTCGATCGTGCGGGAACCGCCATCTGGCTGGATCGTCGGGACGATCGAGCAAGCCGCCGAGCAGCTAGCCCCGATTCGCAAGGCCGGCGTCAGCCGCGTGATGTGCAACCAGTTCGTCGATCCCGAGGTCGACCAGGTCGCGCGCCTGGGCGAGCTCTCCTCGTTGCTGAGCTGACGGTCGACTCGCGACCCCGAGTCCGACCCCGAGTAGAGCGTTCTATCCAATCGGAATGAGGTTCTCGTCGCCCTCCCATTGGCGGTTGACTGGCTGGTGGGACGCTGCGACACCTCCGACTGGCCGGATAAGCGCTCACTCACCGCGCCAGCGGCGGTGAATGCCTGCTCACCCGGCTCCTGCACGGATACGTGCTCACTCGCGCCCGGTGCGGGGTCGAGTGGGCCGTTTTCCGGCACCGGAATGTGGTGCAACGGGCTTCCGTTCCAAAAGCCGAGTCGAACGTCCTATCGACGCCCCAGCCGGCCCGACGGGCAACCGGCCCCACTCGGCCCGACGGGCAACTCGCCCCACCCGGCCCGACGGGCAACTCGCCGCAGCCGGCCCGACGGACAACCGGCCCCCGGCCGCCCGAGGCTTAAAACAGGCGCGCCCCGGGATCTGGCGGAAGTTTGGGCCGGATCTGCGGGGCGCGCTCTGAGGGAGGAGAGGGTGTGCCGTAATGATGGCCCCGGAGCTTTGATATGTCAAAGACGGACATTCTCAGTTATATATAAGCTTCACTTATGGAACTTCGGCAACTCCGCTACCTCGTGGCGCTGGCCGACGAGCAGCACTTCACACGCGCCGCCGCGCGTGAGCACATAGCCCAGCCGGCGCTCTCCCAGCAGATCCGCCGCCTCGAGCAGGAGGTCGGACTGGCCCTGGTGGAGCGGACGACTCGCCGCGTCACGATGACGGAGGCCGGATGGGCGCTGGTGGCGCGTGCGCGCCGGATTCTGGGCGAGGTCGATGCCGCCACCGCCGAGATGCAGGCGTTCAGCGGCGTGCGCACGGGACACGTCGTGGTCGGGACGATGCACACGATGGGCCCGGTGGACGTGTCACTGGCCCTGGCGGTGTTCCACCAGCGCCACCCCGGGGTCGAGCTCACGGTCCGCGAGCAATCCAGCGAGGAGCTGGCCGAGATGCTTCGCGACGACGTGCTCGACCTGGCGTTCCTGTCGGTGACCGAGCGGATGGAGAGCCACGGGCTGGGCCTGCACCAGCTCGTGTCAGAGGAACTGGTGGTAGTTCTCCCCCACGACCACGCGCTGGCCGGCCACCAGGCGGTTCGGATGGCCGAGCTCGCCGGCGAGCAGTTCATCAGCTATCGCGAGGGCGCTCGCCTGCGCGAGCTACTCGTGTTCGCCGGCCGCACCGCGGGCTTCGAGCCCGAGGTCCAGCTCGAATCGAACGAAAGCGAGCGGATCCGGCGGCTGGTCGCCCGCCACATGGGAGTCGCGATTCTCCCCCGCTCCGACGCCGAGCGGCCGGGTGGCGAAGTCGCCTTCGCGCCACTGATCGAGCCGTCGCTGAGACGTGACATCACGCTCGCCTGCCGCGAGGGGCGCCGGCTGGCCCCCGCCGCCGCCGAGTTCCTCGAGCTCTCAAAAGAGCTGTTCAGCGAGCGAGACGCCGCCGCCTAAGGCGCCGCCGTCAGGCGCCGCCGACCATCTCTTATCCGGCCTCAGATGCCCGGGCGGTGGTGCGCCCACGGCCGCGCGGCCTCGATCTGGCCCGCCAGCGAATAGAGCAGGTCCTCGGCTCCGAGGCGGCCGACGAGCTGGATGCTCAGCGGCAGTCCGTCGGCGCCGAATCCCGCCGGCAGGGCAATCGACGGCTGCCCGGTCAGGTTGAACAGCGGGTTCCACGACATGAAGCGCGACGCGCGGTCGTACGCGGCGAGCGCCGAGCGCCCGTACGCGCCCTCGGCGCCAATCGCGGTGCTGGCCAGCACCGGCATCAGCAGCACGTCGGCCTCCTGCCACAGTTCGAGCACCCGCGCGGTCCGCGACGCCCGGCCCTCGATCAGCTTCCCGCGCCTCCGCGCCGGGACCAGGCGCCGGCCGGTCGCGACGAGCTGCTGGGTCGAGCGCTCGAGCAGCGCGTGGTCGGGCACGGTGGCCGACTCCTCGTAGATGCCGCGCATCCACATCTGGGTGAACTCGACCCCGGCCAGGCCGTACGCCGGGTCGCGCTCGACGACTTCATGGCCGAGCGTCTCGAGCAGCAACGCGGTGCGGTCAAAGGCCATTCGCTGATCGGGCGAGAGTCGCGCGATCGAACCGGGCGGCACCTTGCGCGAGATCGCCACCCGCAGCCGCCCCGGCGGGGTGGCCGCAGCCTGCGCGTAGCTGCCGGCGAACGGCGGCAGTCGATCGGCGTCGCCGGCCACGGATCCCTGGAAGGCGTCGAGCAGCAGCGCGCTGTCGGCGACCGTCCGGGCCAACGCGCCGAACACGCTCAGCCCGAGCCACGCCTCGCGCAGCGGCTGGGTCGAGACGCGGCCGCGGCTCGGCTTCATCCCTACCAGCCCGCAGCACGCCGCGGGGATGCGGATCGAGCCGCCGCCGTCCGAGCCGGTGGCGCACGGCACCATTCCGGACGCCACCGCCGCCGCCGACCCGCCCGAGGAGCCGCCGGGCGTCCGCGTCGGGTCCCAAGGGTTGCGCGTGACCCCATTGGCGGCGCTGGCCGTCCAGGGGAAGATCATCAGCTCGGGGACGTTGGTGATGCCGATCGGGATTGCTCCGGCGCTGCGCAGGCGGCGGACCAGCTCGCCGTCGGCCTGCTCCGGCGGCGGGAACGACCGGGATCCGCGCGTCACCGACTGACCGGCCACCGGCATGTCGTCCTTGATCGCGATCGGGACGCCCGCGAGCGGCCCGCCGGGGTCGACGGCCGCGTCGGCCCGGGCCAGCGCTTCCTCGGCCATCGTCACCCGGAACGCGTTCAGCTTGGGATCGATCGACTCGATCCGTCGCAGACACAGCTCGACGAGCTCGCGCGGCGTGAGCTCGCGATCGCTCACATGCCGGGCGAGCGCCGTCGGGCCGGCGAAGGCGAGCTCCTCCTGCTCTGAAGCGCTCGCCGTCATGCGGCGAGCGCGGTGACGAGCTCGCGGATCGCCCCGGGGTAGCGATACGTCATCCCGCCGTGCGCGCCCTCGAACAGCTCGATCGTGTGCGCCGCTCCGATCCGCGACAGTTCCTGGGCGAAGGCCTGGGCGCCGAGATCGAGGTAGTACTCGTCCTGCTTGCCCGCGTCGAGGTAGATCCGGCGCATGCTGCGCAGCGCATCGGCGCGGTGGCGCGCCATTCGCACCGGGTCGTGCTCGAGCCACATCGCCCACACCTCGTCGACGATCCGGCCGGTGCCGATCTCGAACGGCAGCAGCGCCCGGCCCGGCGCCGACAGGTCGGGCGAATACGCGCAGGCGTATCCGTACATCTCGAACGCGGTGCCGTATCTCCGGTAGTCGAAGTGATCGGCGCTCGCCAGATGCTCGAACAGGACCTCGTAGGACCCGTCGTAGTGGTCGCGCAGCGTGCGAGCCACCTCGCGGAACTCGGGCTCGTAGCAGCACTCGAACAGCGCGTCGCCGGCGTGCGAGGCGAGGGCGCCGAACACGTCGGGCCGCAGCATCGGCACCACCATCGCCCCGTAGCCGCCCGAGGACTTGCCGGCCAGCCCCCGGTGATCGCGCGAGGGCAGCGTCGGATAGCGCTCGTCCACGAACGCGACCACCTCGTCGCACAGATAGTCGAGATAGCGGCCGGTCGACGCCGAGTTGATGAACTGCGACCCGCCCCGCGAGGTCCATGCATCGACGAACACGAGGATCGCGTCCGGGCACGCGCGAGCCGAGAACATGGCATCGACGCGCTCGATCATCGTTGGCTCGAGCGAGGCCCGTGACAGCCACATGTCGACCTGGCCGGTGTAGCCCTGGATTATGTAAACCGAGGGCAGGCCCTTGGGGTGATCCAGCTCAACGCCCGGCGGCCGGTAGACGTACAGCGGGCGTCGCGCCGGGTCGCCGAGCGGGTTGTCCGCGAGCGCTTCTGACTCGACCGCGAGCTGATCCAGCACTCCGCCGAGCGGGCGCGCCCAGGGGGCTCCTACGGCGCCTTCAACCTCTCTCAGCGGCACCCCCCCACCGTACGGGAAATAGCCCGCCCGTGGGCCATGAGGGCAGATGCCCCGGGGTATATTCATTCCCACCCACCCTCAGGCACATGACCGATTCACTTCAAAGCATCAGCACCAACGGGGCCGGCGCGGCGGACCTCGACGCTGCTGAAACGAGTGAATGGCTCGAGGCGGTAGACGCGGTCGTCGAGCACGACGGCCCGGACCGGGCGCGGCAGATTCTCGCCCGCGCGGTGCAGCGCGCGGAGCTGGCCGGCAGCGGTCCGATCGCCAGCATCACCACGCCCTACGTCAACACGATCCCCGCGGCGCGCGAGGCCAAGCTGCCGGGCGATCCGGCGCTCGAGCGGCGGTTGCGCTCGATCATCCGCTGGAACGCGATGGCGATGGTGGTCCGGGCCAACAAGGTTTCCTCCGAGCTGGGCGGCCACATCGCGAGCTTCCAGTCGCTCGCCACCCTGTACGAGGTCGGCTTCAACCACTTCTGGCACGCGTCGTCGGATTCGCACGGGGGCGACCTCGTCTACTTCCAGGGCCACTCATCGCCGGGCAACTACGCGCGTGCGTACCTGGAAGGACGCCTGACCGATGAACAACTCGACGGCTTCCGCCAGGAGGTCTCCCGACCCGGGGGCCTGAGCTCGTATCCCCACCCCTGGCTGATGCCGGAGTTCTGGCAGTTCCCCACCGTGTCGCTCGGCATCGGCGCGATCACGTCGATCTATCAGGCCCGCTTCATGAAGTACCTCCACGCTCGCGGCGTGTCGCAGACCGAAGGCCGCAAGGTGTGGGCGTTCCTCGGCGACGGCGAGATGGACGAGCCCGAGACGATGGGCGCGACGGCCCTCGCCGGCCGCGAACAGCTCGACAATCTGATCTGGGTCGTCAACTGCAACCTCCAGCGGCTCGACGGGCCGGTTCGCGGGAACGGGAAGATCATCCAGGAGCTCGAGGCCGACTTCCGCGGCGCCGGCTGGAACGTGATCAAGGTCGTGTGGGGATCCCGCTGGGACCCGCTGCTCGCCGAGGACCACGACGGGCGCCTCGTCAAGGTGATGGAGGAGTGCGTCGACGGCGAGTACCAGACGTTCAAGTCGCGCGACGGCGCTTACGTCCGCGAGCACTTCTTCGGCCGCGACCCGGTGCTGCTGGACCGCGTCTCGCACATGACCGACGAGGAGATCTGGCTGCTCAACCGCGGCGGGCTGGACCAGCAGAAGGTGTACGCCGCCTATCACGAGGCGGTCCGCCACACCGGACAGCCGACGGTCATCCTGGCCAAGACGATCAAGGGCTATGGGATGGGCGTCTCGGGCGAGGGCCAGATGATCACCCACCAAGCCAAGAAGATGACCGAGGACGCCCTGCTGGCCTTCCGGGATCGGTTCGAGCTACCCCTCACCGACGAGCAGGTTCGCGCGGCCGAGTACTACAAGCCGCCGGCGGACTCGCCCGAGATGCAGTTCCTGCGCGAGCGACGGACCGAGTTGGGCGGCAGCCTGCCGGTCCGGCGGGCGAAGGCGGAGTCTTTGCCGGCGCCCGATCTCGACGCGTTCAAGGGCCAGCTCGAGGGCACCGGCGACCGCGAGATCTCGACCACCATGGCGTTCGTGCGGGTGCTCGCGGCGCTCCTGCGCGACAAGAAGATCGCTCGCAACATCGTCCCGATCGTGCCCGACGAGTCGCGCACGTTCGGGATGGAAGGCATGTTCCGCCAGGTCGGGATCTACTCACCGGTCGGCCAGCTCTACCAGCCCCAGGACTCCGAGCAGCTGATGTTCTACAAGGAGGACAAGCACGGCCAGATCCTCGAGGAGGGGATCACCGAGGCCGGCTCGATCTCCTCGTTCATCGCGGCGGGCACCTCCTACAGCGCCCACGGCGTCCCGATGATTCCGTTCTACATCTACTACTCGATGTTCGGCTACCAGCGAGTCGGCGATCTCGTGTGGGCCGCCGCGGATTCGCGCACCCGTGGGTTCTTGTTGGGCGGCACGGCCGGGCGGACGACTTTGAACGGCGAGGGGTTGCAGCACGAGGACGGGCACAGCCACGTGCTGTTCTCGGTCGTTCCTAACTGTCGCGCCTACGATCCGGCGTTCGGCTACGAGGTCGCGGTGATCATCCAGGACGGCCTGCGGCGGATGCTGGTCGACCAGGAGGACGTCTTCTACTACATCACTCTGATGAACGAGAACTACCACCACCCGGCGATGCCCGAGGGCGCCGCGGAGGGGATCCTGCGCGGGATGTACCTGCTGCGCTCCTCGGAACTGTCTCGTGATTCGGCCCCGCGAGTCCAGTTGCTCGGGTCGGGAACGATCCTGAACGAGGTGCTCGCGGCGGCCGAGCTGCTCGAATCAGACTTCGGCGTGGCGGCGGACGTCTGGAGCGTCACCTCCTTCACCGAGCTGCGTCGCGACGGGATCGAGACCGAGCGATGGAACATGCTCCATCCGGTGCAACCGCCCCGGCAGTCGTACGTGACGTCGTGTCTGAGCTCACGACCGGGCCCGGTCGTCGCTTCCACCGACTAC
>DATJUA010000023.1:0-69991 GCA_035502815.1 Solirubrobacteraceae bacterium
CCCGGGATCGACCGCCAGCGCGCGCCGGACAGCACCTCTGACAACGGCGCAGTCTGGGCTCCCTGGCCCGCGTAGTAACCCGCTGCGACGCACGACCGCGCGGTGCGGCACCAGACACCACCGGTGAGCGCGTCCGGCACCCCCGGGTTGGCGAGGAGCAGTGAACGCCAGCGCGTGCCATCAAGTACCTCGCTGTAGGCGTAATCGACGTTACCGCGCGAGGTAGCCCCGACGGTTACGCACCGCGCCGCCGCCAGGCAATCAACACCGTACAGACCAGCGCGGGTGCCGCCGGCTGGTGAGAGCTCGCGCGACGACGTGCTCGAGAACGCGAGCGCGATCGGCCCTTCCGGCGTGCCCTGCGGTGTCGCGTCGCCGACCGCTAAGCAGTAGCCCGACGCCACGCACGAGACGGCCGTCAGCGTTGGCTGTGGCCCTCGCGCCTCAAGCGGCACGTTCGCCCACGCACCGTTGGCATACCGCTCGGCCACGGCGACGTTACGCCCGTGCACCTCGCCGGATCCGACAGCCAGGCACGCTGCCTCCGAAGAGCACGAGATCGCGTCCAAATCGATTGACGACGTGCCCGCTGGCGCGGCCACCTGCTGAACCGTCCACGCGCCGCCGCTGTAAAGCTCCACCAGCGGCAAGCGGTCGTTGTCGGTACCGCCCGCCGCCATGCACCAGCCGACCCGAGGGCACGATACGGCCCCGAGCGCCGAGCTTGGCTCAGGACTCCGGCTGGCGCTCAGACCCCAGCGAAACCCATTCCACTCCTCAGCGATCGTCCCGCGCGACCCGTTGCCAACCGCCATACAAAAGCTTCTCGACGCGCAAGACACGCCAAACAGGGCCGGAGCCGTGCCGGGGCTCGGGATCGACTCGATCGACCAGCTGCGGCCGTTGAAACGCTCGGCGAGCGTGTGCTCACCCCCCGATGAGAGGAAGAAACCGACCGCCGTGCAAGAGCGCACCGACGTGCAGGAGACCGAGCCAAACTCACTCTGGCGCGCGACCGACCCAGCCGCGCCACCAGCCACAGCATCGACGATCAGCGTCGCCACAACCGCCAAGCCCACCAAGCGAATCGGTCGCATCCCTCCCACTCCTCTGGTTCAGCGTGAACCCCGCCCGGCCAAGGCTCGCCATCGACACGCCAAACCCTACCCAATCCTGGCTAAACCGCGGAAGTCACGGCAACGGTCCACCGAGCGCGGCGAAGCTAGCCGCCCATCGCCCCGGGTGTAGAAGTGCCTGGCTGATGCGTTCAGCCAGAGCACGGCCCGCGATCTGCGGCGGTCCGCGCGTAGATCGCCTGGACGCCGGAGATCACCGCCGCCTCGTAGGACTTCGGGTGCGGCGCGGACATATCGCCCACGAGCAGCAGGCACCGGCCCTCTCTGAATAGAGCATTCGCGTCGCCCTGCCCTTCGACTGGGCGTGCGCCAAAGCCATCGGCGCCGCGGACGCCGGACACGGAGAAGCGGAATGGCAGACCGCCCTGGCCGGCGGAGTCGACTTGAAATTCGAAGGACTGCTCGCGTGCGGCGTCTGACACCGTCGCGAATTGCAACACGTAGGAGATGCCGTTCCCGTCCCCAGTGTTCTCGACGAGCGCCTGCTGGAAGCCGGCGCGCGTCAGTCGCGGCGCGTCTCCCGGGTTTTGTTCGCTTGCGGCATAGCCGGCGGCGGTCTTGTAGTACTCCAGCGGGAGCTGGACTCCGTAGCCGGTCTCCTCGTTGCCGTGGATCAGGTAGGGCTCGAGGCTGGCGCGCGATGCGCTCGGTGGCGTCGAAGCGGCAGCGGTTGTCGTGCTGGCGCCGTGCGGGGCCGATGCGTGACTGGCGCCGCATCCGGCCAGGCAGGCGCAGAGAGCGAGCCAGACGACCGCACGTTGAGCCCAAGTTGACGGCCCGCGAATGTCGCCGGCCTGACTCGGGCTGGCCCGTTGTCGTATCGCCGAGGAGGACTGAGGTGGTCTGGCCATGGCTGCTTTCGTCTGGTTTGTGGCTCGCGCGGTCGCCGATCTCGATCGAGACGATCCACGGCGCCCGCAACCAGAACCACGGCCATCTGGCCAATCTCGTCCCGCGGAGTGCGCCTCCCTCAGGCCCCTGTGTTCAGGTGCGGCTGTCGGTCGGCTCGAGAACCGAGCGCCGGCGGCCGCTCGGTTCTGCGTGAGGAGGCCGCGGCCGCCAGCTCGGTGCGGTTGGCGATGCCGAGCTTCAGATAGACGCTCGAGAGATGCATCTTGACCGTGCTGCGCGACATGAACAGCTGGCCGGCGATCTGCGGGTTGGACATCCCGCTCGACGCCAGCTGTGCCACCTGCCGCTCGGCCGGGGTCAGGCTTTCCCAGCCCACCCCCGGCCGGTCGCGCGGCCCGCGGGCGCGCCGGGCGTAGGCGATCACGTCGGCGAGTGGCAACGCCTCCCCCTCGGCCCACGGCACGTCCCACCCCGCGGCGCCATCGCGCTCGACCACCTTGGCGCGAGCGGCCTCCACGCGCGCCGCGACCGAGGACATTGACGCGCAGCCCAGCGATGCTCTGGTTGCGGCCGCCGATGCCGACAGCCGCGCCGCGCGCTTTCCGTCGTCCGCCGCCGCGGCGAGCAGGCCGAGCTCGTCGAGCACCTCGGCCGCACCTCGTTCCAAGCCGAGCTCGGCGTATGTCGCCAGGGCGGCTTGGAGCTTGTCGCGTGCTTGCTCGACGCGACCGTCCAACGCCGCATCGCTTCCCGCGACGTAGTCCGCGAGAGCGTGTAAGCGAGCGCTGCCGGCTCTTGTTGCGAGCGCGTCGAGCTCCCCGCTCTGGATCTCGGCCTGGCGCGTGTCGCCCCGGGCAAGCGCAGCGTGCCCGAGCACCTCGCGCGTGAAGGCCAGGGTGTGCAACTGCGGCACGTCGAGCAGCCGACGCGCGCGGACCTCGACTGCATCGTATTCGCCACCCATCAGCTCGGCGATCAGGAGTGCCAGTTCGATCGTCGGAATCGCCATCAGCGCGCCGGACTCCCGCGCGGAACTCATGGCCCGCATCCCCTGCTTCATCGCCTCATGCGGTTGCCCCATGCGCGCGAGCGTGTGGAGCCGCTGACACACGATTTGGAAGTAGGTCATCGTCGGGGAGTCACCCTCGAGACCAAGGGCCAGATCGGCGTGCACCAGCGCGCGCTTGGGGGAACCGACAAGCGCCTCGGTCCAGGCTGCCGCATGCTCTGCCCAGATGCGAAGCCGAACGTGCTCGGACGCGCCCGGAATCGTCCTGAATTCCTCGTATGCGGCGCGGGCCGCATCGAACCGATCCGAAATGGCGTCGGCCATCGCGAGCGTGACGAGTGCCCAGGCGAGACCGAGCGCATCGCCGCTGGAGCGCAGC
This sequence comes from Solirubrobacteraceae bacterium, assembly GCA_035502815.1. Taxonomy (GTDB): domain Bacteria; phylum Actinomycetota; class Thermoleophilia; order Solirubrobacterales; family Solirubrobacteraceae; genus Palsa-465. Next base: position 3,377 of record DATJUA010000023.1, read on the forward strand.
AGCTCAACGGCGCGCTCGGCGCTTCGCACCCCGGCCTCCAGATCGGGGCCCACCTGAATCAGCACCAGCGACGACATCGACAGGCAACGCGCCTCGGTCTCGGGATCGGCGGTCGCGTCCAGCAGCTCCAACCCGGCCCGGGTGTGCGCCACCGCACCCGGATAGTCCTCGCTCAGCATGCCGACCAGTCCCGCTCCGCAGTGCACCACGGCCACGGTTCGCCGATCCACCTGTTCGCCGGCATCCGCGAGCGCGGCCGCGCTCGCACCTCGCGCCGCCTCGAACCGCTCGGTCAACATCCAATGTCGCATCAGCGAAACGACCATCCCGAGCGCGCACCCAGGATCGCGGTCGCTCGCGTGATCCAGGGCCAGACTCAGGTTCGGGCTCTCCTGCTCGAGCAACCGATGCCCATCCGGCTCGAGCAAACGCCCGTCGGCCTCGGCCGCGTAAGCAGCGAACCACCGCATGTGTCGTTCCACCGCTTCGTCCTGCTCGGCCTCGAGAGCCAAACGCTCGGCGAGGTACTCCCCAATCGTCTGCAGCAGCGTCCACCGTTCCGGTCCGCCCGCCGTCCGGATAATCAGCCCCCGCGACTCCAACCCCTCGAGCACCCCACGTACGAAGCTCTCGCTCGCCTCGGGCAAGGCAACCGCGCTCGCCGCCTCGGTCGACCACCCGCCCACGAACACCGACAACCGCCGCAGCACCGTCCGCTCCACCTCCCCCAGCAAGCCATAACTCCAGTCGAGCGACGCCTCGAGCGAACGGTGCCTTGGCAAGGCGTCATCCGCCAGAGTCCCATGCAACCGCCCCTGCCGCGACAGACCCTCGGCGATATCGCTCACCGAAACGCTGTCAACCCGCGCGGCAGCCAACACCAGGGCGAGCGGCAGACCATCGAGCTCGCGACAGATCCGGACCACCGCGGGCGCGCTTATTGGGGTAAGCGCGAACGCAGGATCACGACTTGCGGCGCGCTCGACAAACAGCCGACCAGCATCGGAGCGCACCACAGCCGCTACGTCGCCACCCGCGTCCGGCACGCCCAACGGCGATAGCTGGAACACCAGCTCGCCCTCGATGTCCAAGGGCATCCGACTGGTCAGCAAAAGCCGGAGCTGATCGGCGCCCTCGTGAAGCTCTTGGACGAGCCGCCGCACCTCGCCCGCCAGATGCTCGCAATTGTCCAACACCAGCGTCCCGGGATCACCGGCGACAGCCTCGAGTAGTAGCTCGACCGGCGTCCGCCCACTCCGCTCACGAGCCCCGACCTCGCCCAAGAGCGCCGCTACAGCATCCTCCGCCGTGCGGGCGCTCCCGAGCTCGACCACCCAGATGCGCGGCGGGGCCTCGCGGGAGCCAAGACGCCGAACCAACTCCAGCGCTACGCGGCTCTTCCCACATCCCCCCGCTCCGGTCACTGTCACGACCGCCCGCGAATCGAGCTCCCGCTCAAGCTCGATCAGCTCAACTTCCCGTCCAATCAGCGGACCCCCCAGCGCCATCCGAGGAGATCCTCTCAGAACGGACGACGCCGCGGAAGGAGCGTGAGCACCCGTCCGCATCTCCCCCCGCTCGGCATCAGCCGTGAGCGGTGAAGTACTGCTCAACGGCTCGGGCGATGCCGCTGGCGATCACCTCTTGGCCGTGGGCACTGTCGGCGATTGATCCCTCGAATGGGTCGGTGATGAACAGGGGCTCGATCAGCGCCCCGGGCATCCGGCTTGGCGTCGAGAAGAAGCCAGGGTCCGCCGGACCGAGCAGCAGCAGATGGCCGTAGGCCTCAGCCTTGCCGGCAAGCACCGAGCCGGGATCGCTGACCGACCCGAGCCCGGTGTCCGGCTGAACCCCGCGGTCTGGGATCTGCCACCCCTGCGCGTTCATCGCGGCGAGCACGTCATCCTGAACGAGCCCGGCCAGCCGCAGGTTGGCGGCCGCGAACGGGCGGTCTGCGTCGTAGCCGGTGAGGCTGCCGGCACCGCCGTCGCCGGCGTCCATGTAGATCCCAATCAGGATGTTGGCCCCGGCCTCGTTTGCGCAGATGTCGCGAGCCGCGACATCGTTGTGCACACCGGCTGCGGTCAGTCCACCGCCGGACACGTCGGCGTTGGTCAGCCTGACGACGGACTCTGCGCGAGTGCGCGAGACCACCACACGAAAGCCCTGCGCGGTCAGCAGTCGCATCGCATCGAGTTCGATCGGCAGCGTCACGTCAGCCTCATAGACGGCGTGGCCCGACTCCGTGCTGCCAACCGCGCCCGGGTCGATCCCACCGTGGCCGGCATCGAGGAACACGGTCTCGTTGCGGTTGCCCGAGGTCGCTGGATACGCGACGCACGCCCCCGGGCTGAACTCCGATGCGTCGATTGCCTGCGCGCCACCCGAGCCACGCAGGATGAAGGCAAACGCGACGGCGGCGAGCAGCGCAAGTAGCGCGAGCCACCGGAGCCGGCGATGAGGGCGGTAGACGGTCATCGATCGTCGGTCAGGATGCCGGATGCGACGAAAGGTTCTCTAAGCGCCCGTCGCACCATTCCAATCGCGAGGTCCGCCCGCGTCGGATTCCCGAGGCCGGCCTCGACGGCTAGGGTTCCCGTGCTCATCCACCCGCTGTCCAGCCGAGGAGATTGCATGTCCACCTTTGCGAAGGTCAACCTGCTCGAGGTCGAGGATTCCGTCGCCGGGCGGGTGGAAGGACTCGAGGGCCGCTTCGGTCGCAAGCACCTGGACTCCCGCGACCTTGGCATCAGTCTCTTTCGGTACGCCCCGAACCTACGGAGTCCCATGGCTCATAGCCACAAAGAGCAGGAGGAGGCCTACGTCGTGGTCGCCGGCTCGGGCCGGATTCTCCTGGACGACGAGATCCAGGAGCTTCGGACCTGGGATGTCATCCGCGTTGCGCCCGAGGTTGTCAGGGCATTCGAGGCGGGCCCGGACGGACTCGAAGTCATCGCCGTCGGCGGCCCCAAGCCCGAGGAGGGCGACGGCGTCCGCGCCACCGCGACCTGGCCCGACACGGACTAATCAGAGTCCGCTGCTATAGGTTTTCGAGCATGAATCGATCCCGACTTCTTCCCCTCGCCGCTGTCTGTGGCCTGCTCGCCGTTCCCAGTCTCGCTGGGGCCACCAGTCTGCGTGGCCAGCGCTCCGTCGCCGGTGTACGGTCCACGCTTGCGGCTTATGACAATGCGGTGCTCGCCGGCAATGGCAAGGCCGCATGTTCCTTGCTAACGGCGGGTGCTCAGAAGGAGGTGGCCGAGTCGAACCACCTGCCGAGCTGTCAGAAGTCGATTGAGTTAGCGGGTGAACTGCTGAAGGTGAGCCCTAAGCAGGCGGCACAGCTACGGGCATACGCCTCAAAGGTGAAGGTCACCCTACACGGCGACACCGCGAGCGTCCCCAAGCTGAACGGCGGCGGTCGGGGTGAGCTGACATACACCCACGGCCTCTGGTATCTCGCCAAGTCCTGACCGTCAGGCGCCGGTGGAGCGCGCGGCCTCGAGGATCAACTCGGTTACCGCTTCCGGGTGGGTAAGCATCGACAGGTGTCCGGCTTCGATCTCGATCGTTGTCGCGTTCAGCGACTGGCCCGATCGGATAGCGCCTGCCTGGCGGCTTCGCGCAGGGCAGCCCAATCGGTGAGCTTGACCCGTGGGCGCCCAGGAGCCGACGCCTCGCCGGCCGCCAGCTCGATGGCGTTGATCGCCTGCCAGCCGTCCCAGGTCACGGCGTGGTGGGCGTGGGTCGCGATCATCTCCTCGATGTCGTCAAACACCGGCTGGTTGAGGCGACCGGCGAGCGCGTCCTCGAGGACCTTCTCGACCGTATCCTGCGAATCCTTTTTGTTGGTTCCGATCACCCCGGAGGGTCCTCGCTTGATCCAGCCCGAGACGTATTCGCCGACCTGGTGAATGCCGTCGACGTCGGTCACGCGTCCGCCCTCGTTGCGAATCAGGCCTCTGCGGTCGTCGAACGGGACGTCGCCGACGGGCTGCCCGGTGTAGCCGATCGAACGGAACACGAGTTGGGCCGGGATCTCCTCAAAGCGTCCGGTCCCACGCGCGGCAAGCGAGCCGTCATCGCGCGCGACGATCGCATTGTTCTCGATCCTCACCGCGCGCACGTGCCCGCTCGGGCCGCCCAGCAGCTCGACCGGAGAGGCCAGGAAGCGGAAGCGGACGATGATCGGCTTGCCGGTCTTTGGGCGCACCGCGTAATCGGTCAGGATCTCGACGTTGCGGCGACGGGTCTTGTCCGCGTCCTGAAGCGCCACCGCCGACAGCTCGTCCAGCTCGCCACCGATGACCTCGACGTCACCACGTTCGAGTTCGCCCATCTCGAGCAGTTCCGGATTGGTGAACGCGGCCTGGAGGGGGCCACGACGCGCCAGGATCGTGATCTCCTCGATTCCGCTCGCTCCCAGCACCTCCATGGCGTGGTCGGCCGTGTCGGTGATGGCCAGCTCGGCCGGCGCCAGCGCGAGCATCCGGGCAACGTCGATGGCGACATTGCCGGCGCCCACCACGACCACCTGCTTGGCCTGGAGGTCGACCTCGAGGCCGGAGTGGTCTGGATGGCCGTTGTACCAGGCCACGAACTCGGTGGCGGGATGCGAGCCGCGCAAATCCTCGCCCGGGATGCCCAGCCGTTTGTCGATCGACGTGCCCAGCGTGTACATGACGACGTGGTAGCGCTCCAGCAGCTGTGCCCGGCTGATGTCCGCCCCCAGCTCGACATGCCCGAAGAAGCGAAACCGCTCGTGATCGCTGGTCTTGTCGTACGCGCGGGTGACGGATTTGATCTTCGGGTGGTCGGGAGCAACCCCCGAGCGCACGAGCCCGTAGGGCGTTGGTAGGCGGTCATACAGGTCCACCGCGAACCGTGGCTCGGCCACCGCCAGCAGCTGGCCGGCGGCGTAGAAGCCGGCCGGTCCAGCGCCGACGATGGCGACGCGGAAGGGAGAGTCCTCAGGCATACAGCCTTAAAGGTAGGCGCTCGCTCAGCGTGCTTGCGGGCGAGGACCGCCTCCGTGTCGCCCGGCCGGTCGGAGAAAGGGCCGAGACCGAAGCCAGCATCGAACAGCCTGCCGTTCCCGTTCAGATCCAAGTCAGGATCCTGACGACCTGCCAGGCAGGCGCGGCCGGGCCTGGCTCGCCGTGGCGGCGCGCGGCCTCATCCCGGGAAGGTCTGCCGAACCACGGTCGATACCGCGCGGCTATGCCCTTCAGCACAGTCACACCCAACGACCTTGAGTGGATCACCCGGCCCCACGCAGAGAACGAGCACGCCGAGATCCTGGACCCGGCCGTCTAGACATCGCGCGTAACCTTCGCGACACGGGGTTGCGTTCGAACCGACAGGAGCGATAGATGGGACTACGGGACAAGCTGACAAACCTCCGCGAGCAGGCCCAGGAGACGGTGGCGGAGCACAAGGACCAGATCCAGGGTGCGATGGAGTCGGCCGGGGCGGCCGTCGACCAGAAAACCGACGGCAAGTACACCGACAAGATCGCCAAGTACGGCCAGAAGGCGAGCGACGCAGTCGAGAGGTTCGGCGACAGCGGGCCTGACCAGCCCGGCGCGAGTGAGCAGACGGACGCTCCAGGCTCGACAACATCCTGACGCACGAGATCCGCAGGGCGCGCGGCGACGAACTCGAGACGTTGCGCAAAATCGAACGCGACGCGGGCCGCGCCTTTGTATCAGTCGGCATGCCCGAGATCGCCGCTGCAGAGCCTCCATCGATCGCCGAGCTCGACTCGTTCGTCAACCGGAACGCCGCGTGGGTGGCCGTCGATGAGGTCGATCGACCCGTCGCTTATCTCCTGTGCGACGAGATCGATGGGTGTGTTCACATCGAGCAGGTCAGCGTCGCGCCGGACCAGGCGCGGCGCGGGCTCGGAGCGGCCTTGATCGACCGACTCGCAGCCGACGCCCACGCCAAGGGACAGCCCTTCCTGACACTGACCACGTTCCGTGACGTGCCGTGGAACGCTCCTTACTACACCCGGCTCGGGTTCGTGGCCCTCGAGCCCACCGACCAGGGACCGGAGCTGCGCGCGCTCGTCGAGCGCGAGCACAAAACGATTCCCAACGCGGCGCCGCGCGTTGCCATGCGCCGCTCAACTCGCCGTACGTAGTCAGTACTGGCAACCAAAATCGGACCGACGTATGATCGCGCCGGGATGGATCCTGAGGGCGATCCTGCCGGGCTGGTTGAGCGTGCCCAGGAACTGAGCGCGCTCGGTGAGCTGCTGGAGGCGGCGCGGCTGGGAACCGGTCGCTTTGCCCTCCTCGAGGGTCCCGCGGGGATCGGCAAGACGTCGCTGCTGGACGCGTGCGTCAAGCAGGCCGAACAGCTCGGTCTCGTGGGGCTGCGGGCACGCGGCGATGAGGTCGCGATGGATTCGCCGTTCTCCACGGTGCGCGAGCTGCTATGGCCCGCGGTGTCCGAAACGGAGGCCGAGGTGCTCGTCGGCGCGGCGCAATTCGCCGCGCCGGTGTTCGATGTCACAGCGAATCGCGGCGAGAGCCGCGACCGGGCCGGCGCGGTGCTCCACGGCCTCTACTGGCTGGTCGCGAACCTCGCCGAACGCCGCCCGATGCTGCTCGTCCTCGACGATGCGCATTGGCTCGATCCCGCTTCCGGTCGATTCCTTCTCTACCTCGCCCGCCGAATCGACTCGCTGCCGGTCCTGCTGCTCGCCGCGGCGCGGCCCGGCGAGGGACCTGACCCGATGGGTGTGCCGGCACTGTCCGCGACCGCGGATGCCGTTCTCCGGCCGTCACCCTTGACCGAGTTCGGCGCTGGGGTGGTGGTTCGGCGTGAGCTGGGACCGAGGGCGGATGACGAGTTTTGCCGCTCATGCCGCGAGGCGACGGGCGGCAATCCGTTCTACCTCAGGGCGCTGACCGCTGCCGTGCGCGCGGATGGCGGGCGTCCTACGGTCGAACTTGCCGGTCACGTGCGATCGCTGGGAACGGGCGCGCTGGGGCGAAGTCTGCTGGTTCGCCTGGCCCGGCTGGGCGATGACTGCGAGCGGCTCGCACAGGCGGTCGCGGTGCTCGCCCCGGGCTCGCCGCTCCGGCAAGGGGCGGCGCTCGCGGGACTCGAGCGCGAGCGGGCAGAGGCAGCCGCGGATCAGCTGCGACTCGTGGAGTTGCTCGCTGCCGGCGAGGGTCTGTCGTTCATGCATCCGATCGTGAATGAGGCGGTCGCGTCGGAGCTGGCGCCCTCATCGCGGGCCTCGCTGAATCTCCAGGCGGCATCTCTCCTGCTCGCGGAAGGGGCGCCTCTGGACCGGGTGGCGACGCATCTGCTCGCCGCCGAGGCGTACGGCGAGGTTTGGGTGGTCGAGGCACTTCGCGGCGCGGCGCGCGAGGCGCTCGCGCAGGGCGCACCCGAGGCGGCGGTGGCTTACCTTCGTCGCGCACTTTCCGAGCCGCCGGTGCCCGAGCTGCGGCTCGAGGTTCTGCTGGAGCTCGGGCGCGCCGAGGCCGAACTTCCTTACGCGCACGACTTCGCCGCCTATCGGGAGGCGCTCGACCGCTCAAGCGGTGCCCAGCAGCGGGCCGAGATAGCGCTGGAGCTGGGTTGGGGTTTGACGGCGATGGGGCGGAACGTGGACGTCGGGGAGCTGCTGAGTGGAGTGCTCGAAGACCGTAACGGGCTCGACCCCGCGCTGGTGGAGCAGATCGAGGGCTTGCTGATCGGCGCCGGCTCGGTCGACCTGACCATCACCCGGGACGTCCAGGCCCGTGCCGCCCGACATCTGGATCGGATCGAGCGCGGTGAGCGCTGCGATCCGATAATCGCGCCGGCGATCTCCTACGCGGGTGCGCTGGCGGGTCTGCCGGCGGCCCGGGTCACCGAGCTCGCTCTAATGGCGCTGCGCGATGAACATCTAATGGACTTCCCGCCCGCCTACCTGGGCGCGAGTATGTCTCTGTTCGTGTGCGATCGCTTCGAGGAGGCCAGCCAAGCTCTCGACGCCGGGATCGCGGAGGCGCAACGTCGCGGCTCGGTGCCGATGTTCGTACAGATGTCTACGTTCCGAGCGTGTACAGCGCTTCGGATGGGTGACCTGAGCCTCGCCGAGGACCACGCTCAGCGCGTATCCGAGCTCGGTAGCGATCTTGGCGTCGGGCACTGGTGGATGCTCGCCCTGGTTCCGGTCCTGCTCGAACGGGGCGGCCCCGAGGAGGCCATGCGTGTCATCGAAACACTCCCTCTCGGCGAACGCGAGATGCGAGTGTCGCCCGCGGTGGCCGTACTCGCCCATCGGGGATGCGCGCGATTTTCCGTGGGCCAGACGCGATCGGGCTTGGCTGACATGTTCGCTGCCGATCGGCGGATGGCCGGCGCGGGATGCGACCTCAGCGTCTTCGTCGACTGGGTACCGACCGCGACGCTTGCGCTGACGGCGCTCGGGCGCGGAGACGAGGCGCGAGCATTGGCAGCACGCGAACTCGCCGCCGCGGCTGCGTTTGGAGCTCCCCGCCGGCACGGGGTCGCGCTGTCGGTATGCGGCTCGCTCGACCTCGGAGCCGACGGAATCGATCAGCTGCGCGAGGCGGCTCAGCTGCTCGGACGAACGGCCGCGCGGCTCGAGTACGGGCGTGCACTGGTCAGGCTTGGGGAGGGACTACGCGAGCGCGGCGAGCGCGAGGAGGCTCGCGCCGTGCTCTCACGAGGACTCGACATCGCTTACGGCTGCGGTGGGCTCGCTTTGGTCGAGCGAGCTCGCGCCGAGCTCGTGGCCGCCGGCGCTCGCCCGCGCCGGGAGGCTCTGAGCGGACCGGCGGCGCTCACACCCGCCGAGATGCGGACGGCTCGGATGGCCGCGGAGGGGTTGACCAACCGAGAGATCGCCCAGGCCCTGTTTGTCTCTGCCAAGACGGTCGAGACCCATCTGTCGCATGTGTACGCCAAGCTGAGCATCGAGCGACGGTCCCAGCTCTCGCCCGTGCTCGCCACGCAGGCGCCGTCACACACAGGCGCCGTCACGCGCTAGGAGGCAAGTCCGCCGCCGCGATGGTCTACGAGCCCCGGGGGGCTCGCCGGCCGGCGCCGTCTGGTCCGCTCCCTCGCGTGGTTCACGGCTGAAGCGATCGACAGCCCATCCTCGAGACTGTCGCGCAGAGCAAGCACCTCGAATTGGTTGTACCGCAGGCCCGAAGCGCTCGATGTGGGGAAGCCGTAGCGCTGGTCCCATATCTGGAGTGTCTCGGGACTCACCTCTAACAGGCTCGCGGCGTCATCCAGACTCAGGGTCCTGAGTGACCGCTCCGTGAATTCCGGGCCCCATCCACCACTTATCGCGTCTGCCAGGGCGACGTCCATCGGATCATCGCCCCGCTTCGCCGCGTGACACAACGATATGACCACGAGCGTTGCCACTACCCAGATTGCAATCACCACCGACAAGATCACTTCTAACTGCATCTCCGTCTCCAGCCCGGCGCACGACGACACCCAAGTCCCTGTGTCACCACAAGGTTTGATGAGACTTCCTGTCCCGAGGTGGATACCCGTGATGGGCCATTGGCCAGGCCGAGCTGGACAGATGATCTAATCGGCGACCAGGACGCCGGGAGATCTCTAGGATGAGGACGATGGGACGGTGGGTGTGGTTCGCTCTCGATCCAGGCCAACGGCTGAGTGGCGGCGAGTACACCGCCGGCGAGGCCGGTCTGCTCCATGGCATCCTGCGGGGCCGTGGGCTCGAACCATTGCTGGTCCTGCCGCAGGCGCGTTGGCAGGAGGATCTCGCGGGCGGACCGCCAGGCGTCCCTCCACCCGTGCGCACGGCCACTGAAATCGCGATGCTGCGCGCCGAAGGCGCTCTAGATCTGCCGCCGATGCGAGCCGAGGCTGCCGAGCGCTTCCGCGTTGCGCCGCGGCGCCCGGAGCGTCATCGCTGGCTTCGCCGGGGGCGCCGCGATGTGCATGAGCCGACGCTCGCCGTGCACGCTCGGCCGTGGTCGCGGTCGCTCGTCTCGGTGGCTGTCTGGACCGCCGGCGGCGAGGTACTCAGCGGCACCGAGCGCCTGTTTGCCACCGATGACGACGGCCTGACGGCGGCCGCGGAGTGGAAGGGCCAGCTCGAGTTCGTCTGCGAGCAATGGCTGCTCGATGACGAGCCGGCCGACCTTGAGGACGTGGCGGACAACGGTCGGGGCGACGAGCCCGACGCGCCCGACTCGCACACCGCCGCCCGGCTGCTCGAAAGCTAGGGCGCTTAGCTGCCGGCGAGTCTCGGCGCCGCGAACTGGCCGAGGGTCTCGACGAGGTGGGTGCTGTCAGCCCGTCGGCCGGCGCCACCGGAGCGCTCAGCAGCGAGGATCGCGTTGTGAAGGACCCAGGCGTCGGTGATCGGCCCGACCCCGCCCGGCACCGGCGAAACCGCCTCTGCGACGTCGATTGCGCTGTCGAAGTCGACGTCACCGACGAGGTGAAGGCTGCCGTCCGGTCCCGTCACCGGATTGATGCCGATATCGACCACGATCGCACCCGGCCGGACCATGTCACCGGTGAGCAGGCCGGGAGAGCCCACGGCGATGATGAGAATGTCTCCGAGCAGCGTATGCTCGGCGAGCCGGCCGGCATCGTCGGTGTGCTTGTGGCACGAGATGACCGTGGCGTTGCGGGCCAGGCCGAGGATGGCCGCCGGCTTTCCGACGTTGCTGGAACGCCCGACCACCACCAGGTCAAGGCCGTCGTAGGCGGTCTCGATCTCGCGGCCCGTCTCGAGCATATAACTGTCGAGCATCACGAACGCCGCCGCCGGCGTGGAAGGCACGAACCGTGGCGTACCCAAGGCCAACAACCCGGCATTCTCCGGGTGCTGCGCCTCGACGTCCTTGTGGGGCGGGATGGCCCGCAGGATTCGCGCCTCGGGTAGGTGTCCGGGAAGGGGGCGCAGCACGAGGATGCCAGAGATCTCGGGATCGACATCGAGCTCGGCCAGCTTCCCGACGACCTGGCCGAAGGAGGCGTCGTCCGGAAGCTGTTCGGGCCGAGACGCGATTCCAAGCGCCCGGGCCCCGCGATCGATGCGCCGCTGATAGATCGCCGCCGCCTCGTCGGTGCCGACCAGCAGTGTCGCTATCCCGACGCTTCCCTCGACCTGTTGCACCCGCTCTCGCAGCTGGTCCACGAGCCTCTCGGCATAACCGCGGCCATCGAGCCGCACGCCTCTCTCACGCGTCCGCGCCACCGATTTGACGCTACCGGATCGGGGCGACCGATCGGGTCCTCGCCCATCGTCACGAGGACGACTGGGAGCTTCGGGCGGCTCGCTAGTCTCGGGTTGTGGCTGGACGTGACGAGAATCCTGCGCCGGAGGCGGAGAAGCTGCCCAGGGGTCGGGTCGCCCGGACGGCCCGCGTCGGGGGTTTGGTGACCGGCCAGGGCGTGCGGTGGGCTGGGATGCGAGCCGCCAATCGGGTGCGTACGCCGGAGCGCGCGGCGGCCGCCGAGCAGGAACGGACGGCCGCGCTCGTGCACGAGCTCGTCGACCAGCTTGGCCGGATGCGGGGCGCGGCGATGAAGGTGGGTCAGATGATCTCGATGGTCGAGTTCGACGGCCTCCCGGACGATCAGCGGGACGAGCTTCAGCAGAAGCTCGCGACGCTCCGCGACGACATTCCACCTGTTCCCTTCCCGCGGCTGGAGAAGCTGCTGCGCAAGGAGCTCGGCGCGTCACTGAGCAGCGTGTTCTCGGAGTTTGACGAGCGTGCATTTGCCGCGGCCTCGATCGGGCAGGTCCACCGTGCGAGGACCTTGGACGGAGAGGACGTGGTCGTGAAGGTTCAGTACCCGGGGGTCGCTGAGGCCGTCGATACGGATCTGCGCAACGCGATGCTGCTGGTGCCTCTGGTCAAGCGTCTGGCCCCGGGTCTGGATGCCAAGGCGCTCGCGTGGGAGATGCGAGAACGGATCGGGGAAGAGCTCGACTACGAGCTGGAGGCCCAGAACCAGCGGCGGGTGCAGCGGCTGATAAGGGGACATCCCTTCATATACGTGCCGCGCGTGTACACGGAGCTTTCGACGCGGCGGGTGCTGGTGTCAGAGTTTGTCGAGGGGGAGCGGTTCGAGGTGGTGCGCCGAGCCGACGAGACGCAGCGTGACCGCTATGGGGAGATCGTGTTTCGCTTCTTCTTCGGGCTTCTGTACCGCGATCGGATCGCGCTCGGGGACCCTCACCCGGGCAACTACCTCCTCCGTCCCGACGGACGCGTCTGCTTCCTTGACTTTGGCTTGCTTCGCGACATCGATCACCGGCGCGTCGCCGCGGAGGCGACGATCGCTCTGGCGGTCCGTGACAACGATTCCGCGAAGCTGAAGGATGCCTTGATCGCCGGCGGTTATCTGCCCGCCCCGCGCGCGGACGTAGTCGAGGCCGCGTTCGCGCTCAGGATGATGCGGCGGGCGACGAAGTGGTATGCGGTGCCCGGGTATCGTCGATTCGCCGACGGCCATCATCGTCATCAGCGCGACCGCGAGCGGCCCGAGGGTGACCAGCGTTCCGCGATCAAGAACCAGGTCAACCAGTTCACCGTGCCGCCCGAATCGATCCTGATCCGGCGGATGCACGGCGTCGTCGCGATCGTGCTTCACAACCTCCGGGCCGGAGCCGACTGGGGCGCCATCGCCGCCGAATACCTGCACGGTGAGCCGCCTGCTACGCCGCTGGGACAGCAGGAGGCAGATTTCTTGGCCCGACGGGGTCGGTAGCGACGGCCCCGGTGTCGCATAGCGGTGTGATAACGCAAGGAAGCTGGTCGTACCGCTGGTAGGGTCGGCGATGTATGAGTGCCGCGTTCCCCAGGCCGTTGTCAGACCGCGAGCAGGCGCTCCTGGATGTCCTGTTGGCGGAGCAGTTCTCCGGCGTTGAGGCGCTCCGAGTGCAGGCGCAGAGCGTGCGGGTTCGCGGTCTGCACGAGGGGCTCCCCACGGTGGTTTTGCTTGAGGTCGCTGACCGAGACGCCCCCAGGGCCGACGTGGTGCACGCCGTTCCGGTGGAGGCCGTCGTGCGTGGGGAGGGCGAACTGCTGCTGTTCGTCAAGCAGGGACTGCTCGACAGCATCGAGCTGGTGACCTACGCGGGGGACGAGCCGGCCGAGCTACCAACGGTAGAGGCCCTCGAACGGCCGTGGGTCAAGACGGCGGACTCTCAGAAGCCGCGCAGCGACGGATAGCCGTCGGGGTCTGTGAGTAGTCGCCGCTCCGCGGCATGCCCGGCGCGCGCGTCCAGCCAGTCACGGATGAGACTGGCGTAGCGCGTCTCGTTGGCGAAGTCGTTGAGCTGGAGCTGCATGAGCATCAGCAGCCGGTTAAGCCGGTCGCGGTTGCCCAGCGCGTTGCGTCGTGGAGACAGCCAGTCGCGGACGTGGTTGAGCCGACGGTCCAGCCCGGCTGAGCTGACGACCCGTCCCTGCTCGCGCTCCGGCTTGGCCGGCCGGCGGTCAAGCTGGGCCCGGACGGTGTCGTCCCAGCGGTCAATCCATGCGCGGACCTCGCGCAGCACCGGTCGGTGGCGGTAGGCGGCGGCGCAGAACTGCTCCCAGTCGTGGTGGCTGTGCATGCAGCGCGCCAGGCGCTGCCAGACGCGGTCGCTGCTGCTGTTTGCCTTGGCGCGGACGAGACGGAGCCGCAGCTTCTCGCGCAGGTGCCACTCGCACAGCCAGACGTCAGCCTCGGGGAACGCGCCGGCGACGGCGGTGCGGATGCCACCGTGAGCGTCGCAGACGACCCGCTCCGGTGAGCCGTCGAGCGCGCAGATGAACGCCTCCCAGTCATCGGCGTTGGCGGTGTGGAATGCCTGGAGGCGCCAGAGCATCCCACGCCCCTCGTCATAGCCGAGCGCGCCGAACACGTTGAACGCCACGACCCCACCTGGGATGGGCCGGCCATCCTTATCGCGCGCCTTGACTCGGAACGGCACCTGGTCGAGGACGAGCGTCCCGCTGGGCCACGCCAGTGGGCGGTAGGCGTCAAATACGACGGGTGCGAAGACCTCGACGAGGTCCGCCGCGAGCTGGCCGTGTCGGCTGTAGGTCGGACCGTCCTCGCGGATGGGATGGCGGTTGGCTCGCGTCCGGACGGTGGCTGACGCAGCGCGGTAGCTGGCGCCGCGCCCGACCTCCACAAGGGCGTGCGCCACGTCGCGGGCACTGAACAGCGAGGACCGCGGAGTCCGCGGCCCTTCGTGAGTGTGCAGGTCTCGTTCGCAGTACTCACATTCGCCACCGACCGCGTCCTGGCGAGGCAGCGGTGGGGTGAACCGATGCCACTTGCTGCCATCGGGCGGATGGCAGCGATAGCGCTGCCGCCGGTGGCCGGGCCTGCCGTAGTGGCCGTCGAAGACGACTCGGGAGCCCTCATGCCCAGGGCGAGAGCACTCGGGCATCACGACGCGGCCCTGCCGACTGCTGTTCGTGCGCGACACACACGAACGTAATCGGCAGCCGGGACTTAATCCATCACACCGCTATGCGACACCGGGGCGACGGCTAGCGCGCAGAGGCGAGGGCGATGCCAAACGGGCTCCCCTCGGAGTCACGGCAGATTGACCATTGCACGCCGGGATGGATCACCGTCCCGCCGAGCACGGTCACCTGCTCGAGGGCACCATCCATATCGGCAACGGTGAAATACGGCAGCGAGGCCGTGTCGCCCGGCCCGGCGCCACGTCTGTGGATGCCGAGCGCGGGACCCTCGCTGTGCGTCTGCCAACCGCGACCTTCAACTTGGCTGCGCTCGGCCAGCTCGACGCCGAGCAGGCCCGACCAGAACCGCCGCGCGCGGTCGGGGTCATCAGACGGGAACTCGATCAGGCCCAACGCTCCGTCCACGTGGCACACGATAACGGCGCGCGGGTCGGCATGCGGCCGCCTACTGCCCGGTTCGCGCGACGCCGAGCCGCTGGGCCAGGACTGCCGCGGTGGCCCGGTTCGCCACCGACAATTTCGCGAGTATCCGCGACACGTGGACGCTCGCCGTCTTGTCGCTGATAACCAGAGCGGCGGCAATCTCACGGTTGGTCATGCCTTCGCCGAGGAGAGCGAGCACCTCGACCTCCCTCGGTGTCAGATCGAACCTGTCAAGCCCCGAGTCATCGCTCGCCGCCGCGCCGTCGTCGGGATCGAGGTCGATTCGGGCCGCTCGGGTCAGAGTTTCGACCGCTTGGCGCAGCGGGCGCGCGCCGAGGTCATCTGCGGTCTGGAACGCCTGTCTGGCCAGCTCTTGAGCGAGCCGATGATCTCCGCCGCCCTGGATCAGTGCTTCTGCGCGGCGCCAGCGCGTGTATGCGACCTGATACGCGTCGTCGAGCGCCTGCGCCAGGCGCTCCGCCTCCTGCCACGCTGCCGGGTCCGCGCCGGTGATGCGCGAGAGCTCGGCAACGCACAGCGCACGACTGGCCACTACCAAGGGTTGCGGTCGCCCCACCAGCTCCGACATCACCCGATCTAGCCGCGCCAACAGAGCTTGTCCGCGCCGCAACTCGCGCTGGCTGACTGTCTCATCGTCAGGGGTGAGAGCGGCTAGGTCTGCGTGTGCTCGGGTTCCCAGGTCGTGGAGCCTGGCCGTGTAGAACACGTACTCACCATGGCCGAAGCGCTCGAGGCACTTCCAGACCGTCTGCACCGCCGCCTCGGGGTGTCCGGTCCACAGCTCGACCGTGGCTTGCGCCGCTTCCACCGGCGCCAGCCACATCGATCCGTGGGCATTCAGCATGGTTGCGTGCGCCCTCGCCACCGTCTTGGAGGCCGCTTCGTGGTCACCGCGCACGGCGTAGAGTTCGGCGCGATGCTGGAGCATGATTCCGGAGTTCACGCCAGGAGCCACACGTTCGAGTAACTCGCTCAGGAGCTCCTCTGCCTCATCCCACTCTCCGGTCCGGATCAGCCGTCCGACGATGTCCCCGCGCAGGAAGTCCCCGTATTGGCGGTCGGCTCCGTTGGCGCGGGCCACCTCGGCGCCTTCGCGCGCGAACGCGATCGACTCCCGTAACCGGCCCGCCTCATCCAGCGCGTCACTGCCGTTGATGAATGCCCGCCCGATTTCCTCGATGAGCGCCAGCCCGCGGGCGATCTCGAGCGCCCGCATCGCGCTCGCCACGGCTTCCTCGAACTCGCCCTTGTAGATGAAGTTGGCGCAAGCCGTGTTGAGAACATGCGCCGTGACGTCCTCCGCGCCGGCTTCGGTCGCGATCTGGAGCGCCTCCTCGCAGCGTGCGTACGATCGCTCGTTGAAGTTGCAGAGCATCAAGACCTGCGCCTCGGCAGCCAGGACCAAAGCGCGCTCACGGGATATCGACTTCGGCATGAGCGCCACCGCCTGCTCATATTCCGGCAGCGCTTCCTCGGAGCGCCCGGCTGTCCATAGGTAGCGTCCCAAGCGCTCGTGGGCGAGCGACACCGTGATGGGATCGTCCGGGTTGGCCCGGTCCAGCGTTTCCCGAGCCAGCGCGATCGCCCGGTCGACGTGACCGGACAGGACGGCCGCTTCCGCCGCCCGCTGCATGACCTCAACCCGGGGGAGGGTCGGCGACGCCGGATCGACCCGATCCCACAGCTCGAGCGCCCGGCCATAATGGACACCTGCCTCCCCGAAGGCGCGGACGTTCTCGGCCTGGAGACCGGCGTCGATCGAGGCGGCCAGTGCCTCAGGCAGCCGCCGAGCGGCGTACCAGTGGTGCGCGATCTCGGTTGCCATCGCCGCCCTGTCGGCTGGATCGGGAAGTTGGCTCAGAGCCTGGGCAAGCTCTAGATGCAGTGCACGTCGGTCCTCCAGCAACAGATCGCTGTAGACGGCCTCGCGGAGCAAAGCGTGGCGAAAGCCGTAAGCGCTCGCACCCGGGCTCTGGACGAGCAGGTGGGACTGCACGGCCTCCCGGACGGCGTCAAGGAGCTCGTCGTCTGCCAGGCCGACCACGGTCTCGAGTAGCGAATGATCGACCTCGCGCCCGGCGACGGCGGCGACCCTGAGCACCGCCTGTACGTCGTGGGAGGTCCCCTCCACCCGGAACAGCATCGCGTCACGAAGAGAATCCGGTAGGGGCGAGTGCGGCTGCTCGACCGTCGCCAGCAGCTCCTCGGTGAAGAATGGGTTGCCTTCGGCGCGCTCGAGCAGGCTGTCGATGAGCTCGGGCGCCGGCTCCTGGTCGAGGATTGCGCTCACCTGGTCGCGGAGCTCGCTTCGCCCGAATCCCTTCAGCTCGACCCGCGTTGCCTGACCGGAGCGCTCGAGCTCCAGCAGGAATGGACGGGCGGGGTGCCGACGCTGGACCTCATCGTCGCGGTAGGTCAGGATCAGGGCGACCCGCTCCCGGCGGATCCCCCGGACCAGGAAGGTCAGGAAGTCCCGAGTCGAGCGGTCTGACCAGTGCACGTCCTCAACGGCCAGGACGACCGGGGCCTCGCGCGCGGCGTCCGCGAAAACCGCGAGGAGCTGCTCAAACAGCCGGCCCAGGGAGCCGGCTGCATCGGATGCGATCGAGCTGGCACGTCTTTCGCCTCCGCTCAACTCGGGCAGCAGCCTCACAAGTTCGTCGCCGGCTGAACCGTGCAATCCAGGCAGCGCTTCGGCGCCGCGAGCCTGGATGAGAGATCGCAGCGCACCCACCACGGGCGCGTAAGGCAGCTCCCCGTCGCCGAGCGGGACGCACTCGCCGATCACCGTGGTTGCGCCGGCCGCGTTTGCCAGCGTCGCGAGCTCGGCGATCAGACGGCTCTTGCCCATCCCCGCCTCGGCTCCGATCATCACGACTGCGCCTGCTCCCCCCGCGGCGCGCTCGAGAGCCTCTTCGAGCACGGTCAGCTCCTCCCGGCGGCCCACGAACAGAGGACTCGAGACGCGCGCGATCACGCCCGCGATTATCCCGGGCACGCGCCTTAAGTCCGGCGCCTCGCAAGATAAGAGGCAAGATAAGGCGAACGCCAGATGGCGCAGCCCGGACTTAGCCATAGGTTGGTCGCATCGAATCAATCACCCCTCTAGGAGGCAACGATGCAGACCCAGCTCAACTACAAGATCGCCCAGCAGCACCACGCAGAACTCATCCGCAACGCCGAGCACGCACGCCTCGCCGGCGAAGCAGGCGCGCGTCGTCCGGCGCGGAAGCCCACCTCAGCGTTCGGCCGCTTGTGGGGACGATTCACCCCCGGCATCGCCACCGCGAACCCGAAGGCAGTGCGCTAATCCGGCGGGGTCTGACGTCACGTCTACAGCTTGCCGGGTGTCGTGGGAGTAGTGACCACGACCGCAGGAGGAAAAGCCGTGTTGGAGAAAGTCTTTTATACAAGCGTGCTCGTGAGCGACCAGGACCGGGCGCTCGAGTTCTATACAAAGGTCCTGGGCATGGAGAAGCGCAACGAGAACCCGACCCCGGACGGGCCACGGTTTCTGACCGTCGGCGTCAGCGGGGATGAGTTTCAGCTGGTTCTCTGGCCGGGGACGCCGGGGCAGGCACAGCCGGCGATGGGGGCTCCGCCGCCGTCGATCACGATCGAGACCGACGATTGCCGCGAGACGGTGCAGGAGCTGAAGTCAAAGGGCGTCGAGTTCATCTCCGACGTGATGGAGTTCCCATGGGGCTATGTCGCGCAGTTCCTGGACCCGGACGGCAACCGACTCCAGTTGCGAGAGGGCCGCTAGCGGGACGGATCTACGCCCGTTTGATGGTGAATCCGGCGGCCACCGCGGCCGTACCCGAGGCGGCCATCACGATGCCCATCGGGACGGCCGAGGCGCCGGCGACCCCAACCACGGGCGCCACCGCCGCGCCGACGAAGAACTGCGCGGCGCCGAACAGGGCGGCCGCGCTGCCGGCTCGGTGGCTCTCCAGTGCCATCGAGATCGCCAGCGAATTGCTCATGATGAGACCGACGCTGCACACGACGACGAACATCAGCGGTAGCACGGCCCACGCCCCCAGCCCGAGGATCGCGCTGGCCGCGGTGAGCACGCCGGCGCCGGCCATCGTGGCCAGGCCGGTGCGCATCAGACGCTCGAGGGGCACGGTGCGCACCAGGCGGGCGTTGACGACGTTGGTCAGGAGCAGACCCAACCCGTTCAGGGCGAACAGGAGCCCGAACACCTGGGCGCTGAAGCCGAGCACCGACTGGTACACGAACGAGGATGCGGAGATGTAGGCGAAGAAGGCGGCGAACCCGAGTGATCCGCTCGCGACCACACGGCTGTAGCGTCGGGAACGGAGCAGGTCCCGGTAGGTCGCCAGCGCGCCGCGGATCGAGCCGGGATGCCTGGCGGGGAGGGGGAGCGTCTCGTGGGTCAGGAACACCGCGGCGGCGAGCAGCACTAGTGCGATCAGCGCCTGGACGGCAAAGATCCCCCGCCACGACGTGAACAGCAGGATGCCGCCCCCGGCGGTAGGGGCGAGTATCGGCGCGAGTGGGATGATCGCGCCCAGCGTCGCGTAAAGCCGGGCGGCGTCGACGCCGGCGTACATGTCGCGCACCATCGCCCGGGCGATGACGATCCCGGTGGCGCCGGACAGGCCCTGAAGCAGGCGCAGAGCATCGAGCACGGCGATCGAAGGCGCCACGGCACAGCCGACCGAGGAGGCAATGAACAGGACGAGCCCGGCGATCAGCGGCCGCCGCCGGCCGGCGGTGTCAGAGAGCGGACCGACGAGGAGCTGACCCACCGCAATGCCGATCACGCACGCGGTCAGGGTGATCTCGACGCTCGATGCCGACGCGCCGAGGTCGCGGCTCAGCTGGGGCAGGCCGGGAAGGTAGAGGTCGGTGGTGAGCGGTCCAAACGCCGATAGGCCGGCGAGCACGACGACCGTGCGTTTGCGCCACGGCCTCCTTCCCGAGGAGACCGCCGTCTCAGGGGTCGCCGGTGACGATGAGGTCTCCTGGCTCGACGGTCAGGCGGCCGTCAACTCGGCCTCGGCCCGCAGCCAGTTTCCGAGCTCGTCGGTGCCGGACTGCTCGAGGTGGATGAAGTACGCACGCTCAGCGATCTCGACCTGAGTCGGGTGCCGCGGCTCTGCCTTGGGCTTGCGGGCTCGGGTACGGCGGACGGTGGGCTTGCTGGCCTTCTCGGTCATTCACGGTCTCCAGTTCGAATCGGGGCGTTGATGCACGCGCGGCTGCCCGCGTGTGCACTGCTTGTTCGACGTCGCCGCGAACAGCCCTCCGTGCCCAGAACTACTGGTGCCCGGCGATCGGATGCGGGACGTAGGGCTCTTCGAGCCGCGCCATCTCCTCGGCGGTCAGTGAAAGCTGCTCCGCGGCGAGAGCGTCCTCGAGGTGCGACAGCTTCGTCGACCCGACGATCGGCGCCGTGACGCCAGGCTTCTGGAGGAGCCACGCGAGCCCCACCTGCACCGGCTTCTCGCCACGTTCCCCAGCCACCTCGACCAGGCGGTCGATCACGGGGAAGTCGAGGTCGGGCTTGTACAGGTTGTCGCCGAACGCGTCGGTTTGCGCCCGGGTCGTCAGCTTCTCGCCCTCCCGGGTCCGGTTGCCGGCCAGCAGCCCCCGGGCCAGCGGGCTCCACGGGATCACCCCGACGCCCTGGTCCAGGCACTGCGGGATCATCTCGCGCTCCTCCTCGCGGTAGATCAGGTTGTAGTGGTCCTGCATCGAGACGAACCGCGTGCGCGCGACGGCCTGCGCCTTGGCGAACTGCCAGGCGAACATGCTGCTGGCCCCGATGTAGCGCGCCTTGCCCGCGACGACCACGTCGTGCAGTGCCTCCATCGTCTCCTCGATCGGCGTGGTCGGGTCCCAGCGGTGGATCTGGTACAGATCGACGTAGTCGAGCCCGAGCCGGCCGAGCGACGCGTCGATCGAGGCCATGATGTGCTTGCGGGACAGGCCACGACCGTTCTCGCCGGGCATCGTGGGCCCGCAGACCTTGGTGGCCAGAACGTACTCCTCGCGCATCCCGAACAGGTTGGCCAGGAGCCGCCCCGTGATCTCCTCGCTCTGACCGGCGTTGTACACGTCGGCGGTGTCGAAGAAGGTGATCCCGCCCTCGACGGCGCGGCGGACGATCGGCTCCGCGTCTGCCTCCTCCAATGCCCAGGGCCGGCTCTCGTGCTTGCCGTAGCTCATCATGCCCAGGCAGATGCGCGAGACGCGCAGGCCCGTCCTCCCAAGGTTCACGTATTCCACGCTTTGGCTCCCGTGCGATGTTGGCGATTTGGCGCCGCGATAGGCTCGCGCCGCCGACCATTTGACTAAACACCATAGGAGCAGTGAGCGTGAACGTTTCCTCGCGATTCGATGTGGCCGGGTTCGGCGTGATCGTTACCGGCGGCGCCAGCGGCCTGGGCCTGGCCTACGGCGAGGTGCTGGCCGCACACGGCGCGCGCGTCACCCTGATCGACGTCGACGCCGACGCCGTGGCCGAGCAGGCGGCGCGGTTGCAGGGCGAAGGGCTCGATGTCCGCGGCGCCACCGCCGACGTCACCGACCACCCGTCCCTGGATCGGGTGATCGACGACGCGGCCGAGAGGTATGGCCGGCTCGACGTGGCCTTCGCCAACGCCGGCATCGACCCCGGCGTCGGCTTCGTCGGCGCGTGGGCGGGCAACACGCGCCCGCGCGTGCCCGAGGGCGCGATCGAGCGCTACGAGTCCGAGCGGTGGGGCCGCGTGATCGACATCAATCTGAGCGGGATCTTCGCCACCGCGCGCGCCGCCGCCCGCCACATGCGCCCGCGCCGGTTCGGGCGGATCGTGATCACGACCTCGCTCGCGGCGACCACGGCGGAAGGCGCGATCGGCTCGGCTTACATGGCGGCCAAGGCCGGCGCCCGGCACTTCATGCACGTGCTCGCGCTCGAGCTCGCGGCCGACGGGATCATGGTCAACGCGATCGCCCCCGGGTTCTTCGTCACCAACATCGGCGGCGGCCACGCCCACAACCCCGAGGTCCAGGACGCGATGGGCAGGGTGATCCCGATGCACCGGGTCGGCTGGCCGGACGACATCAAGTCCCTGGCCCTGTTCCTCGCCTCGCCGGCCTGCGAGTACATCACCGGCCAGGAGATCGTGATCGACGGCGGCTGGGGCCTCGGGATGGCCGACTAACGGTTCGCCGGCGAGCCCGGGTCATATCTCCGCACTCGCCATCCCGCCGGCGGTGAATGCGGATTTAGCGCCACATGTGGGTCATATCTCCGCACTCGCCATCCCGCCGGCGGTGAATGCGGATTCAGTGCCATTGGTGGGTTAGAAACCCGGCGCTAGTGCCGCGCCCCAACCCGCGCCCGCGCCCCCACCCGCGCCCGCGCACCCACCGGCGCACTCGCCACCGCCACGGGCGGCCAGTCGTTGATCGGATGCGCAATGGCGGCCCACAGATACTGCACGGCGTAGGCCCGCCACGGCCGCCAGCGCTCGGCCCGCGCCCTCAGCGCCGCGCCCCCGCCCGGGAGCCCGAGGGCCGCGGCTCCGCGTCGGACGCCAAGGTCGCCGATAGGGAACACGTCGGGATCCCCCAGCGCGCGCATCGCGATCACGTCCCGAGTCCAGGGGCCGATCCCGGGAAGCTCATCCAAAACAGCGAGCGTCTTGACGCGGTCGCCGCCCCGAGCAAGGTCGAGTCGGTCCGAGACTAGCGCGTCGAGCAGACCCTCCATAGTCCGCCGGCGCGCCGCCGGCATCGCCAGCGGTACACCAACCAGCGCTTCCGGCGCTGGGAACAACCGGCTCAACCCCCCGTCCGGATCCACGACCGGCTCGCCGTGTTCGGCGGCCAGCCGGCCGGCATGAGTGCGGGCGGCGGCGGTCGAGATCTGCTGCCCGAGCACGGCGCGGATGGCCATCTCGGGTCCGTCGACCGCGCGCGGCACGCGCCGGCCCGGAGCCCGGTCAATCACCGATCGCAGCGCGTCGTCCTCGCCGAGGTGCCCGTCGATTGCCTCCGGATCGGCGTCCAGGTCCAGCAACCAGCGGCAGCGCGAGATAGCCTCGCTCAGATCGCGCGGGTCCGCGAGTGCCACACGGCAAGCGACCCATGAAGACTCGGGCGTCAACTCGACGAT
This sequence comes from Solirubrobacteraceae bacterium, assembly GCA_035502815.1. Classification (GTDB taxonomy): domain Bacteria; phylum Actinomycetota; class Thermoleophilia; order Solirubrobacterales; family Solirubrobacteraceae; genus Palsa-465. The sequence goes on from DATJUA010000023.1 coordinate 26,417, forward strand.
GCCCGGACCAAGAGGAAGCCGGAGCGTTCGCCGGTAGGTCCGCTCGTGCACCTCCTCGACATCCGGGACCGCGGTGGCGGCGAGGTGGCCGAACAGGTTGTCGGGCGACAGCGGCGGGCGGAACGCGAGTCTCAGCGCCACCGCCTCGTTGAGCGCCGGCACGCGATTACGGCGGTCGAAGTCCTCAATCACCCTACGCCAGCGTGACAGCCGCCGGCGAATTCGTCCAGCGGTTAGGTTGACCGCAATGCTTCCGTTGGGCTCAGTCGCGCCGCCTTGGCCGCCGGGTACAGCCCGGCGATCATCCCGATCACGAACCCGGACGCGGGCGCCGCGACGAGCGCGTACAGCGGCACCACGAACGGTTCGTGGCGGGTCAGCGCGTACACCTCGGTCGCCCCCGCGCCAAGCGCGAGTCCGGCGATACCTCCGAGCGCAGCAAGCATCGCGGACTCGGTCAGGAACTGCGCGCTGATATGACGCCGGGTCGCGCCGAGCGCCCGGCGTAGCCCGATCTCGCCCCGGCGCTCGAGCACCGAAATGACCATGATGTTGGCGATCCCGATCGCGCCGACGAGCAGCGCCACCGCGCCGAGCCCGAGCAGCAGCGTGGTGAACTGGCCCTTCGCGGCCGCTTCCGCCTCGAGCGCGTCGGACGGGCGGCTGACCTGCACGCCATCGGCGTTCTGGGGGTCGGCCGTGGCGGCCAGGAGGTTGGAGGCGCCGACGACGTTGTTCTGGTCGGCGCGGACGTAGATCTCCGACGGGTTCGGCTGGGTCTGGAACATGCGCTCGGCGACCGGCAGAGAGATGAACACGGTCGAGTCAAGCGAGGTGTCGAGCACGGCCGACTTCATGATCCCGACCACCGTGAACCAGGTGTTGCCCAGGTACACCATCAGGTGCCCTCCGACCTGGTTGATCTGGAGCACCTGCGCCGCCTGCCATCCGAGCACCGCTTCGGGGAACTCGTTGCTGACCGAGTTCAGAAAGTGCCCGGAGGCCATGCTCGTGCCCATCACCTCCGGGAGGTTGTCTCCCGCCGCGTCGACGCCGATCCCACCGGTCTCCGCCGCGGGAACCAGCGGGGTTCGGTACACGTTCGCGCTCGACACCTGGTAGACGGCGGCCGCGCTCTCCACGCTCAGCATGTGGTCGATCGACGGGACCGCGGTGTCGGGCAAAACCTCGTTCTGCCCGAGGAAGGTCTGGCCGGGGGTGACCGTGAGCAGGTTGGTGCCGAGCGCCTGAATCTCGGACAGGAGGTTCGCCTGAGCCGAGGCGGACACGCCGACGACGGCGACCATCGCGCCGATGCCGATGGCGATCCCGAGCGCCGACAGCGACGCGCGCAGGCGCCGCGTGCGCAGCCCCTGCAGCGCCGTACCCACGAGTTCCCGTACCGGCAGCCGCGCGGCGTCGATGCTCGCGGGGCGCGGGGGGCGCGGCGGTGCTTCGGTGGCGCTCGTCAAGTCCGGTCATCTCCCACGACCTCGCCGTCGCGCATCAGCACCCGTCGCGGGAAGCCCCCGGCGATCTTCTCATCGTGGGTGATCAGCACCAGCGTCGCGCCGTCGGTGGCCAGCTCGTGCAGCAGCGCGATCACCTCGCCCCCCGACCTCGAGTCGAGATTGCCCGTAGGCTCGTCGGCCAGGACGATCACCGGCCGCTTGGCGATCGCCCGTGCGATCGCCACGCGCTGGCGCTCGCCGCCGGAGAGCTGCTTGGGCTTGAATTCACGGCGGTGGGAGAGCCCGACCCGATCGAGCGCCGCGCGCGCGATCTCGCGCCGCTGCCGAAGCGGCATGCCGGTGTAGAGCATCCCGAGCGCGACGTTGTCGATCGCGGTCATCGCCTCCTGAAGGTGAAAGCCCTGAAAGACGAATCCGATCTCATGGGCGCGCAGACCGGCGAGCTGGAGGTCCGACGCGCTCGCGATGTCGCGTCCGGCCACCTCAACCCGCCCGCCCGACGCGCGCTCGAGCGTGCCCATGATGGTCAGCATCGTGGTCTTGCCCGAACCGGACGGGCCGACGACGGCCACCTGGTCACCATCGGGGATCTCGAGGCTCACCCCGCGCAGCGCGGCGACCCCGCCGGGGTATTCCTTGACCACCTCGTCGAGCGCGAGCGCCACGATCAGCCCTGCGAGTCGGTCACCGCGAGCCCCTGATAGATCCCCGGGCCCGAGATCGCCACGTAACCCGCCGCGAACAGGCCGGTGGTGATGGGAATGAGCTTGTGCGGCGGCGCCGCCTCCTGCACCTCGTAGTTGCCGCCCGACGTGGCCAGCAGCGCCGTGACCGGCACGGACAGCACGTTGTTCGCTTCGGCTTCGGAGAAGTTGACGCTGACGGCGGCCTGGTCCAGACCGGCTCCGGTCTGATGACCCTTCAGGGCGATCGTGACTGGAATCACCGCGCCGCTCGAGCCGCTGTTGCCGCCGTTCCCATTGCCATTGCCGTTGCCATTCCCGCTCGAGCTCTGGGCCACCGGGCTGACGGCGGTGATCTTCCCGTTCACGTAGTCGCCGTCGGGCAACTCGACCTGGACTTGCTCGCCCACCTTGGCCTCGCTCTGCTTGGTTGCGTCCAGATCGACGGTCGCGACAAGTTGGGTGGAGCTCGTTTGCATGATCGGACTGGCGCTGCCACCACCACCGCTTCCGCTGTCGCCACTGTTGCCGCTGTCGCCGCTGTTGCCGCTGCTCCCGTTGTCGCCACTCTTGCCGCTGTTCCCGCTGCTCGGGCTGTTACCTGACCCGGACGACGGACTTCCGCTATGCGAGCCGCTACGCGCCTCTGCCTGGAGCTCCGCCTCCTCTGCCCTGAGCACCGCCTCCAACGCCGCTAGCGTTTGCGCGGCCGTCGGCTGCTTGCACCCCTTCTTGTGCGACTTCGACTTCGACTTCGACTTACACGGCTTGCCCGGCGTTGTCGATGACGGCGTGGTGCTCGCGCCCGGGCTGACCGTGCCAGAACCGCTCGTGCCCGTACTGCCCGACTTAATCAGGCTGACGAACTCGGGACTCGCGCCTCCGGCCGGCGGATCGTAGGAAGTGGCGGAGTCACCACCCGAGCCGTCCGAGCCAACCGTCGCGCTGACGGATGAGACCAGCTGATCGCCGGGCAGAAACACGACCTGCCCCAACGTGAGATCCCCCGTCTGCGTCTCTCCCAGCGATTCCTGGAGCAGATCAACCCCCTCGGTCGTGGCGTACTGCCATTCGTCGTCGACCACGATCCCACCCGCGTCGAACCCCAGCTTGACCAGGTTCTGGTTGAGCTCCAGGATGTCCGGCCCGTCGCTATCGGACGAACTCAGATCCCGGTAGGCCGGCGTGGTCCCGTCCATCAGGATCACCGGCTCATTGTCCACGTAGTAGAGCGCGTGCCCGGGCTTGATTACCTGTCCGACCGCGGGCAGCGAAGTGATCGTGCCCGACAGGCGGTCGTACACCGTGTAGGTGTCTGCGTAGCTCAGGGTTCCCGACTCGGTGTCGGTCTCGACCAGGTTCCGCCGCTGCACCGACGTCGCCCCCGACGCAACATTCGCGCTGCTCGAGTTGCCCGACGACGGGGATGAGTTGGTCCCGAGCACGATCGCGACGACGATGCCGATCGCCACCACGAGGGCCAGCAGCGCGCCAACCCGGCGCCCCCCGCGGCGGCCCGTCTCCCGCGTCCGCTCGTCCTCCGCCTGCTCACGCCTCCAAGGCAACCTCACGACGAGCTCCTGTTGCAGACCGCGATCGCCTTCTGGAACGCCGGCGAGTTTCGATTGATGCTCGTCCCGGCATTCTGCGCGATTCCGCCGCTGGCCGGAAAGGTCGGGTCGGGGAAGTTGGGGACGCCGTGCTTGCGCAGGCACTCGGCGAACGCGACCGCCGCCCGCTTCTGGCTGGCCGTGACCGGCGGTGGCGCGGTGCCGCCGCCGAACAGCTTGCACTTCTTGACCGCCGATTCGAACGCCGGGCCCCCGAACGTCGTCCCGTCCACCGTCAGCGTCGAGCTCCCCGGCACCGCCGAGATCCTGAAGCCTGCCCCACCTCCGTTGGATCCCTCTGTCGGATCCGGGAAGTTCGACACTCCGTGCGAGCGCATGCACTCGGCGAGCGCGAGCTGCGAGCCCGAGTTCGAGTCATCGGTGGTTCCGCTCCCCGTGACCCCGGTGGACCCACACGCGACCAGGCCGACCACGAGCATCACAGCACCGGGAGCGTAGAGCAATATCTGGAGCCGCATCATGGAGCCGCCGCCTTTCCGAGACGCGGCAGGTGGACTCCGCAGTCGCCCGCTGCCTGCTGGAAGGCCGGAGACTGCGGGTTCAGGCTGGGTCCGGCCTCGAAGAACATTCCGCCCAGCGACAGCACCAGCGTCGAACCGCTTGGAGCGCTCGAAGCCGGATCCGGGAAATCGGGCTCACCGTGCGTGCGCATGCACTCGGCGAACGTCACCGCCTTCTTCCGCTCGGCCGCGGTCATCACCGGCGCTTGCCCATTGTTGGGAAGGTACTTCTGACAGGCCCGCTGAGCGGCCTCGAAGGCGGGCGACTGCGGGTTCAGCCCGGTACCGCCGATGTTGATCCCCCCGTGGCCACTCGGGTCGGGGAAATTCGAGATGCCGTGCGCGCGCATGCACTTGGACATTTCCAGGGCGGGGCTCGGACCACTCGGCGCGGGACTCCCCGCGTTCGTCACCGTGCCGCTCGGAGCTCCCGTCGAGCCACAGGCGGCCACAGCCAGCGCAATCGTCGCGGTGCTTGTCACGAGTAGAAGGTGACGACCTCTCATCATCCGATCGCTTTCGGCGCGCCGGGTCGCCGTGGAAGCTTGATCCCGCAGTCGGATGCCGCCTGCTGGAACGCGGGCGACACCGGGTTGAGCCCGGGCCCGAGCTCGAACGTCATCCCGCGCAGCGAGATGATCGCCTGTCCGGGGGCGGGGGTCCCGCTCGGGGCACTCAGAGTCGGATCGGGGAAATCGGGCTCGCCGTGCGTACGCATGCATTTGGCGAAGGCGACCGCCTTCTGCCGATCCGCCGGTGAGGTTGCCGGTGGCTGCCCATCGTTCGGCAGGTACTTGTTGCAGACCTTCTGTGCCGTCTGAAATGCCGGCGACGAGCTGATCGCCGGCGTGACCTGGATGCCGCCCCCAGAGGGATCGGGGAAGTTCGACACGCCGTTCGCACGCATGCACTTGGCGAACTGGAGGGCAGCGTTCTGCCCGTTCGAAGCCGGAGCACTCGCGTTCGTCACGGTCCCGCTCGGGGCGCCGGTCGAGCCGCACCCGGCCGTGCCCAGCGCGAGCAGGGCAGCTGCGGCGATCCCCGCCGGCCCCATGCGAAACGGTCGATACCTGGTCACTGCGCCAGGTTGTACGCGGCCGCGCATAACCGGCCCGTAACTTTGTTATCCCACTGTTATGCGGCGGCCGCCATTCTGGCTCCCCGGACGTCGGCGCGGGGCCGCTCCCGCGCCGGCGGTCCCCTAAGGCGCCGCCGTCAGGCGCCGCCGACCATTTTGCATAAGGCGCCGCTGAGAACAATGAGCTGTAAGTGTGAGATGTACGTATGAGGGTGCTGGTCGTCGAGGATCATCCCCGCTTGGCCGAAACGGTGGCGGCCGTGCTGCGCCGCGAAGGGATGGCGGTCGACCTGGCCTTCGACGGCCGGGAGGCGCTTGAACGGACCGCGGTGACCAGCTATGACGTGGTCGTGCTCGATCGCGACCTTCCGAACGTCCACGGCGACGAGGTCTGCCGCTCGCTCGTCGACGCCGGACAGAGCGCGGTGCTGATGCTCACTGCGGCGGGAACGATCGAGGACCGGGTGACAGGTCTGGGCATCGGCGCCGACGACTATCTGCCCAAGCCGTTTCACATTGCCGAGCTCGTGGCGCGGATCCGCGCGCTCGCGCGCCGCTCGCGCCGCGCGCTTCCGCCGACGCTCGCCTACGGCGACCTCGAGCTGGACAGCGCGCACCGCCGCGTTACCCGCGCCGGCAAGTCGCTGTCCCTGAGCCCGAAGGAGTTCGCTGTGCTCGAGCTGCTGCTCGGCGCGGACGGCGCGGTCGTCTCCACCGAGGAGATCCTGGAGCGCGCCTGGGACGACGCTACGGACCCGTTCACCAACGCCGTCCGCATGACGATCAGCCGGCTGCGCGGCAAGCTGGGCGACCCCCCCATCGTCCAGACTGTCACGCCGATCGGATACCGGATCGGAGACGGGACGTGACGCGCGCGCACACGCGCGCACGCGACGGCCTGCGCCACCCGCAGACGACCGTCCGCTGGCGGCTCACGCTGATCTACGGGGGCATGTTCCTGGTGTGCGGCGCGGCGTTGCTGGCGATCACCTATACGCTCGTCTCGCACGCCGCGACGGGGGGCGGCGTCATCGCCATCCAACCGGTCGGAGGAGTGGGCGCAGCCGCAAGATCACTCTCCAACCCCACGGCCAATCAATCGTTTTCCAGCGCCGGAGGCCCAATCCAGGTGCACGCGACGCCGAAGCGCGCCTTCACCGTCAAGGGCAAGCAGGTGAACGTGCCGCCCAGCGTTGGCCAGCTCCTGCGCTCATCCGCCGGTCCCGCCGCGGTGCGGTTCGTGGGCCGCCAGCAACGGATCGCCGACCTGCACCAGCTCGAGATCGAATCGGCGATCGCGCTCGCGATCATGGCGATCATCTCCGGACTGCTCGGCTGGTACATCGCCGGCCGGGTGCTGCGTCCGCTCCGCACGATCACCGCCGCCGCGCAACAGATCTCAGAGGCCAACCTCCATCGCCGGCTCGACCTGCCGGGCCCGCGCGACGAGCTCAGAACGCTGGCCGACACGATCGACGGTCTGCTCCAGCGGCTGGAGTCCGCGTTCGAGGCGCAGCGCCGCTTTGTGTCGAACGCGTCTCACGAGCTGCGTACCCCCCTGACCGCGGTCCGCGCCCTGCTGGAGATGGCGATCAGCGACCCCCACGCGACGGTCGAGACATTTCGCCAGACGTGCCGCGAGGCGCTCGAGGAAAGCGAGCAGCAGGAGCAGCTGATCGACGCCCTGCTGGCGCTCGCCCAGGGGCAGCGCGGACTTGACCGCCGCGACCCGACCGATCTCGCGGAGGTCGCCGACGAGGCGCTCGCGAGCCTCCGCCCCGACGCCGAAGAGCGCGATCTACGTCTGCATCTGGCACTCGAGCCCGTGACCGTGTCCGGGGATTCGCGGCTGATCGCGCGCCTGATGTCCAACCTGCTTCAGAACGCAATCCGCCATAACGTGCCCGGCGGTGAGGTCGACGTGCAGGTCGGCGTCCGCGACGGGCGGCCGTCCGTCACCATCGCCAACACCGGACCGGTCGTGCCGCCCGACGAGATCGAGCGACTGCTCCAACCCTTCCAGCGCCTCGCCGCGGATCGCCTCGGTCACCGCGACGGCTTCGGCCTCGGCCTCTCGATCGTGGCGGCGATCGCCGCCGCCCACGACGCCCAGATCGACATCCGTCCAGGCGAGCGTGGCGGGCTGCGCGTCGAGGTGATCTTCCCGGCCGCCGCGCCCGGCGTCGGCTCAGCCGGTGCGCGACCGGTTCTCGCGCCCGCCGGTCAACACTGAGGCGGCGAAGCGGAACAGCGTCGGGTGCAGTGCGCGCAAGCGATCAGAGACCTCGTCGGCCGGGCTCTCGAGAAGGCAGTGCTGCACGAGCTCGGCTATCCCACCCACCAGCCCGCGCAGGAACGCATCGGGCACCGCGGGCAGGTCGCGCTCCTCCGCGCGCGCACGCTCGCCGAGTCTCCGGTAGTGCTCGACGTACACGGCGAGCACGCGCTCGCGCGCCTCGAGCGCCTCGGGTCCGGCACCCAGCACGTCGATCAGCAGCACGCGGGCGAAGTGAGGCTCGGCCGCGAGGATCGCCAGGTAGGTCTCGAGCGAGACCGACAGCCGGGTGCGCCAATCGGGATCGTCGAGCTCGCGCAGCGAGGCGTCGATTTGGGCGATCCCGTTCTCACAGCCGGTGCGGTACGTCTCGAGGAAGCACTGCTCCTTGTCCTGGAAGTGCTCGTAGAACGTCCGGCGCGAGATGCGCGCAGCGGTCACGACGTCCTTCACGGTGACGGCCGCGTAGCCGCGCTCGGACACGGCGCCGGCCATCGCCTCGAAGATGCGCGCGCGGGTGATCGAGCTCGTCGTCTCGCTCAGGTCATCCCAGTCCTGCGGGGCGTGGACCGATTGGAGGAACAGCGAGGGTGCGCTAGCCACGGCGACACACCATAACAGCCCTGGTACGTGGCGGTACCGATCAGGATCCCTCACGTTCCTGTTTGGTACGAAAGTGTTTTGGGCATACGTCCGCCGAGCGTGCAGGGCGCTCGTGAAGCGGCGGACCGATCCAGGAACAGGGAGGAAACGTGCTGCATTGCAGGCGTGTGGTGACTGCGCTGGCAACCGTGGGCGCAGTGATCGCGCTCGCGGCGCCGGCGGCGCTGGCGGACGGGCTCCAGATCCAGGTGCTCTCGACGCGGGCCGACCTCGTATCCGGCGGCGAGGCGCTCACGCAGATCCAGCTGCCGGCGGGCACTGACCCGTCCACCGTCAACGTCGGGCTCAACGCGCTCGACGTGACCAATCAATTCGCCGAGCGGCCGAACGGTGAGTTCGAGGGTCTGCTGAGCGGCCTGGTGAACGGGTCCAACACCGTCACCGCGACGCTCGCGGACGGCACGTCGACGTCCGCCACCATCATCAACCACCCGATCGGCGGCCCGATCTTCGCCGGCCCGCAGGTCCAGCCGTGGGTGTGCCAGGCGGGCGCGACCGACGCGCAATGCGACGAGGCGCCGACGTACGCGTACTTCTACATGCCGGCCGTCGACCAGTCTCAGCTTGACTCGACCACCGGCCCGATGGACCTGAGCGACCTGTTCCAGTCCTATGACCCGTCTGACCCGCCGCCCTCTGCGGCAATCGCCACCACGACGACCGACAACGGCACGACGGTGCCGTACATTGTGCGCGTCGAGACCGGCTACCTCGACCGCGACCAGTACTCGATCGCGATGCTCTGGCAGCCCGGCCAGCCGTGGACGCCGTGGTCGCCGCAGCCGCAGTGGGATCACAAGCTCGTGATCACTCACGGTTCCAGCTGTGGGGCCGACCACGACACCGGCACCGCTCCGAGCACCGAGTACGACCCCGCGCTCCGGCGAGGGATGGCCGTGATGTCGACCGCCATGGACAACGCCGGCCACGACTGCAGCGTGGTGACCGAGGCCGAGTCGCTGATCATGGCCAAGGAGCACCTGATCGACGAGTACGGGACGCTGCGTTACACGATCGGCACGGGCTGCTCCGGCGGTTCGCTGGCTCAGCAGCAGGTCGCCAACGCCTACCCCGGCGTCTACCAGGGGATCCTGCCCCAGTGCTCGTTCCCGGACGCGTGGTCGACCGGTCAGGAGCTTCTGGACTACCAGCTCACCCGGAACTACTTCGAGAACCCGACCAAGTGGGGGACGGGGATCGCTTGGACTCCGGTGCAGATCGCGGCCGTCCAGGGCCATCCCAACTACGCCAACTCGGTCGAGCTCAGCACGCTGTACTGGCCGACGCTCGCCGATCCGGCCTACGACTGCGCCGGCGTTACCGCCGCGCAGCGTTGGAGCACGAGTAACCCGACCGGCACCCGGTGCGACCTCGAGGACTACATGATCAACCTGTTCGGGCCCTATCAGGGGAACAACCCGTACGGCTACGCCGGCATTCCACTGGACAACGTCGGCGTGCAGTACGGCCTGGATGCGCTCGAGGACGGGATCATCACCCCCGCGCAGTTCGTCGATCTCAACCAGAAGATCGGCGGCTACGACAACAACTACGACACCACGACCTCGCGCATGGTGGCCCAGGAGCCCGCGCTGGCCAACGACTACCGCGGCGGCGGGATCAACGAGACGAACAACCTCACCGACGTCGCGATCATCGACCTGCGCGGCCCCGACGCCGGCAGCTTCCATGACGCCTACCGGTCGTGGGCCATCCGGGCGCGTCTGGAGCAGGCCGAAGGCCACTTCCCCAAGAACGACGTGATCTGGTTCGGTGAGACGCCGCTGATCGGCGACCCCAACTACGCCGCCGAGGCCCTGGTGGCGATGGACGGCTGGCTGTCCGCCGTCGAGGCTGACCACCGGAGCCTCAGCCTCGAAGACAAGATTGCCGACGACCGGCCCGCGAGCGTGCACGACCAGTGTTCGGACATCCCCGACGTAGACCAGGTCGTCGTGCCCGGCGTCGGCGAGGTCTGCCAGTCGCCGCTTTTGCAGACCCGGTTCGCCACGCCGCGTATGGAGGCGGGCGAGAGCATCGCGACCGACCAGGAGAAGTGCCAGCTGAAGCCGTTGAGCCAGTCCGACTACTACCCGATCACGTTCAGCGACGCCGAATGGGCGGAGCTTCAGCAGATCTTCCCGAACGGCGTGTGCGACTGGTCAAAGCCCGGCGTCGACCAGCAGCCGACGATCCCGTGGCAGACCTACCAGACCGCCTCTGGGAGCGTGATCTACGGCGGCCAGCCGCTGGGGGCGGCGCCGGCCGGCTCCGGTGGCGGCTGGACCAGCTCGTCTTTCGACACCTGGCTGAGTCAGTAACGGCGGGAGGCGCCGACACGGCTCGCCACACCTCTGGGGCCCGCGCCGCCGCGTTGGTGCGGGCCTCAGAGTCCTATCTAATCGGGGCGCCGCGCGGCGTTGGCGTAGGCTGAGCGGCATGAGCGCCGAACCCGCCACCGCATACCGCAACCTCGTGGTCGAACCCGACCCGCCGGCCGCGCGCATCACCCTCAACCGCCCTGAGAAGCGCAACGCGCTGTCACTCGAGCTGATGCAGGAGCTGATCGCCGCGCTGCGCGAAGCCTCGAAACACCCGGAGACCCGCGCCATCGTGATCGACGCCGCCGGCCCCGCCTTCTCGGCCGGCCACGACCTATCGGAGATGATTGGCCGCGATCAGGCCTTCCTCGACGACCTGTTCGCCACCTGCACCACCATGATGGAGACGATCCACGACCTCCCCCAGCCGGTCATCGCCGAGGTGCACGGCATCGCCACCGCGGCCGGCTGCCAGCTGGTCGCGGCCTGCGACCTCGCGGTGGCGGCGCAGGGCACGCGCTTCGGCACCCCGGGCGTCAAGATCGGCTTGTTCTGCTCGACGCCGATGGTCCCGCTGTCGCGCGCGGTCGGCCGCAAGCGCGCGATGCAGATGCTCCTGACCGGCGAGCCGATCGACGCCGACACCGCCCTCGACTGGGGTCTGGTCAACCAGGTGGTCGCGCCCGACGACCTCGACGACGCAATACAGCGCCTGATCGCCGCGATCGCCCGCTCGAGCTCGTACACCGTGGCGACGGGCAAGCGCGCGTTCTACGACCAGATCGACCGCGCCGAGCACGACGCGTACGAGCACACCAAATCGGTGATGACCGAGAACGCGCTGGCCCGCGACGCGCAGGAGGGGATGAGCGCCTTCCTGGAGAAGCGCACACCCAGCTGGATCGGAAGCTAAAGCGCCGGCGACCGGTCAGCTCAGCCGCGCGGCCATCGTCCGCGCTGCCTCGACCATCTCCCGCGGGTCGAGCACGTCCATCGGCTCATCGAGCGTCGCCATCCAGACCAGGAACCCCCGCGACCACGCACCGCGAGAGGTGACGATGCACGCCTCCTCACCGTCGGCCTCGACCTCCGCCCAGCGGCTCGGGATCCGGTTCCGCGCCGCGGTCGCCGACACGGCCAGGCGAATCCGACCCGGGACCGCATCGACGACACCATCGCCCTCCCGCGTGCCCCTTAGCCGGTCGCGGACGAACGCGGCCGGATCGCCGCCGGGCACGACCCGGCGCCGGCCCCGCTCGCCGGCCCGGACCCGTCCCTTGATCCGGTCGATCCGGAACGTGCGCCAATCGTCGCGATCGAGGTCAAACGCGACCAGGTACCAGCGATGGCCGCTGTACACGACCGCGACCGGCTCGACGGCACGCTGCGTGGCCCGCTCGTCGCGCGCGATGTAAGGGAAGCGCAGCCGGACCTGGTCGCGGCAGGCGCCGGCCAGCGTGGCCAGCACCTCTGAGTCGATCCGCGGCCCCTCGATTCCGAATGCCGACGTCGCCTGGCTGAGTGCGTTCACGCGCCGGCGCAGCCGACCGGGGAGAACCTGCTCGAGCTTGGTCAGTGCGCGCACCGACGTCTCCTCGATCCCGGCGATTCCACCCGCCGCGGCCGTCCTCAACCCCACCGCTACCGCGACGGCCTCGGCGTCGTCGAGCAGGAGCGGCGGCAGCTCGCCGCCGTTGCCCAGCCGGTAGCCGCCGGCCACCCCGGGGGCGGCCTCGATCGGGTAGCCGAGGGAGCGGAGCTTGTCGACGTCGCGGCGGATCGTGCGGGGGCCGACCTCGAGTCGGTCGGCGAGCTCTTGACCGGTCCACTCACGGCGGACCTGGAGCAATGAGAGAAGGGCGAGGAGGCGTGCGGAGGTCTGGACCATGGTGACGCGCATCCTTACAGAGTTCGAGGACACAATCTGACCGCAATAGCCGCCGCGGCGACCTATTCCGGACAGAAAATGACCGCGTTTCCCGAAACGCTCCACCGCATGTCAACCACAACGCTGCACCCCTCAGAAGCCGCCTTTGCGCGAACCTCCAGCCGCGTCGCCTGGCTGGGCTTTGCCGTGGTCGTGGCCGCCCTGGTCATGGACCTGCTGGACTCGACGATCGCGCAGACCGCCGCCCCCGCGATCCGTCGTGACCTGGGCGGCTCCTACGCCGCGCTCGAGTGGATCTCGGCCGCCTACACGCTCGCTATGGCCGTGACTCTCCTGCTCGGGAGCCGTCTCGGTGATTTGCTGGGCCGGCGACAAATCCTCCTGGCCGGCATCGGCGGATTCGTACTCGCCTCGGCGCTTTGCTCTCTGGCCCCCACCCCCGACACGCTAATCGTCGCCCGCGCTTTTCAGGGAGCCGTCGCGGCGCTGATGGTGCCCCAGGGCTTTGGCCTGATCCGCGAGCTGTTCGGCGACGAGGGCCAGCAGAAGGCACTCGGCGTGGTCGGGCCGATCATGGGCCTCGCCGCGATCGCCGGCCCGCTCGTCGGGGGCGGCCTGATCAACCTCGACGTGCTCGGAACGGGCTGGCGGGCGATCTTCCTGGTCAACGTTCCCGTCGGGCTGCTCGCCCTGGCGGCAGGGCGACGGTTCCTGCCCGATCGGCCGGCGGTGGCGCCGAACGCCCGCCTCGACATTCCCAGCGTGGCGCTCGCGATGGCCGGCGGGTTCGCGCTCGTGTACCCGCTGATCGAAGGCCGCCAGCAGGGCTGGCCGGCCTGGTCGTTCGCCCTCCTGGCCGCCGGCATCGTCACGCTCGCCGGGTTCGCAAAGCTCCAGGCGCATCGCGCCCGCCGCGGACGGCCCCCGCTGGTCGAACCCTCGATCCTCCGCCGCCGCGCCTACGTCGCCGGCCTCGCCGTCGTGCTCGGCTTCATCGGTGCGATGGGCGGGATGATGATCGCGCTTAACGTCATGTTCCAGACCGGCCTCGGGCTGACCCCACTGGCCTGCGCCATCGCCACCGTGGCGATCCCGATTGCGGCCATCGGCGGGTCGATCACGTCCTCGACGCTGCTGCCGAGGATCGGCCGGCACACGATGCACATCGGCATCGTGGTTATGGCGGCCGGGCTGATCGTGGCCGACCTGGTCATGCGCTCGGCCGGCGGAGGCCTGACCGCCTTCGACCTGGCCGGACCGCTCACGATCGCCGGGTTCGGGATGGGCATGGTGTTCGTCCCGATGTTTGACGTCATCCTGGCCGGCGTCGCCCCGCATGAGATGGGGTCAGCGTCCGGATTGCTCGAGTCGATCCAGCAACTCGCGATGTCGATCGGGATCGCCGCCGTCGGCACGGTCCTGTTCGACCGGCTCGGCACTGGGCACGGAGCCGGGGCGTTCGTGGGCGCGTCAGACCACGCGCTGTTGGTGACGGTTGCCTTCCTGGCCGCCGCGTGCGTCGCGGTGTTCTGGCTGCCCAGGCACGCTCGGGCACAGAACGCTTAGTGGGGGCCTCGCTTCGCTCGGCGTCCATGGGGCCGTTCCGCCGGGCATCCCTGCCCGGCGGGCGAGCGGTCCGGTCGGGACCGCTACCAGGGCTGGCTCTTGAAGCGCGGCGAGGGGCCGATCCGGTTGTTGGCCCGCGACGCGTACGCGATCGCGATGTTCGGATCGAAGATCCCCGAGTTCGCGTAGTGCTTATTGCTCCCCGGGCACGTCGAGTTCGCGCTCTCGCCCGGCGTGGTCACCCACACGAAGCCGTCGAGGTAGGGCGAGTACATGCCGTAGGAGGTGCCGTTGCTCGCCCCGGGGATCGGACCCAGGCCGCGACCCGGCGGGTTGCACAGCACCTCGTTGCCATCCTTGACCGGGTTCTTGGTCTTCAGCGGGCCGTTCCCATCGCCGCGTGTGTCGACGACGAAGTGCAGGCCACCGGTCAGCTTCGCCACCTTGTTGCCGAACTGGATCTCCTTGTAGGCCCAGTTGAAGTGGGTGTCGTTGAGGAAGAAGCCGCGGATCTTGGACGCGTCGCTGGCGTTCAGGACGCGCGCCACCTGGCGCGGATTGTTCGCATCCGATGTGCCGCCCTCCACGTACAAGAGCGCGTGTGGCAGCTGCGACAGCGTGTCGATCTCGTACTTGAGGAGCTGCTCACGCTGCGAGACCACGGCCGGGTTGCGCCAGCAAATCGTGTCGATCGCGTCCTCCTCGACGAAGATCAGCGCCGGGAAGTTGCCGACCGCCTGCTTGACCGCGTCGACCTCGGCGTCGAAGTTCGGGTTGTTGCTCACCGTGCAATCCGAGCCGTGCTTGATGAAGTAGGTGGTGATCTCCGCATCCGCGCCGGGAGAGGTGCGCTGCATCCGGCACAGGTAGTTCTGCACCTGCGTGAAGATCGCCGGTCCTGATCCGCCCGCCGTGTACACGCTGAACTGGTGAGCCTGCGGGTACTCGCCGATCTTCTCGAGCATGCGAACCTTGTACGCGACGCTCTTGGACAGGTGCATCGAGTTCACCTTGGCCTCGAACTGGCTCCAGGGCATCGGCGTGCCGCTCTCCTCCCGGCTCATCCATCCCAGGCCGACGAGGTTCGCGATGGCGTCAGCCGCATCGCCACCGTACTGCCACGGGCTCTCGACGAACAGATTTGCGCCCGAGAGCGGGTCGGTGCCGGTGAACCCGGGCGTATCGAGCGGGTTGGCGGGGTTGCTGGGGGAAGTGTCACTCGAAGTGCACTGGGACGCCGCGTGTGCATTAGGGGACGCGCCGGAAGCGCTACTCAGCGCGGCCAGACCCGCAACAGCCAGAGCCCCAATAGTCACCATCAACACAAAGCGCCCGCGCCAGGTCATGCGATGCCTCCCTACCAGGTCGATTATCCGTGCAGGGAGAATTCTCCTGCGCAGACAAGGTTAGGCGATTCGCGGCGAGGCGAAACCTGGTGACACGATCAGATGGTGAGCGATCGGTAGGGATGCGCAGCGAAGGGCGCCCATTCGACACGGTGAAGGCGGCAATGTGCAAGGGGAGGCGCACGACGGGTGCGCCTCCCCCGATGTTTCCGCAGTCCTCTGATCCCGCCGCGCCCAGGCAGGCTCACCCCCGGTGGCGCGAGAGAGTCGGCCTCGCTCAGGCGAGCTTGGTCAGAGGAGCCCCCGCAGGGTTGCCCCCGTTGCGCTCGTGCGGTAGTGCCTTGATGTCCGCGATCAGGTCATCCCAGTTCACACCCGAGGGTCCGATCCCCTGCTTGCTCAGCATCTCCTGAGTAACCACGACGTGCGCCTCCTGCGCGTAGTCGGAGTGGAACGGGACGGTGAGCAGCAGCTCGGCGCCCCACGTGATGCACGCGAAGGTCTCCGCGTCGTACTCCCGGTAGGGGATGCCGTGGCCGCCCCATGAGCCGGGTGCCGATTTACCGGTCTTGCCGTCCCCTACCACGGTCCACTCGGTCTGACCCTGCGCGCTGAGAGGCAGGGCGATCCCGATCTGGAGGTCGACGAACTCGTCGATCGCGATCCGGCATTCGGTGAGATCGCTTGGATCGACGGCGACGGTGGCGACGATCGTGTGCGCCGCCCCTTCTGCGGTCAGTCCCGGGTGCTCCCAATAACGCATGGCGACGCTCTCGTCCGTCCCCTTGTCCGTGCTCGGGTCGCCGGGCACGTACCCCGTGATTGCCGAGTAGATCGAGATTGCATCCTGGTTGGTGAACGGCGGCACCGGGGTGCCCGCATCCAGATGGAAGTCCTCGATCGAGTGGAGCATCATCGCGATCACGCAGTCGCCGATCGTGTCGTTGGCGAGCATGCCCCACTGGAACCCGGGATGGGGTCGCGACACGGCGGCGGGAGGACTGGCCAGCTCCGGGTGGATGTAGTCGGCCAGCTTGAGCGTCGGCCGGACGAGTGTCTCGAGGTTCAGACCAGTCTTCGGCGCGGCCGGCAGCGACGGCGGCGTGTGGTGGTCTCGCAGCCGGAAAGAGGGATCGTCGATGCGCGTCATTTGTTGCTGCTTTCTTCGGGTGGACGGTGTCTGGCAGCCAAGATATGGCGCCGGGGCGCCGCCGCCCAGCCACCCAAGGTGACGGCTCGCACACCTCCGCGGCCGCTCCCCGCCGCGGAGGCGGAGCGGACCCGGCTCGCCAGTTCGGCTGCATCGCGACGACTTTCCACAAGTTTTCGGCGGATCTGCCGAATGACCGACGGACGGCTGAAGTTAGAAGACCCTTATGGGATCCACTCCGAATCACACCGGGCGATGAACGGCGACTACCTGGGCGCGCGCATGCGCGCGTCCTTTCCGCCGAGCCGGCGCGCGCAGGATCGCACCCCCGCGCTGATCTGGCCGCTGTACGCCGTGCTGTCAGCGCTCGCGATCGGCTATATGGTCACCCAGCTCCTGAACCTCAACTGGGATTGGGTGAACGGCTGGGGAGTTGACGGCTTCGAAATCGTCGTCAGCGGCCTCTGCGTCCTGAAGGCGATCACCATGCGTCGCGGCCGCGCGATCCCCGTGCTGCTCGGCATCGGTCTGTTGTGCTGGGCCACCGGGGACATCGTCCTGACGATCCAATCGCTGGGTGGCGCGACGCCGCCGTCGCCTTCGCTGGCCGACGCGTTCTACCTCACGTTCTATCCCGTCACCTACGCCGCGTTGATGCTCCTGCTCCGCAGCCAGGTCAAGCGGTTCAGCCTGGCTAGCTGGCTCGACGGCGCGGTCGCCGGGTTCGGTGCTGCGGCGCTGTGCGCCACGTTCGCGTTCACGTCCGTGCTGCGTCACGATGGCGGCAACTCTCTCGGCGTCGCGGTCAACCTGGCCTATCCGGTCGGCGACGTGCTGCTGCTCGGCTTCGTCGTCGGCGGCGCCGCGATCGTGTCCGGCCGCCGCCGCCTGCCCTGGATCGTGCTCGCGGCTGGTTACGCGCTGATCACGGTCGGTGACATCTTCAACGCGCTGAACTCCACTTCGTTCGTGGGAACGGTCTTCAACGACATCGCGTGGCCGCTGTCGATCCTGCTCGTCTCGCTGGCGGTGTGGATCAGGACGCCAGCCCCCCGGCCGACGGTGGCAGAGGAGCCGCCAGGCTTCGTGCTCCCGGCGCTGGCCGCTGCCGGAGCACTCGCGATCCTTCTCGTCGGGTCGCTTAACCATGTGGGCCGCGTCTCGCTGGGTCTTGCCGTGGCCACGCTCTTGGTCGCCGGCGTCCGCTCCGCTCTGTCGCTGGTCGGCCTGCGCAACCTGACCGACCAGCGCCGGCGCGAGGCCGCCACCGACCAGCTGACCGGACTTGGCAATCGCCGCGCGCTGTTTCACCTGCTCGATGCGTTCATGGCCGAGCAGCGCGACCCCGACGCTCCCGCCCGCAACCTGGCCTTCATGTTCGTCGACCTCGACCGCTTCAAAGAGGTCAACGACTCCTTCGGTCACGGCACCGGTGACGAGCTGCTCCGGCAGCTCGGAGCCCGGCTCCAGGGCTCGTTGCGCGAGTCCGATCTGGTGGTCCGGCTGGGTGGCGACGAGTTCGCGGTGGCCCTGCTCGACAGCGACGCCGACTACGCCGCCACCGTCGCCGGCCGCCTGACGAGCCGGATCGAAGAGCCGTTCGCGCTCGACGCGGTGCGCGCGCAGATCAGCGCAAGCATCGGCATCGCGTTGTTCCCGGACGACGCCCTCGACGCTGCCGATCTCGTCCGCTGCGCCGACCTCGCGATGTACCGCGCCAAGGTCGAGGGCAAGCGGTTCGCGATCTACCAAGAGGACCTGGACGGCGCGGCCAACCGGATCCAGCTGGTTGAAGAGCTGCGGACCGCGATCGACGAGCGCCAGCTCGAGCTCCACTACCAGCCGCAGGTCGACCTCACCAACGGAGAGATCACCGCGGTTGAAGCGCTCGTGCGGTGGATTCATCCGCGCCTGGGATTCATCCCGCCGCTCGAGTTCATCGCACTGGCCGAGGACGCCGGACTGATGGGCTCGCTGACCGCGCTGGTCCTCGACGAGGCGCTCTTCCAGTGCGCCTCCTGGCACTCCGCCGGCAAGAACCTGACCGTTTCGGTCAACATCTCGGCCTCGGACCTGCTCAACCCGGACTTCCCGGAGCTCGTCTCTCGCCTGCTGGCGGGCTATGGCCTCGGGCCCGAGACGCTCGTGCTCGAGATGACCGAGACGACCGCCATCGCCGACTTCGAGCGCTCCCAGCAGGCGATCCAGAAGCTGCACGACCTCGGTCTCGTCGTGTCCGTCGACGACTTCGGCGCCGGCTTCACCTCGCTCGCGTACCTGGGTAGCCTGGCCGTCGGGGAGCTCAAGCTCGACCGCAGCTTCATCACCCGCCTGAGCGAGACCACCGAGGGCCGCGACCTGGCCCTCGTGCGCGCGACCGTCGATCTGGCCCACGCGCTTGGACTGAGGGTCGTGGCCGAAGGCGTCGAGGATGACCAGTGCCTCGGGCTGCTCACCGGACTTCGCTGCGACCTCGTGCAGGGCTACGTGATCTCAAAGCCCAAGCCGGCCGACCAACTCGAGCTCGCGCCCCGCACGCTCCCGGCCGTCGCTCCCCGCCGCGCGGCCGCCGCTTAGAGGCTGCCATCGGGCCGGCCGGCCAGCCCGGCCATCCGGAGGACGTCGGCCTGCTCCGGGCCGGCGTCCCGAGAGGTAGCAATTACGGCTCATTTAGTTGACGCACAATCGATTGCGCGGCAAAGTTCCACCCTCGGGGGAAGCCCGTAGGCGGGTCGGGCGTCCTCCATCGAGAACGCGAGGGAGTAAGAACGAACACAGGAGGTGTGAGTTGATCTTGATCGGTGCCTCCACCGGTTGGATCATCGGACTCGTGCTCGGCGTCGTCGTGGCGGTGGTCGCCGCGGCCATCGTGATCACGATCGTGATGCTGGCGAGGAGGATCGCCGGCCAGGCGCGTACCGCTGTGGGCGGCGTAGAGAAGGTCCGGGCCCAGACCGAGGGGCTTGCCGGAATCGCGCGTATCAACGACTCCGGGGTCAGGATCCTGCATTCGGCGCGCGCCCTGCGCAAGGTGGCGGTCGGGAAATGATCGCGTACGGTGCCTTCACCAACCATGACGCGTGGGCGGTCGCGCTCGTGATCGGACTCATCGTGGCGCTCGCGGTCGCCGGCCTGCTGCTGGTCCTGGTCAGAACCGTCGCCGACATCAGGAAGTCGGCCGGTGCCCTGCTCGACGTGGCCGGCAAGGTCGCCGGCAATACGGCAAACATTCCCCAGCTGAACGCGACCGCGCCCGTGCTGGGACTGATCGTGGAGGAAGCCGTGATCCAGGACGGGTACATGAACGCGCTCACCGACGGGTTCGGCAGCGGGAACGGTGGTGGCGAATGACCGCGCTGATCATCCTCAGCGTCGTGCTCGCCGTGGTCATCATCGCGGTCGTCGCCGCGGCGTTGATCAAGGTTCGCCAGGACCTCGAGGCGACCTCGGCGGACCTCGCCACCCTCGCCGGAGCCCTGAGCATGGTCGAGTCGGAGCACCTCCAGCCGCTCGAACCCGCGGTCAAGGCGATCAACGGCCAGTTCGACATCATTATTGGTGCGTTTCCGGGTATCGCCCGGAAGGCGAAGATCGTGGCCGAGAGGAGGCCCACATGACCCTCGAATGGATCGGCGACGCGTTGCTCCTGCTCGTCGTCCTACCGGTCGTCGTGTACCTGCTCCGCGGCGTGCTGAACGCCGCAAACGGCATCGTCCCGAGCGCCCAGCAGATCGCGACGGCCGCGGCCGCCGGGTCGAAGGACCTCGACGCGACCGCGCTCCTGCTCACCACGCAGGACCAGGTGAAGAAGACGATCGAGGTCGCCGCCGACTACGGCGGGTCGCTCGACGTGATCCTCGACGACGCCTCATAGGAGGACGGGCAAGATGCCAGCAGCTGGTGTAGTCATGTTCTTCGCGGCGGTGCTGATCGTCCTCGCGGTCGTCTACTACCTCGTCTCGACAATTAACGCCCTGCAGACGATCACCCAGGCGCTCGACGAGGCAATCACAGGCGTGGTCGGGATCATTGAGAAGAGCGCGCCCGTCGACGACGTCGTCACCTCGATCAACACGAACCTCGACGCGGGCGTCGACCTGCTCGAGGGCCTGCTCGTCAAGAAGGCTGGGATGTCGGACGCGGTCGGTCTGGTCGCGGGGCTATACCCGGGCGCGGCCGGAGAGGGCTTCCGGAACTTCCCGGAGAGCAAAGAGACGACGGCCCCGCGGATCAGCGAGGTGTACACGAAGGGCACGCTGACGCTGGCCCGGCTCGGGCGCGAGGCGCCGATCGCAGCCGCCAGCCCGAACGGCCCGGCACTCCGCAACCCGTCGTATGGCAGCACGGCCGCCCGCGGGCTCTATCCGGAGGTCAGGCAGACGCGACCAAGCTCGATGCCCCGCTCGCCGATCATCGGCACCGACTCGCCCGTCCAGTACGAACCCAGCGAGTCGCCCGGAGTACGCAAGCGGATGCCGGTGCCGGTCGGCGCCGCTCCACCGAGCGAGGCGACCGCCACCGAGGGCGGGATCGTGAAATCCGGGCTGGCCTTCCTGCGCCGGCTGAGAAACGAAGACGCTGAGGCGCCGCCGTCAGGCGCCGCCGACCAAGATTAATCACAGTGAGGAGAAGGGATGCAGACTCCAGCGCCGTTTGACTACGAGCGCGCGACGACCGTGGACGGCGCGATCGCATCGCTCGCCGAGCATGGTCCCGAAGCCCGGTTGATCGCCGGCGGTCACAGCCTCCTGCCGATGATGAAGCTGCGCCTCGCGAGCCCCGAGTACCTGATCGACATCAACGACCTCGAGGAGCTCTCCTACATCGACGAGCGCATCACCGAGATCCGTATCGGAGCACTGACGCGTCATGCCGAGCTGCTCGAGTCCGAGCTGCTCGCGCGCCGTGCCCCGGTGTTCCGCGACGCCGAGGAGATGATCGCCGACCCGGTCGTGCGCAACCGGGGCACGATCGGCGGATCGCTGTGCCAGGCCGACGCCGCCGAGGACCTGTCCGCGGTGTGCGCAGCCCTGAAAGCAAGCGTCGTAATTAAAGGTCCCGCCCACCACCCCGACAACCCAAGCGGCGAGCGCACCGTCGGCATGGACGGCTTCTACCTCGGGCCCTTCACGACCACCGTGGGCGCCGATGAGATGCTCACCGAGGTCCGGATCCCGTTGCGGGGCGGGGCGGGCAGCGCGCACGAGAAGGTGGAGCGACGCGCCGGCGACTTCGCGATCGCCGCGGTCTCGGCCGCCGTGTGGATCGAGGGCGGCACGATCGTCGACGCGGGGATCGCGCTCGCCGCGCTCGGTCCGAGCACGGTCATCGTCACTCGCGCCGAGGAGGCCATGAAGGGCAAGGCGCCCTCGGATGAGCTGTTCGCGCAGGCGGGCGAGATCGCCAAGGAGGACTGCATGCCGGTGCCCGACGGACGCGGGCCAGTCGACTACAAGCGTCACCTCGCGAGCGTCCTGACCGTCCGCGCGCTACGGCGCGCCGCTACCCGCGCCCTGCAACAGGAGGCCTAGGAACATGGAAGTGACGATCACGATCAACGGACAGAAGGTCTCGCGGGACGTCGAGGCGCGCACACTGCTCGTCCACTTCATCCGCGATACGCCGGGGCTGACGGGCACGCACTGGGGCTGCGACACCTCCAACTGCGGCGCTTGCGTGGTGCTCATGGACGGACAGCCGATCAAGTCGTGCACGACGCTCGCGGCGATGGCGGAGGGACACGAGATCCGGACCGTTGAATCGCTCGAGCGGGACGGACGGCTCGACCCGATCCAGATGGGCTTCCACGAGAAGCACGGGCTGCACTGCGGGTTCTGCACGCCGGGGATGCTGATGACCACCCGCGCGCTGCTGGACCAGAACCCGAACCCGACGGAACAAGAGATCAGGACCGCGATCTCGGGCGCGATCTGTCGCTGTACGGGCTACAAGAACATCGTCAGCGCGGTGCGCTGGGCGGCCGAGCACGAGGCCGCGATGAAACAGGAGGCGTAAGCATGGCCACGATGGACACCGCCACGACCGAACGCCCCATCGGCTTCGGCCGCCTGAAGCGCAAGGAGGACGCGCGGTTCATCCGCGGCCAGGGGACCTACCTGGACGACATCCGCCTGCCCGGGATGGTGCACGGCGTGATGCTCCGTAGCCCCTACGCCCACGCGAGGATCGTCTCGATAGATACCTCGAAGGCGCTCGCGCACCCGGGAGTGGCGGCGGTCGTGACGGCCAAGGACCTCGAGACGCTCGGGCTCGCCTGGATGCCGACGATCTCCTACGACACGCAGGCCGTGCTCGCGGGCGACAAGGTCCGCTTCCAGGGGCAGGAGGTTGCGTTCGTGATCGCCGTCGACGAGTACACAGCGCGCGACGCGCTCGCGCTGATCGACGTCGAGTACGAGCCGCTGCCCGCGGTCGTCAACGCCCGCAAGGCGCTCGACTCCGACGCGCCTCTGATCCGCGACGACAAGGACGGCCTCCTCGACAACCTGGCCAGCCCGCTGTGGGAGGCCGGCGACTCGGAGGCGACCGATCGTGCCTTCGCCGAGGCCGACACGATCGTCACGCGCGACATCATCTACCCGCGCTGCCACCCGGCGCCGCTCGAGACGTGCGGGATGATCGCCGACTTCAACCCGAACACCGGCCAGCTCGACATCTACAACGGCAACCAGGCCCCCAACGCGCACCGCACGGTGTACGCGCACGTGGCCGGCCTGGCCGAGCACATGATCCGGATCCGCTGCAACGACATCGGCGGCGGCTTCGGCAACAAGGTTCCGGTGTATCCCGGCTACGTGTGCGCGATCGCCGGGTCGATCGTCGCCGGCGTACCGGTGAAATGGATCGAGGATCGCTCCGAGAACCTGATGTCGACCGGCTTCGCGCGGGACTACGTCATGCACGCCGAGATGTGCTCGAAGAACGGCAAGATCACCGGCCTGCGCGTCGACGTGATCGCCGACCATGGCGCGTTCGATTCGACTGCGCAGCCGACCAAGTTCCCGGCCGGTTTCTTCCACATCGTGTGCGGCTCCTACGACCTCGAGGCCGCGCACGTGCAGGTGAAGGCGGTCTACACGAACAAGGCGCCGGGCGGCGTGGCCTACCGGTGCTCGTTCCGGATCACCGAGGCCGTGTACCTGGTCGAGCGGATGGTCGACGCACTCGCGCTCGAGATGAAGGTCGACCCGATCGACCTGAGGATGAACAGCTTCATCGCCCCCGAGCAGTTCCCGTACGAGACGACGACCGGGTGGACGTACGACTCGGGCAATTACGCCGCGACGATGCGCGAGGCAATGCGCATCGCCGGGTATGACGAGCTGCGAAAGGAGCAGGCGCAGAAGCGCGCTCGCGGCGAGCTGATGGGCATCGGCACCTCGTTCTTCACCGAAGGCGTCGGCGCCGGGCCACGCAAGCACATGGACATCCTGGGACTGGCCATGAACGACGGCGCCGATCTGCGCGTGCATCCGTCCGGGAAGGCGATGGTCAGCATCTCCGCGCAGACGCAGGGCCAGGGCCACGAGACGACGTTCGCGCAGATCGTCGCCGAGGAGCTCGGGATCCCGCCCGAGGACGTCCAGGTGCGCCACGGCGACACCGACCGCACGCCATACGGGCTGGGCACGTACGGAAGCCGCTCCACCCCCGTCTCCGGCGCCGCCGTGGCGGTGGTGTCAAGAAAGGTCCGCGACCGGGCCCGCCTGATCGCCGCCACCATGCTCGAGACGCGAGCCGAGGACCTGGCCTGGGAGAAGGGCCGCTGGTACGTCAAGGGCGACCCCGAGAAGGGCGCGATGATCGAGGAGATCGCGGCGTACGCCTACAGCGGCGAGCCGATGCCCGAGGGGCTGGAGGGCGGCCTCGACGCGCAGGTGATCTACGACCCGCCCAACCTGACCTATCCGTGCGGCGCGTACATCTGCGTCGTCGACGTCGACCCCGACACCGCGGCGGTCAAGGTCAGGCGCTTCATCGCGGTCGACGACTGCGGCGTGCGGATCAACCCGATGATCGTGGAGGGGCAGATTCACGGCGGCCTGGCCGAGGGCGTCGGGATCGCGCTGATGGAGGTGATCACGTTCGACGACGAGGGCAACTGCCTGAACGGGTCCTTCATGGACTATCTGATCCCGACCTCGCTCGAGTGCCCCGACTTCGAGCTCGGCGAGACCGTCACCCCGTGCCCACACCATCCCCTCGGGGCCAAGGGCGTCGGCGAGTCTCCCAACGTCGGCTCGCCGCCCGCGATCGTGAACGCCGTGATCGACGCGCTGCACGCCACCCACGGCGTCGACCACATCGACATGCCGTGCACGCCGGCGCGGGTGTGGGCGGCGATGCAGGGACGCGCGGAGCCGCCGCAGTGATCGTGGGCGGGGCACTCAGTTCCCGGGCGCAAGAGCTGATCGCCCAGGGAGCGGTGTTCGTGACCGCCACCGTCGTCCGGGTCGAGCATCCGACGAGCTCAAAGCCAGGGAACGTCGCGCTCGTGCACGAGGACGGCCGGATCGAGGGATTCGTCGGCGGCGTGTGCGCGCAGAACAGCGTGCGGCTGTACTCGCTCAAGGCGATTGAGCGCGGCGAGCCGTTGCTGCTACGCATCCTGCCCGACGCGCTCGGAACCGACGCCATGGCCAAGAACGCGGCCAACGTCGACGCGGGACAGGTCGATCCCGGCCACGAGGTCGCGCACGACGAGGGCTCGGTCACGGTGCAGAACCCATGCCTGTCGGGCGGGGCGATCGAGGTGTTCCTCGAGCCGTTCCTGCCCCCGCCGCGAGTGATCGTCGCGGGCGACACGCCGATCGCCGCAGCGCTGCTGCGTCTCGGACCGCAGCTCGCGCTCGACGCGGTGGATTCACGCGGCGGGGACAGTGGCGCGATCGTGCCGTCGATCGACGACCTGGCGTTGGTCGTTGCCGCCCACGGACGCGATGAGCTCGCCATCCTGCGCACAGCGCTCGAGGCGGAGGTCAAGTATGTCGGGCTGGTGGCCAGTCGTAAGCGGGGCGCCGGCGTCCTCGACGAGCTGCGCGGTGAGGGCGTTCCCGAGGAGCTGCTGGACCGGATCGACACGCCCGCCGGCCTCGATATCGGCGCCCGCACGCCATCCGAGGTCGCGCTTTCGATCCTGGCCTCGATCATCGAGGTTCGCCGCCGCACGAGCACGGCGCCGCGGTCTTGGGCCGCCGCCCCGCCGACGGCGGTCGATCCGATCTGCGGCATGACGGTGGTGGTCAGCGCCGACGCGCTGTCGGTTCAGTACGCCGGCGACACGCATTACTTCTGCGGCGAGGGCTGTTTCCGCGCGTTCGAGCGCCAGCACGCGCCGGCATGACGCCGCCGGGCGTGACCGGCGAGGCGCCGGACGAGGTCCGGCGCGTTGTCCCCGACGTGGAAACGCTCGCGGTCCGTCTGGCCTCGGTCGACTACCTGGTCGACGAGGCGCTCGCCACCTCGATGTTCCTCAGCCTGCGCCTTCCCCAGCCACTGCTCCTGGAGGGCGAGGCCGGCGTGGGCAAGACCGAAGCCGGCAAGGCGCTCGCCGCCGCGCTCGACACGCCGTTGGTACGCCTCCAGTGCTACGACGGGATCGACGCGGCCGAGGCCCTGTATGAGTGGAACTACCCGCGGCAGCTGCTGAGCATCCGGCTCGCGGAGTCGCAGGGTGCGGAGCTGAACGAACAGGACCTGTTCGCGCGTGAGTACCTGATCCGCCGCCCGCTGCTGCGCGCACTCGAGCATCCGGGGCCCCGGCCGGCGGTTCTGCTCGTGGACGAGATCGACCGTGCCGACGACGACTTCGAGGCCTTCCTGCTCGAGCTGCT
This sequence comes from Solirubrobacteraceae bacterium, assembly GCA_035502815.1. GTDB lineage: Bacteria > Actinomycetota > Thermoleophilia > Solirubrobacterales > Solirubrobacteraceae > Palsa-465. Next base: position 52,844 of record DATJUA010000023.1, read on the forward strand.
CGCCGAGGCCGCGGTCACGATCCCCGAGCTGGGCACGATCCGCGCTACCCATCCGCCGATCATCGTCCTGACCTCGAACCGTACGCGAGACCTGCACGACGCGGTCAAGCGTCGCTGTCTGTACCAGTGGATCGACTACCCGAGCGCTGATCGCGAGGTCGAGATCATCCGGCGTCGCGTCCCGGGTTCATCAGCACGGCTCGCCGTACAAGTGGCGGACGCGGTCTCCCGGATGCGCGACAGCGACGTGCAAAAGCCGCCGGGCGTGGCCGAGGCGATCGACTGGGTGGCCGCGCTGGCGGTGCTCGGCGTCGCCGAATTGGACGTGGACGCGATCGAGCGCACGCTCGGGTCGGTGCTCAAATACGCTGAGGACCAGGAGGTCGTGCGGGCAGCCGGGCTGGACGAGCTGGTGGTCCCTCGATGACCGAGCCCTTCCGGGTCCGAACCCTGGCGCTCGACCTCCCGGCGGTGGCCGGTGCGTTCAGCCGCCGGCTTCACGACGCCGGCGTGCCGGTGACGGTGGAGCGCGCCAGCTGGTTCGCCCAGGCGCTGGCGGTGGTCGAGCCGATCTCGCGCCGGCGCCTGTACTGGACCGCGCGGGCCGCCCTCGTGTCCGATCGCATGCACGTGGGTGCCTTCGACGAGGTGTTCTTCGGTGTTTTCGGTTCGGCGCCGGTGGAGGATCCGACCGGCCCCGTTCCCGCCGTCCCCGAAACCGAGCCGGCGCCGGCGAACGAGCGGCGGCGGAGCGCCGGGGGCCTCGATTCGCCCCCGTCGGGCGCGACGCGCTCGGACGCATCCTCCGGGCAGCCGGCCGATCTCACGCACGACGAGCCGATTCCCGTGCTTGCCAGCGCCGATGAGGTACTCCGCTCCAAGCGGTTCGACGCGCTCGAGCCCGACGAGCTGGCCCGGCTCTACCGACTGATGTCGCGCCTGCGCATCGCCACGCCGGTGCGGAGGACTCGACGCGCGGATCGCGCCCGCCGTGGCGAGCGCGTCGACATGCGCCGGACGCTGCGCGGCAGCCTGCGTACGGCCGGCGACCCGATCCGACTCGCCCAGCGCCGCCGGCGGGTGGTCCGAAGGCGACTCGTGATGCTGTGCGACATCTCCGGCTCGATGGAGCCCTACGCGCGCGCGTATCTCCAGTTCCTCACCTGTGCGGCCGGAGCGGGCGGTGGGGGGCGGGCGGGCGGGACCCAAAGCGAAGCGTTCGTGTTCGCGACGCGCCTGACTCGACTGACGCGCGCGCTGTCCTCGCGCAATCCCGAGCGCGCGATCCAACGCGCGGCGGCCACGGCGCCGGACTGGTCAAGCGGCACCCGGATCGGCGATGCGCTGAAGACGTTCAACGATCGCCACGGCCGGCGCGGGATGGCCCGCGGTGCGGTCGTGGTGATCCTGTCCGACGGCTGGGAACGCGGTGAGCCGGCGCTGGTCGCGCGCGAGATGGAGCGGCTGCGCCGGCTGGCATACCGGATCGTGTGGGTCAACCCCCGTATCAGCGCCCGCGGCTTCGAGGCGCGAGCCGGCGGACTCGTGGCGGCCCTGCCCCACTGCGACGCGCTCGTGAGCGGCCACAGCCTCGAGGCGCTGGGCGAGGTGGCCGACGCGATTGGGGCAGCGCGGTCCAACCATCGACCGCTCGCGACCGGGGTCGAGATCCCCGAGCCCGAGCCAGGGGACGAACCGTGGCCGAGCGCCACCCCCGTGCCCGGCAGCTCGGTAGCGATGCCCAGCGGCTATGGGCCGAGCCGCGGCAAGACCACGCCGGGATGGTCACTCGGGACATGAGCGAAAAGACGTGCATCTATCCCGGCTGCGATCGCCCGGCCGTGCCGCCGCACCCGCTCGGCGGGCCGCAGCCGAGCTTCTGCGATCTCGAGGGGCACAACGCCTTGACCGCGCACCTCGAGCGCCAGCGCCTGGCGCGCGAGGACGCGTCAGATCAATCGACACAGGAGGATCAGTGAATGGCCGACGAGGCATACCGGGCGGTGTTCCTGCGCGTGCACCCCACCGGCAAGATGGTGCTCAGCCTGACGACCGAGTCCGACGGCGAGGAGCTCCGGTACGCGCGGCTCGTCGCCGATCACCTCGGCGTGCCGGCGCTCGACGTGAAAGTCGTCCCGGCCGACACGGACCGTTTCGGTGAGGGCCATGGCTACAACACGAGCCCGTCGGCACAGACGCCGGGGGCGATCGAGAGCGCCACGGGCAAGATCCTCGACAAGGCGCGGCTGCTCGCGGGCGCGGCGCTCGAGACCCCACCCGACTCGCTGACCTGGGCCAACGGCGCGTTCTTCAGCACGAGCGACCCGTCACAGGCCAAGACGATCGCCGACGTCGCGCTCTATGCGCACGGCACGGGCGTGCTGCCCGCGGGCGTGGAGGGCGGGCTCGACGCGCAGACCGTCTACAAGGAGTCTTAGTTCGCTTTGGTCTCGATCTCGACCTGGACCTCGTCGGCGACCTTCAAAGCGCCAAATAGGGCGGAGTACGGCTTCATCCCGTGCGCGGTTTGCGTCACCTTGGCGGTGCCGGTCACGTGGCCGGCGTCACCGATCGCGAGGTCGAACTCCACCGGCGCGTGCTTGCCGTGGATGGACACCTCGCCGCGCACGCGCAAGCCGCCGGAGACTTCCTGGAGCTCGCTCGAGCGGAACTCGATCTGCGTTCCCTTCAGCACTTCCTTGTCGATCGTCTTCTTGATCTCCGCCTTGTCGTTCTCGCTGAGGGACTTGAGGCCGCCGGTGCCCTCGAGCACGCGCAGGGAGCTCGAGTCGGCGGTAAGCGTAAGCGCCGGCTGCGCTTCCGGGTCGAGCGTGGCCTGCCAGGACCCGACCTCGATGAGCAGGTCGTGGCCGGCCTTGGCGGCGCCGCCGGTCCGGCGCGTTCTGATTCTCAGACTCGCGTTGTCTGGTCCGAATTGCTGCGACATACGAGCAACCCTAACCGAGGAGATCAATCGTGGTTGAACTCGATCACCCGTTCTCGACCGGCAAGCCGATCGACGACAACTGGCAGGCGATCCTCGACCTCGAGCGCCTGGTTCCCTGCGTCGAGGGCGGCAGCGTGCTCGAAAGGACCGGCCCGGACAGCGTAAAGGCCGAGATCAAGATCAAGATGGGCGCGATGTCGCTGACCTACGCCGGCACCGTCACCGTCATCGAGCAGGACCCCGAACAGCATCGGGCTGTGCTTCAGGTCAAATCGCGTGAGACCAAGGGACAGGGGCACGCCAACGCCGACGTGACCTTCTCGCTGTCGGACGGCGGGGGGACGATCCACACCGCCGCGCAGATCACTGGCAAGGCGGCCTCGATGGGCGAGGGCGTGATGGTCAGCGTGCTGGACGCGTTGATCAGGAGCTTCACCGAGAACCTGGCCTCGATCTAATGTCGGAGGACTAGGCTCGTCGCCGTGGGCCAGATCCCGATGAGACGCGCCGAGCCGGGCGAGGTCCCGCCCGACGGCGGCACCGCCGTGCAAATGCACCCGGATCGCCCCGTCTTCTCCGGCCACGGACCCGATGACTACGTCTGCGTCGAGTGCGGGAACGTGCTCGCGGTGGCGATGGCGCCCGAGTACATGAACCGGAAGCTGCGGATCCGCTGCGCCCGGTGCCGGACGCTGAACGTCGCGATCGAGGTCGAGGGAGTCGACTACCGCTCGGCGTTCAAGGGTTCACGACCCTAGGCGCCCGGGCTGACCGCGCCGGCGGCGTCGCGCTCATAGTCGAGCTCGGTGCGCACCCCGAGCTCGTGCAGCGCATCGTTGGCGTCCTCCAGGCTGCCCGCCTGCGCCACCGCCTTGGCCAGGCGCCCGACGGCGCTGATCGTGATGTCGACGTCGAGATAGAACGTCAGCGCGGCAACCGCGCTCAGTTCGAGCGTCCTGGTGCCGCCGCGAATCGTCGTCAGCCCCGAGGCGCCGCGGAAGGCGCGCACCGCCTGAGCGCTGGCCTCGGTCCTGACGAGCTCCATCGCCGCCTCCATCCGGTCCGCCACCGCGCCGGTCAGGCCGCGGCCGCCACACAGCCCACCGGCGCCCGCCACCACGGCGAGCTGCGCCAGCACCTCGTCGGGCGTGAGCTCGGCGTCGCACCCGATCCCGAACACGCCGAGCAGGACGGGCTGTCCGCTCGTGCTCAGACGCCCGCCGGCGGCCAACATGATCGCGTCGCACAGCGGGCTGCGCAGCCCCGGCTCATCGCCGCTCGCGATCACGTCCCCGCCCACGTCGACGAGCACGAGCAGATCGCACTTGAGCGCGGCGATCGCCGAGGCGAGACCGTCCGCCACGCTCTCCGGTCCGGCCGTTGGGTCCACCAGCACGGTGGGCTGGGCGAGGAACTCGGCCATGCGCGATTCGGCGAACACGACGTCGCGCCCGCGCACGCCGGTCTCGGGACCGGCCAGAAGAACGCCCGGCGCCAGCTCCTCCGCGCCCTCGATCTCCGACGTGGTCCGTGGGCCCGGAACCGGGTCATACGGTCGGCGCTCCCAAGAGAGCCCGCCGAGCACCGGTTCGGCGTTGTCATACAACCGGGCCGGCTCAGCGGTGGCGAGCGCTCCGACGACGTCGCCCCCGCCGCCCATGCCAATCACCAGCGGGCGTCTTGACCCCCGCAGCAGCAGCTCAGCATCGCGCATCTCAATAGTTGTAGCGGGCGCGTGATGACGCCGGTGTTACCAATCAACCCCCGGTGTCAGGGTTTTGGCACTTCGCCGTGCGGGAAGCCATGAACTGATAGTCGAGCCGCCGGAGGAGGGGAGCATGAGCGCCGAGCCCGACGCCACCGCAGATCGAGCGCCCGACGCCACCGGAGATCGAGCGCCGGACGTCGCCGAGGATCGAGCGCCCCGCGCTCCCATACGACTGCCGCGAGGCGCGTGGCGGGGCGTGTTCTCGAGGACGCTGCGGGAGTTCAAGGCCGACAACCTGACCGATTGGGCGGCGGCGCTCACCTACTACGGGGTGCTGGCCATCTTCCCGGCGGTGATCGCGCTGATCTCGATCGTCGGGCTCATCGGCCACTCCGCCACAGGGCCCCTGATCGACCACCTCGGCAAGCTCGCCCCCGGGACCGCGCGGCAGGTCTTCACGAGCGCGATCCAGGGCCTTCAAAAAAGTCGCGGCGCCGCCGGCGTGCTGTTCGTCGTCGGCATCCTCGGCGCGCTGTGGTCGGCATCCGGATACGTGGGCGCATTCATGCGCGCATCGAACGCGATCTACGACATCGAGGAGGGCCGCCCGTTCTGGATGACGGCCCCCGTGCGGCTCGCGGTCACGATCGTGATGGTGCTGCTGCTGACCGCCGGCGCGCTGGCCGTGGTGATCACCGGCGGCCTCGCCGGCCAGGTCGGCAAGCTGCTCGGCGTCGGCAACAGCGCGGTCACCGTGTGGGACATCGCCAAGTGGCCGGTGCTGCTGCTCGTCGTCGGGATCATGTTCTCGATCCTGTACTGGGCCTCGCCCAACGTGAAGCAGCCGGGCTTCAGCTGGCTGACTCCGGGCGGTCTTCTCGCGGTCGCGGTGTGGGTGCTCGCCTCGGCCCTGTTCGCCCTTTACGTGGCCAACTTCGGCTCCTACAACAAGTCCTACGGGACGCTGGCCGGCGTGATCATCTTTCTCGTCTGGCTGTGGATCTCCAACGTCGCGATCCTGCTCGGGGCCGAGCTCAACGCCGAGCTCGAGCGGGCGCGGGTGATCGAGGCCGGCCATCCCGCCGACGTCGAGCCGTTCGTCGAGCCGCGCCGCACGCCCAAGCCGGCGCGCAGCTGACGCGGCGACGACCTCGTCGGCTGAGTGGGGCTCGAGCTGATGTACTGAGCGGCCGTGGCCGAGGTAACCCTCACGAGCGAGGAGCTGAAGCAGGTCTGCGTAGAGCTGCTCCGCGCCGTCGGCACGCCCGACGATCTCGCCGTGGTCGTCGCCGAGGGGCTGCGCGACGCGAACCTGGCCGGGCACGACTCGCACGGCCTGGTCCGGCTGCCGCAGTACCTGCAGCGGGCGCGCGAGGGCACGGTCGTTCCTGCGGCCCGCGCCGAGATGGTCCGCCGGCGGGGCGCCACGGCGTGCGTCTCGGCCCGACGCGGATGGGGCCAGCCCGCCGCCCGGCTGGCGGCGTCGACCGCGGCGGGGATCGCCGGCGAGCTCGGGGTCGGCGCGGTGGTTCTGCAGGACGCCCCTCACGTCGGGCGCATGGCCGACTACGTCGAGTCGATCGCCGCGAGCGGACACATCGGCATGACCGTGACCAACGCGACCCCCAACGTGGCGCCGTTCGGGGGGCGCGACCGGCGCTTGGGAACCGATCCGATCGCGTTCGCCATCCCCCGCCCGGAAGGACGACCCCCGATCGTCGTCGACTTCGCCACCTCGGTTCGGGCCGAAGGCAAGGTGCGTGTGGCGCGCGCCGCCGGCCGCATGGTGCCGCCGGGCACGCTGATCGATCGAGACGGCCGTCCCAGCGACGATCCCGAGGACTTCTACGCGGGCGGAGCGCTCCTGCCGGCCGAGGGCCACAAGGGCTACGCGCTCGCCGTGGCGATCGAGGCGCTGGGCGGCATCCTGTCGGGCATGGGACCGGCGATGATCCCCGACTACGGCGCCGGCAACGGAATGTTCGTGCTCGCGCTCGAGATCGAGGCGTTCATCTCGGTCGAGCGGTTCATGGGTCAGGTGGAGGAGATGGCCCGCGCGCTCGAGACCGCTCCCACGGCACCGGGCGTCGCACAGGTGCTGCTGCCCGGCGAGCCCGAGCGCCGCACCGCCGCGCTTCGGCTCCGTGATGGGATCCCGGTGGCGGAGTCCACGTGGCGGGAGGTGTCCGAGTTCGCCGCTGAGCTCGGCGCCGGGACGCGTAAGGTCTAGCGCGCACCCCGCGACTCAGCCCACCGGCGCATCGCGTAGCGGAACCAGGCGTCGCCGAACGGGAAGTACAAGCGAACCGGGATGCCGCGCGCCACCAGGGAGGACTGGTCGGCCGGCCGGACGCCCAGCAGCATCTCCACGGTGACGCCCGGCATCGCGGGCAGCAGCGCCTCGCGCAGGACGGGGTCGTGGGTGGCCAGTGAGAGCTCGGCGCCGGCGCGGTGAAGCGCGTGCGCGAGCTCGGCGAACGCCACATCGGTCGCGTCTCCCCATGGATGTGCGAGTGCGGGCGACTCGACGTAGGCGCCCTTGACCAGTCGGATCGGGACGCCCGCCTGCACCAGCACCTCCGCGTCGCGGGCGCTGCGGCGCAGGTTCGCCTGCACGGTGGCGGACACCGACCGATCCGACACGCCGGCGCGGGCGACGGTGATCACCGCATCGAGGATCCGGTCGGTGCGGGCCGCCTGCTCGGCACCGACCTGCACCCGCGACCCGCCGGGCACTGCGCGGGCGATCCGCTCGAGGCGCCGCGCGACCGCCGCGGCCGGTCCGTCCACACCGATGTGCGATAGGTCCACCGACAGAGACGTCCCCGGTGGCGCGCCGGCCAGGCGGGCGGCGAGACCGACGTACTCGTCGGTCACCCGGTCCGCCTCGACCGGGTCGCTCACGTTCTCGCCGAAGAAGTCGATCGAGCTGCCAACGCCGCGCGCCGCCAGCTCGGCGGCGGTGGCCAGCGCGTCGTCGGCGCTCACGCCGGCAACATATGGCGACGCTAACCGGTAGGCCAGCGCGCCGCCGCCGGGGATGGCCCGTACGACCTGCTCGAACCGCTCGCTCGTGGCGAGCTTGAACAACGCGTGGCGAGGAAGCGGGAGCACGGCGGGCAAGCGGACGATAGTCCGAGGCCCACCGCGGCTGGTCGGAGTCGCGCATGAATAGAATTTCAATCGACTTAGTGATGTATACTCCCGGCCATGTCTACTGCTGCTTCCCCGCCCACGGCCGTTGACGTCCACCAGCACCTTTGGACCGAGCCGCTGCTCGATGCCCTGGCCGCCCGTGACCGCCTGCCGTTCGTCACCCGCAGCGACCACGCGGCGATCGTTCACTGCGCCGGCGAGCGGGCCTACGCCATCGACCTGACGACGGAGAATCCGGCCTGCCGTGTCCGCCTCGTCGAGGACGATGGCCTCGACCTCGCGCTGATCGCGCCGTCGAGCCCGATCGGGATTGAGGCCCTGCCGGGAGACGAGGCGCGCGAACTGATCGCGGCGTATCTGACCGGAGTCGAGTCGCTGCCAGGCGCATTCGCGGCGTGGGGGCCCGTCGCGCTCGATCAAGCCGACGCCGGCGATGTGGACGACGTGCTCGCCCATGGCTGCGTGGGCATCACGCTCCCCGCGGGAGCGCTGGCGACGCCCGACGGCCTCGACCATGTTGAGCCACTGATCGCCCGCGCCAACGAACTCGACGCGCCGGTGTTCATCCACCCCGGCCCGGGACTCGGCGGCCCAACGCGAGAGGCGTCGCTGACCGAGCCCGTCTGGTGGACGGCAATGACCGATTACGTCGCGCAGATGCAGGCGGCGTGGCTCGCGTTCGCCACGATCGGGCGCCGGCGCCACCCTCACCTCCGCGTCGTGTTTGCCCTTCTCGCCGGGGGCGCACCGAGCCTGAGCGAGCGGCTGGCCGTCCGCGGGGGTCCACCAATCGACCTCCGCGATCCGTTCGCCTTCTACGAGAGCTCGAGCTTCGGTGCCCGAGCGATCGAAGCGATGATCGAGCGTGTCGGAGCCGACCAGGTCGTGTACGGCTCGGACCGGCCAGTGGTGGAGCCACCCCCCACGGAGCGGGACCCGATGCTGCGGTCAAACGCGGCTCGGCTCGTCTCGAGGGTCGAGAGCGCGGTTGCGGCATGAGCCTCACACCACTCGAGCTCGAGCAGTTCGTCGCCGGCCTGGCGGCCCAACCCGAGCGCTGGCAGCACGCCGTCCGGCACGCCAGTGACGTCCGCGTGTATGAGCAGGTCTGGGACGACGAGGACGTCAACGCCTGGGTCATCTGCTGGAGCGAGGACCAGGACACCGGCTTTCACGATCACGACGAGTCCTCGGCGGCGATCGCCGTGATCGAAGGGCAGGTGCGCGAGGACCGGCTCAGGCTCGATCGGCCCCCCCGCTCCCGCGTCATCGGCCCGAACTCGATCTTCACCGTCCCGGCCACCGCGATCCACCGCGTCCTTCACGCCGGTCGCGCGCCGGCGGTCACGATCCACGCCTACTCGCCACCGCTGGTCCGCACCGGCGCGTACCGGATCGGACCGGACGGCGAACTCGAGCGTGAGCTCCTCTCCTACGAGGAGGAGCTCCGCGCCACTCCGGCGCTCAGCTGACCCATCGCCTAGGCTTACGCGCGGCGGGATGAGCACGACGCGCGTAACCGACAACCTGACGCAGATCACCCGGTGGCGGTTCGTGAACGCCTTCCTCGTCCGCGAGGATGACGGCTTCACGCTCGTCGACACGACCGTCGGCGGCGGCGCCGATGAGCTGATCGGCGCGGCCCGCAGCGCCGGCGGACAGATCCGGCGCATCGCTCTGACCCACGGCCACGGCGACCACGTCGGTTCGCTCGACGTGCTTAGGGAGCGGCTCGGCCCCGGCGTCGAGGTGCTGATGCCGGAGCTCGACGCCCGGATCCACGCCGGAGAGAAGGTGGTTGACGGCAAGCCGCGCGGCTCGTGGCCGAAGCTGAAGACGGTCCCCGACATCCGCCTGGCCGCCGGCCAACGAGTCGGCAGCCTGGAGGTCGTGCCCACCCCCGGTCACACGCCGGGGCACGTCTCGTTCCTCGACACACGGGACCGGACGCTGATCGCCGGCGACGCGTTCACGTCGATCGGCGGCCTGGCCGTCACCAGCCACGTCTACTGGCGGATGCCGCTCGCGGCACTCGCCACGTGGGACAAGGGCAAGGCGCTCGAGTCGGCGCTCCGGGTCCGCGAGCTCAATCCGTCTTTGATCGTGGTCGGTCACGGCGGCCCGGTCCACGACGCCGGACCGGCCATAAACCAGGCGATCGCGAGAGCCGGGGGATAGGTTAAGTAGGCCGAACATGGCCTACACATTCACCAAGGTCGAGCATGACGGGCGCGACGATGTGGTCGCGGTCGAGGAGCCGCTCGAGATCCGCGTGGACGGCGTGCCGCTCGTGGTCACGATGCGTACCCCGGGTCACGACGAGGAGCTCGCGCTCGGGTTCCTGTACGGCGAGGGGCTGATCGACAGACCCCACGCGGCCGGGCCCACCGAGGACTTCGCCGGCAACACCGTCGAGGTGGCAGGGCCGCTGGCGCGTGATCCGGGAGAGCGACGCTTCTACACCACGTCGTCGTGCGGGGTGTGCGGCAAGGGCGCGCTCGAGGAGGTGGCGGTGCACAGCGCCCCTCTCCCCCAAGGACCGCAAGTCCCGCGCTCGCTGCTGGCCGCCCTGCCGGATCGGCTCGTGCAGCCGGCGTTTGAGCGAACCGGCGGCGTGCACGCCACCGGCCTGTTCGACGCCGACGGCGGGCTGCTCCTGGCCAACGAGGACGTCGGGCGCCACAACGCGATGGACAAGGTGATCGGGCGCGCCCTGCTCGACGGCGCCGTCCCGCTCGGCGAGCGCATCCTGTGCGTGAGCGGTCGCCTGTCGTTCGAGCTGGTGCAGAAGGCGGCGGTGGCCGGCGCGCCGATCCTGGTCGGCGTGGGCGCCCCGAGCTCGCTGGCCATCTCGCTGGCCGACGACCGCGGGATGACGCTGTGCGGCTTCGCGCGGCGAGGCAACGTCAACGTGTACACGCACCCGGAGCGGGTGCTGGACGGCTGAGGTCGGTCACAGGACGCGGGGTCGTTCGAAGGAGGGGGTGTGGACCATCACGAGGCAGACGACGATTCGTTGCTCACGGCGGCGGCGGGCGGCGACCGTGAGGCGTTCGCCGCGTTCTACCGGCGCTGGCTGCCGGCGATCACCCGCTACTACGTGCGCCGAACGCACACGCGCGAGGTCGCCTTCGACCTGACCGCCGAGACGTTCGCGGCCGTGGCCGCGGCATGCCGCCGGTTCGACCCGGCGCGGGGCCCGGCCGCGGCGTGGCTGTTCCGGATCGCCGAGCACAAGCTGGCCGACAGCCTGCGGCGCACCCGGGTTGAGAGCTCGGCTCGCCGCCGTCTCGGGCTCGAGCCGGTGACGCTCGAGGACGCCGACCTGGAACGTGTCGAGGAGCTCGCGTCGCTCGGCGACGACGGCTACGTCGAACGGCTGCTCGCCGCTCTGCCGGCGCAGCAGCGCGACGCGGTGCGCGCCAGGGTGCTCGATGAACGCTCCTACGCGGAGATCGCCATCGAGCTGCGCTGTTCGGAGGCCGTCGTGCGACAGCGGGTCCACCGCGGGCTGGACCGCATGCGCGAACGACTGAAGGAGATTGGATGAGTGGTTTTGAGGATTTCGAGCGCCAGCTGCTGGACGCCATTGCCCGGCGGGCACCGCGCCGGGTCCGGCGTGCGTCCACCCTGATCGTGGCCGCGAGCAGCGCGCTCGTCGTGGCCGTGGCGGCTCTCGCCATCGTCTTGCTCGGTCACCGCAAGACGCCATCGCCGTCGCCGAGTCGACCCCCGGCGGTGTCGCCCCCTCCAAAGACGCGGACGTCCGGGGAGAGCTCGGTGGGCGGCATGCAGATCCTGTTCAGAATGCCGCACGCCAGCCTGCGCGAGGCGCGCTACATAGATACGGCACTGTTTGGCGTCGGAGCGAAGGAGCCGGCCTGCTCGCTCGTCGCACAACCGAATCCGGCCGGCGCGACGATCAGCCAGGCCACGCCCGACGCCGCGCTGCTCTCAGCGCTGGGCGTGCTCCGGCGCCCGGCCACCGCGGCCGACCGACTTCCGGCCCCGGTTGACCGCGCCGGCCATCCCCTGCTGCTCGGCGAGCCGAATCAGGTCTACGTCCGCTACATCCGGCTCGCCCGCATCGTCGACGGCGTCGGTTACTACCTCGTCCCGGGTTTGATCGGGTCGCCGCCGCCGCCGGCGCGCGTCATGAGCCGTTGTTACGCCCAAGAGATGCGCGCGCTACGGGTCAGCCTCGCGCACGTTTCCCCGACGCTGCGAGCTGCGACGCTCAAAGTCGGGGCGCAGACGTTCGCGCGGGCCCGCGCCAGCGTGGCGAAGCGGCGCCCGTTTGAAGGCGTCGTCGAGCTGAACTGGCAACTGAACGGCCGTGGCGGCGGTGGAAGCGGCGGCGGGGCAAACGCGGCGACGATCGAGCAGCAGGGCATGCTCGGCGGCACCGGGTCAGCCGTGTACGGCGTCGTGCCCTCCGGCGTTGCCAAGGTCACACTCGAATGGGGCGGCAAGCGGGCACCCGTGACGACCGGCGTGGTGGGCAACGTGTTCGTGGTGAGCGCGCCCGCCGTCGCCGCCGACTTCCCGCCACCCAAGATCGTCTGGCTCGCCGCGAACGGCGGCGTGATCAGGACGGTTTCGGAGCCCTGAGGCGCCGCCGACGAATCGATCTAAGCCGCGACGAGTTGGACCAGGCGCTCGAGCTCCTCCTCCGAGCTCCACGCCCCGACCGACGCGCGGACGAGGCTGAACGCCGGGATGCTGCGCACGATCACGCGCTCTTCGGCGAGCCGCGCCACCTCGGCATCGGCGTCATCGACGTGCCAGGAGACGAGCGTGGAGCGCCCGCGGGGACGGACGGCGAGCCCGCGCTCACTGAGACGATCGGCCAGTCCGGCGGCCAGCGTCGCGGCCCGGTCGTGCACCCAATCCCAGCCGGCTGCCTCGAACACGCCAAGCGAGGCGAGCGCCCACCCGTTTCGCATCCCGGCCGGGAAGCCGTGGTCCAGGCGCGCCACTCCCTCGGCCCAGTCGGATTCGAGCGGGTTGTGCGAGTCGGCCAGCGAGCTGTAGCCAGGCCACGGAACGAGCAGGTCATCGAGTCGGTCCGGGCGCACGTACAGGCAACCGCTTCCCTCGGGCCCGCACAGCCACTTCTGGCCCGACGCGGCGTAGAAGTCGACCCCGAGCTCGCAGACGTTGACCGGCACGGCGCCGAGCGCCTGGGCGGCGTCGAGCAGCACCGGGACGCCGGTCGCGACGAGCGCCGGCACGTCGGCGATCTCGCCTCCGACCCACGAGACGTGCGAGCACGCGATCAAGCGCGTGTTCGGCGACACCTCGCCGGCGAGCTCGGCGAACGGAACCACGCGCACATCGATCCCGTGGCGCAGCCGCGCGCGCGCCAGCGGCGCGAGCAGACCCGGATGCTCCTGGTCGGTGGTGAGGATCTCGTCGCCCGGCCGCAGGTCGAGGCCGCCGATCACCGTGTTGACGCCGTCGGTCGTCGAGCCGGTCAGCGCGACCTCGGTGGCGTCGCAACCGAGCACCGACGCGTACCCGGCGCGCGCCCGGTCGCGCAGCCCCATGGTCTCCTCGAAGTACGGACGGCCACACCTCCCGTCGTCGCACTCGAGGTCGATCCGGAGGTGGACGGTCTCGCAAGCGGCGGCGGGCACGGGGCCCTCGGTTCCGGCGTTCAAGTAAGAGAGGCGCTCGAGCACCGGGAATTGGGCGCGGAAGGTGGTGGGGTCCGTGGCGGAAGTCAGCGATTCAGTCATGCCCCTATTCTGTCGGTCGCCATGTGCTTTGACTTCGACGCTCGCCCACCCGCCCCACCCGAAGACCTCCTGCTCGCGCCGATCGCCGGTGCGGCGGGGGCGGAGCTGCTCGAGCTGACGTCCGCCGACGGGACCCATTTCTCGGCGTCTCTGGCTCATGCCGGCGATCGAGAGGGCGGGGTCCTGATCTTCCCCGACGTGCGGGGCCTGTATCCGTTCTACATCGAGCTCGCCGAGCGCTTCGCGCAGGCCGGCTACCCGGCGATCGCGATGGACTACTTCGGGCGCACGGCCGGCCTGGGGCCCCGCGATGAGGACTTCGAGTACATGCCCCACGTCCGCGAGCTCAAGGTCCCGCAGGTCCAGGAGGACGCGGCCGCGGCGCTCGTCGCGCTCAGGAATCGGACCGGCGCCGGCAAGTTCGCCACGGTCGGCTTCTGCCTGGGTGGCATGGAGTCGTTCCTGGCCGGCGCCGACATGACCGAGCTGACCGCCGTGGTCGGCTTCTACGCCGCCCTCGACGGATCGCGCTTCGGCATCGACGGCCCGCTACAGCGCGCCGCCGAGATCCGCGTGCCGCTCCTCGGGCTGTTTGGAGGAGCCGACCAGGGAATCCCCGTCGAGCAGGTTGAGCAGTTCGACGCCGGGCTCACCGAGGCGGGGCTCGAGCACGAGATCCACGTGTACCCCGGCGCGCCGCATTCGTTCTTCGACAAGCGCTACGAGGAGCACGCGGAGGCTTGCCAGGACGCGTGGCGCCGGATGCTCACCTTCCTCGAGCACCACATCGGCTGACCCGCCGGCTCAGGCGCCGCCGTCAGGCGCCGCCGGCACACTCCATCACTTTGAAGACGCTTTCGCGCTCTCCTTCTTCTTTGAGGGCGCCTTGCCGTTCGTCTTCGGGGAGGCCTTGCCGTCGCCTTTTTCGTCTCGCTCCGCGAGCTCGCGCTTGAGTACCTTGCCCGTCGGGTTGCGCGGCAACTCGTCGAGGAACACGACTTCTCGCGGCACCTTGTAGTTGGCCAGGTTGTCCTTGACGTAGTCCTTGACCTCGTCCTCGGTCAGCTTCGCGCTGCTGCGCAGGACGACGAAAGCCTTCAACCGCTGGCCGAACTTCTCGTCCTCGACGCCGATCGCGGCCGCCTCCTGAACATCCTTATGCGACGCCAGGAGCTCCTCGACCTCCGCCGGGAACACGTTCTCGCCGCCCGAGACAATCATCTCGTCGTCGCGGCCGTCGATGTAGAGCCGGCCCTCGGGGTCGAAGTGGCCGACGTCACCCGAGGCCATCAGCCCTTGCAGCATGTCCTTGTTGCCGCCGCCGGTGTACCCCTCGAACTGCGACAGGTTGCCCACGAAGATCCGCCCGCTCTCCCCCTCGGGGACCTCCTTGCCGTTCTCGTCGAACAGCTTGACGATCGAACCCCGCACGACCTTGCCCACCGTGCTCGGGTCCGCGCGGAGGTCCTCCGGAGTGGCGATTGTCGCGTAGGCGATCTCGGTCGAGCCGTACAGGTTGTAGACCACCGGCCCGAACGCCTCGGTCGCCTTGCGCGCCAGGTCGGCGCCGAGCGCTGAGCCGCTCACGAAGATGATCCGCAGGTCGGTCAGATCCCGCTGCTCGATCTTGTCCTCACCGAGCTCGAGGATGCGGGAGAGCATCACCGGCACGACGACCATCGCGGTGGCGCGATGCTCCTCGAGGCTGTCGAGCGTCGTCTCGGGGTCGAAGCGCCGGCGCACGACGAGCGTGGACCCGAGGCCGACGCCGACGATCGCCTGCATGAATCCGAGCGCATGGAACATCGGTACGCACAGCTCGGTGACCTCGTGCGCGCGGAACGGCACCTTGCTCAGCAGGCCGCCGATCAGTGACAGAGAACGCGGCTCCGAGCGTGGCGCGCCCTTGGGGGTCCCCGTCGTGCCGCTGGTCAGGATCGTGATCCGCGGCGACTCGTCGGGCTTGGGCGGGCCGCTGGTGTCGGCGCCCTCGACCAGCGCATCGAGCGTGTCATCGCCAGGCTCGTTCGCCCAGGCGCGGAACCGGCCGCGGGGCGGATCGTCGATCCCGCGCAGCGTGTCCGAGTACTCGTCGTCGTACACGAGCAGATCGGTCCCCTCGCGCTGCGCCACCTCGCGGATCTGCGGCCCCGCGAACGAGGTGTTGAGCAGCACGATGCGCGTGCCGCACTTCGCGGCGGCGAACACCGCCTCGAGGAAGCCGCGGTGGTTGCGGGCCAGAATCGCCACGCCCTCGCCGGACTTCAGCCCGCGCTCGCGCCACGCGTTCGCCAGCGCGTTCGTGCGCTCATCGAGTTGCTTGTAGCTGAGTTCGCCGCGCTCGTCGATCATCACCAGGCGATCGCCGTGACGCGCGGCCCCGGCCACGACCGCGCCGCCGAGCAGGCCGTAGCGCTGAAAGCCGATCAGGAGCTGGGCGATGCGTTGGGGCGGCTCGGGCCCGACAAGCCCGCTGCGGATGCACAGCCCGGCGAAATATGCCTCGTCGCCGGCGCGCTCGGCGAGCTTGGCGGCCCCTTCGACGAGACCCTTCGGGTCAAGCGCGGCGCTAATGATGGCCTTTGGGTCCAGATTGACTATGGGACTCTCCTCCTTCGGGACTCGTCAAGCCGGGAAGGTTGCACACGGCTCTGGCGTCATACAAGTCAGAGGCATGCCTACCAGGACTCGCCGCAAACTATTCGCCATTCTCGCGAGGAATGCGCCGCTCGCGGACCGCTCCGCGCGCCCAGACGCGACCAGCTCGCTGCAGTTATTGCAGCGATGACATGACGCCGCCGCCGACCCCACGCGGCGGCGGCGTCGCCTGATCAGAACATCATTCGGTGAATCGTTTGCGCCCGCCTGGGTAGTACCTCTGGCGATGGCGGGGAAGCTCATCACGCTGCCGTTGCGTGTGTCGTTCCGGTCTGCGCAGCTGCTGACGCGAGTCGCAGTCGGCACGGCCGAGCAGGCGCTGGCGCTGGCCGGGCGGACGATTCAGGCGGTGGCGCCCAGTCCACCGGCCCCCCAGCCGACCGCCCCGGTGCCTCCGCCGCCTCCGCGGGAGGCCCCTCCGCGCGAGGCCCCACCTGTCCGGGCGGTCTCGTCGATTCGCACGCCCCGGCCCGAGCCTGCCCCGGCCCCGGCGCAAGAGCCGGAAAAAGCTCCTATCCACGTCTCCGAGGAGCCCGAGCTGGTACGCGAGGTCGCCGAGCCAGGTGCCGAAGACGGCGCCGGTGCAACGATCCACGTGGCGGAGCCATGGAACGGGTATGGGCGCATGAGTGCCAAAGATGTGATCGCCCGCGCCAAGTCCGCGAATGGCGCCCAGCTGGCCGCCGTACGGCTCTACGAGGCGCGTCACCGCAGCCGTCAGACCGTGCTCGCCGCAGTCGATCGTCAGCTCAAGCTGAGTAACGGCAGCGCCCCGGCCTGACCCGAACCCTCGACGAAAGGAAACGATTGACATGCCTCAAGCGAAAACGAAAACCCTGAATGAGCGCGACACGAAGCTGGTGCGATGGCTGGGCGAGGCCCACGCCAAGGAGGCCGAGCTCGAAGCCGACCTGACCGCGCACATCGCGCTGACCCAG
>DATJUA010000024.1:0-46425 GCA_035502815.1 Solirubrobacteraceae bacterium
GACCCGGGGCCGCTACAGCTCGGCCACGGTCCGCGGCACGATTTGGACGGTCGCCGACCGCTGCGATGGAACGCTCACCCACGACGTCACCGACTCGGTGGCGGTCACCGACTTCGTCCACCACAAGACGATCATCCTCCATGCCGGCCAGAGCTACCTCGCGCGCCCGCTCCACCCTCGCGGGTAGCGCCAGCCCATAGACTCCTGCCGGCTGCCCGACTCCACCCCCGGGTAGGGACCGCACCATGCTCCGCCTGCTCGGCCTGGTTCTCTCGATCTCGCTCGCAGACTCGCTGAACCCGAGCACGATCGCGCCGGGCATGTATCTGGCCATCGGCAAGCAGCCGCGCAGCGGACTGGTTCAGTTCACGCTGGGAGTGCTGGCGGTCAACTTCCTGGGCGGAGCGATCATCGCGCTAGGTCCGGGCGAGGCGGTGCTGGCGCTGGTGCCCAAGCCGGACCATACGGCGCGCTACATCGGCGAGACCGTCGCCGGCGCGGTCATGCTGATCGCGGCGGTCCTGCTCTGGACCAGGCGCCACAGCCTCGCCCGGCGCCACCAGCTTCCCTCCCCGCCCTCGGAAGGCAAATCGGCCTTCCTGCTCGGCGTCACGATCGCCGCGGTGGAGCTGCCCACGGCCTTCCCGTACTTCGCGGCGATCGCGGCGATCGTCGACTCGGGATTCGATCCGGTGCGTCAGCTGATCCTGATCGCGGTCTACAACGTCGCGTTCGTCCTGCCCCTGATCCTCATGATCGCGACGCTGATGATCGCGCCCGACCGCGCCGAGGCAATCGTCACCCGCGCTCGGGACTTCCTCGAGCGGCGCTGGCCCGCGCTGCTGGCCGGCCTCGCGCTGGTCGCGGGGCTGTTCGTGATCGCGCTCGGAGTCACCGGTTTGGCCAAGGGGACGCACGGCTCACTGGGACGCGCGTCCGGACGCCTGAGGCGCCTGATCTCGCACTGAACCAGGGCCCCGGACCCGCCGGCACCACCGCTTGCGCCGTGGCGCGTTAGCATTTGCCGGACACGAATCTGAAAACAGGGGTGCTGGCGGAAAGGCTGGCTGAGATAGCGCCCTGCACACCGTGCGACCGGCGCTGACCCTTAGAACCTGTGGGGTAATGCCCGCGAAGGGAGCGACAACGCAGATGGTCGAGGCTCCCCCTGAGGAGCCTCGCGAGCTTAATGCGGAGGATGCAGTCCGCCTCGAGCTCGTGAGCCGAACCTTTCGTACCAAGCGAGGCCCGATCCAGGCTCTGGCGGGTATGTCGCTACACGCCTCGCCGCGCGAGGTGGTCGCGGTCGTTGGCCCGAGCGGATGCGGCAAGACGACGCTGCTCGAGCTGATCTGCGGGCTTCAGAGCCCGGACTCGGGGACCGTGCGGTCGGCACCCGCGGCGCTCATGCCCCAGCGTGACCTGCTGCTCCCCTGGCTGAGTGCGATCGACAATGCCGGCCTCGCGCTCCGGGCCCGCGGGGCCTCGCGCGAGCAGGCGCGCCAAGCCGCCGCGCCGTGGCTCGAGCGGTTCGGCCTCGAGCGGTTCGAGCGCACGCGGCCCGCGGAGCTGTCGGGCGGGATGCGCCAGCGCGTGTCGTTCCTGCGTACGCTGCTGGCCGGAAAACCCGTGCTGGCGCTCGACGAGCCGTTCGCGGCGCTCGACGCGATCACCCGGCAGGACATGCAGGGCTGGCTCGCGCGCGTGCTCGAAAGCGAGCCGCGGACGGTCATCCTCATCACTCACGACGTGGAGGAGGCGGTGGTGCTCGCCGATCGCGTCGTCGTCATGTCGCCGCGCCCCGGCCATGCGATCGGCGAGATCGACATCCACCTGCCGCGGCCTCGTAAGCGCACCGACCCGGCCGTGGTCGAGCTGCGTGAACGCGCGCTCGCGGCATTGGGAGCGGAGTCGTGAGGCGCGTCTGGCGAGGCATTCCAGCCGCGATCTTGTTGCTCGCCCTGATCGGTGCCTGGGAGCTCTACGTCGACCTCAAGGGATCGACCTTCTCGTTGATCTTGCCCCCGCCCCACCAGGTCGCCAAGGCCCTCTACACCGACCGCTCGCTGCTGTGGAGCAGCTTCCTGGTCACCGCCCAGGAGGTGCTGCTCGGAATCCTCGTCGCCACCGCCCTCGGGGCGGTGCTGTCGGTGGCGATCCACTTCTCGCCCACGCTCCGTCGCGCCACCTACCCGCTTATGGTGGCTTCGCAGGCGGTGCCGGTGGCGGTATTCGCCCCTGCCCTGGCTTTCTGGCTCGGCTTCGGCATCCTGCCCAAACTGGTGGTGGTCGCGGTCGTGTCGTTCTTCTCGATCGTCGTCGCCACGACGGCCGGGCTGGCCGCCGTCGACCCGGATCTGATCAAGCTGATGCGGACGTTCGACGCCTCACGGATGCGGACGTTCTGGCACGTCGAGCTGCCCTCCGCGCTCCCGTCGGTGTTCACTGGAGCCAAGATCGCGGTGGCGGTCTCGGTTATCGGCGCGGTGTTCGCGGAGTACACCGGGTCCAACTCGGGGCTCGGGTACGTAATTCTGGTCTCGCAGCCGCAGCTGCTCGCCGCGCGCGGCGTTGCCGCCACGGTGATCCTGTGCGTGTTCGCGATCGCCCTGTTCGGGCTCCTCGGACTGGGCGAGCGACTCGCGCTGCCGTGGGCCTACCGTCCGAGAGGAGAAATAGCAACATGAAACGCCTGATCCCGATCATCGCCGCACTGGCGCTGTCGCTGGCGCTCGCGGGCTGCGGCGAGAAGCAGGAGGCCGCGACCGCCGCCTCAGGCAGCACGCAGCAGTTCACGCTGATGCTGGACTGGACGCCCAACGCCGATCACTCCGGCATCTACGAGGCGCTGGCCGAGGGAGACTTCGCCAAGGCCGACCTGGACGTGCACGTCGAGATCCCCTCCGACCCGGCGTCCCCCCTCGAGCTGCTTGCCGCCGGGAAGGTCGACGCCGCGATCTCCTACGAACCCGAGGTACTGCTCGCGCGAAACCAAAACCAGCCGCTCGTATCCGTAGCGGCGATCGTCCAGGAGCCGCTCACCGCGATCGTCTCGGTCGGCTCCAAGCACATCACGAGCCCGGCCGACCTGCGCGGCAAGACGGTCGGAGACGCCGGGATTCCGTATCAGCACGCCTACCTGACCACGATCCTGACCCGAGCCGGGGTGCCGGTCAGCTCGGTCAAGGAGATCAACGTGGGTGCCAATCTGGTGCCGGCGATGCTCTCAGGCCGGGTCGACGCCACGCTCGGGGCGTACTGGAACTACGAGGCGATCGAGCTCGCCCAACTGCACAAGCACCCGAACGTGATCCACATGAACCAGGTCGGCGTCCCGACCTACGACGAGCTCGTTGTCGTCGTGACCAAGAACGAGATCGTCAACCATCCCGACGTGGTCCGCCGGTTCGTGCAAGCGATGGCGCGGGGTTACGAATCGGTCCGGGCGAACCCGCAGGCAGCCGTTGCGAACCTAGTCAAAGCAAGCCCGGGGCTCGACTCGAAGCTGCAGCTGGCGAGTGTCAAGGCCACGCTCCCGTTCTACTTCCCGAGCAACCCGAGCCTCCCGTGGGGCTGGCAAGACCCCAACCAGTGGAATTCCTATGGGGAGTGGATGCTCAAGAACCACCTGATCTCCAACCCCAACGCGGTCATCGACGCCTCGACCAACGAGTTGCTGGCGGGTCAAGGGCTGTAGACGTGGTCACTCGAACAGCCCCCGCGCGTACCAGTCGCTGGCGTCCTTGATGCCGGGCACGTCGAAAAAGTAACCGCCGCCGACCGGGGAGATGTAGTCGACCATGGGCTCGCCGATCAGCCTCGTCTGATTGGCCACGAACTGGCGGAGGAGGTCCTGCTGGAAGCAGTTGAACAGCAATCCCATGTTGAGGTTTCCAGCCAGGTCGATGCCGTCGTCGTAGTTGTACCCGCGACGCAAGATGCGGCTGTCCTCGGTCGCCCTGGTGCGCGGGTTCGACAGGCGGATGTGCGCGGTGAGCGGCATGATCTTGCCCTGCGGGTCCTTGGCGAAGTTCAGCACGTCGGTGACGGACTTCGTACCGAGCATCGCGCCGGATGCGCGATAGCGGCCGATCATCGTCTGTTGTTCGTTCAGCGACACCCGGTCCCAGAACTCGATGAACATCCGGATGATCCGGAAGACGTGATAGGTCCCGCCGCGTGCCCAGGC
The DNA here is from genome assembly GCA_035502815.1 of Solirubrobacteraceae bacterium. Classification (GTDB taxonomy): domain Bacteria; phylum Actinomycetota; class Thermoleophilia; order Solirubrobacterales; family Solirubrobacteraceae; genus Palsa-465. Next base: position 4,190 of record DATJUA010000024.1, read on the forward strand.
GGGTTCATCGGTCTTGTCGGTGACCCATAGGAGCCGGTCGGCTACGTAGGGGTCCGCCACGTTCGGGTTGGCGATCCCGTCCATGTGCCCGAAGTGGTTGCGCGGGACACCGTTCGGCCGCTCCGGCGCCTGAAACCCGTCCATCCGATAGGCGATCTGCATGCCGCCTCGGGTGTGCTTTGCGATGTCCCGCAGCGCGTGAATCGCCGTGTCGGGCTGGCCGGCGCAGATTTGGAGCAGAATGTCGCCACCGGTCATATCGGCCTGAAGGTTGTCGTTGGGGAACGACGTCATCTCGGTCAACCGATTGGGCTTCTTGTCGGCCAGCCCGAACGCGGGATTCTCAAACAGGCTGGCCCCGAGTCCGACCGTGACGGTCAGCCCGTCTGGCGGGATGTCAGGGCCGAGCGTGCCACTGTCGGACGGCGGGGAGGCCGTGCCGAGCGCAAGCGGCACGCCCCCGTGGGTGAGGAACCGGGCCCGATCGGTCAGCGTCTGGAGCGTGCCGATCAGCGCACCGGGAGAGTCGGCGGTGACGTTGAAGACCGCGAAGCAGGCGGCGGGCGGCGGCGCGTTTGTGATTCCGGCTTGATGGCGGCCGTGGAAAGGCACCGCGGGCAGGCGCGCGGACGGGTCGCTGACGACGGCTGTCTGAAGGGCGCCGTCAGCCAAGAGCGGATCAGCGCCACCAGCTGGGGGATGTTTGCCGCCCCGCTTGGCCGCCGCCTCCGCCACGCCCGGCGCGCCTAACGCTCCCGCGACGCCAGCCGCTGCGGCGCCAGTGCGGCTCAAGAACTCACGCCGGTCCACGCCCATACGTCCCTCCAGATGATTTCAGATGCTCTCGTCGGTCAACCGCCGTACTAGGTCAACGGCGCCACGTTACCCGTGCTTGTGAGGAGATCCGGGATCGGTGCCAGGCTCTCTAGGGCTGCGCCGACGGCTGCGTCGACCCGCTCGCGAGCGAGGGTCGGGAGATCGCTCACGGCGACCCAAGTGCCGTTGGACTGGGTCTCATAGACGGCGGCGAGGACCGCGTTCAGCTGTCCGCTCGCCCGCGCGACCAGGTGCGGTGCGAGCGGATCCAGAACGGGTGCCAGCAGATCCAACATCTGCGTGACCGCCGAGACGTCAGCTGTGATCGAGGCCAGCCCGGTCCCGCTCCCGTAGTCGTCATCGCCGGTCAGCGTGTCCCGCATGGCATCCTCCAGGACCTCGTGCGGGCGCAGCACCCAGTTCGCTATCCCAGCCCCGGTCCCCGGAAGCTCGGTCCCGATCGGGATCGCTATCAGCGTCTTCACCAGCTGTTGCAAGGTCGCGGTGTCGGCGGCCGCTGCGGCCAGGTTCCCGTCTGTCCACAGATCCATCTCGATCTTGTGAAAGCCAGTGAACTGCGGGCTGGCGGTGCCGCCGACGAGACCCGCCGCCGTTCCGTCGATCTCGCCGCCGAGTTCTCCGAAAGCTCCGTAGGCACCGTCATCCTGGCCGATGTCGAGCCACTCGAGGTGGGCTGTCAGCCAGTCGGACTCAGCCTCAGCGAGATTGCCGGCGTTGATGGCGGCCGCGAGCGTATTCACGTCCGTCCGAACCGTGATGAGCTCGTGGACCACATCGACCCGATAGTTGTCCATCGGCCCGAGCTCGGCCAGCTGATAGTTGCACCCCGCTATCGACCTCTTGACGTTCCCTGACACGTCCAGCCACTCGACCCCGCACGGTGTAGCCGCCAGCGATGGAGCGACGATCTCGTAGAAATTGTGACGGACTTTGATCGTTCGCGGTGGGTGGTCCAGGAAGCGGACGGTGACCGAGGTGACCCCGTCCGGGGCCAGCCCAAATACCGGCGTAGCTTTGGTTCCGAGCATCGCGTCGGCGCCTGCGGAGAGAGCAGCGCAGTACTCGACGCGCCTTCCCGCCGAAGCATTGCCACCGACCTCAACGACACACAGCGCCGGGTGTGCGTAGTCGCGACGCAGTGATGGCAACAGGTCACGTTCGGTCTGACGCTGACTTCGGGGAAGGCAGCGCAAGGGCACTATCTGGTGGGGAAGGTAGTGCTCGGCCGGGATCGCGTACAGCAGTCCTCGATCACCCGCTCGACCGAGCAACCGAATCCCCGAACTCACGATCCCCGACGCCGCCAGCGGCGCCCGCAAGCTCCCGAGCACGAGCCGGTCATCAGGTCGTTGGGCCCGCCGGAACAAGCCGTAGCTACCTGCGATCGCCCTCGGGACTGAACTTCCCGCTGACGCCACCGTCCCGGGGATCGGATAGGTAGTACACGCTCGGGGCGTCGCAGCCGAAGCGCCCGCCACCAGCGGTCCAGACCCAAACGCAAATCCCATGCCAACCAGGGCCACCGCGGACACGACCGACCACACAGGCCCACCCCTGGCCAACACGGCACCGAGTCTCCCACAACCTTCGGGCACCGTCTACTCGCCGAACGCCACCGATGATTTTCGGGCGTGGCGGCGGTCCGATCCCATACGATGAGCCTCGTGGAGCAATCGGTGGCGCCGGCCGCGCTCGAACAGCGTTTCGAGCAGCATCGTAAGGAACTGACGGGCTACTGCTACCGGATGCTCGGCTCGCCGTTCGAGGCCGAGGACGCCGTTCAGGACACCTTTCTGCGCGCGTGGCGTGGCTTTGACCGGTTCGAGGGACGAGCGGCATTTCGCTCCTGGCTGTACCGGATCGCCACCAACGTCTGCCTGGACATGCTGAACAGCCGTTCGCGACGGGCGCGCCCGATGGACTTCGGGCCCGCGGCGACACCCGATCCCGCGAACCTGAACACGCTGGCGGAGGCCACCTGGATCGAGCCGATCCCGATGAGCCTGATTAGCACGGACGAGGACCCGGCCGAGGTGGTGGCCACTCGCGACACGATCCGCCTCGCGTTCGTCGCCGCCCTGCATCACCTTCCCGCTCGCCAGCGCGCAAGCCTGATCCTGTGCGAGGTCCTGCGCTGGAAGGCCAGCGAGGTGGCGGAGCTGCTCGATACGAGCGTCGCATCGGTCAACAGCGCGCTCCAGCGTGCCCGGGCCACGCTCGATGAGTGCGACATAGCCGCCACCGACGCCGTCTCGCCGATCGACGCCGAGCAGCGGAAGATGCTGGCGCGCTACGTGGACGCCTTCCAGAGCTACGACGTGGACGCGCTCACCGAGGTGATCCGCGACGACGCGAGCCAATCGATGCCGCCTTACGACATGTGGCTGTCGGGGCGCGACGACATCCTGACCTGGTTCTACGGCCCGGGCATCGGCTGCGCCGGCTCACGCCTGATTCCGGTCGAGATGGCCAACGGCTGCGTGGCGTTCGGTCAATACAAGCCAAGCGAGTCAGGCAGCGGCTATGACCCGTGGGCGGTTCAGGTGCTCGAATTCGCCGGCGGCAAGGTCGTCGAGTTCACCTTCTTCCTCTCCACCGAGCGGCTGTTCCCGCTGTTCGGCCTGCCGCCCCGCCTGGACTCCTAGCGCCTACAGCGCCAGCACGTCGTCTAGGCCCATGAACTCGACCAGCGCGCGCAGCTGGTCGGATGCCCGCAGCAGCCGGATGTGGCAGTTCTGCCGCTGGGCGGCGAGCTGGAGACGGGCCAGCGCGTCCACGGTCACCGCGTCGACGGCGACGCCCGCCACGTCGCACACGGCCGTGCTCGCCCCGCTCGTCGCGATCAGTGCGCACACCCTGTCGCACAGCCCCGGCAGATCAGCCCGCGCGATCGGACCCCAGATCGCGAACGTGATCGTGTTCGGCGGGGACGCGGCCATTCTGACAATGACCGCACCCGCCCCCGGGATTCATCGGCCGCCAGTCAAGCTGGTCGCCGGCGCCTGCCGGCGGCGGCGGACGGCGGCGTCTCAGGCTGCGTTGCGCCGGATCGCGTCGCGCAGACGCGAGTCGTCGGGCCGGGCGGGCTGCGTCGAGGCGATCCAGTCCTCGATCGTGGCCGTGAACCGCGCCGGTTCGTCGAGGTGAGGGAAATGGCCGGCGCGCTCGAACAGCTCGAACCGGCTGCCCGGCACGAGCTCGTGGGCTCGGCGTCCGTGTTCGGGCGGGATGATCCGATCCCCCGCTCCCCAGACGATCAGGAGCGGCAGATCCTGGGCCAGATACAGCCGGTCGACCGCCTGTACGCGCTGGCCGGTGGCGTCGACGCTGGCGCGCAGCGTGTGGACGAACGCGGCGCGGCTTTCCGGATCACCCAGCGACGCGTGGCCACGGGCCATCTCGAGCGCATCGTTGCCGAGCTTCAGGCCGGCGCGCCCCAGCACCCGCCCGACCGCACGCCCTGCCGACAGCACCTGCTGCCCCGCCAGCAGCGGGATCACGAGCTCCGAACCGGGCAGAGTCGCCGCGCGCAGGAAGCTGTGGACGCGTCGTCCGAGACCGCCGCTCGCGACGAGTCCGAGCCGCTGGGTGCGCTCCGGGAACTGGTAGGCGAACTGCATCGCCACGCCGCCGCCGAGCGAGTGGCCGACCACCGTCGCAGGGCCGAGATCAAGCGACAGGGCCAGGTCACGGATGCCCGAGGCGAACGCCCCCATCGAGTAGTCGCCCCTGGGCTTGGCGCTCTGGCCGTGTCCGAGCAGGTCGGGTGCGAGCACCGTGTGGTGGCGCGCCAAAGCGTCCCATACCGGCTCCCACACCTGAGAGGAGGCCGTTATCCCGTGGATCAGGATGATCGGATCGCCGCCTGCCCCCTGGCCAGCCAGGCGGTAGGCGACGCGGTGGCCGTGGATCGTGATGTGCCGTAACTCGAAGCTCATCCCGCCCCCGGCATCCTAGGGGGCGGGACGAGCCCGAGCGCCGCCCGCGTCGGCTAAGGCGTCGCCGTCAGGCGCCGCCGGCCATCCGGCAACTCACCCCCTCGCGGGCCGGATGTTCTGGTTGACGCGGAAGAGATTGTCCGGGTCGTAGGCCCGCTTGACCGCCGCCAGTCGGTCGTAGTTGGCGCGGTAGCTGGCCCGCACGCGGTCGTCGCCCTCCTCCATCATCATGTTCACGTACGCGCCGCCGGCCGAGTACGGGTGGAGGGCCTCGTGGTAGTCGATCGTCCACTCCCGGATCTTGCCGGCGTTGGCGGGATCGGCATCGACGCCGGCGAATACGGACCCCCAGGTCGCGTCCCGGTAGCCCCAGGCGGTATCGGCCGGGTCGGCGTCATGCGCGGCGCCGTCGATCGGGTACATGTGCATGGTCGACTTCCAGGTTGGAAGTGACGTGCCGAACCGCTGATGGATCTCGACCGCCTCGTCCGGCACCTCGTTGACGAAGTCCGCGCGCCAGTACCACTGGTCGCCCGGGGGATACAGCCCGTCGAACGCCCCCTGGAGCATCGCGTGCGGCATCGCATGGACGCCGTGCATGAGCGGCTCGGACACGTTGTCAAGCAGCGGCGCCATCGCCTTGGCGGCGTTCTCCTCCGAGCCGACGTAGCACCAGACCACGCCGCACACCGGCTGCATGTGGATAGCCTCGGGGAACGGCGGTGCCGGCGGCACGATGTGGAACGCGAAGAACGCTCCCAGTTCGCGCGGAGCGCGCGGCAGGAACTCGCGGTAGGCCGACAGGACCTCCGCGCCGGCCTCGGCCGGCCAGAAGGTCGGGCCGCCCACCACCGTCCCTACCTCATGCAGGCGGAACAGGAACGACGTGACCACGCCGAAGTTGCCGCCGCCGCCCCGAATCGCCCAGAACAGGTCGGGGTGCTCATTCGCGTTGACGCGTACCGACTCGCCGCTGGCCAGCACCATCTCGGCCTCGATCAGGTTGTCGATGGTCAGACCGCACCCGCGGGTGAGGTGACCGAGGCCACCCCCAAGCGTGAGGCCGGCCACCCCCGTCGTCGAGATGATGCCGCTCGGGGTGGCGAGGCCGAACTCGCCGGTGGCGCGGTCGACCTCGCCCCACGTGCACCCGCCCCCGACGCGAACCGTCCGTGCATTCGGGTCAACCTCGATGTCGGTCAGCGATGAGAGGTCGATCACGACCCCGTCGTCGCAGCTCCCCAACCCCGCGCCATTGTGGCCACCACCGCGGACGGCGAGCAACAGCCCTTGTTCGCGGGCGAAGCGGACCATGCCGGCGACGTCGCCCTGGTCGGCGCAGCGCGCGATCAACGCCGGACGCTTGTCGATCATCGCGTTGTAGACGGCGCGCGCCTCCTCGTAGTCGCCGTCATCCGGTCCGATCAGCGTCCCGCGGAAGTCGGTCAGCTCGTTGCGCGCCGTGCTGGCAGGTGTGGCCGTGGTGCTCATGCCCCTTGTCCCTTTCTTTGAAGATCCCGAATGAGTCTTGCGGATCAGCACACTACGAGCGGGCACCGCGGCTGTCATGACCCGGCCTGACCGACTTTCGCCGGCCCGGACCGGCCGCCCGCCTTGCGGCAATGATCAAACCTGACTATCGTCCCTCTCCAGGGGCGTTTGGGCAGTGGACGAACTACCGGCTTCGCTACGAATTTCCTCGCCGCTCCCGTTCGTCGGCCGGACGACGGAGCTCGGGACGCTCCGCACGCTCCTGCCGAGAGCCGAAGGCGAGGGCCGGCGGGTCGTGCTGCTGGGCGGAGAGCCGGGCTCGGGCAAGAGCCGCCTAGTGCGAGAGTTCGCCGCCGAAGCCGCCCGGGAGGGCGCGCTCGTCCTCTACGGGGCCTGCGACGCAGACGTGCGCACCCCCTATGGGGCGTTCGCCCAGGCGCTCCGCCGGCTGACTCGCGTCCTCGATCCGGAAGAGCTGCGCGTGGCGCTCGGGCTCGGCGGCGGTGAGCTCACCCGCTTGCTGCCGGATCTCCCCGCCCTGGTCGGCGGGCTCCCTGCACCGGTCAAGGCCGATGCGAACACCGAGCGCCATCGACTCCACGCCGCGGTGACCGAGCTACTGGAGTCGGTAAGCCGACGGCGCGTGGTGCTGCTCGTGATCGAGGACGGGCACTGGGCTGACGCGACAACGCTGATGCTGCTCCGCCACCTGGCGCGATCCGTGTGGGGTGGCCGGGTGCTGCTGTTCGCCACCTTCCGCGACACCGAGGCCGACGTGCCCGACTCCTTGGCGGAGACGCTGGCCGATCTGCGCCGGGCCGACGACGTCGTGCGCCTGCGCCTCGGCCCGCTCTCGGATCACGAGGTAGCCGAGTTCGTGATGCGCTCGGTCACTGCCGCCCCGAGCGCGGACCTGGCCGAGGTGGCGCGCGCGATCACCGATCTCACCGCCGGCAACGCGTTCCTCGTCTGTGAGCTGTGGCGGGCACTGGTCGAGACGGGCGTGGTCGAGGTGCAGGACGGGATCGCACGGGTCAACGCCCCGCTCGCCGAGCTGGGCACGCCGGAGAGCGTCCGCGAGGTGGTCAGCCAGCGTCTGACTAGGCTGGCGCCCACCACGACCGAACTGCTCGAGCTCGCCGCGGCCGCCGGCGCGGAGTTCGACCTCGGAATCCTGCGCCAAGGCTCGGGGCTGGACGAGCGGGCGCTCCTGACCGGGCTGGACGAGGCGGTGCACAGCGGTTTCGTCGAGGAGCTCACACGCCCCCGACTCGCCTACCGGTTCACGCATGAGCTGGTTCGCCGCGCCGTCTACGACCGGCTGACTCGGATCCGCCGGGCCGAGCTCCATCTGCGGGTCGGCGAGGCCTTCGAAGCTGCCGCGGGCGACTCTGTCCGAGCCTTACCCGACCTGGCGCACCACTTCGCCGCCGCCGTGCCGCTCGGTGACGCCGGCCGGGCGATCGAATACAGCGTTCTCGCCGCCCGCGCGGCGACCGAGGCGCTTGCCTTCGACGAGGCGACGGACCTGCTCCAGAAAGCACTCGACCTGGGAGTCGAGAACGCTCGAGAGCGCGCGGAGATCCTGATCGATCTGGGCACGGTCAGGCACCGAGCCGGCGAGGCGTACGACGCCCTCAACGCGCTGCGGTCCGCGGCCGAGATCGCTCGTGACCTGGGCGACGCGGAGCTCCTGGCTCGAGCTGCGATCGGCTACGAGGACGCGGGCTGGCGTCCCGGACCCGAGCACGATCCGGTGGTCTTGCTCGAGGAGGCGGCGACGGCGCTCGGCGACCGTCCGACGGAGCTGCGCGTCCAGTTGCTGGCCGGACTCTCCCGGGCCCTCGACATGCAGGGTCAGAACGACCGCGCAGCCGTCGTCCGGGCCAGCGCGATCGCCCTGGCCCGAGAGCTGGGGGACCGCGCCGGCCTGGCCAGCGTGCTCGTGCGGTCGTACTGGTCGCGCGGATCGACGCCGGTCGAGGAGATCCTGGGCATGCTGGCCGAGTCCCGGGTCCTGGGTGAAGAACTCGGTAATCCGGAGATCCAGGCCGATGCCCTGTCCTGGGTCGTGCCGGCGTACATCTCGATCGCCGACATTCCGTCCGCCCGGGCCGCGGCTCTGGAGCTCCGCGAGATGGCCCAGATCACCGGCCAGCCGTTCTACGTTCACGTCGCCGAGCACTACGGTGCGGCCCTCGCGCTCGGCGAGGGCCGGCTCGAAGCGGCCGAGGCGATGGCACACCGCTCAGCGGAGGCGGCCAGGCCGCTGACCGGACGCGACGCGACCGGCACCTACGGCATCCAGATGTTCAGCCTTCGCCGCGAGCAGGGCCGCCTGGCCGAGCTCGCACCGGTGATCCGGATCCTGGCCGCCGGCGAGCGAGAGCAGGGTCCGTGGCGACCGGGGTTCACCTGTCTGCTCGTCGAACTCGGCATGGAGGCGGAGGCCAGACGTGAGCTCGATCGCATTCGTCAGTCGGGGCTCAACCCGTTCCGGGAGACGATCTGGGTCGCCGCGCTCACTTACCTGACCGATGCCTGCGCCGCGCTTGGCGACCAGGCCGTAGCGTCGATGGTGTATCCGGAGCTGGCGCCGCTGGCCGGAATGAACGTGATGATCGGCCACCTCGTCATCTGCTACGGGTCGGCGGATCGGTACCTGGGGATGCTCGCGGCGACGCTGGGAGAATGGGAGCGCGCCGAAGAGCACTTCGAGGCCGCGCTCGCGCTCAACCATCAGATGGAGATGCGCACCTGGCTCGCGCACACCGAGTATGAATACGCGCGGCTGCTGCTCGCGCAGGGGGCAGCGGAACGCGACCGCGCCATGACCCACCTGAGTCAGGCCGCCGAGATCGCCGGCGACATCGGACTGGTTGCGCTCTCGAGCCGGATCGCCGGACTCGGGCCCCCGCCCAGGGTGGGAAACCTCCCGGACGGGCTATCGGCACGCGAGGCGCAGGTCCTCGGTCTCGTGGCCCGAGGCCTGAGCAACCGCGAGATCGGGGCAGAGCTGTTCATCAGCGAGCACACCGCGGCCAACCACATCCGGAGCATCCTGCGCAAGACCGGCTGCGCCAATCGGACCGAGGCGGCCTCTTACGCCCACCGGCACGGCCTTGCCACCGGCGATCCCTCTGGTTAGGATCGGCTTGCGATGCCGCTTTACATGATCGAGCGGACCTTTGCCGATCAGCTGGAGCTGAGCGGAGACGACGTCAGGCTGATCGAGGAGATCAACGCCGACGAGGGCGTCCGCTGGCTGTTCTCGTTCCTGAGCGCCGACCGCCGGCGGACCTACTGCCTGTACGAGGCACCCTCCCCGGAGGCAATCCGGGCAGCCGCGCAAAAGGGGAGCATCCCGGTCGACGCGATCGTCGAGGTGCAGCGCGAGACGCTCGGCGTGGCCGGCCGGCCGGCCGAGTGGGCGACCTCGGCCGAAGCCTAGAGAAGCCTCACGAACTCGTGGACCGGGCGTAGCGCCGTCAGATTCCGGCTAACTTCTCACTCGTCGCATGCCGTGGAACGAGGGCGACGTTGACCGTGGTATAGCCGGGTGAACGACTCATTCACGCACGGGCGGCCAGCGAGTGCGCACTTAACCGGGATCGAGCGACCGTGTGCCCGCGCTCTCAGGCCCAGATGCGAGCGACCATGCGCCCGCGCTCACAGGCCCACATGCGCCGGCGCCCTAGGCCGCCACTCGCGCGACCGCCGAGCTGGGCAATTGACGTTTGCCCGCGGCGCCTGACGGCGGCGCCTTGGTGCGCAACGCGTGCGCGCCGGCCAGTCCGGCCCACGGCGCATACGGCGCGAAGAACTCGGCCACCTCCTCCTCGGTGGCGCGCCCGTACGGCGTGCCCGTGCGCAGCCGCCCGACGAGCTTCAGATACTTGAGATCGCCGGCCGGGAGCTGATCCAGCCGGCCCTGACCGGTCAGCGCGAGCATCTGGATCGTCCAGCTGCCGATTCCGCGGATCGCGCGCAGCCGGCGCCAGCCGCGCTCGTGGACCGGGTCGTGCAGGTCTACCCGGCCGCTCGCCACCTCGCGGGCGACCCGCACGAGGGCGATCGCGCGACCGGCGGACAGGTCCATCGACTCGAGCAGCGCGGGAGACTGCGTGGCCAGAGCCGCCGCCGCCGGCGCGTCGGACATTCCGGCCCAGTCGCAGCGCCGGCCGAATGCGGAGATCAGCCGTCGCTGGATCGCGGCGGCGCGCTCGAACTCGATCAGCTGCTCGCAGATGGCCCAGGCAAGCGCCTCGAACGGGTTCGGCTTGCCCGTGGCCCGCAACCCCGGGTTGGCGCGCACGGACGGCCCGATCAGCGGATCGAAGCGGAAGCGCTCGTAGAAGGGCTCGACATCCTGGTCGATTCCCAGCCCGGCGCGCATGCGCTCGATCCCCCACTCGGCGGCGTCCCGCTCGGCCGCGCGGGCACCGAACAGCACCCGATCGGGCGAGAGCTGGGCTACCCGAACGAGGACGGGCAACTCACCGGCGTAAAGCAGGCGGTGCACCACGCCGCCGCGCACCCGGGTGAGGCCGTCGAGCCCGTTGCGCGCCGGCAGCACGAAAGCCCACCGCGGGCGAACCTCGACGCGGACCTCGAGCGTCGGGCCGCTGAGCGCGCTCAATCTCCTTGCTTGCCGATCACGTGCACATCGACGAGGAACGACCGGGAGCCCACGATCGGGAGCATGTCGACAGCACGACGGGGGCCGCCCTTTCCGTTTCGCACCGTCTTACGCGCGGCGCGGCGCTTGACCAGCGCCACAGTTGCGGCCCCGGCGACGAATCCCGTCGCGGCGGCCGCGGCCGCCTGGACGGCCGGCAACGAGGCGGGAGTGACGCGCTCGATCGTCCGGACCTCGGCCAGGACGGGGAACCCGTCGACGACCTCTACGTCTGCGTCGGCGGCTTCGTGCAGGCCACCGCCGTTGGTGGATGCCTCGTCGGTCATCGCGACATGGTGACAGCGCGGGCGGTCAAGTTCAAAAGATCTTCTCGTAAACCCTGTAGGTCCGGGTGATCTCGCCGCCCATGCGCTTCATTGCGCGGTTCATCCGCGTGTTGCTCTCGAGCGTCCAGCCGGTCTCGCCGCTCTTCTGGGGCCGGTGCTCGGCCGCGTCGTAGTTCAGCTCGTAGAGCCTGGCGCCCACGCCTGTGTGCTGCCACTCCGGCTTGGCTCCTAGCGCCAGCACTCGCACCCGATCGATCTTGCGCCGGTACCAGAGCGCCTTGGCCCAGCCGAACGGCAGCAGGCGGCCGTTCAGATGGCGCAAGACCTGGTTGTAGTCCGGCAGCGACAGCGCGGCGGCGACCGGCTCGCCGTCCTTCTCCGCGATGAATGCCCAGTTCTCGTCGAGCAGCGGCTTGAGATCCTTGGCGTAGTGGCGGACCTCCTCGTCGGTGAGGGGGACGAAGCCCCAGTTACGCTCCCAGGCCGCGTTGTAGACCTCGAGGAACCGCCCGATCTCGGCCTCCATGTCCTTCTTGCGCATCTTCCGGACGGTGATGCCGTATTTCTCGACCTCCGCGGCGGCCCGCCAGATCGAGGGATGGACCGACTCGCGATCGGCTACGGCCAGCGACCACATGTACAGATCCATTGCCTTGTTCAGACCGGCGCCCTCGATCAGCTCCGGGTAGTAGGGGTGATGCCATTCGGTCAGCACCGACGGCGGCAGGTCGTAGCCATCGACCAGGACGCCCGACTCGTCGTTGGTCGTGAAGCTCATCGGGCCCACCATTCGGTCGCGTCCTCGCGCCCGCAGCCATTCCTCGGCCGCCGACAACAGAGCCTGCGCGGCTGCCGGGTCGGCCTCGCACTCGAAGAAGCCGAACATCCCCCAGTCGTGATGCTGGTACTCGTTGAAGTGGTGGTCGATGTGGGCGCTGATGCGGCCAACCGGCCGGTTATCCCGCCACGCCAGGAAGAATTCGGCCTCGGCGTGCCTGAAAAATGGATTTCGCTCCCGGTCCAGGAACCGCTTGCGGTCAAACAGCAGCGGCGCTACCCAGCGGGGCTCGTTACGATAGACGCGCCATGGCAGCTTGATGAAGACGTCCAGATCCCGCTTGTCGGTGACCGGACGCACTTCTAAGGCCTCACGAGCCCGACTCGTCACCTCTAGCGCCATCAGGCCGGAACCCTATATGTCCACCTCGATCGACGTCTTCGCCAAGGCCCGTGAGCACGAGCGCCTCGAGCAGCTGAGAGCGGCCCGCGAGCTCGACCTTATCCCTTATTTTCGCGTACTGGAAGGGCCGACCCTGCCGGTCGTGGAGATGGAGGGCAAGCGCCGGATCATGCTCGGCTCCAACAACTACTTGGGGCTGACCGGAGACGAGCGGGTCAAGCAAGGCGCTCTCGACGCGCTCAACCGCTATGGCACCGGGCTAACCGGGTCGCGCTTCCTCAACGGCACGACCGATCTGCACCTCGAGCTCGAGCATGAGCTCGCCGACTGGTTCGGGACCGAGGGCGCACTCGTCTTCACGACGGGCCACCAGGCCAACGTGGGAGCGCTCGGGACGATCCTCGGGCCCGGGGACACGGTGGTGGTCGATTCGGGCGATCACGCCTCGATCCTCGACGGCTGCATCCTCTCGCGGGCCAAGCTGCGCCCGTTCCGCCACGGCCGGATCGATCGCCTCGAGCACACGCTCGAGAAGGCGGCGGCCGACGGGGGCGGGGTCCTGGTCGTGGTCGACGGCGTCTTCTCGATGGAGGGCGACGTCGCTCCCCTGCCCGAGATCACCGAGCTCAGCCATCGCTATGGCGCTCGGGTGATGGTCGACGAGGCCCACGCGGTCGGCGTCCTCGGTGCGCGCGGCGCTGGGGCGTCGGAGTTGCTCGGGGTCGAGGACCAGGTCGATCTCCGGATGGCCACCTTCTCCAAGTCGCTGGCGTCGTGTGGCGGCGTGATCGCCGGCCCGGCCGATGTGATCGAGTACCTGCGCGTCTCCTCGCGGCCATTCATGTTCACGGCCGCGGCCGTCCCCGCAGCCCTCGGCGCGGCGCTGGCCGCGGTGCGCATCTGCCGCTCCGCGGAGGGGCGCGAGCTGTTCGCCCGCGTTCTCGAGAATGCCGCCTACCTTCACGCCGGCCTGTCCCAGCTCGGCTTCCAGGTGGTGGAGCCGACGACGCTCGCGGACGGCACCGAGGTGGTCACGCCGGTCGTCCCGGTCGTTGTCGGCGACGACTGGAAGGCCGCCTTCCTCTGGAAGGCCCTCTACGACCTCGGCGTGTACGTCAACGTCGCGCTGCATCCGGCCGTCCCGCCGGCCGGGGCGTTGCTGCGCACGAGCGTCATGGCGACGCACGGTCGGGACACGCTGGATCAGGCGCTCGAGTTATTTGCTCAAGCAAAGTTGACCTTCGAGTCCGAGCACGGGCCGCTTCCCCCCGCTCGGTGATGCCACCGAGGCGCCGTCGGGCGCCGCCGGCAAAAATCTCAAAGGCGCCGCCGTCAGGCGCCGCCGTAAAATCCCCATCCCCCGCCGCGGGCTTGTCCACACTCGCACAAGACGATCGCTCACAGAAAAAACACGCTCTAAGCGCATGGGGGGCAGTTGTGACGTTGCTGTTACTCGCGCGGATGCCGTAGCTTCTTGCTCTACCGAGCGGCCGCGCAGATGATGCGGTCGGGAAGGTAGAAGAGGCCGGAAACGGGGGTGGAAAAGAGTCGTACGCCTCGGCGTGCGACAACAGAAGTCAGCAGTAAAGGACCCACGTCGGGGGACCGGCAGGCCCCTGCGCACTTGCAAACCAAGATCCGTCCAAGCGGAGGAATGGGAGGAAGCGAAGCACCAAATGTCTGAGACCGCCACAGTGAGCCCGGCGCCGCAACGACTGCGAGCGCTGGAACGAGCCAACACGGTCAGGCTGGCCCGCGCCGAGCTGAAGCGAAGGATCGCCGAGGGAGAGGCTACCGCCGCGGATGTCATCCTGGACCCGCCCGACGCGGCGCTCACGTGGGCGATCGGGGAGCTGCTGATGAGCCAGCGCCGCTGGGGCGCCACAAGGTGCAGGAAGTTTCTCGCGCGCCACCACGTCAGCGAGACCAAACTGCTGGGCGCCCTCACCGAAAGGCAACGCCGACTGCTCGCGGACGAGCTCGAGTCGTGCGGCGCACGAGCACTCGTGTTCGCATAGCCCAAACTCGCCTAGGAAGACCCGAACCGGCCCGTGCGGCTGCCCCGAGCAGCCGCACGGGACCCGGGCCCGCTTGACACTTTGTTAGTAGTCTCCCGCGCCGCGTCGTGCCCGCGTCCTGCCGATAGGTTGGTTCATGCCGGATCGACCAAAACCTCTCATTCTCTGCCTCGCCATCGCGGCGGCGATCTCCGGGTGCGTCCAGACCCGGGCTTTGGCCGCGGCCTCGGGAAACTGGTCACGGCGTCGTTCGGTGGCCGCATTCGCCAAGAGTTCGGTTACTTACACGAAGCTGATCTGGTCAGCTGAGTTCGATGGCCGGGCCGGCACGCCGCCGTCCAGCTCCAAGTGGATTCACGATGTCGGAGATTACGGCGCGGGCGCAGGCGAGCAGGAGACATACACCGACAGCGCCACGACCGCCGCACTCGACGGCCGAGGTCACCTCGCGATCGTCGCGCGCCGGCAGATCCCGTCCGGATCCCCCGGGCAGGTGCGGAGTTACTCATCGGCCAGGCTCGAGACACAAGGGTTGTTCTCCGTCAAATATGGCCTGATCGAAGCCAGGATGAAGATCCCGGCAGGGGCCGGACTGTGGCCCGCCTTCTGGATGCTCGGCAACGACATCACCACGGTAGGGTGGCCCGCCTGTGGCGAGATCGACGTCATGGAGACGAACGGCAGCAAGCCGTTCACGGTCTACGGGACGCTTCACGGCCCCAGCGGATCGGCGGCCTACGAGATCCCGCACACGGTCAGATCGGCGACCGCACTCGCATCGGGCTTCCATACCTACGGCGTCAGGTGGACCCCGACGGCCGTGACTTGGCTGCTCGACGGCAAGCCATATGCGACCGTGAGCTCGGCAGATCTCGCCCCGGGGCAGGCGTGGGTGTTCAACCAGCCGTTCCACCTCGTACTCGATCTCGCGGTCGGCGGCACCTGGGCGGGGCCGCCCAGCGCCGCGACGCACTTCCCCGCCAAGTTGCTAGTCGATTGGGTACGGGTGTATCAGTAACCTCGGAGTACGATCGGTTCGACAGTGGCCTATCGCCGCCTCCTCGTTCTCGTACCCGCTGTCGCCGTCGTTGCGCTGGGGGCGTGGTTACTGTCTCGAGGGCACGGGAGCCAGTCGGAGTCGACGCGGGCGCGCCCGGCGGCGATCGAAGCTTCGTATACCAAACTCGTCTGGTCCGATGAGTTCAACGGCCCAGCGGGGACCGCGCCATCCGCGTCGAAGTGGATTCATGACCTCGGCGCGTATGGCTCGCCGGATCACGAGCTCGAGACCTACACGGACAGTCTCACCAACGCGTCATTGGACGGGCACGGGAACCTGGCGATCGTCGCGCGCCGGCAAACGGAGACTGGCCCCGATGGCCTGACGCGCAACTACACCTCGGCCAGGCTCGAAACTCAGGGACTGTTCTCGATCAAATATGGCTTGATCGAAGCCAGG
Source organism: Solirubrobacteraceae bacterium (assembly GCA_035502815.1). Classification (GTDB taxonomy): domain Bacteria; phylum Actinomycetota; class Thermoleophilia; order Solirubrobacterales; family Solirubrobacteraceae; genus Palsa-465. The sequence continues at coordinate 20,078 of DATJUA010000024.1, forward strand.
ATGAAGATCCCGGCGGGCACGGGACTGTGGTCCGCGTTCTGGATGCTCGGTGACGACATCACCAAGGTGGGGTGGCCGGCCTCGGGAGAGATCGACGTGATGGAAGCGCTTGGACAACACCCGTTCATCTATCGCACGACGATCCATGGACCCGGCGGCAGATCGGGATACTCACGCGGGCAGAACTTCACCGCTCCGCGTTCGCTGGCGTCGCAGTTCAATACCTACGGGGTCAGTTGGAAGGAGAACTCGATCACGTTTCTCTTCAACGGCGATCCGTGGGCAACGGTGACTTCATCCGACCTTGCCCCCGGGCAGACCTGGGTCTTCAACCGGCCATTCCACCTCCTGCTCAATCTCGCGGTGGGCGGCGACTACCCGGGACCGCCGAACTCATCCACCCGGTTCCCGGCGACCCTGCTCGTCAACTGGGTGCGGGTGTATCAATAGCCGCGCGAGCGAGACTGACCGCGGCTCCGACCGCCGCGGCGGCCGCGCCCGCGACGATCGCCAGCGCCCGCGTGAACTCCCCGGCGCGGAGGTCGCGCGCGATCGCACGCGGCAGCTTTGCGACGAAGGAGCGCTCGTCCCGGAGGTCTTGATCGGCCCCAAGGTGCGCGGACATCTCGACCTTGCCGGCGCCCTCCGAATGGCAGCGGCGCAGGAAGAAGGCGAGCGTGGCGCGCGCCGCCGGGACCTCGTGGTCGACGACCGCGGTGGGCACGTAGACCCAGTGTCCGTGCGGCGTGGCAGCGGTGACGCGGATGCAGAGGTCGGTGTCCTCCGGGCGCGACCTGCCCCCGAGCTTGCCGAAGCCGGAACGAAACCCGCCAACCTTCTCGAATGCTTCCCGGCGGACGGCCATGTTCTCACTCCACACGTTGCGCACCGGCACCATCTCGATCGGAAGCCCGGCGTGCGATGCGCCGACGACCCAGCCGAACTCGGGCGGAAACCAGCGTGGCGCAGAACACTGCCATGCCGGCTTGGTCATGCCCCCGGCCCCAAGTACGCTCGGGTCCTCGAACGCACTGACCAGCTGTTCGAGCCACCCCGGGCGCGCTTCGGTGTCGTCGTCAAGGAACACCAGCAGCTGGGAACTCGCCCGCGCCGCGCCGGCATTGCGCGCGCCCGAGGCGCCCGGCTCGCCCCGATGGTCGACGACCTCGATGCCGGTCATCTCACGCAACCGTGCACAAAGCTGAGCATTGTTGTCGACCGCGACTATTACCTCCGCGGGCTTGGGCGTCTGCCGTTGGGCGGAACGGATCGCGCGCATCAAGGACGGCAGACGATCCTCGGTGTGGCAGGCGATGACGACGCTGGCGGTCAGGTCGGTCATGACCCGGCGATCGGTTGGTCGATCCGGATCACGCGGCCGGGGTTGCCGACCACGACCGCCCAAGCCGGGACCGATTTGACGACGGCCGCGAGCGCACCGATGCGCGCGTGGTCGCCGATCTTCAGGTCCCCGATCACGACGCAATTCGCGCCAAGCTCGACGTTGTCGCCGAGCCGAGCGACGCCGAGCTCATTGCCGATGCGATCGACTCGGTTGCCGACGGTCACACCCTGTCGCAGATGACAATCGCTGCCGAGGCTGCAGTGCGGGCTGAGAACGATGGCGTGTGGGTGGTACAGGCGCAAACGCGGACCGATCGTCGCCGTGACCGGCAGTTCGACCCCGACCACGAGTGACACGATCCACCAGTAAGGAGTGACGACGACACGAGCGAGTGCTCCCCAATGGCCAGAAGCCCACTGGGCGAGGCGAAACCAAGCCAGGATCAACTGTGATTCGGGACGCCCGGTGTTGACCTCCCAATCCTGGAGCACCCAATCCCTGAACGCCATGCTAGCTCACTCCTTTAACGCTCAACCGATAGATGGTCGCGTCGTCGTTGTGGTACACGACCGAGCCGTGCAATGAGCTCGGGAGCTCGCTGACGAGCTGCGCATATCCCTTGGGCGCGCCGTAATAGTTGGCCCAGTCGTCCATGCTGCGGCTCACTACCACGTACACGGTCCGGTGGCCGAGACTGGCCATCCAGCTCTCCATCTCCTGGAGGTTGCCCTCATCCATCCACGATGGTCCGATCTGGGGGTCGGCCGGCGGCACCTCGACGTTGTAGTCGTTGTAGTCGGCCGCTTCGAGCGCGGGGAAGTCATCCACGGGCAGCACGATGACCGAGCCACGCGGAGTGTGGCCGTAAAGCCAGACGCTGGCGCTCACCTCGCTCGGCGTGAACGCGTTTACGAGGGCTGGCCCGTACAGACCCTGAAGGCCGGCGAACAGAGCTACGACGGTCGCGCCGGCGACGAGTGCTCCGCGGATGCGTGGGCGCAGCTCGTACAGCGCCCCGGCGATCAGAAGCGCACACCACGGAGCCGAGAACAGATATACGCGGTAGATCGCTTCCCCGCCGTAACTCTGGGCCAGCAGGATCACGAACGGGCTGAACGCGAGCGCCGCCGGAACGGCGATCGATCCGAGCCGGCGGCGCCGGAGCCGACGCGCGATTACGGCCAGCGTCATCAGCCACATGCCGCCGGCGAGCGCATCCACCACCCGCGCCGACCACACCGCGGCGGCCGAAGCGTTCGGGGTGCCGCGCGCGCCGGACGCGTTGGCCAGTGGATTGCCGCCGCTCAACAGCCCACCGAACTGCTGCGCGATCAGGTTGTAGTGCAACGCGAGGTAACCGCCGGCGATCGCCGCCAGCGCCACGACGAGCCAGCGCGGGCGCACCCGGCCGAGCAGCGTCAGCGCGCCGATCCCGGCCAGCGCCATGTAGGGCGTGAGCTGATGGGCCGCGACGATCGCGAAGTAGATCGCGGCCACGAGCACCACGGCGACCGCGCGCATCCGTCGGCTACCCAGATCCTCCTGAGGCAGGGGACGGCGCAGCCAGCGCAGCACGATCAGCGCGATCGCGAGCCAGAGCAGAAAGCCAAACGCCTGCGGCGAGAGGTAGTCCTGGCCGACCCAGCTGATCAGGCCCTCGTACAGCACCACGGCCAGCCAGACGATCCGGCGCTCACCCACGAGCAGGCGGAACAGAGCCACCAGCAGCAGCGCATCGGCCAGCTCGAACGCGAGCGGCGCCCAGGCGGCGAAGGTGAGTGGATTGAGGTGTGCGAGCGAGGCGATCGAGGCAACCGCCGCGAACAGTGCCGGCCACTCCTGGTAGATGTTCGTGGGGTCGGTGACGCGGCCGTACTGCTCAAAGGCCGACGCGATTCCGACGTGCTTGTAGACCCAGGCGTACTCCGGCGCGGCGCCGAAGATGATCGGAACCGCGCCGTGGATGGCGACGATCAGGCCCACCAGCTGGAGGCCGAGCACCCACGTGCGCGCCTCGCCGCGGAGTTCGAACAGGAAGCCGGCCAGCAGCAACAGCAGTCCGGCGTCGAGCCAGGGACTGCTCGCGAGCAGACCGTAGATTCCGATCCCCGTGGGACGCAGCTGACTGACGCCGTAGACCCACGAACCCAACCCGAGCAGCGAGACAGCGAGCTGAGGTTGGATCCACCGCGCGAGGGACCACGACCTGATTCCCGAGACGGTCGGAGCTGGCAGCAGGGATTGCTCGGCGGGCATCATCGGTACACGTCCCGTTGCAGCCGCGCGGCGCACGACACGAAGCCCGCTCCAGCGAGCGCAAGCAGCACCTGCGGGTGCCAGGCCTGCGCCCAGACCATGATCGCGCTGGCGATCGCGAACGTCGCCAGGCTCAGCGCCAGGGTCAATCCCGCCTGGGCGGCGTTCTCGCCGCTGTCCACCCAGCACATGACCGCGGCGCCCGCGGGCACGAGCGCGAGCAGGAGCGATCCCGCGAGTGCCATCGCGTGCCAGGGCGCACCGAGCACCAGCGCCAGCGCGACGGCGCTGGCGGCAAGGCCCGCATAGGCCGTGAGCTCGGTCCGCGGTCTGCTCATCGGGCCACCGCAAGTTCGCCGCCCATCAGTCGCCGCGCGACCAGCGGAGCCGCCGCGAGGGCGGCCACGGCCTGCACGCCGAGGTTGGCCCAGCCAACTGCGACCAGACCGATGTGTGGCAACAGCACGAGCGTTCCCCCGAGCATCGCGGCACCGGCGACGGCCTGAAACGCGGCCAGCCGCCAGATGCGACAGTCGATCCAGGCCAGCGTGCAGTAGACGGCGACCACGGCGCTGAACGGCGTGCTCAGCCCGATCAGGCGCAGCAACTCCGTGCCGTGCGCCGCGTAGCGGTGACCCGCGAGCTCGAGCAGCGGGTGGGCACCCAGCACGCACACCGCGAGCGCTCCGATCACGATGGCCGCCCACAGCTTCAGGCTGCGCTCGACCAGCGCGTTCGTGTGCGCTCGCCGGCCGGCCAGCTCGACCACGAACGAGGAGGCGACATTCCAGAGCAGCATGGTGATCCCCATCGAGATCAACCACGGAAACGTGAAGTACGCGACCTGCGCGGCACCCAGGCGCCAGACGACGATCAAGGGAATCAGCTGGATCGTGGCCGTCGCGCACAGGTTGCCGGCATACTCGCCCGCCACGAATGACAACAGCCGGCGGCGGTCAGGCAGCACGCCGTGAGCATCCTTCAGGCGGCTCAGGATCCGCCTGAACAGCAGCACGGTGATCGCGATCACGGCCACGGCGGCCGGGATCACCCAGGAGACGACGATGCCCCCGCCACCGATCGGCAGCAGCACGAGCGCGGGCAGCAGGGCCAGCTTGCAGGCGGCGAACGAGACGTTCTCGATCGTGACCCAGGGCGCCAGGCGCAGCGCGGTGAGCACCGAGTCCTGGAGGGCGAAGATCGCCAGCACGGCGACGGCCACCACGAACAGCCCATGGGCGGCCCAGCCGCCGGTGAGGACCCGCGAGCTCAACCCGGTGGTGACATAGACGGAGCCGACCAGAAGGGCAACCGCGACCACGGCCAGATAGCCAGAGCCGATCAGTCGCCTGCCCAGGTGCCCCGCTGCGGGGAGCAGACGGACGAACACGTTGGTCAGGTTCAGCTGAGCGATCGTGGCCAGCAGCGTCAACGCGGCGACCGTCGCCGCCGCGCGCCCGACGACCTCCGGTGACTTCAGCCTGGCCGCCTCGGCCCAGAACACGAGGCCCAGGGCGTTGGTGGCGATCGTGGCCGTCATCAGCGACACCGCGTTGACGGTCAGCGACCGCGTGAGCCGAAAGCGTTTCATCGCGGTTGCCTGCACCGGCTGCGTAGATATCTGCCCGGGCCGACCGCCATCCCGCGGAGCTCCAGCCGAGCCAGCTTACGTGTGCGCGGGTTCGGCTCCCGGCGGGAGTCGAGCTTGCGCCGGTAGCCGGAGACCATCACGCTGAGCGCACGTCCCGCCGTACCGAGCATGCGTCCGAGATGGCGCGGGTCCTCGAGCACGAGCGCGGTCAGCAGCGCGCCGTAGCCGACTCCGTAGCCCTCGATCTGGCGCTCGAGGGCGGCGTCCTCGCGCCGGTGAGTGTGGTGCACGATCGCGCCCGGCTCAAAGCCGACGGCGTGGCCGCGCCAGGCGAGCCGCGCGAACATCAGGAGGTCCTCGCCACCCCGGCATGCCGTGCCGGCGCCCAGGGCGAGGTCGAAGCCTCCCAGCTCGCGCAGGGTCTGGGCTCGGAACGCCATGTTCGCCCCCGGACCGAAGCTCCCCGCCGCGTATAGAGAAAAGCTGCGCCGAACCTGCCCGTCGTCCGCGATCGCGTCGACGGTGGCCGGTTGCAGGTCGGCGCCCCTGGGCCGAGCGACGCGCATCCGGTGCGACACCGGTTCATACGTCCGCGGCCCAAAGCCTCCGTAGTACTCCTCAAGTCCGACCTGCGCCGCGGTCTGAAGCTCCCGCGGAAGCGCCAGTCCGGTCACGCACGCCTCCTCGGGATGGTCGAGCAGTCGTTGGCCGATCGCCCGTAGCCACCCGAGGTCGACCTCGACGTCGTCATCCGTGAAGGCGACGATCTCTCCCCGGGCGGCGGCCAGGCCACGGTTGCGCGCGGCCGATATCCCGGGCTCCGTCTCGCGCACGACCCGGGCTCCGGGCAGATCGCTCTCGGGCGCGCCTGGCGGGCGGTTATCGACGACGATCACCTCGTAATCCGGGTAGTCCAGCGCGGCCAGCGAGCGAAGGCAGCGAGCGAGCCCGTCCAACCGTTCGAGCAGACTCGGGATCACGACCGAGATCGACGGCAGCGGGTCGGCCATGGGACGGCGAGCGGCGCCGGCGGGTATCGCGGGCGGTAGCGAGGCGATCGCCCGGCCCAGCTCCTCGGCGCTCAGCGGACCGTCGCCAAACGGAAGCTGGATCATGCCGCGGGGCCGGCCACGTTCGCGAACCAGCGCCCACAACGCGCCGTACGCGGGGCTCCCGCTGATCGACTCGGGACAGTGCTCGACGTCGATCGTCACGAGCTTGACCGGGCGGAACCCGCCGGTGCCGGCCGCCACGCTCACGCCGCCCACCTCCGCTGCATCCGCCGCGCCCGCAGGTACGCGACAGGCCCCGCGAGCATCCCGCGCAGCTCAGCCCGACCAAGCCCGGCGGGATACGCATCGCCGCGCTGGCTGCGCTTGCCGCAGGAGGGATCGCGTAGCGATCGGACCCATTCCGGCAGCACGGACGCCAACCCAAACGCGTGGCGCGGATTACGTAGCGTGATCGCGGTCAACATGGCCGTGAAGCCGACGCCATAGCCGTGGATCTGGCGCTCGAGGTCGTCCAGCGTTGCCCGATGCGTGTGATGGACGATCGCGCGAGGCTCGTAAGCCAGCCGGTAGCCCTCCGCGATCAGCTCCATCAGCATGGCCAGGTCCTCGCCGCCGTGGGTCGGGGTGCCGGTGCCGAGCGCCACGTCGAAGCCTCCCATCGCCCGCAGCACCGAGGCGCGGAACGCCATGTTCGACCCGAGCCCGAGCTCGCCGGTCTTGTACATGGAGTGCACACGCTCGCTGCCGTCCTCGGTCGAGCGGCGCCGGATGCGGAAGCGGCCGTCGCGCTCGAACGTGAGTGCCTCATAGCCCCGGTCCAGCCCGCTGCCAGACTGCTCGAAGAAGATCTGCGCCGGCGTGTCGAGCGCCGCCGGTACGACGAGGCCGGTCACGGCGGCAAGGTCGCTCTCCCGCGCGAAGCGCTCCCCGATCGCGCGCAGCCACCGCGGGTCGACCTCGACGTCGTCGTCGGTGAACGCGACGATCTCCCCGTCGGCGACGGCCAGTCCACGGTTGCGGGCCGCCGAGATACCCGGTCGCGGCTCCCGCACGACGCGTACGCCCGGGAGCTCGATCGGAGCTCCCTCTCGGCGGTTGTCGACGACGATCACCTCGAAGTCGGGATGGTCGAGCTCGGTCAGCCGCGTCACGCAGCGACGCAACTGCTCGGGGCGCGAGAGCGCCGTCGGGACCACGACGCTGGCCCGCGCCAGCTCAGCGGTGACGTTGACCGGATCCACCGAAGAGACGTCGCCGAGCTTTGCCCGCAGCTCGCGCTCCAGCACGGCGGCCTTGATCGAGGGGCCGTCCGTCGTCAGCTGCACGCTGCCCAGCGGTCGCCCGCCCTGGCAGACGAGAAGCCAGACCTCCCGATAGGGCGGCCCGGCGGAGCGCGTGCAGTCAAGGTCACTCAGCGGCTCGGAGATGTCGATGACGGCGACGAGGATCGGTCCCGGCACGCTCATCTGACTCCTCCTGGCACCCGTCCGGCTTCGATCGGCCCCCACCCGGCCCAGCGCCGGCCCGCACGCCATATGGTCTGCTTGGAATAGGCCCAACCACGCGCCGGCCGAGTCGCGCGGCGGCCGACCAGCTCGAGCAGCGCCTCGGGACTCGTGTCGCTGCGGACCTGAAGCCTCGGTAACGCCCAGCGATCGGCGCGCGCATGGGCGGGAAGATCGGCGACCGCGCATGCCTGCGCGAACCCCGCGGCCCGCACGGCCGCGCGGGCCGGACCGGCGTGGTACCCGAACGGGTACGCGAAGCTGGTCACGGCTTGCCCGAGGTGCTCCTCCAGCTCGACCCGGCTGGCCCACGCATCGTGCTGCACGAGCGTCGTGGAGTTGATGTCGGCCGCCAGATGCAGGTGCCCGTGCGAGCCGATCTCGAAGCCGGCCCGGGCGATCTCGGCGATCTCCCGCCAGCTGCACATCGGCCGCCAGGCGTCGTCCCCGGGCAGCCAACCCGACGTGGCGCCAACGTACGCGGTCGGGATGAACAGCGTCGCCGGTAATCCATACGCGGCCAGGGCCGGGCAGGCGTTCTCGGCGGCGTCGGCAAATCCGTCGTCGATGGTGATCGTCACGGCGCGCGCGCCCGCCACGAGTGCGCTGGGCACCTCGCGGAACGGGATCACGTCGAGGTCGTGCTCGCGCAGGGCGGCGAGGTGCTCGTCGAACATCGCCGGATCGACCGTCAGATGCGCGAGCGGACCCGTGGTTTGCGCACCGATGCTGTGGTAGGTGAGCACGGCAACCGTTCCCAGAGCGGTCATGGCGCCTGCGACCTTCCTGAGGCTGTCGCCCCGGCCAGGCGTCGCGCGCGCAGCCGCGCGCCCGGGTACATGAACGCTCCTTGCAGCAACCCCTTGCGGTTGAGCCGCAGCAGTTCTCCGGGAAAGTCATCGAGCTGGTCGCGCCGTCCTTCGCCCCGACCGAGCTGATCGCGCAACGCCTGCCGGCTCAGCCTGAGCAGCTCGGGCAGACAACTCGGGCGGCGCGCGATCATGCTCGCGTAGTACGCGCTGAGGCCGCGTCCGTAGCCGAGCATCACCCGCTCCAGGGCGGCGTAGTCACGCCGGTGACGGTGATGGACGATCGCGCTCGGCTGATAGACGAGCGTGCCACCGGCCAGCAGCAGCGCGCTCAGCGCCGCCGTGTCCTCGCCGGCAAGCGTCGAGGTCCCGGCACCCAGCGCGGTGTCGAAGCGTCCAATGCGCTCGATCGCCTCGCGCCGAAACGCCATGTTGGCCCCGGCCCCGTACGGGGGAAGTGGATACAGCGGGCTCTGCCGGGCGGCGGTCGCCGGCGAGAACACGTGCCGGGCGAAGCCACGGCCGCGGCAAGCCCCGCTGTAGCGCTCAAACCAGACTTGCGACTCCGTCTCGAGCTCGCCCGGGAAGACGATCCCGGTCACGGCGTCGGCGCCGGGAACCTCGACGAACGCGCGGGCCAGCTCGGCCGTCCACCAGCGGTCGCAGGTTTCGTCATCGTCGGCCCAGGCAATCACCTCGGTGTCGGACTCTGCAATTGCACGGTTGCGAGCCCAGGAGAGCCCAGGGCGTGGCTCGGTCACATACCTGACGTTGAGATCGGAGGTGAGCCCGTCCACCAGCCGCCGGGTACGGTCGTCAGATGGGGCGTTGTCGACCACGAGGATCGCCAAGCGGGGGTACTCCTGGTTGCGCAGGCTCTCGAGCAGACGCGCGAGATCCTCGGTGCGGTCCCGGGTACAGACCGCGACGGTGATCCGCGGACCGTCGCGCATCACGCGCTCACGAGTGGCGACGAAATACGGCGTGCAGAGCGGATGCAGGCCTCCGGTCGGCAGCCGGCCGGCCCACGAGACGCCGCACTGCACGAGCCGGTCGTGCAGTTCGGGCTCCAGGTGGTCCACGATGTCCTGCGCCAGCTCGCCGGGCGTGAGGCCGGTCGCGGGAACCTTCAGGCTCACCATGCCGATCGGCTCGTCGAATACGCGCACCAGCACGAGCGCGTGCCCGCCGCCGGCCACCGCGCCGATCCCCGGGACTCCGGTCGACACCTCGCACTCGACGACGACCCCTGTCGATAGCCTGCGACACGACGCCACAGAAGAGAGGTTGCGCTCACGCCGGACCGAGAACTCAGAGTCGGTGAGCTCAGGCGCCACGTTCTCCTGGGCAGCGAAGCCGTGTACCGCGTGTGCGATTGGGATCAGACGCTGGTCGAGGTGGAGGTCGTCCGCGCGCCGGGACTCGAACCCGGCCGCAGACTCCGGTTCGCCGTCTCCGCGGTGACCGAGATGACGGTTATCGCCGATCACGGGTAACTCCGTCACGCGCCGGAAGCGGCCAGCGCCGCCTCGACCTCACGGAAGGACGGAGCCGGCGTCACTCGACTCGCCGTGTGCCGGCGCAAACGCTCGGTCAGGATCGTCCGCAGCACCCGCAGTCCGTCGCGAACGGCGTGAAGCTTGCTGACGCCATGGATCCGCTCGTGCTCGATGCTTGGCACCTCGGACACGGTTAGTCCGGCCTTGGCGATCCGGACGTTGATCAGCGTCTCCACCTCAAACCCGGAGCAGTTGACGTCGATCGCCGGCAGCACCTCCGACCAGAACGCGTTGTAGCCGTAGCAGAGGTCGGTGTATTCAGTACCGAACAGGAGATTGACGATTCCGTTCAGGAAGCGATTGCCGAGCCTGCGGATGGGAGTGATGTCGGCGCTGCCGCCGCCCGGCGCGAATCGCGATCCCTTGGCGAAGTCCGCCCCGTCGAACAGGCGCTCGAGATAAGCCGGAATCTCCGCCGGGTCCGTGGAGCCGTCGGCGTCGAGCATCACGATGATGTCGCCGCGCGCCGCGGCAAAACCGCAGGCGAGCGCGTCGCCCTTTCCTGATCCCTCCTGCAGCACGACCCGAACCGACGGCAACAGTTCGCGCGCCACCTCGACCGTGTCATCAGTCGAATGCCCGTCGACGATGATCACCTCGAACAGCTCCTCGAACGGCAGCCGGGCAAACACGTGCGGCAGGTTGGCCGCCTCGTTGAGCGTCGGGATGACGGCGCTGACGTTGGCGAACGGCCGGCTGGGGCGCTCGACTTGGTGGCGCCCGCCGGATTGCGGTGGCAAAGTTAGTTGGTGCGTACTCATCAGATCTCTTCTTGGAAAGTGGTGAGTACATGGTGGCTTCGCGCAGGCTCCGCGACCATCGTCCGTTCGCAGGGTGCGGGGGGGTATGCGTGGCCACCAGCTGAGTGACTCGCCGGGGCGCGCCTGCACGACGCGACGCATCCATCAATTGGGGGATGTCTAGACTGCGGTCGGGGTGCGGGCGCCCGATCGCATAACGGTCTACGTCGCCGATGACCACCCGGTCTTTCGGGAGGCCGTCGGACGTGCGATCAAATCTCGGCCCGAGTTTGAGCTGGCCGGACTCGCGGCGGACGGACGCGAGGCACTGGCCGAGATCCGGTCGCTGGTGCCGTCGGTGGCGATCGTCGACAACGGCCTCCCGTCACTCACCGGCGTCGACATCCTCCGCGCCCTCCAGCGAGACTCTGTTCCCAGTCGCGTGATCATTCTGTCGGCGGACGAGTCAGGACCGCTCGTGTACGAAGCCGTACAGCTCGGCGCGGCGGCCTTTCTCAGCAAGGCTGCGACGCTGACGGAGATCTGCGACGCCGTCGCCGCCGTCGCGCGTGGCGGCACCGTGCTCGCGCCAGAGGTCCAGCAGGGACTTGTCGATGAGATGCGAACCCGCTCGCTGGCCGGCGCGCCGCTCCTCTCAGAGCGCGAATCGGAGGTTCTCCGGCTGATCGCCGATGGGCTCTCCGCACCAGAGATCGCGGCTCAACTGTTCATCAGCCCCTCGACCGTGAGGACACACGTGAAGAACCTGTTCGAGAAGCTCGGCGTCAGCGACCGTGCGGCAGCCGTCGCCGAGGGCATGCGCCGACGCTTGCTGGAGTAGCCGCACGTGCGACCGCGGAGCCTGACCGGCGTTGTCGTCGGGCTATTCGGTATCACGGCGCTTGTCGTCGCCGGCATTTTCGTCGTGCTGCTGATCTCCGTCATCAACCTCCGTCAGTCCGACAAGGCGGTCAGCGAGTCCTCCGACCTGCTGGCCCAGGCCCTCGACGGCGAGCGCTCCGTGGTCGAGCTTCAGACCGCGCTGACGAGCCTCGTGGTCACCCGCGAGGCTGGCTTGCTCCAGCGATACGACCAGGCTCAGGCCGAGCTGCCGGCAGAGCTCCAGGAGCTTTCAAGGCTCGCGCACGATCCGGTCGAGCAGCGTTGGGTGAGCCAGATTTCTGCCGGCGCCGAGAGCTACGTTGCCAACTACGCGAGGCCGCTCGCCGACTCTCGCGCGCGACTTTCGAGCGCTCAGGAGCTTCGCGAGACCACCCGCGGCGAGGACCTGGTGGACGGGCTCGAGGGCAGCTTTAACCAGTTGGACGCCCGCATCCTCACGCTCACCGAGCAGCAGCGGCGCAGCGCCAACGCGGCTGCCTCGAGCGCGATCCTGGTGGCCGCGATCGGGGCGTGTATTTCGTTCCTGTTGTTGCTCGCCGTGGCCGGCTACCTGATCAAGCGCGTGTTGCGCCCGATTCGGAGCGTCGCCAAGGCGGCCGAGCGATTGGCCGGCGGAGAACTCGACGTGCGCGTTCCGGAGGTTGGACTGGGTGAGGTGGCCAGGCTCGGAAGCTCGTTCAACGAGATGACGAGCGCGATCACGCATCGCGACAGCGAATTGATGTCGGCGCAGAAGGAGCTCGAGCGCGCGGCCGCGGCGGCCGAGGAAGCTTCCGCGATGAAGTCGAACTTCCTCGCCAACATGAGTCACGAGACTCGGACGCCACTGAACGGGGTCGTGGGCATGCTGAGTCTCCTGTCTGACACTCCGCTGACCGCGGAGCAACGCGAATACGTCGATGTGGCCAGGGCCTCGAGCGATGCGCTGATGATGGTGGTCAACGACGTCCTCGACATTGCCAAGATCGAGGCGGGACGGCTGGAGATCGAGCGGCGCGACTTCGACCTTCACGACATCGTCGAGGCCAGCTGCGACATGGTCGCGGCCAGCGCGCTGTCCAAGGGCATCGAGTTGCAGTCGTTCGTCCACGACGATGTCCCACGAGCCGTTTGCGGCGATCGGATGCGGGTCGGTCAGATCCTGGCCAACCTCCTGTCAAACGCCGTCAAGTTCACCCCTGAAGGCGAGGTGATCCTCGAGGTGAGCCTCGTGAGCCAGGCCGATCAGGTGATTCGCGTCCGGTTCGAGGTTCGCGACACCGGCATCGGCATCGCCCCCGACCGGATCGATGACCTGTTTGCGCCATTCACGCAAGCCGAAGCCGGCACCACGCGGGAGTTCGGGGGGACCGGCCTCGGTCTTGCCATCTCGCTCGAGCTCACTCAGCTGATGGGAGGAGCCATCGATGCGCAAAGCGAGCTCGGCGGGGGAAGCACGTTCCGGTTCGAGATCCCATTCGCGCCGGCGCGGGCGCAGCTGCGCGCGCCGGTGCCGGCCGCCGAGCTGCGCGGCCTGCACATCCTGGTCGTCGATGACAATCCGACGAATCGCCACGTGTTCGAGGCATACGTGGCTTCGTGGGGGATGCGACCGGCGGTCGCCCGCGACGCGGTGCAAGCGCTCGACCAACTGGAGCGCGCGGCCAAGTCAAACGATCCGTTCGACGTCGCACTGCTCGACCTCAACATGCCCGCCATGAACGGGCTCGAACTGGCTAGACGGATCAACGCGTCACCCGCGCTGCGCCAGACGCGCCTGATTCTGCTCACATCCTCCCTGCAGCCCGATGCCGACGAAGCTTCCAGCGCGATCAGTTACCACCTCACCAAGCCTGTGCGGCAGTCGCGGTTGCTCGACGCGATCAGCGCGGCGATGTCGATCGACCTGGAGATCGACCGCGAAGGCGTACCCGCGCTCGCGTGGCCCCTTCCTGGCAGAGGCTCGGCGTCTCGCCGCCACAGCGCGCGGATCCTGGTGGCCGAGGATCAACCGGTCAACTGGATGCTGATCGAGCGAATGCTCCGCAAAGCCGGTCACGCGGCCGTGAACGCGATCGACGGCCGCCAGGTGCTCGAAATGCTCGAGTCACAGCACTACGACCTTATCTTCATGGATGTCCACATGCCGGTGCTCGACGGCTATGCCACGGCTCGCGAGATCCGGCGCCGTGAGGCAGCGGGAAACCTGGATCCGGTGCCGATCGTGGCGATGACCGCGAACGCGATGTTGGGCGACCGGGAACGCTGTCTGGCGGCCGGCATGAGTGACTACATGGCGAAGCCGATCAGCGTCGACGTGCTCGATGAGATGCTCGCCCGCTGGCTGCGGGTGCCCGCGAGCGGACAGGGCAACGTACTCGACGAGGGTCGCCTGTCAGAGCTGCGCTCGCTGTTTCCCGGTGATGAGATGTCGGGGGTGCTTCGGGACCTGCAGGCCGACGTCACCGCCGAGCTCGAGCGCGTCGACGCCGCGGTCAACGACTCAGATCAGGTCGTCCTGGCCTCGGCTGCGCATCGCATCAAGAACAGCGCCGAGATGATCGGCGCTCACGGGCTCGCAGAAGCCGCCGCGCAAGTTGCCCCCCGAGCCCGCGCAGGCAACTCCGCGGCCGACTCGATCGACGGTACGGCCGTGGCAACGCTACGCGAGCAGTGGGTCGTCGTCGAGGCAGCGATCGAAGCGGAGCTCGGCCGGGTCGGCTCGTAAACCCGGGGACCTGGTGGGCCGTCCTAGATCTGGATTCCGACCGGGACCGGACTCGCGCCGGCAAAGAAGAAGAACCACACCACGAACGCGAACAGCGTCAGGCCGGCGCTTACGACGAGCACGGCCTCGAGCACGTAATGCCCCGTGTCCGCGAGTCCTCGCGCCCGGCGATTGGACTGATAGACGTCGCTCAGCTTGGCCAGCACCGCGGCGAGCAGCCCGATCGTCGCCACCACGCCGATGAAGCTCACCCCGAGCGCCGTTCCGAGCGACGACGTGGCTCCCTGGACCTGCGAGCCGACCCACAGCCACAGCAGCGGCGTGCCGATCCACAGCACGAGGCTCCCGATGATCATGATCATCAGCACCAGGGTCGCAGCGAAGCCGGTCCTCAGCAGGTCGCGCACCGGCACCCGCCCGGAGTGATTGCCTTCAGCCGGCCGCGGCGGCGCCGCGGCCGGTGGCTAACGGACAGCCGGAGGAGAGCTTGACCTGCCACCAGCCCATCAGCATCCCGACCAGCCCGAGCCGGGGACGAACCTGCCACACGCCGCATCCGGGCTCGCCGATGTCGCGGTTGGAGATGCGCATGAACCGGTAGCGCCCCGGATCGAGCAGCATGCGCTCGAGCGCCACGCGGTTGGCCGCCTGGAGGTCGGCGCGCTCGGTGATGGTGGCGCGGGCGGCGCGCACGCGCGCCGCGAGGTCGTCTCGCACGCGCTCGAGCTCACCGAGGTCGAGCAGCCGGGGCGCCCCAGACGCGCGGGTGGTCTCCGCGTCGAGGCCGCCCAGCGGATACGCCGTGACGAACGCCTCGGCCAGCTCGCGCTCGAGCTTGTCGATCTGGGCCCGCAACGACCGCCGAGCCGCCTGCTCGGCCTGCTCCGGCGCGATCAGCGTCTGGAGTGGCCCGTCCGGTGTGTCGCGCTGCAACAGCTCCATGTCAGGAAACCATACCCCTATTTTCCGCGTCTACCCAGGCCCAATTACGTCGCGGGCCATCCACAGCGCCTCCTCGAGGTGGATCGCCGGCACGCCCTCGACCCCGATCGCGAACAGCACGATCCGGCAGGTGCCACGGCTGGGAACGTGCCCGGGGTCGGGCTCATCGAACAGCGTGGCGTGGACCCGCACCGAGTCGGCGACGACCAGCCGCCCGCCGGTGATCCTGATCCCGAGGCTGTTCTCGTCGACCACTTGAGCATCGAGCGCCCACACGGGCACGCCCGTCTCGACCAGCGCGATCAGGCGCGCGTCCTCCAACGTGTCGCTGGAGCGGAAGCGTCCGTGGAGCAGGCGCCGCACCGCGGCCTCCTCGCTCGGGATCCGCGACGCGTCGGGATCGAGACCCACCTGACGAAAGAACGACCGGTAGGCGTGCGGAATCGGTTTTGTCCGCATCGCGACCACGTCGGCGCCGCGGTAGCGGTCCGACAGCGCAGCCAGTCGTCGCTCGAGCTCCCGGGGGCTGGCGCGGACCACGGCCCCGAGGATGGTCCAGCGCAGCCGGAGCGCGGGGAACTCGGCTGCCACCGAGGGCTCGATCAGCCCAGTGCAGACGCTCAACCCGAGGCCCCGGACGCGAGCAGCGTCCGCACCCGCGCCTCGAGCGCCGACTCGTTCAGCCAGTGCTCGCCGATCAGCGTGTCCGCCACCGCGCCGCCGCGCTTGGCCAGCTCGAGCATCGGGCAAGCGGTCACCCCGTACAGGGCGCCGACGCCGCCGTCGGCGTCATACGCCACAGGAATCGTCCACCCGTGCTTGCGCACCGCCTTCGCGGTCGCGGCGTGCGAAGCGCGGATGGCGACGGCGGCGAACTGCACGCCACGTAGCTCCGGTTGGCGCGCTAACGCCTGCAAGGTGCTGACCTCTCGCTCGCATACCGAGGCGTTGGTGACAAAGAAGGCCAGGACGACCGGCGCCTGCTTGACCAGGAGGCAAACGTTGAGGGCACCCGGATTGTGGCGCGCGAGCGTGCAGGGCGGATTCAGGTTGGCGTCCCCGTTGAGCGTCGATGTGGCCAGCGGCGCGGCAAAGAAGTGCAGCTGCCGGCCCGCGGGGACCCCGGCGCTCGCCGGCGGGTGCGTGGTCAAGCTGTACACGACGAACGCGATCACCAGGATCACGGCGAGCCCGCCGACCATCCACCCGTAGCGGCGAGTGTCGATCGGCTCTGGAGTCGGAGGCGGAGGCGGAGGGTCAGGCAGGGTCACGCAACCGTTGCCCGCCGGCGACGCGGCCGCACGGCCGCGAACCGCCGGACCGTCTCGCGGGCGCTTTGCACGAGGTCGCCGCGTTCGGACAGCGCGAGCACCGCGGGCAGCACGAGCAGCACGCCGACGAGCGACACCGACATATCGATCAGCGTAACCAGGCCGAAGTCGCGCAGCATCGTGATGCTGGAAAGGGTCAGCACCCCGAAGCCGGCGATCGCCGTGATGCCCGAGGTCAGCACGGCCGATCCGGTGAACCGGTAGGTCCGCTCGAGCGCGTCGGCCGGTGCCCGTCCCGCGCGGCGCTCCTGCCGGAATCGCTCGGACAACAGCACACTGAACTCGGTCGAGATCGCGATTACCAGGGCGCCGAGGGTGGCGGACATCGGGTTGAGCGGGATGCCGGTCGCGAACAGGATGAGCGCAGACCACCCGGTAGCCAGCGCGATCGGCACGAGCGGCACAAGCGCTCGCTCGATGCTGCGCAGGACGAGCAGCAGCACTGCACCCACGGCCAGCAGGCCGACGATCAGCATCTCCATGCGCCGCGCGGAGGATGACAGCGACGCGTCCGCCTCGGCGGCGAGTACGGGCAACCCGGCGAGCGCCGCGGTGACGCCCGGTGGCGGGTGCAGCTGCGATCGCATGTACTCGACCACGCGCTGCTGACGCGACAGGGGCATCAGGCGGATCCCGAACGCGAGCGTCGCCTCCTGATGGTTGTTCGTGATCACGGCCTGCGAGAAGTAGCTGGGGACGGCTGAAAGCAGGCTCGAGATCGCACTCGTCGTCAATCCTCCGCACGAACCGGACGACGCCTGAGCCCCCGAGCAGAATAGGTCGGGCAGCGACAGGGCCGGGCACAGCGTGGCCTTGGCGCACCCCTTGGCCTCGACGTACCCGAAGTGCGTCAGCAGTGAGTTCTCGTACTTGGTCATCCAGCCGATCGCGCTCGGCGTGGCGACGTTGTGCGCGTGGACGACGACATCGATCTCGCCCGACACTCCGGTCACGTCCTCGAGCGTGCGCAGGTCGCGCATCGCCGGCATGTTGCTCGGCACGAGCTTGGTGATGTCGGACTGGACCGGCGTCTGGGTGTCGGCGACCCATCCGAGTACCGCGAGCAGGAGACCGACCAGCAGCACGCGGCCTGGCCGCCGGGCAGCGGCGGCCACTGACCGCCGCGCGACGGTGCGCAGCGGCGAAGTGATCCGCGCCGCCGCGTCGGCGAGGATCTCCCCCGCGCCGCGGACCGATGCGCCGACGACCCCGAACGTGGGCGGGCGCCACCGCACCGGGCGCGTGGCGCGGCGGGTCGTGTGCCGCCGGCTGAGCACCATGGCGGCCGATCCGGCGGTCAGCGCGCAGCCGAGCGCCGCGGCGATCCCCACGATCAGCAGTTCGCCGAAACCGCGCACCATCGGCACGGGTGACAGCAGCAGGGCGAGGAAGCCGGCGGCCGTCGCCAGCGCGGCGGTGGCGATCGTGGGCGCGGCGGCGATCGTCGCGTCGGCCACAGGTACGTCGACGCTCTCCGCCTCCTCGGCGCGGGCCTGGAACTGGACCGCGTAATCGACCGAGAGGCCGATCAGGATCGGGAGTACGGCGATCGAGGCCATCGTCAGCGACCCGCCGAGCAGCGAGGTGACGCCGAAGGTGATCCCCACCGCGGCCAGCGCGATAGCCAGCGGGAGCAGCCGCAGGCGACTGCGGAACACCAGCAGCAGCGTCGCCGCCATCACGAGCAGCGCCGCGACGAGCAGCTCGGCGATCGAGCCCGTGATCGTCGAGGCCAGGTCGTTGGTCACGACCGGCACGCCCGACACGATGTACTTGCCGCCGTAGGCCGAGCGGAACATCGGCATCCGCACCGCCTGACGGATCCACGAGATCGCCTCCGCCTGCTGCTTGGGGGTGAGCGACGCTTTCAGCCGGACCTGGATCAGCGCGGAGTCCTTGGTCGGGAACAGATAGGCGAAGCGCGCCTTCGGCACGTTGACCCCGCGCGTGGAGTCGAACACGATCTGCGGGATGAATTGCGGGTTGTCGATGCTCGGGGTGCCCGAGATGCCCGAGTCGAGGTACATCTGGATCAGCTGGTCTTCCTCCTGCCCGCTCGCCAGCTGGCCCGCAGCGTTCTCCGCGGCGACCGCCTTTGCCTTCGACATGTGCTCGCCCAGAGCGAGCTTGTAGGCGTTCTGACGCGCGGTCGTCACCGAGTTCTGCGCCGCGGTCTCGATCGACGTGATCTCCTGGTTGACCGCCGCCACGGCGCGGTTGAGGAACGTTCCCGGCCCGTACACCACCTGCGCCGGCTTCAGCTTCATCAGCTTGCCGCACGGGCTGTTCCAGCCGCCGTACGGGGTCTGCGATCCCGCCGGTGCCGGCGTGAACGCCTGGAGCTGCTGGTTGGCCACGGCCACCTGACCGGCCAGGCACGCCTCGAGCTCGGTCTCCGTCCCGAGATCCTTGGTCTCGACCAGATCGGGCAGCGGCTCGCGGATCAGGATCACGACCGGGTCGCCACCGAAGTGCTTATCGTCGTCGAGGCTCGCCTTGTAACTGGACGAGGAGGAGCTGACGAACGTGTCCGTCGCCGTATTCGGCTGAAGGCGCAGCGCCAGCGCGCCGCCGCCCAGGGCGAGCGCGAGCACGATGCCGAGCGTCACGGCCGGTCTGCCCGCGGCGGCCCGCGCCAGCCGCTCCAACATCCTCACCACCATGGCCTCGATCAGGCTACCGCCGCGGAGCGCCGTCCGCGCCGGTCCGCCCTTTCGTCGCTTGGGAGATAACCCCCGCTATACGCCAGTTATCTCCCAAACGCGGGGGGCCGGCGCCTTAATCCATAGACAAGGGGCCCTGCGATTCACCCGAAAGGAACTGCCGGATGAACGGGTTCTCGGAGTTGAGCATGTCCTCCGCCGGCCCGGCCTCGACGATCCGGCCCTTCCACAGCACGTTGATGTAGTCCGCCACGCGGCGGGCGCTCATGATGTCGTGGGTGATCACGCAGAAGGTGGGCAGGTGCTCCTTCTCCTTCTGCTTGGCCTCTTCCATCATGTCGCGATGGATCTCGAGGATCAGCTCGCCCAGCAACGCGGTGCGCACGGGGTCAAGGCCCGAGTCCGGCTCATCGAACAGCAGAATGTCCGGCTCGAGCACGAGCGCGCGCGCGAACCCGGCGCGCTTGCGCATCCCGCCTGAGAGCTCGTTGGGCGCCTTGAAGCGAGCGTCGGCCAGGCCGACCTCCTGGAGCCGTCGCATGACGATGTCCTCGATCTCGTCCTCGGCCTTCTCGGTGTGCTGGCGCAACGGGAACGCGACGTTGTCGAACACGTTCATCGACCCGAACAGCGCGCCGTCCTGGAACAGCAGCCCGAACTTCTTGCGCATGTCGAACAGCTGGTCGTCGGGCATGCTCGGGACCGACTCGCCGTGCACGAGGATGTCGCCCTCGTCGGGATAGAGCAGCCCGACCATGTGCTTGATGCAGACCGACTTACCGGTTCCGGACGGACCCAGGATCATCGACACCATGCCCTCGGGCAGGCCCATGTTCAGGCCGCGCAGGATGTGCGAGCGCCCGAACGACTTGTAGGTGTCGATGAACTCGACCGCGTCCGGGCGACCCGACGGGTACACCCGGTAGGTGTGCCACTTGTAGTCGTCCTCCTCGGCGCCCGGGGGCGGACCCGGACGGGGCGGCTGCTCGTCGACCACGGATACGCGAGAGCTCGGTTGGGCCTCGTCGGGCGCCCCGTCGTCGCGCTGGTAGTCGTCGGGCTCGGGCGAGTCTTCGCGAGTCTCGTCTTCGTCGTCAGTGTCAAACCGCATTGATCAGCCTCCGATTGGGGCCCGGGGATTGGCTCCCCAGAACAACTGAGTGCCCAGCATCCCGATGAGGTGCACGCCCACCAGGTTGAGGACCATCGACTTCGCGGTGGCGGTACCCACACCTACAGGCCCACCACTCGCGTTGTAGCCGTAGTAGCAACCGACCAGCACAATCAGCGTAGCCATCGCCATCGCCTTGATCAGGCTGTATAAGAGGTCCGGCGGGTTCTGGAACTCCCAGAAGATCAAGAAGTAGCCCCCGGAGGACACGTCGCCGATCTGCTGGACGACCGCAATGTAGCTGCCCAGGAAACCGGCTCCGATCGAGATCAGGTACACGAACGGCAGCACCATCCAGGAGGCGAGCAGCTTGGTGCCGCACAGGAACGTCATGCCGCTGATCCCCATGACCTCGAGCGCGTCGATCTCGTCCGAGATACGCATCGACCCGAGCTCGGCGACGATTCCCGTCCCGACCTTGGCCGCCATCATGTAGCCGAAGGCGAGCGGCGCGAGCTCGCGCAGGTCACACCAGGCCGCGAACACGCCCGAGAATGCGGGGGCGCCCTGAGATTGCAGCAGGTAGGCGCCCTCGATCCCGCACGTCAGCCCGACGATGAACACCAGCGAGCAGATGACGAGCGCCGAGCCGACGATCAGGATGCCCGCCTGGCGCAGCGCCTCGCCGAAGAACTTGAACACGCGCAGGCGGAACACCTCGCCGATCACCTGAGCGCCGAACTTGGCGATCTCGCCGAAGCTCTCGATCCAGCCCTTGGGAGTGACGATCAGATCGTTCATCTATCTGGGAATCGTGGTGATCTCGGGGTGGGTGGCCAGCAGCGTCTGGGTGAACGCGTAGTTGAACGCGAAGATGCCCAGGAACGCGATGACGACCGCCTGGTTGACCGCGCGTCCGACCCCTTCGGCGCCACCCGAGGCGGTCATCCCCTTGTAACAGCAGACGACCGCGATGATCGCGCCGAACAACGTGGTCTTGAGCACCGAGCCCCACAGGTCGGTGGTCTCGGCGTTGTTGAAGAACGTGGCGAAGAACGGGCCGAGCGGCGCGTGGTTGACGAGCGTGGCCAGGATCCCGCCGAAGATCCCGAAGATCAGGGCGTAGATGTCAAACAGGCCGGTCACGAGCATCAGCGCGAGGAACCGCGGCACGACGATGTTCTTGATCGGATCGACGCCGAGGACCTGGAGCGCGTCGAGCTCCTCACGGATCTTGCGTGCGCCGAGATCAGCCGTGATCGCCGTGCCGGCGACGCCGGCCAGCACGATCGCGTCCACGAATGGCGCGAACTCGCGGATCGACGCGAGCACGAAGAATCCGCCCAGGCGGTCGATCGCGCCGAACAGGACCAGGAAGTTGGCCGCCTGGAGCCCGGGCGCCTCGTAGCCGAACGCGATCGTCGAGATCAGCAGCGGGAACCAGCACAGCCGCAGCGCGAACATGAACTGCGCGACGAACTCGCTCCCGTACGGATACGGCGGCCGGACGGCAGACACGAGCGTCTTGCCCGTCAGGATCATCATGTTGCCGACCTCGTCGAGCAGGCCCTTGATGGGCGCGTACCCTCGATCGGCGACGGCTCTGATCAAAGCTGCTCTGACCTCCCGGGTCTAGCCCTGCCAGCTGGACCCGGCTAAGCCTACGGGTCCACGTGCGGAGATGACAAATGGGAACCGTCGCGGCGCCCCAGACCAGTTGCTATGTTCGGGCCGCGGTGAGATCAGGGAGCAGTGCTGCGATTTGCGGAGTGGTGGCGGCGGTCGCGCTCGCCGGATGCGGCGGCGGCCAGAACCAGGCCGCGAGCGAGCCCAACGCCAACTTCCCCGTGGCCGTGACCACGGCCACGTTCCCAGCCAATCAGCGCCTGTCCGAGCACGCCCATTTGGTGCTCGCCATCCGGAACTCCGGCGGCAAGGCGATCCCGAACATCGCCGTCACGATCTGCAACGTCACCTGCGCCTACCCCGCGCCGGCCGGCGAGGGCACGGACGCCGCGGCTTTCGCCCAGGACCTCCAGATGCAGGGTCTGGCCAACCCGTCCCGGCCCGTGTGGGTCGTCGACCGCCCGCCGGGCCCCTGTAACTATGGCTGTAAGGCGAACTCACCCGGCGGTGAGGGCGGGCCGGGGGGCGCCGTCACCGCGTACTCCAACACCTGGGCGCTCGGAAAGCTCGCTCCGGGCCAGACCGCGACGTTCAACTGGGCCGTGACGGCGGTCGCGCCCGGCCGGCACGTCGTCGCCTGGGAAGTCGCGGCCGGCCTGAACGGCAAGGCCAAGGCGGTCACCTCCGGCGGCACGCTGCCCCACGGCACGTTCGCGGTCAACATCTCGAGCGCCCCGGCGCAGACCTACGTCAACAACAACGGCCAGATCGTCACCACGCCGAAGAACAACCCGTAGACGGAATCACGGGGCCAGCCGCGCCGGTCCGGCCCACCATGGGCCGCCTGCGGCGGCATCCGTGGGGCCATCCACCCCGTCCGGACGGGTCTCGCTACTCGCTACTGGACGCGGCCCAGATGTTGACCGCGCCGTCGACCGCGTACCGATCGATCTGCTCGAGCTCGCCGGGATCGAAGTCGAGGCGGTCCAGCGCGGCCACGTTCTGCTCGAGTTGCCCCGCGCTGCTCGCGCCGAGCAGCGCGCTGGTGACGCGGGGATCCCGCAGCACCCAGGCGATCGCCATCTGGGCCAGCGACTGGCCTCGGCCCTGGGCGATCTCGTTCAGCGCGCGCACGCGCGCGAGGTTCTCCTCGCTGATCATCTCCTCAGACATGTAGTTGCCGCGGCGCAGGCGGGAGTCGTCGGGCACGCCCTTCAGGTAGCGGCTGGTCAGCAGCCCCTGAGCCAGCGGTGAGAACACGATCGCGCCGACGCCCTCGCGATCGAGTACGTCGAGCAGCTCGTCCTCGATCCACCGGTTGAGCATCGAGTACGAGGGCTGGTGGATGAGCAGGGGCGTCCCGAGCTCGCGCAGGATCGTCGCGGCCTCCTCGGTCCGGCGGGGGCCGTAGGAGGAGATCCCCACGTACCGCGCCTTGCCCTGACGCACGGCGGCGTCGAGCGCGCCCATCGTCTCCTCCAGCGGCGTATCCGGATCGAACCGGTGCGAGTAGAAGATGTCCACGTACTCCAGGCGCATGCGCTGCAACGACTGTTCCAGGCTCGCGAGCAGGTACTTGCGTGAGCCCCACTCGCCGTACGGGCCCGGCCACATGTCGTATCCGGCCTTGGTCGAGATCACGATCTGGTCGCGGTACGGCTTCAGGTCCTCGCTGAAGATCCGCCCGAAGTTGATCTCCGCGCTGCCGTAGGGCGGGCCGTAGTTGTTGGCCAGGTCGAAGTGGGTGATCCCCAGGTCGAACCCGCGGCGGATCATCGCCCGGCTGTTAGCCAGCGGGCGGTCGTCGCCGAAGTTCTGCCACAGACCCAGCGTGACCGCCGGCAGCTTCAGGCCGCTGCGCCCGCACTGGCGGTAGGGCATGCTGTCGTAGCGGCCCGCGTCGGGGACGTAGGCCTGCCAGCCGAGCTCGGGATTGAACGGCACGGCCCGAGTATTCCATGTCGCAGTTTGGTCGGTTGGAACGCTCAGTTTGGCCATCCGGATAATGACGGGCTCGGCGGGGCCGCGTTACGCTCGGGGTCACTCCGAAAAAGGAACCGATAGCCCATGCCTCGTATTCGCCAGCAGAACGTCCTCGCCGCCCAGTGGGCTCCCAACGGGGGCGCGCTGGGCGCCCCCGACCTCACCGTCCCCGACAACCAGGTGTTCGGGGCCAACGTCTTCAGCCCGGCCGTCCAGCGCCAGCGACTGGCCAGCGACGTATTCAACCGCCTCCAGGTCACGCTCGCGCGCGGCGAAGCGCTCGACACCTCGCTGGCCGATGCGGTGGCGCTCGCCATGAAGGAGTGGGCGCTCGAACGCGGCGCCACCCACTACACACACTGGTTCCAGCCGCTGACCGGCTCGACGGCCGAGAAGCACGACAGCTTCTACGCCCCTACGGGCGAAGGCACGGCGCTCGCCGAGTTCTCGGGCAAGGAGCTGATCCAGGGCGAGCCCGACGCGTCCTCGTTCCCGACGGGTGGTATCCGGGCGACGTTCGAGGCGCGCGGCTACACCGCGTGGGACCCGACCTCACCGGCGTTCATCCTCGAGAACCCGAACGGCACGCTGCTATGCATCCCGACCGCGTTCGCGTCGTGGACGGGTGAGGCGCTCGATCACAAGATCCCGCTCCTGCGCTCGATGGATGCCCTGTCCAAGTCGGCGATCCGCGCCTTGAGGCTGTTCGGCGACACCGACGCCGCACGCGTGTTCACGACGATTGGCCCCGAGCAGGAGTACTTCCTGATCGATGAGCAGTTCTACTTCGAGCGGCCCGACCTGTTCACCACCGGGCGCACGCTGTTCGGCGCCAAGCCGCCCAAGGGCCACGAGCTCGACGACCACTACTTCGGTTCGATTCCCGAGCGGATCCTCGCCTGCATGCTCGAGACCGAGCGCGAGCTGGCCAAGCTGGGCGTGCCGGTGAAGACGCGGCACAACGAGGTCGCACCCAACCAGTACGAGATCGCGCCGATCTTCGAGAACTCCAACGTCGGCTCCGATCACCAGCAGCTGACCATGCAGATCATGCAGAACGTGGCGCGCCGCTACGGCCTCGTGTGCCTGCTGCACGAGAAGCCGTTCGCGGGTGTCAACGGCTCGGGCAAGCACAACAACTGGTCGATGGGAACCAACACGGGCAAGAACCTGCTCGCGCCCGGTGACACGCCACACCGCAACCTCGAGTTCCTGTTCTTCTGCGCGGCCGTGATTCAGGCGGTCAACCGCTACCAGGGCCTGTTGCGCGCGTCGATCGCGTCGCCCGGTCAGGATCATCGCCTCGGCGCCAACGAAGCGCCGCCGGCGATCATCTCGATTTTCCTCGGCGCCGAGCTTACGAACGTGTTCGGCGCGCTCGAGCGCGGCGAGACGTCGGAGACCAGGGCGCAGTCCTTCCTCGGCCTCGGCACGCCGGTGCTGCCGCAGCTGCCCAAGCACGGCGGTGACCGCAACCGCACGAGCCCGTTCGCGTTCACCGGCAATAAGTTCGAGTTCCGCGCGCTCGGCTCGAGCCAGTCGCCGTCGCTTCCGAACACCGTGCTCAACACGATCGTGGCCGAGGCGATCGATGAGCTGGCCGACGAGCTCGAGGCGTCGCTCAAGGACGGACCGCCCGCCGGCGACCCGACGCGCGACGCGGTCCTCGAGGACGCGTTGCGTTCGATCCTCCAGCGCAGCTACGCCGAGAACAAGCGGATCGTGTTCGACGGCGACAACTACGACGAGGAATGGCACGCCGAGGCTGACCGTCGCGGGCTCTTGAATCTGCGGGCCACGCCGGACGCGCTGCCGTATCTCATCTCCGACGAGACGGTGGCGCTGTTCGAGAAGCACGCCGTGCTTTCTCGTCGCGAGCTCGAGTCGCGTCACGAGGTGTTCCTCGAGCAGTACGTGACCAAGCTCAACATCGAGGCCGAGACGGCGGCGTCGATCGCGCGGACGATGCTGCTGCCGGCGGCGGCCCGCCACCTGACGCTGCTGCTGGAGGCTCAGCTGGGCGAGCTCGCCTCGGAGGCCTCGGATCTGATCGCCGAGCTCACCGAGTCGATCAAGCGCTTGGAGGCGGCCAACCTGGCCGAGAACCAGCCGGAGGAGCTAGAGACGCACGCCGAGTTCATGCGCGACACCGTGATCCCGGCGATGGGTGCCGTCCGCCAGGCCGCCGACAAGCTCGAGAAGGTGGTGGCCGACGACCTTTGGCCGCTACCGAAGTACTCAGAGATTCTGTTCATCAAGTAACC
>DATJUA010000025.1:0-13570 GCA_035502815.1 Solirubrobacteraceae bacterium
TCTATATGGGGGTTTCTTCCCAAGGCCCGCGGGGTGGTGGCGCCGGCGGGGGGCGCGGGGTGGCGGTTGGGGTCGGCGGCGCGGGCCATCTCGTAGACCAAGAGCCGGCAGGCCGCCACCATTCACCCCCCGGACCGTGACGATTCTCTTCGGCATCGACGTCGGCACCAGCGCCACCAAGGGCCTCGCGATCACTCCAGAGGGCGAGGTGATCGCCACCGAGGAGGCGCCCTACCCGCTGTCCACGCCGCGACCCGGCTGGGCCGAGCAGGACCCCGAGGACTGGTGGCGCGCCACCGAGACCGTCCTGCGAGAGCTGCGCGAGGCCGCCGGCGACCCCGCCGGCATCGGGCTGTCCGGCCAGATGCACGGGCTGGTGGCGCTCGACTCAAACGACGACGTCATCCGCCCCGCGATCCTGTGGAACGACCAGCGCACGCAGGCCGAGTGCGACGAGATCGAGAACACGATCGGCCTCGAAAAACTCATCGCGCTCACCGGCAACCGCGCGCTCACCGGCTTCACCGCGCCCAAGATCCTGTGGCTCCGCCATCACGAGCCCGACACCTACGCAAGCATCAAGCGCATCGCCCTCCCCAAGGACTACGTGCGCTTGAAGCTAACCGGAGAGCACGCCACCGACGTCGCGGACGCGTCCGGCACGCTGCTGCTGGATGTGGCGCAACGGCGCTGGAGCGAAGAGGTCCTACACGCGCTGGACATCGACCCGGAGTGGCTACCGACGGCGCTGGAGAGCCCGGAGCAATCGGGAGCCACACGACAGGGCATCCCCGTGGCGGCCGGCGCCGGCGACCAGGCCGCCGGCGCGCTCGGCGTCGGCGTCGACCGGCCGGGGCCGCTGTCGATCGCGCTCGGGACCTCGGGCGTCGTGTTCGCAGCGCAACAGCGATTCGCCGCGGACGAGGAAGCACGCGTCCACGCCTTCTGCCACGCCGTGCCCAATGAATGGCACGCGATGGGCGTGATGCTGTCCGCCGCCGGCTCGCTCGCGTGGCTGCGCAACACGTTCGCCGCCAACGAAAGCTACGACGCGCTCCTGGCAATGGCGGATGCGTGGCCGGCGGGCACCGAAAATCTCATCTTCCTCCCCTACCTCGCTGGCGAGCGCACGCCCCACGCCGACCCTGACGCCCGGGGCGCGTTCGCCGGCCTGAGCCTCCGCCACGACCGGGGCGCTCTGGCGAGAGCGGTGCTCGAGGGCGTCGCGTTCGGACTCAGAGATTCACTCGACCTGATCTCCGAGCTGGGCGACAAACCGACCCAAGGGCGCATCTCGGGCGGTGGCGCCCGCAGCGACCTGTGGGCGAAGATCGCGGCCAGCGTCCTCGAGCTACCCCTGCAAAGAGTCGCCGTCGACGAGGGCGCCGCGTTCGGCGCCGCGATCCTCGGTGGGGTGGCGGCCGGCGCCTGGCCGGACGTACAGGCGGGCGTCAAGGCGACCGTGCGCCCGCAGAGAGAGATCGAGCCGGACCCCGAATGGGTCGAGGTCTACAGGGAGCAGCGCCCCAAGTTCCGAAAGCTCTATCCCGCGATCAGAGAAGCGATCCGATAGCGGCCTGCACCGCGTCGAGGACCGCGCCCGAGCGCACGAGCTCCTCCACTGCGGCCAGCTCGGGCGACAGGTAGCGGTCCGGGCCGGGCCCGGGGACGGCAGAACGAATGGCAGCCAGCGCCGCGCCGGTACCCGCGGCAGGCGTCAGCGGCGCGCGCAGATCGAGTGCGCGGGCGGCACAGCAGAGCTCCACGGCCACGACCCGAGCCAGATTGCACACGACGGCCCGGAGTTTGCGCGCCGCCCCCCAACCCATCGACACGTGGTCCTCCTGCATGGCCGACGTGGGCAGCGAGTCGACGCTCGCCGGCGCGGCCAGGCGACGGTTCTCGGCGACCATCGCGGCCTGGGTGTACTGGGCGATCATCATTCCGGAGTCGACACCAGGCTCGGCCGCCAGGAAGGGCGGAAGGCCGTGGGAGCGAGAAGCATCGAGCAGTCGATCGGTGCGCCGCTCGGCGATCGCGCCGACCTCGGCCGCGCCGATCGCCAGGCAGTCGCAGGCCATGCCGATGGGGGCGCCGTGGAAGTTGCCGCATGACTCGACTCGCCCGTCGGGCAGCACCATCGGGTTGTCGATTGCCGAGCGCAGCTCCACGTCGGCCACCTGAGTAGCGAACGTCAGCACGTCGCGCGCCGCGCCGATCACCTGCGGCGCGCAACGCAGGGAGTACGCGTCCTGCACGCGGGGATCGCCGAACCGGTGCGATGCGACGATCTCCGATCCGGCCAGCAGCGCCCGCAGGTTCGCCGCACTCGAGACCTGTCCGGGCTGCGGGCGCAGCGCGATCAGGTCCTCGTCGAACGCGCGGTCGGTGCCGAGCAGGGCCTCAACCGACATCGCGGCCGCTACCTCTGCCGCGCGCAGCAGCCGCTCGAGGTCCCACGCGGCCAACACCAGCATCCCGAGCATGCCGTCGGTGCCGTTGATCAGCGCCAGCCCCTCCTTGGCGGTCAGCTCCACCGGCTCGATCCCGGCGGCGGAAAGCGCTTCGCCCCCGGACCGCAAAGCCCCGCACCCGTCATCGGAGACCACCGACCCCTCACCGGTCAGCACCAACGCGCAGTGGGCCATCGGGGCGAGATCGCCGCTCGCCCCGAGCGAGCCGTATTCCGGGACAAACGGGGTGATCCCCGCCGCCAGCAACGCCAGCATCCGCTCGGCGACCAGCGGCCGCGCCCCGGAAAATCCCATGGCCAGCGAGCGCGCGCGCAGGAGCATCATCGCCCGCACCACCTCGCGCTCGATCGGCGGGCCCATGCCGGCCGCGTGTGATCGGATCAGCGCGCGCTGGAGCTCGACCCGCGCGGCCGCCGGGATGCGCACCAGCGCCAGCGACCCGAACCCGGTCGAGATCCCGTACGCCGGCTCGTCTGAATCGGCCAGTCGGGCCACGACGGCCGCGCTTCGTTCCATCTGGGCGCGCGCCGCCGCCCCCAGGCTCACCGGGGCGTCGTCTCGCGCCACCGCGACGACGTCTGCCGCTGCAACGCCATTGGGTCCGAGCTCCAGAGTCACGATCCCGACACCGCCGCGCCGGGGCCCGAGAGAACGACGACCGCGCCTGAGGGTGGGGGCCGGCCGGGCGGCATCAGCGCCAGCACGCTGCCGCCGAACCCGCCCCCCATGACCCGCGCCCCGAGCGCGCCGGCCCGCTTGCACCGGGCCACGGCATCCTCGACCGCCGCGGTCGAGACCTCGTAGTCGTCGCGAAGGCTCGCGTGCGAGGCGTCGAGCAGCCGGCCGAGCTCGTCCATGTCGGCCCGCGCGAGCGCGGCCACCGCCTCGTCTACACGGGCGTTCTCGGTGATCACGTGGCGGGCGCGCGCATCGAGCGGCGCCGGCAACGATTCAACGTCGGAAAGCGACGCGTCGCGCAGGCTGTCGATGCCCAGGATCCGGCACGCCTCGGCGCACTCGGCTCGACGCTCGTTGTAGCCCGAGCCGGCGTTCGCGTGCTCCTCGCCCGAGTCGAGCGTGACGAGCCCGAAGTCCCCCAGCGAGAGCTCGACCCGTCGCACCTCGAGCGAGCGGAAGTCGATGCGCAGCGCACGGTCGCGCTCGCCGAACAGCGACGCGATCTGGTCGAGCAGACCCGTCTGCGCGCCGACCCAGTCGTTCTCGATCCGGGAGCAGAGCCGCGCCAGCTCCATCCGGTCGGGCTCACCAGCGCCGGCCAGCGCGAGCAGCGCCAGGACCAGCGCGACCTCGAGCGCGGCCGAGGACGAGAGACCGGCGCCGCGCGGAACCGTCCCGGCGATCGTGAGGTCGGCTCCGACCAGCGCGACGCCGAACCCCGCAAGCTCAGCGGCCGCGCCGCGCACGAATGCCCGCCACCCGTCGGCCGGCTGCACCCCATCGAGCGGGAAGGCGTCCTGCTCGCCGAGATCCGAGGCGAGCGCGGCGATCCGCCGATCGCCCAGTGCGCGTGCCCGTACCGTCACGCCCTCGGCGATCGCAAACGGCAGGGCCAGGCCCTGGTTGTAGTCGGTGTGCTCGCCGATCAGGTTGACCCGACCGGGTCCAAATGAGGTGACGCGACGTTCCACGAGTTAGTGTGCCCGGCGATGACGGCCGTGAAGTGGGGCTTAGGCGCATGACCGCCGTAAAAATCGGCATTCTGTCGACTGCGCACATCAACCGCCTGTTCATAGCCGGCGCGCGACAGTCAGACGACGTGGAGATCGTCGCGGTGGCAAGCCGGGACGCACAACGGGCACAGGATTACGCGCAGGAGAAAGAGATCCCCCGCGCCCACGGCAGCTACGAGGCACTCCTCGAAGACCCCGACGTCGAAGCCGTCTACGTCTCCTTGCCCAACTCGCTCCACATCGAATGGAGCGTGCGCGCGCTGAGGGCCGGCAAGCACGTTCTGTGCGAGAAGCCCCTCAGCCGGCGGGCCGGCGAGGTGGAGCGGGCCTTCGAGTTCGCCCAGCGCGAGAGCCGGCTTCTGATGGAGGCATTCATGTACCGCCACCATCCTCAGACGCGCCGACTGACCGAGCTCGTGAACCAGGGCGCGGTCGGCAGAGTGCGCGTCATCCGCGCCGCGTTCGGCTTCGTCGCGCACGACCCGGCCAACATACGCCTTAGCGGCGAGCTCGAGGGCGGCGCGTTGATGGATCTCGGGTCCTACTGCGTCAGCGCGGCGCGGCTGATCGCCGGTGAGCCCGAGCGGGTCAGCGCCGAGCAGGCACTCGGGGGTGACGTGGTGGACGTGGCGTTCGCCGCCACCATGCGCCACCCGAACGACGTGCTGAGCCACTTCGACGCCGGGCTTTCGTACCGCAGCCGCGACCTGCTCGAGGTAGTCGGAGACGAGGGGTCGCTGCTGCTCACCGACCCCTGGCACTGCCGCAACCCGGGGATCGAGCTGACGGGGGCCGACGGCGTCACCGAGCGGATCGAGATCGAGCGAGCCGACTCCTACCGCCTGGAGGCCGAGAACTTCTCGAGAGCGATCCGGGGCGGGGCCGAGCCGCTGCTCGGACGAGCCGACGCACTCGGCCAAGCGCGGACGATCGAGGCGCTGTACACGGCGGCCGACAGCGGCCAGAGGGTCACACTAACCTCATGACATGGCCCCTCGAGCGTCCGCAGCCCTCGGCGAGATCATCCGCCAGCAGCGCGAGCTGGCCGAGCTGTCGATGCGTCAGTTCGCCGATCTGGCCGGCATCTCGAACCCCTACCTGTCGCAGATCGAGCGCGGTCTGCGCGCCCCCTCGCAGCAGGTCCTCGAGGGGATCGCCAGGGCGCTCAGCGTCTCCTCCGACGCCCTCTACGAGCAGGCCGGCATCAGACCGCCCGGCGCAGAGCCCGAGGACAACGCGGTCCTCGACGCGATCGCGACCGATCCCCGGCTGACCGGCCGGCAGCGCAAGGCGCTGGCCGAGATCTACGAGTCGTTCGTCGCCTCCTCCCCGACCGGAAAGCGCACCTGAACCGTGTCGCAGCGGAAGGTCGCATTGGTCACGGGCGCCGCGAGCGGGATCGGCCGCGCGGTGGCGCAGCGGCTCCAAGCCGACGGGATGGAGGTGCTGTCGGTCGATCTCCGGCCCGATCCTGACGGCCCGGGCACGCCGTTCGAGGCGGACCTGACGATCGCGGAAGCCAACGAGAACGCGGTCAAGGCGGCGCTCGACCAGTTCGGTCGCCTCGACGTCGTCGTCGCCAACGCCGGCATCCAGCACGTCTCGCCGATCGAGGACTTTCCGATCGACAAATGGAACACGATCGTCGCGGTGCTCCTGACCAGCCCGTTCCTGCTCGCCAAGTACGCCTGGCCGGCGCTCAAGGCCTCGAAGGCCGGACGCTTTGTCGTGATCGCCTCGGCCCACGGCCTCGTCGCCTCGCCCTTCAAGGCCGCCTACGTCTCATCCAAGCACGGCGTCATCGGCCTGTGCCGGACGCTCGCGCTCGAAGGGGCCGAGCACGGGATCACCGCCAATGCGGTGTGCCCGGCCTACGTCCGCACGCCGCTCGTCGAGAAGCAGATCGCCGACCAGGCCAGCGCGCACGGCCTGCCCGAGGAGGAGGTGCTCGAGAAGGTGATCCTCCAGCCTCAGGCGGTCAAGGAGCTGATCGAGCCCTCCGAGGTGGCCGGCGTCGTGGCGTTCTTGATAAGCCCCGAGGGCAAGATGTTCACCGGCGCGCCGGTGACGCTCGATCAGGGTTGGACCGCGCGCTGACGCGACGAAGCTACTGCGCCGCGACCTCGTCCCGCAGCGGTCGCAAGGTCGCCTCGAACCGAACCAGCTGATCGAGCAGCGCGTCGGACGCCTGCTCCATCACCTCGTTGGCCTGAAGCACCCCGTCGTCGTCGATGAACTGCTGGTAGAACGGGATGTTGACCTGCTCGATCACCGGCGTCAGCTTGACCGCCGTGACCACCTGCTGCAGCTGCTCGACCGAGCGCGTGCCCGCCGCGACGCCGCCGTAGGAGACGAACCCGACCGGCTTGTAGCGCCATTCGTGATGCAGATAGTCGATCGCGTTCTTGAGCGAGGCCGGGTAGCCGTGGTTGTACTCGGGCGTGACGAACACGAATGCGTCGGCCGCGTCGACCTTCTCGCTCCACTCGCGCGTGTGCGGCCGGGTGTACTGGCGCAGCCTCGGATGGTTGGGCTCGTCGAGCAGAGGGAGCGCCAGCTCGACGAGATCGACCACGTCGAGCTCGAAGCCGTCGTGGTCGCCCGCGCGCTGGATGAACCATTCCGCGACCGGCGACCCGCCCCGGCCGGGACGCGTGCTGGCGATGACGATCATCAAGGTGGGCATACCGGTTCTCTACCCAGTATTGCGCGTCGGCCGCCGGGTCAGCGGAAGCCGACCAGCGCGACCGAACCGTGGGCGGTGGCGCCGCCATCTGAGATCGTCACCTGAGCGCCCAGCTGGTTGCCACGCGCGTGAGCGAGCATCGATCGCCCCGCCTTGGTCAGCGAGAAGATCAAGTAGCCGGTCTCGCGTCCGCCGAGCAGCTCGGTGCCCGTCTTGGCCACCGTGGTGCTGCCGACCGACACGGTGGTGCTCACGTGGCAGGGCGTCGTTCCCGGGCACTCCGCGAGGACGCCGCCAACCCCGCCCGAGGAGATGAAATCGGTGAGCCCGACGATCCGCAACCCCGCGGACTGGGAGGCACTCCGCGCCGGGCTCGAGCCGCCGGTCGAGAACGGGACCAGCGTGATGAACCGGCTGAACGACAGCTTCGAGATGTCCTGGCCGGTCATGTGCACGAGCAGGCGATGGTCCCGGGCGTGGGCGAGCAGCGAGCGGCCGGTGCCGGTGAGCGTGAAGTAGATGAGCCCCCCGCCCTCGGCCGGGATCTGCTCACGGCCGGTCCGGGCGATCACGGTGCGGCCGTCGGTGATCGTGACGGCGATGTGGCATGTGCTCGAGTTGTCGCACACGGCCGGCAGGCCACCGGTCCCGCTCGAGGCCACGAACGCGCTGCGCCCGGCGATGCCTATGTGCGGCGGAGTGCTCGTCGTCGCGGTCGTGCCGAGCACCTGTCCGTTCGCGCCAAGCGCCTGGACGGCGAAGTACGGCACGCCGGTGCCGGCGGAGATGTCGCTCTCGAACCCGCCCTTGCCGACGGTCTCCAGTGGCGTGAGGCTGTTGGCGGTCGGGCCGGCCAGCACGCGCCACGAGGACACGGTGGTGGCGCCGTTCCAGCTCGGGTACACCTCGGTCGTGCCGTCGTTGTTGTTGGCGGCCGCGACGCTCGGAGGCGTCGTGGGTTGACCGGTCCACTGGAAGCGGTAGGCGCGGTAGCTCGATGTGTTCGAGGTGAATCGCGCGTCGAAGATCTGTTTGCCGGCAGCGTTGAACTCGGTGAAGTACGGCTGCTGGCCCCAGCCGACGAATGCGTCGCCGTTGGGCAGGAGCTGCACGTTTCCCTCGAAGTTCGTGTCGAGCGCCGGGCTGTGCACGTACTGCTTGAGCAGGGTCACCGTCTTGGTCGTCTCGTTGATCGCAAGGCGAACGCCCCGACCGGCACGGTAGGTGGGAGGGCCGCCGCCATCGTCGAATGCCGTGAGCTGGCCGCCGGGCTGAACCAGCACATCGTGCTGGAAGATCGTGCTCGCCCCGGCGCCCCGTTTGAACTGGTTCTGGTTGGTCCCCAACGTCCACATCACCGCGCCCGTCTGGATGTTGATCTTGTAGACCCCCCACGTGTTGCGCATGGAGACGACCGGGTTGCCGTCGGTGTCGATCGAGATCGAGTTCAGGTGGTATGGGTCGTACACCAGCCCCGGCGCGTTGGTCTTGAAGAACGACTGGCTGATCGGGATGTGATCGAGCGCGTGCCATTCGAACAGGACGAGGCCGGTCTTGATGTCGATCTCCTGGACCACCGCGTCCTGCAGCGGACGGGTCAGGTTGCCGTAGTGCACGGGCGAGACGCCCACGATCCAGGCGTCCCCTTGTGGGGTGATCAGGAACTCGTGCAGGTCCATCCCGCGGAGCCCGTTGCCGGCCTGCACGGTAGCGATCTGCTGGTAGGCGGAGTTGTAGATGACGCCTTCGCCGTCTCCTGAGCCGTTGTTGCTGTAGCCCTGCCACCAGGTCAGCACAGGCTGCCCCTCATATTGCTGCACCCGGAAGTCGGCCGCCATCTCGTTGGACGGGAGCGGCTGAAACCAGATCAGCTGACCCGACGGATTGAGGATCATCGGTCCGTTTTGGACCGGCCCGTATTGCGGGGTGAGGAAGATGTCGCCGTTGTAGGCCGCGCTCGAGCGCTGCTTGACCGTGATCGACGCCGGCTCGAGCCCAGGCTGCGAATGGAAGTGCTGGACCCCGTTTGACCCGGCCGAGACCACCGGCAGCTTCTCCGGCGTGAACGACCCGAACGGGGTCGCGATCTTGAACGAGAACGACCCGTTGGTGCCCCCGACGATGTTCAGCCCCGTGTTGACGGTCACCGTCTCACCCGCGGTGAACGGCGTGTTGGGGATGAAGCTCCCGCCGTCCCCGTCGGAGTCCGCCTCGACCTTCCCGCTATGGGCGCCCGAGCTCGATCCCACAACGGAGATCGATCCGATCTGGGACGCGGGGATCCCCCGGAACGCGATCTGCTCGCCGGGCAGGTTCCAGCTCGTGCCGGGGCTCGGGAATACGTTCACCGCCGGCTGGGCGGATGCGCTGCCAGCGGCGGCGGCCAGCCACGCCGACGCGACCGCCAGCACGACCACAAGCCCCCTGCCAACCCCAGACCATCGGGCCTTCGCTTGTCTCGATACGTCTTGCAACCTCTGATCAGAACCCGCATGGACGGCGAACGTTGCGCCGCGCAGGCTAGCTTGCACGACGTACGGTCAGAGTCAATACGCCGGGCCGTATCGTTCACGCCCCATGCGCTTCGCCTCCGCCATACACGAAGGAATTCCCATGGCCGTTCTCATCGACGGCGACCAGGCCGTACCGCTCCGGGGAATCCAGGAGCTCGGCGCCGACACACCGCTGTCGCTGCTTCGCGACCCCCCGCTCGAGCCCGACTCGGCGTTCCCCGCCGCGCAGCTCGAGCGCCGCGCCGTCGTCCCCCGCCCCGCCAAGGTCATCTGCGTGGGCCTCAACTACGCGGCGCACATCGAGGAGACGCAGCGCGAGGGCTCTGATTACCCCGTCCTGTTCACGAAGTTCGCCGCCACCCTGACCGGGCCCTACGACGACATTCCGCTCCCGCCCGAGAGCGAGGCGATCGACTACGAGGGCGAACTCGTCGTCGTGATCGGGGAGCGCGGGCGCCGGATCCCTCGCGAGCACGGGCTCGACCACGTCGCGGGTTACGCCGTGGCCAACGACGTCTCGATGCGGGACTACCAGTACAAGAGCCACCAGTGGCTCCAGGGCAAGGCGTGGGACGCGACCACCCCGGTCGGCCCCGACCTGGTGACGCTCGAGGAGATCACGCAGCCGCTCACCCTCCGCACGTTCGTCAACGGCGAGAAGACCCAGGACGCGACCACCGACCTGCTGATCTTCGACGTCGCGACGCTGGTCAGCACGGTGTCGGAGTTCGCGGCGCTGGAGCCCGGCGACCTGATCCTCACCGGCACGCCGGGCGGCGTCGGCTATCGGCGCGAGCCGCCGCTGCTGCTGAGGGACGGCGACGTGGTGGCGGTCGAGATCGACCAGGTTGGACGGATCGAGAACCGCTGTGTGGCCGACGCCCCGGCCTAGGCGGCCAGCGCCCGGCGTACCGCCGCCGCGAATCCGTCCACGTCCTCCTCGGTGGTGTCCCAGGAGCACATCCACCTGACCTCGTCGGTCGACTCGTCCCACACGTAGAACGGGTAATCGCGCTGCAAGGTCTCGGTCACCGTTGGCGCGAGCCGTGCGAACACTGCGTTGGTCTCCACCGGCCGGGTGATGGTCAGGCTTGGCACCCCGGCCAGGGCTTCGGCCAGGCGCGAGGCCATCGCGTTGGCGTGCCCGGCGCACCGCAGCCACAGCTCATCGGTCAACAGCGCGTCGAACTGCGCGGCGAGGTAGCGCATCTTGGACGCGAGCTGCATCGACTGCTTGCGGATGTACAGGAAGTCGTGGGCCAGGTCGGGATTCAGGATCACGACCGCCTCGGCCCCGAGCAGCCCGTTCTTGGTCCCGCCGAACGAGAGCACGTCGACGCCCGCCGTCACCTCGGGCAACGATGCCCCCAGCGCCGCCGCGGCGTTGCTCACCCGCGCCCCATCCATGTGCAGAAGCAGATCGTGATCGTGCGCGAGGTCGGCCAGGGCACGCGTCTCCTCCAGGCTGTAGAGCGTCCCCAGCTCGGTGCACTGCGAGATCGAGACGACGTGCGGCTGCACGGCGTGCTCGTCGCCGATCCGGGCGATCCGGCTCTCCACAGCGGCCGGAGTGAGCTTCCCGTCGACGCCCGCCACGGTCAGCAGCTTCAGACCGGCCATCGCCTCGGGCGCGCCGCACTCGTCGACGTTCAGGTGCGCGGTGTCGGCGCAGATCACGCCCTCGAAGCGCCGGCACGCCGCCCGCAGCGAGAGCACGTTGGCGCCGGTGCCGTTGAACACGAAGAACGCGCTGGCGTGCGGAGCGAACGCGTGCGCCACGCGGGCCTCGACGCCGAGCGTGTAGTCGTCGTGCCCGTACCCGAAGGTATGCCCGACGTTGATGTCCGCGATGGTCGCGAGAACGCTGGGGTGGACCGTGGCCGAGTTGTCCGAGGCGAAACCCCGCTGCGCGCTCACGCGGCGAGCTTAGCCTTTAGCGAGCTGTAGAAGATCGACAGCGGGAACTCGTCGTCTCGCACCAGGTCGATATATGGCCGCGGGTCCTCGACGTCGGTGAACTCGCGAACCGGCGCCGACCACTTCGAGCCGGTGGCCGGCGGGACGCTGGCCGCCACCAGATCGTGGGCCGCGGTCCAGTGCTGGAGCTTGGTCCGATCGATGCCCTCGCGGTAGAGCTCCTCGACGTCGTTGCGAAGCGCGGCCACGCCGTCGGCCACCCGATCCCACTCGACCGTCAGCTGGTTATCGGTCCAGTGCAGGTAACCGTGGCGGTGCAGGTAGGCGAACAGCAGCTGCCCGCCCAGCCCGTCGTAGTTGCGCACACGCGAGCCGGTGATCGGGAAGCGCAACAGCCGGTCGAGCAGGATCGCGTACTGGACGTAGCGCGCGAACGAGACGCCCTCGGCCTCGAGCTCGACGGCCTGGCCGAACGTGGTCAGGTCGCAGCGCAGCTCCTCGAGCGAGTACATCCAGTAAGGCGCGCGCTGGCGGATCATGAACGGGTCGAACGGCAGGTCGCCGTGGCTGTGATTGCGATCGTGGATCAGGTCCCACAGGATGTAGGCCTGCTGCGAAATGGCCGGGCTGGCCAGCATGCACGCCGCATCCGGGGGAAGGTTGAGCCCGAGCAAGTCTGAGGCCTCCCCGCCTATCCGCCGCAGCCGCTCGGACTCGCGGTCGCAGAAGATCGCGCCGAAGTTGGAGACCGGCCGGCCGGCGACGCTCACGGTCTCCGGGAACAGCACGGCGCAGTCGCTGTCGTAGCCGTTGGTCGCGTCGATCAGCTCGACGGCGACGTATTTGGCGTTGTCGAACTGCCGGCGCTCGAGCTCGGCGATCCACTCCGGCCAGGGGACGCGGATGATCAGCGCCTCGAAGCAGGTGTCGCGCGAGCCGTTCTGCTTGTACATCGGGAACAGCACCAGGTGCTCGATCCCGTCGCTGCGCATCAGCTCGGGTCGGAACTCCCCGAGCGCGCGCGTGAAGTCGGGCTTGCCGAAATCCCACGCGCGGAGATCCTCGACGGCCGCGGTCAGGTACGCCTCGTTGTGCGGGAAGCGCGGCTTCAGCTCCTCGATGGCGTCGGCCATCGAGGCCACATGTCCGCGCGCGGCGTCGGCGTCGGCGTCGCCAAGCAGCGATCCGTCGGGCGCCTGGAGCAGCGCGAGCGCGTTGGTCTCGTCGCGCAGCCGCACCCACGCGGGTGCATGCTCAGGCCCGTCGCCGTTGCGGTGATGGCTGACCGGCCAAGTCCCGCCGGCGGGCGGGGCGGCCCAGTAACACAGGTTGAGCCACAGCGCGCGGTGGTCGAGCTCGTCGATGCAGTCGTCGCCGAACAGGTCGGAGTCGGCGAGCACGACGACCCTCCCCTGCCCGTGCGCCGCGGTCACGATCAGCGGCGCCCCCGGGACCGACGCCGTCGCGTGCGTGCGCGCGAGAACGCTGGCGCCGTTGCTGCACGAGATCGTGGTCGCCCGGTACAGGCAGGCCGAGTTCACGCGCGCGAGCAGATCGCCGGCCCGGCCGCGGGCGCCACGCTGCAGCTCGGCGAGCACCCAGCTCGGAGCGTTCAAGTTGTGCTCGTAGTCCTGGACGGTGTCGTTCTCGAGGTGCAGCCCGAACCGCTCGAGCAGCTCGTTGAGGTTGTTGCCGTACTTGTCCTGCTCGGTCTCGCCGAGCACGATCAGGCCACCGCCGCCGTCGACCCACGCCTCGATCGCGTCGAGCTCGGCGGCGCTCAGCCGCGGCGTCCCGGTGCCGGTCGTCTTCTCCCACCGCGGGTCCGACGGGTGCGCGATCACGAGCACGCCGGCGCCGGCCAGCGCCTCGTCGGTCAGCTGGCCGTCGGCGTGGGCGTCGACGACGAAGTCGCGCTCGGCGAGCGCGGCCGCGGCGCGCGCGTACGACGCGTCGCCGGGGTGAGCTGGCTGCATCTGGCGCGCGAGCTCGGGACGGATCGTCCACGCCTCGCTGTGCGCCTCGTCGAAGATGATGCGGGCGAGCATTCCGGATTCGGTCATGACCTAGAGCCTACTCAGGCCTCCGGCGGTTGTCGATGCCGAAATCGATGTAATCTGTGCAATAGATCGCCATATGGACACCCAAGATCGTCAGATTCTTGCGCTGCTCGTGGAAGACGGAAGGCGCACCTACGACGACATCGGCCGCCGCGTCGCGCTCTCGGCGCCGGCGGTCAAGCGCCGCGTCGACCGCCTGCGCGCACGGGGCGCGCTCCAGGGGTTCACG
>DATJUA010000026.1:0-3395 GCA_035502815.1 Solirubrobacteraceae bacterium
TGGCGTTGATGCAGTTCGAAGAGCTCGGCGAGCCTCGCGTCAAGGTCGAGCGTGCCGTCCAGTACATCGACCATAACGTCGTCCAGCTCGACTACAAGAATCCCGACGACCACCGCATGCTCCAGGCGCTGGCTCGAAAGTATGGGTTGCACTTCTCGCGGCCCGGCAACGGGATCAGCCACTACATCCACATGGAGCGGTTTGGCAAGCCGGGGCAGACGATGCTGGGAGCCGACTCCCACACAGTGCAGGGTGGATGTCTGGGCATGATCGCGATCGGCGCCGGCGGGCTCGACGTGGCCGTCGTCCTCGGCGGTCACCCGTACGAGATCGCCTGCCCCGAAGTGGTCGAGGTCCACTTAGCCGGCAAGCTGGGGCGGCCCTGGGTGCAGGCCAAGGACATCATCCTCGAGCTGCTCCGCCGGCTCACCGCGAGCGGCGGCAAGAACAACGTGTTCGAGTTCACGGGACCGGGAAAGGACGACCTGAGCATCCCCGAGCGGGCCACGATCGCCAACATGATCGCCGAGCTCGGCGCCACCGCAGCCGTCTTCTCCCCGGACGAGACCACCCGGGAGTGGCTCAAGCGTCAGGATCGCGAAGTCGACTTCGTCGACGTGGGGCCCGATCAAGGGGCCGAATATGACGATCGGGTCGAGATCGACCTGGCGGGGCTCGGCCCGCTGGTGGCCAAGCCGCACAACCCCGACAACGTGGTGCCCGTCGAGGAGGTGGCGGGAACCGAGATCGCGCAGGTGTGCATCGGCTCGTCGGTCAACTCGGGCTACAACGATCTCGCGCTCGCCGGCGCGATCCTGGCCGACAAGGACGGGCAGATCGTCCACTCGTCGATCACCGCCACCGCGACGCCGGGGTCGCGCCAGATCCTGGCCGCGATCGCCGAGTCGGGCGTCTACCGCCAGCTGTCGGACGGCGGCGTGCGGATGCTCGAGCCGGTATGCGGACCGTGCGTGGGGATGGGCCAGGCGCCACCGTCGGAC
This sequence comes from Solirubrobacteraceae bacterium, assembly GCA_035502815.1. Lineage (GTDB taxonomy): Bacteria > Actinomycetota > Thermoleophilia > Solirubrobacterales > Solirubrobacteraceae > Palsa-465. The sequence continues at coordinate 1,002 of DATJUA010000026.1, forward strand.
TCGAACTCCCTGCGTACGTTCAACCGCAACTTCCCCGGGCGGTCGGGGACCCCGGAGGACTCGGTGTTCCTGTGCTCGCCCGCCGTCGCCGCGGTATCGCTGCTGAGCGGCAAGATCGCGGACCCCCGCGAGTACGGCGACGCCCCCGAGCTGCTGCCGATGCCCGAACTGAGGCCCTACGTCGATGATGTACACATCTTCGCCCCGGCCGAGCCCGACGAGGCCGAAGGCATCGAGATTCCGCGAGGCCCGAACATCAAGCGCCCGCCCGAGCACAAGCCGCTGGGAGACTCGCTCGAGGCGTGCGTGGCCACGGTTCAGCCGGACGACGTGTCGACCGGCGATCTCGCGCCGGACGGGGTGGAGGTCATGGCCTACCGCTCGAACGTTCCGGCGATCGCCGAGTTCACCTTCCGCCACCGCGATCCGGACTTCCGCAAGCGGCTGAAGGAGTGGGGGAGCGGGTTCATCGTGGCGGGCGACAACTATGGCCAGGGGTCCTCGCGCGAGCATGCCGCGCTCGCCCCGCTGCACCTCGGGGTCAAGGCGGTGATCGCCAAGTCGTTCGCCCGCATCCACCGTCGCAACCTGATCGCGCAGGGGATCGTCGCGCTCACGTTCGCCGACCCGGCCGACTACGACAAGGCCGAGGTCGGCCAGAAGTGGTCGCTGCCCAAGCTCCGCGAGGAGCTCGAGAGTGGCTTGGACACGATCACTGCCCGGATCGAAGACAGCGACGAGGATCTGGCCCTGAGCCAGGACTTCTCCGAGCACGAGCGCGAGATCCTGGTCGCGGGCGGCCTCCTCTCGTACCTGCGGGACGGCCAGTCGGGCAATAACCGCCTCTAGCGCGGAGCCACCAGCAGCGCCTGAGTTGCCCGCCCCACCCGGCCGCGCTCGTCATACAGGACGCTTTCGGCGATCCCGATCCCGCCCGCGGCGATCCGGGTCTGCGACTCCAGGCAGATCCACTCCCCGACCGGCTCGCGCTCCACGTACAGCGTGAGGTCCGGGTTGATGTAGAGGTATTCCTCCCACGACAGAGTGGCGCTGATGCCGTTGCCGAAGTCGCCCGCAGCGGCCAGCTGCTGTAGCGGTGTGGGCGTCTCGCCCTGCACCAGTGGACGGCTCAGGCGAAACCACGCCGTGGCGGGACCTCGTCCCCAGTTCCCGGAGACGAATCGGATCTCGACCGCGTCGAGGATGAAGATCGGACGAAACGGGAGGTCCAGAACCGGTGGACAGCCCTGATCGGGACCCGGCGGCATGGCCGGGCAGTTCGAGCCCTTGACAGCGGAGGCCGTCGTCTCGAGCTCCGCCCGGCGCACGCGGAGCGCCCGCGCGCGTACCACCTCGACCCCGTTCGCCACCATCGACCCCTCGAGCAGCTGCACCCGCCCGCCTGGCCGGACGATCTCGGCGCGGACCTCAACGGCTCCGACCGGCGCCGGTCGGAGCAGCTCGTACGTCACCCGGGCGATCCCCAGCCCGTCCCCGGCCGGCAGCTGTTCGAACGCCCGCATCAGCAGCGCAGCCGGCGCGCCACCGTGCTGAGCCTGCCGATCCCAAGGGCCACGGGCCGTCTCGGATGCGACGAATCGGCCATCGGACCCCTCGAACACTGGCTGGGCGGACATGGCTGGGAAACCTAGCGCCCAGCTAAACTCGCCCTGGATGGACGAGAATTCGCAGACGCCGCGGGACGAGGCGACGTTCACTGTCAAGGCCGGTCTGGCCGAAATGCTCAAGGGCGGCGTGATCATGGACGTGGTCACCCCCGAGCAGGCCAAGATCGCCGAGGACGCCGGCGCAGCCGCGGTGATGGCGCTCGAGCGCGTTCCGGCAGACATCCGCCGGGACGGTGGCGTGGCGCGCATGTCGGACCCCACGATGATCCAGGGGATACAGGAGACGGTCACGATCCCGGTCATGGCCAAGGCGCGCATCGGCCACTTCGTCGAGGCGCAGGTGCTCGAGGCGCTCGAGGTCGACTACATCGACGAGTCCGAGGTGCTGACGCCGGCCGACGAGGCCAACCACATCGACAAGTGGGCGTTCAACGTGCCGTTCGTGTGCGGCGCGACCAATCTGGGCGAGGCTCTCCGCCGGATCGGCGAGGGCGCGGCGATGATCCGCTCCAAGGGCGAGGCGGGCACGGGCGACATCGTCAACGCGGTCACGCATCTGCGCAAGATCCGCTCCGAGATCCGCCGCCTGACCACGCTTGACGACGCCGAGCTCGCCACCGCCGCCAAGGAGCTTCAGTCGCCGCTGCACCTCGTCCGGCAGATCGCCGCCGATGGACGGTTGCCCGTCGTGCTGTTCTGCGCCGGCGGGATCGCGACGCCTGCCGACGCGGCGCTGGTCATGCAGCTTGGCGCCGAAGGCGTGTTC
>DATJUA010000027.1:0-14003 GCA_035502815.1 Solirubrobacteraceae bacterium
TGCGACTGTTCATCGACCATCCCGAGGGAGTCACGCTCGTCCTGTGCGAACGCGTCTCGGGGCTGCTCAATGAGTATCGCGACCGCTACTCGCTCGAGGTGTCCTCTCCCGGTCAGGACCGCCCCCTGACCAAGCCTCAGCATTACACGCGCTACCTCGGCCGGCATGCGCGCGTACGCCTGCGGGAGGCTCGGGATGGACATCGGAGCGTGACCGGAGAGCTGGTCGGCGCATCGGAAGAGGATGTGACGATCGCCGCTCAGGAGGGCGTGGTCACGATTCCCTACGAGCAGATCGCCCGCTCGAACCTCGTACCTGGAGACTGAAGTCATGTCGAGAGAGATCGTCGAGGCCGTTCGGGGTCTCGCCGCCGAGAAGAACATCTCTTCCGAGAAGCTGATGGAGGCGCTCGAAGACGCGCTTCTGTCGGCCTACAAGAAGACGCCTGGAGCCGCGCGCTACGCGAAGGTCGAAATGGACCGAGACAGCGCTGACTTCAAGGTGTGGGAGCTGAAGATCCCGCCCGAGCTCGAGGAGCAGCTGCTCGTCGAGGCCACGCCCGACCAGCAGCCGACCGTCGATCCCGAGACCGGCGAGATGCGCGAGCCGCCCGAACCCGAGATCGACCTCGAGAAGCTCAAGGAGTACGAGGACCAGATCGAGACCGAGGACGTCACGCCGCACGACTTCGGGCGCATCGCGGCGCAGACGGCCAAGCAGGTGATTCTCCAGCGGATCCGCGAGGCGGAGCGCGACATGATGTTCGAGGAGTACCGCGACCGCGTCGGCGAGCTGATCACGGGCATCGTGCAGCAGTCCGACTCGCGCTACACGCTCGTGCAGTTGCGCGAGCGTGTCGAGGCGCTGCTGCCCAAGTCAGAGCAGGTCGAGGGCGAGCGCTACGACCACTCGCAGCGGATCAAGGCCGTGATCAAGGACGTGTCCAACTCGACCAAGGGCCCGAGCATCATCGTGTCCCGGCGCGATCCCGAGCTGATCAAGCAGCTGTTCGAGCTCGAGGTGCCCGAGATCGCCGACGGCCTGGTGGAGATCACCAACGTGGCGCGGGAGCCGGGCTACCGCTCGAAGATCGCGGTCGTCTCGCACGTCGACGGCGTCGACCCGGTTGGCGCGTGCGTCGGCCCGCGTGGGTCGCGCGTGCGGATGGTCGTGTCCGAGCTGCGCGGCGAGAAGATCGACATCATCCCCTACAACGACGAACCCGCCCGGTTCGTCGCCAAGGCACTGTCACCCGCGCGCGTGCGCGAGGTGCTGGTCGATGACGCCGGCAAGCAGGCCACTGTGATCGTCCCTGACGACCAGCTTTCGCTGGCCATCGGCCGCGAGGGACAGAACGCCCGTCTGGCCGCCCGTCTCACCGGGTGGCGGATCGACATCCGCTCGGAGACCGAGTTCGCCGCCGAGGAGGCCGAGCACGGCTACGAGGAGGACGAGACCTCCGGCCGCTGCCACGCGATCCTGTCCAACGGTCGCCGTTGCCCGAACGCGGCGCTGCCCGGCTCCCGGTACTGCGGGATCGAGGCCCATCAGGCGCTCGAGGGCAAGGACACCGACCAGGTTTCGGCCGTCTCGAAGGGGCAATAAGGCGTCGCCGTCAGGCGCCGCCGGCTATTTCCCAAGGCGCCGCCGTCAGGCGCCGCCGACTATTTCCCAAGGCGCCGCCGTCAGGCGCCGCCGACTATTTCCAATAGGGGCTTACACTCAGGGTGCAGATGAGCAAGCGCGTTCATGAAATTGCCAAGGAGCGAGGGCTGGCGCCCAAGGAGGTGCTGGCGCAACTGCAGGCGGCAGGCCTGAAGGTCAAGGCTGTGTCCTCCTCGGTCGACGAGGCCGAGGCGCGTCGGGTGCTTGGCGACGGAAACGGCGCCCGCGAGGCGCAGGCCGCCACGCCCCAGCCCGCGCGGGCGGAGCAGCCTCGCCACGACGGTGGTGGTGAGCGCTCCCAGGCGCGCGAGCGGCCCAGGCCGGAGCGGCCCGCGGCGCAGGATCGTCCCGCCGCGCGCGCCGAGTCCCCATCCCAGTCCCAGCCCCAGGCCGCATCGCCCGGCGACGCAGCGCCCCGTCGCGGCGACGGTGGCGGCGGTGAGGGCGCGCACAAGCGACCCACGCGCGACTCGCTGCAAGGCGAGCGGGCGCCCGGCAACGCCGGCGGCCGGCGTCGCGTGGTGATCGACTCGCAGGCTTCACGGCGCAACACCGGTGGTCCTCCCGCCCAGACCAATCAGCCCCCCCGCCGGCAACGGCGCGGTCGGCGCCGGCGCGGGATCTACGACGAGGAGGCCGAGTCGCGCCCCTCGCAGACGGCGCTGGCCGAGCCGGACGCGATCCGCATCAACTCGGGCTCGACGGTCAAGGACGTGGCCGAGTACCTCAATGTGTCGACCTCGGAGATGATCAAGCAGCTGATGGCGCTGGGCGAGATGAAGACGCTCACCCAGACGCTGTCTGACGACACGATCCAGGTCCTGGCGGCCGAGCTCGGCAAGGACGTGGAGATCGTCCATTCCGAGGATGAGACCGTCGTCGAGCCGGTGTTCCACGACGCCGAGGAGCAGCTCGTCGAGCGACCCCCGGTGGTGACGATCATGGGCCATGTCGACCACGGAAAGACTTCGTTGCTGGACGCGATCCGTGAGACTCGCGTGGCCGCGGGCGAGGCGGGCGGGATCACCCAGCACATCGGCGCCTACCAGGTGCAAAGCGACGGCCGCGAGATCACGTTCCTCGACACGCCGGGCCACGAGGCGTTCACCGCCATGCGCGCCCGCGGCGCGAAGGTGACCGACATCGCGGTGATCGTGGTCGCGGCGGATGACGGCGTCAAGCCGCAGACCCAGGAGGCGGTCGACCACGCCAAGGAGGCCGGCGTGCCGATGATGGTGGCGGTCAACAAGATCGACAAGGAGGGCGCGCAGCCCGACCGCGTGCGCGCCGAGATGGCTCAGCTCGGGCTCCAGCCGGTCGAGTGGGGCGGCGAGACGGAATTTGTCAACGTGTCGGCCAAGACGAGGGAGGGCCTCGACGATCTGCTCGAGACGCTCCTGGTGATGGCCGAGGTCGAGGAGTTGCGGGCCAACCCGGACGCGCCCGCCTCCGGGTCCGTGATCGAGTCAAAGCTCGATCCGGGGCGCGGCCCCGTCGTGACGATCTTGATCGGCCGCGGCACGCTCGAGGTGGGCGATTCGCTGGTGGCCGGCGCGCATTGGGGGCGGGTGCGAGCGATGAGCGACTTCCTGGGCAATCGCATTGGCCAGGCACTCCCGGGCGAGCCGGTTGAGGTGCTCGGGTTCGATGGCGTCCCCGAGGCCGGCGAGCACGTGCGCGCGGTCGAGAACGAGCGCCGGGCGCGGCAACTGGCCACCGAGCGGGCGACCCGCTTGAAGGCCGAGGCGCTGGCCCGCCGCAGCGGCAAGAAGATCTCGCTCGAGGACATCTTCAAGTCGGGCGTCCAGGAGCTCAACCTGGTCATCAAGGCCGACGTGGCCGGCTCGCTCGAAGCGATCGAGGACGAGATCGCCAAGCTGCCGCAGGACGAGGTCTCGGTGAACGTGATTCGCGGGGCCGTGGGTGGCGTCAGCGAGTCCGACGTGATGCTCGCCTCCGCCTCCGACGCGATCGTGCTGGGCTTCAACGTCCGCCCGGTCGGCGACGCACGGGCCGTGGCCGAGCGCGAGGGCGTCGAGATCCGCCACTACTCGGTTATCTACCGGGCGATCGAGGAGCTGCGCGACGCCATGCAGGGCATGCTCGCGCCCGAGGAGGTCGAGGAGACGCTCGGCACCGTCGAGGTGCGCCAGATCTTCCGGGCCTCGCGCGTGGGCACGATCGCCGGCTGTCACGTGATCGACGGCCGCGTGACCCGCGGCTCGAAGGTTCGGCTCGTGCGCGACGGCACCGTCATCTACGACGGCGAGATCCAGAGCCTGCGCCGCTTCAACGAGGACGTCCGCGAGGTCGCCGCCGGATACGACTGCGGCGTCGTGCTCAGAGACTTCGCCGACATCAAGGAAGGCGACATGCTCGAGGCGTACGCCACGCGCCAGGTCGAACGCGAGCTGGTGTAGCAGTGGGCGGGCTCGGACACTAGTTACTGGGTGGCCGCGAATGTCGGCCAGTGGTTTCGTCGCGGTGCTGGTGATCGACTTGCACTTCCCGGACTTGGGAAGCCTGAAGACCAAGCGCAAGGAGCTGTCCTCGATCAAGGCTCAGCTCCACGGGCGTCTGGGCGCCGCCGTGTCCGAGGTGGACCACCAGGACCTATGGCAGCGGGCCAGGTTGACCGCGGCGCTGACCGGAGGCTCGCTTTCGGTGCTCTCGGCGGCGGCCGACAATCTCGAGCGCTGGATCGACGCGCGGTGGCCGGAGCATGTTCAGATCCAACGCATCGTCACTTCCGTGGAGGACTTGTGCGAGTGAGCGCTAACAGGTACCGACCACGATGAGGAGCGAGCGGCTAGGATGAGCGACGGCCGGATGAGGCGAGTCGACGAGGCTGTGCGCGCAGTGCTCAGCGAGGCGATCGCCAAGGACCTTCTGGATCCACGCGTTGGATTCGTGACCGTGACCGCAGTCAAGACTTCTCCCGATCTGCGCCATGCGCGCGTGTATGTAAGTGTCCTTGGCGATGAAGTCGTGCGCAGCGAGACACTCGAGGGCCTGCGCTCGGCGCACGGCTTCCTCCAGGGTCGTCTGGCCGGCGAGTTGCCGCTCAAGCACACACCGACGCTCACCTTCGAATACGACGAGTCGATCGATCGCGGCATGCGGATCTCGCAACTGATCGACGAGGGGCGCGGTCCGGATGGGTGAGAATGGCGCGGCGGCGACGCGTGATCAGGTACTCACCGAGCTGAACTCGGCCCAGAAGCTGATCGTCGTCACCCACGAGAACGTGGACGGCGACGCGCTCGGGTCGCTCATTGCGATGCAGGAGATCCTGCTCGCGCTTGGCCGCGACAGCCTGATGTTCATCGACGCCGGCGAGTTTCCTCTCCCGAACGAGTACGGCTTCTTCACGCTGTCTCGGCTCGTGCAGTCACCGCCTGAAGACCTGGCCGAGCGGACGATCGTGTTTCTGGACTGCGGCAACCTCGAGCGCAACCCGGCCGAGGCGTTCCGGCATCCGGGCGCGCACATCATCGACATCGACCACCACCACGACAACACGCGATTCGGCACCGTCAACTACGTGATCCCGGAGGCCTCGTGCACGGCCGAGATCGTGTGGGACCTGATGCCCGGGCTCGGCGTGAAGCCGACGTTGACGATCGCCGAGGCGCTCTACGTCGGGCTGATCACCGATACCGGCCGGTTCATGTACGAGAACACTGGCCCGCGGGCGCACCTGATGGCCGCCGACCTGATCGAGGCCGGCGTCGACGTGCACGAGATCTACCGACGGGTGTATGAGGGCGTGCCGTACGGGAAGCTCGCGCTGCTCGCGCGGGGGCTGTCCAAGGTCGAGCGCTACGACGGCGGCCGGCTGACCGTCACCGAGCTCGATGCGCGCGACTTCGCCGAGTCCGACGCCGAGGAGAGCTACTCGGAGGGCGTGATCGACCACCTCCGCTCGGTTGAGGGCACCGCGGTGGCAGCGCTCGTCCGCGCCCGGATCGGCGACAACGGCTCCTCCCCGCCGCGCAAGGTGTCGTTGCGCGCCAGCGACGACCGGGTCGACGTGTCGGCGATCGCGCGGGTCCAGGGCGGCGGCGGGCACCGGCAGGCGGCCGGCTTCTCCACCTCGATGGAGTGGGACGAGCTCGTCGAGTTCCTGCGCCGAGAGGTGGCCCAAGCGCTCGCCGACGGGGCGGGCGAGACGAAATAGACGGCGTCGTCCTCTACGACAAGCCGGCCGGGATCACCTCGCATGACGTGGTCGCGGAGATACGTCACGCCCTCCGGACGCGTGGCGTGCGGGTCAAGGTCGGCCACGCCGGCACGCTTGACCCGTTCGCCACCGGGCTGCTGCTCGTGCTCGTCGGTCGAGCCACCCGCGTGCAGCGCTTCGTGATGGCCCTGCCCAAGACCTACTCGGCGGTCGCCCGCTTCGGGGCGGTGTCCAGCACTGGCGACCCCGAGGGGGAGATCGTTGTCACCGGCGTCGTGCCGGGTGGTGATCTCGCCTTCCCGGTCGGGTTGATCCGCCAGCGGCCACCCGCCTTCTCGGCGGTGAAGGTGGGCGGCCGGCGGGCGTACGCGCTCGCGCGGGCCGGCGAGGCGGTCGAGCTGGCCGAGCGCGAGGTGCGCGTGTATCGCTTCCAGGAGCGCTGGCGGGAGGGTGAGCGGCGTGGATTCGAGATCGAGTGCTCGTCCGGGACATACGTGCGCAGTCTGATCGCCTCGCTCGGCGACGCGTACTGCGAGGCGTTGCGGCGGACGCGGATCGGGTGCTTCGACGTGGACGACGCCGATCCCGAGCGGATCGTGGAGCTGAACGACGCGATCGGCTTCATCCCGGAGGTCCGGCTGGCCGATCCCGAGCAGGCCCGGCGGGCCGCCCACGGTGGCGTGGTGGGTGCCCCCGGTGGCGCGCTGGCGGCCCTCGGTGGCGCCGAGGTCGTCCGTCTGACCGACGCCGAGGGCCTGATCGCACTCGCCTCGCCCCAGCCCGACGGCACTCTGCGCCCGACCGTCGGCCTCCGCGGCTGAAGCTCGTGGGTCATAACCCCACACTCGGCCCCGCCGCGGCGGTGAATGCCGATTCAACGCCATATACGGCTCCTGGCGCGGAACTGGGCAACGACGGATCGTCGAGTGCGGAGTTATGACCCAGGCGCCCGGCGACCGCCACCGAGGGTCGCGACCGCCGCGCCACCGACGGTCGCGGGCGAGCGCCACCGAGGGTCGCGACCGCTGCGGCACCGACGGTCGCGTAGCCTTCCGCCCCGATGCAGCTGACAATGCTCTCCGAGGTCCGGGAGCGGCCGCGGCGGGTGGCGGTCGGGGAGTTCGACGGGGTCCACCTGGGCCACCGGGAGGTGATCCGCGGCAGCGACACGGTGCTGACGTTCGAGCCGCACCCCCTCCGCGTGGTTCGCCCCGAGGCAGCGCCGAGGCTCCTGACCAGCCTCGAGGCCAAGGCCGAGCTGATCGCCGGACTCGGCGTCGAGGAGCTGGTCGTGATCCCGTTCGACGAGGGGTTCGCCCATCAGAGCCCCGAGGAGTTCGTCGATCACATCCTCGTCGATCGCCTCCAGGCCACGCGGGTGTCGGTCGGCGAGAACTTTCGCTTCGGGCACCGCGCGGCGGGCGACCCGGCCATGCTCGAATCCGACCCTCGGTTCCAGACGCGCGTGGTGCCGCTGGTCGAGGTCGACGGCGAGATCGTCTCCTCCAGCCACATCCGGGGACTCGTGCTGTCGGGCGAGGTCGCGCTCGCCGCCCGGTTCCTCGGCGCGCCGTTTCGGCTCCGGGGCGAGGTGGTGGCAGGCGATCGCCGCGGCCGCACCCTGGGTTTCCCCACCGCGAACATCGTCCCGGACGAGGGGCTCGTCTGTCCTGGACACGGAATCTACGCCGCGCGCACGCAGCAGGCGTGCGCGGCGGTCAGCATCGGAGTGCGCCCGACTTTCGGAACGGGCCGGGCCCTGCTCGTCGAGGCCTATCTGCTCGACACCGACGAGGACCTGTATGGGGAGATCCTGCGGATCGACTTCCTCGAGCGCCTGCGCGGCGAGCGGCGATTTGATTCGCCCCGGGCGCTGACCGAGCAGATGCGTATCGACGTCGAGCGCACCCGTGAGGTGTGCGCGGGACGGTCGTAAACGGCCGCAAACATCCGGCCTGCTAGCCTCAGCGAGCCGATGGCAATCACCCAGGAACGTAAGCAGGAGCTCGTCGCCCGGTTCGGCGACGGAGACGCGGACACGGGCAAGACCGAGGTCCAGATCGCGCTGCTCACCGAGCGGATCAACGATCTCAACGTCCACCTGCGCGAGCACCGCAAGGATCACCACTCGCGCCGCGGCCTGCTGATGCTCGTCGGCCGGCGACGGCGGCTGCTCAACTACCTGCGGGACAGCGACCTCGAGCGCTACCGCACCGTCCTGCGCGAGCTCGGCCTGCGCCGGTGAGCGAGGGGCCGCTCCAGCCGGGGACGCCGGTCCCCGAGCTCACGCTGAAGCGGGAGGACGGCGCCGATTTCACGCGGGCCGATCTCGTGGGCCACACGACGCTTCTCGTCTTCTATCCGTTCGCGTTCAGTCCCGTTTGCACCGACCAGCTCGGACTCTACGAGGAGGTCCTCAGCGACTACCTGGCCAAGCGCGATGTCGTCATGTACGGCGTTTCCTGCGACTCGGGTTGGTCGCAGACGGCGTTCAAGGAGAAGCTTGGCGTGAGCATCCCGCAGCTGTCGGACTTCGAGCCCAAGGGCGAGGCCTGTCGTGCCCTCGGCGTGTATCACCCAGGCGGCTTCCCGCAACGCGCGCTGATGATCGTCGGACCAGATGGGGTGGTGGCGTGGAGCTATCAGGCTCCGTCACCGGGCGAACTGCCCGGCGCGAACCTGATCTTCGACGGGCTCGACGCGCTCGCCGCGAGAACCTAGAGCTCCGCACGTCCAGCTCAGGGCCGTACGTGAGCGAGCTCACCTCGTCTCCGCTGCCGGGCCTGGTCCCGGATGACCACGTCAGAGGGCCGGCCGACGCGCCGGTGGCGCTGCTTTACAGCGACTTCGAGTGCCCGTACTGCGCCGCGCTCGCCCCGAAGCTCCACCCGGCGCGCCTGCGCGTGGCATTCCGGCACTTTCCCGTGCGCTCGAGCCATCCGCGCGCCTGGGCGGCGGCGTGCGCGGCCGAGGCGGCGGCACGCCAGGACCGGTTCTGGGAGATGCACGACCTGCTGTTCTCCGATCAGGGGCGACTCGAGGACCCCCACCTGTGGGAGCGGGCCGGAGCGCTCGGACTTGATCTCGAGCGCTTCGAGGCCGATCGGCGCAACCCCGAGATCCGGGCCCGGGTCGAGCGCGACTTCCAGGCCGGCGTCCGAGGTGGGATCGTCACCACCCCGACGCTGATCGTCGGTGATTCCCGCTACGCCGGCCGGATCGACGCTCGCGTGCTCCGCGCGCACGGCGGCGCGGATGCGCCCTAGCGAAGACTCGGCATAAGGAAACGCTCACGGTCCTGGCGCCCCCTCGTCTTGACGGGTCGGGGGCAAGGGAATATAAGTGCGGGCTCGCGACGGGCAGGACCGAAAAGAACGTGGGGTTCTTGGTAACCAGTGGCAGCTCCGCATACCGGCCCGGCGGTACCGACCAGAAGCTGACGCTCAGGGGCGTGGTCGCGACGCACAAGCTGCTCGCGCTCGCCGTGGCGGCGAGCTGCGCGTTGCTGCTGGCGATGCTCCTGTTCGCCGTGCTCGGTCCCAAAGCCGGCGCGGTGACCGATGCCACCACGTGCTCGGACTGGGGCAACGCCACCTGGAACCAGCAGACCGCTTTCGCACAGCGATACGCACACGAGCACGGTCCGGTAGCCGGGCACATCACCTCGACGGACATCATCAACCTGATCACCAATGAATGCCTGCTGGCGTCCGGCGAGGACGTGGACGACACCACGACGATCGTGCAAGCGATGACGGGCAACTTCTGATGGCTCCACGCCGATGTCCGAATGGGGACACGGTCCCCTTGACACATCTACCGTCGCGGCGGTATAACGCCCGCCGAGACGAGGAGACAAGCTGTCGCTCCCTAGCCCGCAAACGTTTGCCGTCGAGCTATCGGTGGCTTCTGTCGTGACCGTCTACGCCGACAAGGGAGAGATGAGATGAGCGGGCGGGCCGCACGGGCCCTCGTCACGGCCGTGATCCTCGTGGCGGTCTGCGCGGGAATCGGCATCTACATCGGCCTCTACCTGATCAACGTGCCCGGCTCGGTGGCCGCGACGAGCACGGCGACCGGCACCCAGCTTTACCTCGCGACCGTGCCCGCCGCCGAGCTCACCGACCCTCACCCCGATTGGGTCTCGTACTACGTGGTGAACTCAAGCTCGACCGATTGGCGTCACGACACGACGTTCCAGGTGCCCGCGAACACGCTCGTGCATTTCACGATCTACCAGTACGACACCGCGACCGGACTGCGCAACCCGTATTTCTCGCAGACCGCCGGGACGGACGGATCGGTGCTTTACAACGGCAAGCCGGCCGCCGTGGTGAACCCTGCGGCGCCGGCCCATACGTTTGCGATTCCTCAGATCGGTCTGTCGGTCCCCCTCCCGGGCGCGAACGCCAATGCGAAGAACCTGTGCGCCAACGCGCCCTGCCCCCTGAGCGACGCGCATGTGACGGTTTCGTTCACGTTCCGCACGCCGGCGAAGGGGCTGTACCGCTGGCAGTGCTTCGTGCCGTGCGCCGCCGGGTTCATCCAGGGCAACGGCGGCCCGATGCAGACGGTCGGGTACATGGGCGGCTTCCTCAAGGTCGTATGAGCTAGCTGCGGGGCGCTCGAGCATGGACGACAAGCCCCACTTCCGGAACATCGCGCTGCTCTGGCTGCTGGCGTCCGTGATCGTGACGCCGATCATCGTGTTCGTGGTTGGTCCCGGCCTTCCCCCCGGGACGGGAACCGTCGAGGCTGCCGGCCAGGTAACCGACAACACGGTGCTGCTGGCGCTGGCGACGCCCGTGGCGCTGGGTGTGCTCGTGTACATGCTCTACGCGATGTGGGCGTTCCGCGAGCGGACCCCGGAGGTCATCGTCGACGGCCCACCGATCCGCGGCAACGCGAGCATCCAGTTTTGGTGGCTCGCGGTGACGACGACAATGGTGCTGTTTCTGGCCGGATACGGGACCGTGCGGCTTCTGGCCGACGGATCGGGCGGCGGCCAGGGACCGAACCCGATCTCCGTGCCCAAGCCGCCCGCGGGGACGCGGGTGCTCCCGGTCCAGGTGATCGCCCAGCAGTGGCAGTTCACCTACCGGTTCCCCACCTACGGCGGGGTCGAGACTCGTACGCTGGATCTGCCCGAGCACACGTTGATCCAGTTCAACGTCACCTCGCTCGATGTCATCCACTCCTTCTGGGCCTACCAGCTGGGCGTGAAGGCCGACGCGAACCCCGGCGTTAACAACGTCGCGTATGTCACCACCAAGGGTCCCCTGAACTTTGAGGTGCGGTGCGCGGAGCTGTGCGGCGTCTGGCACGGCTACATGTTCAACAGCGGCACGGTCGTGTCCAGGGCACAGTTCGCCAGCTGGATCACGCAGCAGCGGGTGCAGTACGCACCGGCCACGGGCAATCTGGGGCCGTACAGCAAGACCTACTTCCCACAACCCCTGAGGAGAGGCGGATGAGCACGATCGCGGTGACGCCCGGAGCCCCGCGGACCGGCTGGCGCCAGCTGCTCGGCTTCAACATGCTGACGGGAATCATCCTCGGGATCGGCGGCTGGTTCATCGGCTACTCCGCCATCGGCCCTCACATCCACGGCGTCGGCGTCGCCTACTACGCGACGGAGTCGGGCCAGAACGACATCGGGATCATGCTCGGGTACTTCCTCGGCGTGGTCGGGTTCCTGGTGGGCCTCGGGTTCGCCAACTACCCGGTACAGCGGATGCTGGGGGCTGCCCCCAGCCTGGCGGAGAAGGAATCTGAGGAGCAGGGGCTGTTCCGCTACTTCAGCCTCAGCACCGACCACAAGGTCGTCGGCAAGCAGTACATGATCGGCATTGGGCTGTTCTTCTTCGTCGCCGGGTTGAACGCGATGCTGATCCGGACCGAGCTGCTCCAGCCCAACGTGCACGTGTTCGGCGCCAACCAGTATCTGACGCTGGTCGGCCTGCACGGGGCCATGATGATGGGGGTCATGACCTCGGGGATCCTGGGGCCATTCGCCAATTGGCTGCTACCGATCATGATCGGCTCCCGGCGGATGGCGTTCCCGCGCATCGAGTCGTTCACGTTCTGGCTGCTGATGGCCGGCTCGGTGATCCTTCTCACGACGATCTTCTTCGGCGGCTTCCAGACCGGCTGGACGGGATATCAGCCGCTGGGCGACCAGGGCACGGCCGGCTACGACGCATACATCGGATTCTTCGCCTGTGTCGGAATCGCGATGACGCTATTCGGCTTCAACATCATCGCGACGATCGTCACCATGCGCGCGCCGGGCATGACGTGGTCGCGGCTGCCGATCTTCGCCTGGGGGTCGTTCGCGACCGCGACACTGATGCTGCTGGCGGCGCCGATGCTGATCGCGGCGCTGCTGATGGCGACGATGGACCGGACGGTTCAGACTGCGTTCTACGTCCCCGGTCAGGGTGGCAGCTCCTACCTGTTCGAGAACCTGTTCTGGTTCTTCGGCCACCCCGAGGTGTACATCCTCGCCCTGCCCGGGTTCGGGGTCGTGATGGAGTTGATCGTCGTGTTCGCCCGTAAGCCGCTCTGGGGCTACCGCCTGGGAATCGCGGGGATGCTCGGAGTCGCGTTTCTGAGCTTCTTCGTCTGGCAGCACCACCTGTTCGTGTCCGGCATGAACGCCGACCTGCGCCCGTTCTACATGCTCTCCACCGAGCTGATCTCGATCCCCACCGGCTTCATCTTCCTGTGCTTCATGGGCACACTGTGGAAGGGGAAGATCAGCCTGACGGTGCCGATGCTGTTCTGCGGGGCATGGGCCTTCAACTTCCTGATCGGCGGCACCTCCGGGGTCGTGCTCTCGGACGTCGCCACCGACACCCAGCTGCACGGCAGCTTCTTCGTGATGGCCCACTTCCACTACACGATCATGGGCGGGCTGATCTTCAGCTTCTTCGCCGCGATCTACTACTGGGTGCCGAAGATGACCGGCCTGCGGTTCAACGAGACGCTCGCCAAATGGCACTTCTGGCTGATGTTCCTGGCGTTCAACTCGACGTTCCTGCCGCTGTTCGCGCTCGGCATCATGGGCATGCCCCGGCGCGTCAGCGCCTACGAACCCAACCTCGTGCCGCTCAACACGTGGGTCTCGATCTCGGCGTTCGTGCTCGGCTTCTCGATGCTGATCTTCATCGTCAACGCCGTCTACTCGATGATCTTCGCGCGAATTCCGGCGGAGGCCAATCCGTGGCACTCGAAGTCGATCGAGTGGCAGCTGCCGACGCCGATCCCGGTCAACAACTTCGACAAAATCCCGGTGTTCGACTCCGACCCCTATCCCTATGGCACACCGTTGCCGGTCGGCGGCAGCCAGGCGGCGGCGGCGGGAGCCTGAGCGATGTCCTCGGCGAGCGAAAACCTGCCGCTGGGCTCGGTCGGGCCGGGGATCTCGCGCGAAATCGACGTTCCCGCCGAGCCGCCCGAGGTCGGAGCGCGCGCCCTTTCGGTCGCGTCGCGGCTGCTGTGCGGAGCTACCACGTTCTTCTTCCTGGCGTTCGTGTTCGCCTACTTCTACCTGCGCTCGCTCAACCAGAACCACATGTGGCGGCCGGCGCACGTGCACCCAGATCAGGGTCTCGGCGCCGCGTTCATAGCGTGCATCGTGATCAGCGCGCTGGCGGCGATCGTGGCCGGCCGGCGCATGAAGGCCGGCTCGGCCGGCTGGCTGGCGCCCGGCGTGCTCGCTGTGGCGCTCGGGCTGGCCGCGATCGCGCTGCAGTGCATCGAGTACACGGTCCAGGACTTCGGGCCCACGAACGGCGCCTACGCCAGCGTGTTCGTCGGCTGGACCGGCTTCTATCTGATCGCGGTGCTCGCCACGATGTACTGGCTCGAGACCCAGGTCGCGACCGAGCTGCGCGCGCGCCGCACCCCCGCCGGCAGCGAGGGCGACGTGCACGAACCGGACCGTCTGATCGCGCCGGGCCTGGACGCGGCGGTCTTCTACTGGAGCTTTCTCGCCGCGATCGGCGTCCTGACCTATGTCGTTCTCTATCTTCTGCAGTAGATGCCGGTGCCAGGCCTGGCCATACCGATAGCCTCGGACTTCCTCGCGGGATCGATTCTCACGCTGGTACTGCCGCTGGCTGTGCTGATCGCGGTGATCGCGTGGTATCTG